>JAYQUJ010000003.1:0-189932 GCA_038147895.1 Pseudomonas sp.
CTCGGCACCGCCGAGGGTGTGAAAACGCGGCAGGCCTCAAGGGTCATGCGGCGCACGACCCCGCCTCAGGCCGGGTTTTTTGGGCCTGCAAGCTTCCTGTCGGAGGGGCCTTGGCCGCGACTGGACGGGTTTCGCGTGGCCTGGGTCGCGGCCAAGGCCCCTCCTACGGTTTGGTGCTGTCTGGGGGTGTCGCGGCGTTTGGCTGGTCAGGGATGCCTGGCAAACCACTGGTCGATCAGCTCACGCAGGCGCTCGCCGGAGAAGCTGGCGAAGTGGCCGCCGTGCACCCTGCGCACCGGCAGGCGGCGCAGGCGTTCGAGGCTGGCGGCGTAGTCGGCCAGGTTGGAGTGGTAGGCGTCTTCGATCAGCGGGCCGTCGTAGACGATGTCGCCAGAGAACAGGGTTTGCGTGCTGGCTTCCCACAGGCTGATGCCGCCGGGTGAATGGCCGGGAGTGTGCAGTACCTGCAGCACGCGGTTGCCGAGATCGAGCACATCGCCTTCCTCGATCAGGCGCGTGGCTGGTGCGGCCTTCACCCGGTATTCGGCGTAGCACAGCGGGCAGTCCGGATGGGCCTCGAACATCTCGTCGCCGACGAAGGCGGTGGCCAGGGTGTTGTCGCCGTCCGGCGCGGCGAGGATGGCAGCCTCGGCCGGGTGACACAGGCGCTCGGCGAATTCGTGGTGGCCGGCGATATGGTCGAAGTGGGTGTGGCTGGCCACGGCCAGCAGCGGCTTGTCGGTCAGCCAGGGCAGCTGCTCGCGCAGGCTGACCAGGCCGGAGCCGGAGTCCACCAGCACATCGCGCTCGCGCCCGCTGATGTGCCACAGGTTGCAGCGGTAGAAGGGCCGCACGTAGGGCTCGTGGATCAGGCGTACGCCATCTTCCAGGTGTTGCACCTCGAACCAGCGGTCTTTACTGACGATCTTCATGACAGCTCCTTGCACAAAGGCCGCCTTGCGGCGGCCTCTGCAGTCTGTACCGGGGTGGGCGATCAGGCCAGACGCGCGCGCGGCACCAGCACCCAGCGGCGCAGCACGGTGTAGCTGGCGGCGGTGATCAGGAACACCGGCAGCGAGGCGCCCCAGGCCAGCGGCGAGACCCAGCCCCAGTAGTAGGCCAGCACCGCGCCCAGGCCATAGGCAGCGAAGGCCGCCGGGTTGAAGCCGGCGACATAGCGGTAGCGACCGCCTTCCTCGCTGAGCAGGTCGTCGACCGCGTACTGGCCACGCTGGATCAGGAAAAAGTCGGCGATCAGCACGGCGAAGGCTGGGATGAACAGGCTGCCGATGATCAGCAGGAAGCTCTGGAAGTTGTCGAGGATGCCGGGGATCTGCGAGCCAGCCACCGACAGCACGCCGATCACCAGGGCCGGTTTCCAGAACTTGGTCTGCGGACGCATGTTCAGGTAGGACAGGGTGGCGCTGTACACGCACATCACGTTGGTGGTCATCACCGAGAGGAACACCACGATGGCCGCCGGCAGACCGAAGCCGAAACCAGCCAGCAGCACGGCCGGGTCATAAGTCTGTTCCATGCCGCCGAGCACCGAGAAGCCGGAAACGGTGGCGCCCAGGCCCATGGCCAGCAGGGTGGCGACGACGTAGCCGACCCAGGTGCCGACCGCCGCGACGCCCTGGCTGCGGCAGTTACGGTTGTAGTCGGCGGCCAGGGGAATCCAGGAGAAGGCGGTGGCGATGACGATGTCGAAGGCGATGCCGGGGGTGATTTCGTTGCGCGGCTCCACCGGCATGCTCAGTAGGGCGGAGAACTCGAACTTGTCGGCCATCACATAGAACACCGCGCCGGCGAGCAGCAGCATGCCCACCGCCGCCCAGCGTTCGACACGCTCGATGCCCAGGTGACCGCGCAGGGCGATCAGCAGCACCAGGGTTTCGCAGAGGATGGTGAACAGCGGCAGGTTGCTGTAGCCGGTGACGTGTTCCACCGCGTAGTTCAGGCTCATACCGGCCAGCAGCGCCTGAATCCAGCTCCACGCCAGCAGGGTCAGCAGGTTGACCAGCGAGGGCAGCTTGGCGCCGTGCACGCCGTAGCTGCCGCGAGCCAGAACCATGGTGGTGAGGCCGGTGCGCTGGCCCATCAGGCCGACCATGACCAGCGGCAGGATGCCGATGGCGGAGCCGAGCAGCACGATCAGCATGGCCTGCATGAACGGCAGGTCCGGCACCAGCAGCATGCCGGTGAGGATGGTGGTGACCACCACGTTGGCGCCCAGCCAGAGGGCGGTGGTGCCACTGAGGCCGAGGCTGCGGTGGCTGGCGTCGGTGGCGGCGAGGCCATCCTGGCCGAAGTGTTGGGTCAGTTTGTCGAGCATGCTGTGACTCCCCGTTTGGTTATTGGTATGGGTTGGCAGTCAGTGAGGTGGTGCTTGTTGTTATGCATCGGCCCGCACAAGGCGGGCCGATGGGTATTACGGGTGGAACGGTGCCTGCTCGCGCACCTCGATGATCAAGGGCCGATCATGCGGGGCATTGCGCAGCAACTCGGCCAGGTGTGCGTGGTCGCGCGCATGCTCCGCCAGGCAGCCGAAGCCGCGGGCGATGGCGATCAGGTCGGGGGTGTAAATGTCCACCCCGATCGGCGTGATGTCGCGGCGCTCCATGTAGCGCTTGATCTCGCCGTAACCCGAGTTGTTCCACAGCAGCACGATGATGCCGACGCCGGCCTCCATGGCGCTGGCCAGCTCGGGCAGGGTGAACTGGATGCCGCCGTCGCCGATCAGGCACACCACCGGGCGCGCCGGCTCGGCCAGCTTGGCGCCGATGGCCGCCGGCAGGCCGTAGCCAAGGGTGCCGTAGCCGGTGGAGGAGTTGAACCAGCGCCGCGCGCCGTCCAGCTCGACCAGGTGGTTGCCGCTGTACACGGTCTGCGTCGAGTCGCCGACGAAGCGCGCCTCGGGCAGTGCCTGCAGCACGGTGTCGAATAGCGTGCGGTAGTGCGCCCAGCCGCTGAAGCCTTCGGCCAGTTGCGCCTGCACGGCGGCAGTGCGCTGCGCACCGGGGCTGTCCGGGTTGGCGCTGCGCGCCGGCAGCAGCTCCAGCAGACCGCGCATGGCGCTGCGCGCATCGCTGTGGATGGCGATGCTCGGCGCATGATTGCGCATCAGCTGTTGCGGGTCGATGTCGATGCGGATCAGCTCGCCACCGAGCTTGAAGTTGCCGTCGAACACCACGTCGTAATCGGTTTCGCCCAGCTCGGTGCCGATCGCCAGCACCACGTCGGCCTGCAGCGCCAGTTCACGCACCGGCACCAGCGACTGGTTGCTGCCCAGCAGCAGCGGATGGTCGCCGGGCAGCAGGCCCTTGGCGTTGATGGTCAGCGCGGTCGGCGCGTCCAGCGCGGCGGCCAGGGCGCGGGCCTCGGCCTGGGCCTCGACGCAGCCGCCGCCGAGCAGCAGCAGGGGCTTCTCGGCCTTGGCCAGCTTGGCCGCCGCTTCATGCAGTGGCGAGCGCGCCGGCGCCGGGCGCGCTAGTTGCACGCGCGGCTGCACCTGCATGTGGTCCGCCGGGGCGGTGATGATGTCCAGCGGCAGCTCGATATGCACCGGGCGCGGGCGCTCGCTGTCGAACACGGCGAAGGCGCGGGCCAGCACCGCCGGCAGCTCCTCGACGCTCATCAGGGTATGGCTGAAGGCGGACACGCCGGCGACCATGGCGCGCTGGTCCGGCAGCTCGTGCAGGTAGCCCTTGCCCAGGCCCAGGCGGTTGCGCTCGTTGACGCTGGAGATCACCAGCATGGGGATCGAGTCGGCGTACGCCTGGCCCATGGCGGTGAGGATGTTGGTCATCCCCGGGCCGGTGATGATGAAGCACACGCCCGGCTTGCCCGAGACGCGGGCATAGCCATCGGCCATGAAGCCGGCGCCTTGCTCATGGCGCGGGGTGATGTGGCGAATGCTGCTGTCCGGCAGGCCGCGATAGAGCTCGACGGTGTGCACGCCGGGGATGCCGAACACGGTGTCGACGCCCCAGGCTTCCAGTTGTTTGACGAGGAATTCGCCGCAAGTGCTCATGTCTTGATCCTGTGTAAGCGGTAGATCCTCACTTCCGGCCGCTCTCCCTAGGGGAGAGCGGCGGAGTGATTCAGCCGACGATCCAGTGCGCCATCAGCGCGATGATCGGCAGGGTGATCAGGGTACGGATGATGAAGATGACGAACAGCTCCAGCAGGTTCAGCGGCAGCTTGGCCTTGAGGATCAGTACGCCGACTTCGGACATGTAGATCAGCTGGGTCAGCGACATGCACGCCACCACGAAACGGGTCAGTTCGCTCTCGATGCCCTTGCCCAGTACGGCCGGCAGGAACATGTCGGCGAAGCCCACCAGCATGGCTGGGGCAGCCTTGGCCGCTTCCGGCAGTTGCAGCGCTTCGAGCAGCGGCACCAGCGGGTAGGACAGCCAGTTGAAGATCGGGGTGAACTCGGCGATGGCCAGCGACACGGTACCGATGGCCATGACCAGAGGCAGCAGGCCCAGCCAGATGTCGACCACGTTGTGCACGCCGATGCGCGCCATCTGTGCCGGCGACGGATTGATGTTGGCGCGCTTGACCGCCTGCACCAGGCCCCAGCGCAGCAGCGAGGTGCCTTGCGGCACGTCTTCCTTGATCTGCTTGCCGACGCCGGCCACGTATTCGTCCTTCTTCCACGACAGCGGCGGGATGCGCGGGGTGATGATGGCGGCGGCCAGGCCGGCGACCACCACGGTCAGGTAGAAGGGCACGAACAGGTGGTCGAGCTTCATGAAGCTGGTGATCAGCAGGCTGAAGGCGATCGAGGCGATGGAGAAGTTGGTGGCGATCACCGCCGCTTCACGCGCGCTGTAGAAACCCTTCTGGTACTGCTGGGCGGTGATCAGCACGCCGACGGTGCCCGAGCCGAGCCAGGAGGCGATGGCGTCGATGGCCGAGCGCCCCGGCAGGCCGAAGATCTTGCGGAACACGTTGCGTACCAGGGTGCCGATGAACTCCATCAAGCCGTAGTCGGTAAGCAGCGGCAGGACCAGGCCGGCGACCAGGAAGAAGGTGATCAGCACCGGGGCCAGGTCTTTCAGCACCACGCCGCCGGTGTTGGCGCTCCAGATCCACTCCGGGCCGAACTGCCAGAAGGTCATGGCGGCGAACAGTGCGCCGAGCACGCGGAGGCCGAGCCAGAACGGGTGCAGGTTGAACATGTCGTTGAGTGCCGGGCGGCGGGTGATCCAGCGCGGCTTGAGCAGCGTGGCCAACACGCCGGCGATGGCGGAGAACAGCAGCAGGCCGGTGGCAATGGCCGGCAGCTGGGCGCTCAGCGCGGCCTTGAGGGCATCGGCCATGACGCCGAGGCCGATGGTGACTTTCTCTTCGTAGACGATGGGCGTGAGGAACAGCAGGATGCCCAGCAGCGAGGGGATCAGGAAGATCAGGAACTGGCGCAGGCTGTAGGTCTGCTCGGGCGAGGGCTGGTCATCCAGCAGCGGCATGGATTCTTCGTGGTTCATGTACATGACCCTGATTGTTTTTGTAATGGGTGGGCCGAGCAGGGCTCGGCCGGTGTTTCGTGGTGCGGGCGGCGCTTAGCGACGTTCCACACCCGGCAGTACGCAAAGCATTTCGTAAAGCAGGTTGGCCCCGAGCAACGAGGTGTTGCCGGTGGTGTCGTAGGGCGGGGAGACCTCGACCAGGTCGCCGCCGATGATGTCCAGACCCTGGCAGCCACGGATGATCTCCATCGCCTGGATGGTGGTCAGGCCGCCGATTTCCGGGGTGCCGGTGCCCGGCGCCCAGGCCGGGTCGATGCCGTCGATGTCGAACGACAGGTACACAGGGCCGCCGCCGACCTTCTCGCGCACTTCGGCCATCAGCGGCTGCAGCGACTTGTGCCAGCACTCCTCGGCCTGCACCACGCGGAAGCCCTGCTTGCGACTCCAGTTGAAGTCTTCGGCGGTGTAGCCCTGGGCGCGCAGGCCGATCTGCACCACGCGCTGGCTGTCGAGCAGGCCTTCTTCCTGGGCGCGGCGGAAGGTGGTGCCGTGGGCGATCTTCTCGCCGAACATGTGGTCGTTGACGTCGGCATGCGCATCGATGTGCACCAGGCCGATCTTGCCGTATTTCTTGTGCAGGGCACGCAGGATCGGCAGGGTGATGGTGTGGTCGCCACCCAGGGTCAGCGGCTTGATGCCGAACTCGACGATCTCGTCGTAGGCCTCTTCGATGATGCGCACGGCGTCGAGCAGGTTGAAGGTGTTGATCGCCACGTCGCCGATGTCGGCCACGTTGATCGAGTCGAACGGTGCGGCGCCGGTGGCCATGTTGTATGGGCGGATCATCACCGACTGGGCGCGGATTTCACGCGGGCCGAAGCGGGTGCCGGAGCGCAGCGAGGTGCCGATATCCAGCGGTACGCCGACGAAGGCGGCGTCGAGCTGGCGCTTTTCGTCCGCGGTCTGGATATGGGGCAGGCGCATCATGGTGGCGATGCCGCCGAAGCGGGGCATCTCGTTGCCGCCCAGGGGCTGGTGCAGGATCTTGTCCATGGGTGGGGCCTCTATTCGTTGTTACGGCTGGGCCGATTCTTGGGCCATGGGGCGCAGGAAAGAATCGCCAGGGGCAAAAAATCAGTTCAGAAATGTATGAACTATTGGCTGCGGCTCAGTCGCGGTAGCTCGGATCGAGGCGATCCAGCTTGCGCAGCCAGGCCTGCCAGAGCAGCTGGCGCTGCCATTCGGCGCCCTGCAACTGCTCGCAGGCATGCCGGCTCAAGGCTTCGGGGATCGTGCTGCAGGCCTGACCGCCGGCGCTGGCGGCCAGCTGGATTTCGCAGGCGCGGTGCAGGTAGTACATGACATAGAAGGCATCGGCGACGCTGGCGCCAACGCTGAGCAGGCCGTGGTGACGCAGGACCAGGGCGATATTGTCGCCCAGCGACGCCTGGATCCGCCGCCGCTCGTCGAGGTCCAGGGCCACGCCCTCATAGGGGTGGTAGCCGAGGCGCTGGTGGAACTCGGTACTGATCTGGTTGAGCTGCAACAGGCCGCAGTCCTGCGCTGCCACCGCCATGCCCGCCAGGGTGTGGGTGTGGATCACGCAGTGCGCGTCGTCGCGGGCCATGTGCACGGCGCTGTGGATGGTGAAGCCGGCGACGTTGTAGTCGGCGCGGCCCTCGATCACCTGGCCGTGCATGTCCACCACGATCAGGTCGCTGGCGCGGATCTCCTCGAAGAACAGGCCGAAGGGGTTGATCAGAAAGCGTGGCTCGCTGCCCGGCAAACGCACCGAGAAGTGGGTGTAGAGGGTGTCGTCCCAGCCGAACAGGGCGGCCAGGCGGTAGGCCGCGGCGAGGTCGCGGCGCAGCTCGGCGTGGTTCATGCGGGCACCTCCAGGCCGGTGAAGCGGCGCACGCGGCTGTGGTCGCCCTGGCGGATGGCCTCGGGCGAGGCATCGAGCTGCACCAGGCCGTTTTCCATGAACAGCACGCGGTCGGAGATGGACAGGGCGAAGTCCATTTCATGGGTGACGATAAGCATGGTCATGCCTTCGGCGGCGAGGTCGCGGATGACGTTGAGCACGTCGCCGACCAGCTCCGGGTCGAGCGCCGAAGTCGGCTCGTCGAACAGCATGATGTCCGGTTGCATGGCCAGCGCGCGGGCAATCGCCACGCGTTGCTGCTGACCGCCGGAGAGCTGGTGCGGGTACTTCTCGGCGTGCGCCAGCAGGCCGACCTTGTCGAGCAGGGCCAGCGCCTGCTGGCGCAGCGCGGTTTCGTCCGCCAGGCGGTGGTAGCGCGGCGCGAGCAGAACGTTGTCGAGGATGGTGCGGTGGGGGAACAGGTTGAAGTTCTGGAACACCATGCCGATGCGGCGGATACCGTCGCGCTGGCGGCGGTTGTCCGGGCGGTCGCCAGCCTGGATGAAGGTTTCGCCGAACAGCACGATTTCGCCGGCGTCGATGCTTTCCAGGCCGTTGATGGTGCGGATCAGCGAGGTCTTGCCGGAGCCGGATGGGCCGATGATGGAAATCACCTCGCCGGCGCGCACCTTGAGATCGATGCCCTTGAGCACCTGGTGGCTGCCGTAGCTTTTGCACAGGCCCTGCAGGCGCAGGGCGTCGGGCATGCCGGCGCGCGGTGCTGTGGATGGGCTGGCGCTGATGGCCGGCAGGCCGCCGCGCAGGGTGGCCAGTTGGCCGTCGTTAAGCGCTTCCGGCTTGCGTCGGGCGAGGTCAAGGTAACGCTCCAGGTACTGCAGGCCCCAGCCGAAGAAGGTGACGATCAGCACGTAATAGACGGCCACGGCACCGAGGGTTTCCAGCACCAGGAAGTTCTGCGCATAGAGGCGCTGGCCGACCAGCAGCAGCTCGCTGAGGGAGATCACCGAGACCAGCGAGGTCAGCTTGACGATGGTGACGTACTCGTTGGTCAGGGTCGGCAGGGCGATGCGGATCGCCTGCGGCACCACGATCAGGCGTTGCGTGCCGAGGCCGCGGATGCCCAGGGCGCGGGCCGCTTCACGCTGGCCCTTGGCCACGGAGAGCAGGCCGCCGCGATGAATTTCCGCCATGTAGGCCGCCTCGGTGAGCACCAGGGCGATCAGGCCGGCATAGAAGGGGTTCGACAGCACCTTGCCGCTGGCGGGCAGCAGTTGCGGCAGGTTGTAGACGAAGATCAGCAACACCAGCAGCGGTACGCTGCGAAAGAACCACACATAGGTGGCGGCCGGTGCGCGCAGCCAGCGGCTGGCGGACTGTTTGGCGCTGGCCAGGCCAAAGCCGAGCACCAGGCCGATCAGCCAGGCCAGGGCGCTGAGTTTGATCACCGTCCAGCAGGCGGCCCAGAAGGACGGCAGGCTGAACAGCGAGAAAAAGTAATTCCAATCGAACGGCATGCATCACCTCGCGCGTGTAGCGACGCGTCGCAAGCGGGCATTGAACGTCATGCTGCACACACTAAGGGGTGGTTACGGTCAGTCCCCTCGCCCCTGTGGGGAGAGGGTTAGGGAGAGGGGCGCCGGCAGGTGCTCGGCGCTTTCTGCCCTCTCCCCCAGCCCCTCTCCCGTAAACGAGAGAGGGGAGCAAACGCGCACCGCCTACAGGTGAGCAGCGTCAGGCGTTGAACGGCTTGCGACTGCGTTTCAGGCCTCTTCCAGGTTGTACTTCTTCAGCAGCTCGGCGTATTCGCCGCTGGCCTTGAAGTCGTCCAGCGCGGTTTTCAGCGCATCGAGCAGTTGGGCGTTGCCCTTCTTCACGTAGATGCCCAGCACCTGCGGGTAGATCGCGGTATTGGAGCTGATGGCGATGCGGCCCTTGGCCTTGTCGACGATCAGCAGCGAGGCGGCGTCGATCTCCAGGTGCGCCTGGATATGCCCGGCCAGCAGAGCCTGCGAGGTTTCGGCGGTGGTCGGGTACTGGTTGATGGTGATGGCGCCGGCGCCCTGTTCCTTGCAATAGCCGTTGGAGACTTTCTCCAGCGCCGGAATCCACGAGGTGCCCTGCTGCAGGCCGACGGTCAGGCCGCACAGCTCTTCCGGGGTGGCCGGTTTCTTCTCGGCGTCGCTGCGCACCATGATCGAGGCGCCGGTCTTGGCGTAGGGGATGGCGTCAGCCTTCTCCAGGCGCTCCGGGAGGATGTACATGCCGGAGATGATGGTGTCGAAGCGGCTGGCATCCAGGCCGAGGATCAGGTTGGGGAAGGTGATGTCGCTGAAGCTGGCGGTCAGGCCCAGACGCTTGGCCAGGGCGGCGGAAACTTCCGGATCGAAGCCTTTGACCACTTCATTGTCGTAGTACTCGAAGGGCGGGTAGGAGATTTCCATGCCCACTTTCAGCTCGCCGCTGGAAAGGGTCTTGGGCGCTTCGGCGGCCTGGGCGGCGCCGAACTGGAACAGACCGGCCAGGGCACAGGCGGCGGCCAGGGTGGTGCGGCGGAGGGTGGCACGTTTTGTCATTGGAGTTATCTCCTGGGCTGTGATCAGGGTTGGGTGGAAAGTTCGTTGGCCTGGTGCTTGAGGTGGCCAAAGCTGGAAGGACGCCGGGCGCGCTCGGGCAGCTGCAGCTGGCCCTGTTCGACGCGGCGCTTGAGGTACTGGTAGGTCTGCAGGGCCTGGCTCCACATGTGCTCGCCGATGCCGATGGCCGCGTCGTCCTGCTCGCCCTTGGCGAACTGCGGCAGCGGGCGAATCTGCGTGTGGTAGTCGCAGGCGTAGAAGAACGGGAAGGAGTAGCGCTCCTCGCCGACCTTGCGCACGCGGTGGGCGGTGGCGACGAAGCTGCCGGCGGTCATCACTTCCAGCATGTCGCCGATGTTGACCACGAAGCAGCCTTCGCGCGGCGGCGCGTCGATCCACTGGCCGAGGTCGTTCATCACCTCCAGGCCGGGGCGGTCGGCGAGCAGGATGGTGAAGCACTCGTAGTCGGTGTGCGCGCCGATGCCGGGGGCGTCATGGGCGTCGCCGTCGTAGGGGTAGTGGATCATGCGCAGCTTGGACGGCGGGAAGTTGGCCATCTCGTCGAAGGTGTGTTCGTCCAGGCCCAGGGCCAGGGCGAAACCACGGAACAGGCTGCGACCGAGCTGGAACACTGCGGCGTAGTAGGCCTTTACCGCCGCACTGTCAGCACCCAGTGCGCTCCAGTCGTTCGGCCCCAGCAGCGGCGTGCCGGCCAGCACCAGCGGGTTGTCGGCCGGGACTTCGAAACCGATGTCGTAGGCTTCCTTGCGATCCGGCTTGCCGGTGCCGTAGACCTCCTCGCCCTCGGGGACGAAGCCCTTGTGGCTCTGCGAGGTGCCGATGTAGTGGCGCATCTTGGCGTCCAGCGGCTGGGCGAAGTACTGCTCGGCGGCCTGGTGCAGGCCGTCGATCAGGCTCTGTGGCAGGCCGTGGCCGCTGATATAGAGGAAGCCGACTTCGCGTGCGGCGCGGCCCAGCTCGTCGGCCACCGCCTGGCGCTGTCCAGCATCGGTGCTGAGCAGGCCGGCGATGTCGACCACGGGGATTTCGGTGAAATGCTTGGCGGTCTGGGTCATGGCGAATCTCAGCGACTGATGAAGTGGTGGAAGTGCTGGCGCTCGCAGCGCGCCATCCACTGATTGAGCTGCCACAGATCGGCAACCGGCACGTCGGTAAAGGGCAGGTGATGCAAATAGCCGTCCGGGCCGAACTCGGGCGTCAGGGTGGTGGTCTGCAGGCCGCGGCGTTCCTGGCTGGCCCAGATGTTTTCCCAGTGGCGCTGATGGAAGGCCAGGGCTTCGGCGTGCTCGGGAGCACCGGGGTGGGGCACTTGCGGGCCCTGGTCATAGCCGACGCGAGCCTGGATATGGTCGACCCGTTCGATAAAGGCGCAGAGGTCGTCGAGTGGGTCGTCGAGCAGGCGCTCGCAGGTCACCACCCAATGGCTGATGTCGCTGGTGAAACGCAGCTGCGGCACCTGGCGGATCAGCTCCAGGGTGACCCAGGGGCTGTAAAGCGAGCGACCGCGATGGATCTCGAAACAGCAATGCAGGCCACTGGCCTGGCCGATTTCATGAGCGCGGGCGAAGAAGTCGACCTGCTCGGCGAGCGACCAGCGATCGTTGCCGGCGAGGATGTTGACCAGGCGCGGTTGCAGCTCGGCAGCCCAGTCGAGTTTGCGCTGCAGATCCTGCAGGTGGATGTCAGGCGAATCGCCCTGGCGCGGCAGCACCGGGGTGGAGGTGAACAGGGTGGCGATATAGGGCACCTGCCGCTCGCGCAGCAGGCGGGCATTGGCGCCGCGCAGCTCGGCGCTGTCCGGCACGCGTGCTTCGAGGCCGTCGAAGCCGGCGCCGAGCGCTTCGTCGATGGCTTGCTGCCAGGTACCGCGATAGCCCCACAGGGTACGGAAGATTTCCAGTCGCATGGCCGCTCCCAAAAGGAGTGAAGGTCTGCGGCAGATTGTTCAAGGAGCGGCGTGCGCGGCTCGGTGACGCGGGGCGTCTTGTCGTTATGTGCCTCGATTCTTCGCCGGGCGGCGGTGTGGGTTAAATCGCTGGCAGCAAATTCTTAGTTCAGGGATCTCTGAACTATTTGCCGCAGAGCTGTATGTCGCGAGCGGCAGCGCTCAGTACACTGCAGGTTAAACACCGCCAGGAACTGCCATGTCCTTCGCCCTGCCTGACCTCAAGCTGCTGCGCATCTTCGCTGCGGTAGTGCGCCACCAGGGCTTCGCTGCCGCGCAGCAGGAGCTGAACCTGTCGACCTCGGCGATCAGCACCTACATGAGTCAGCTGGAAAGCCAGCTGGGCATCGTCCTCTGCCATCGCGGGCGCGGTGGCTTCAGCCTGACCAGCAAGGGCGAGCTGTTCCACCAGGAGACCCTGCGCCTGCTTGGCGAGCTGGAAGGCTTCGAGCGCTACTCGGCGGCGCTCAAGGGCGAGCTGCGTGGCACTCTCAACCTCGGCGTGCTGGACTCCACGGTGAGCGACCCGGCGCTGCCGCTGGCGGAAATCATTGGTGGCTACAGCGACGAACACCCGGGCGTGCACCTGCATCTGTCGGTACTCAGCCCTCATGAGCTGCAGCTGGCGGTGCTGGAGAATCGTCTGGATCTGGCCATCGGCGCCTTCTATTCGCGCATGAACGGCCTGGTCTACCAGGCGCTGCACCGCGAGCAGCACTGGTTGTACTGCAGTGAGCGCCATCCGCTGTTCGGCCAGCGGCGCATCGCCGCCGAGGTGATCACCCAGCAGCGCATGGTCGGGCGTGGCTACTGGAGCCAGGCGGAACTGGCGCGGCATGGCTTCAAGCACAGCGCGGCGACGGTGGAGTCGATGGAGGCGCAGCTGATCCTTATCCTCTCCGGTGCCTATATCGGCTACCTGCCGGAGCACTATGCGCAGCCCTGGGCGGACAGTGGTCGCCTGCGCGTACTGCTGCCGGCGACCTTCGGCTACCAGGCGCCGTTCTCGCTGATCCTGCGTCGCGGGCGTTCGCGCGAGCCGCTGATCCAGAGCTTTCGCGACCGCCTGAAAAGCGCCCTGGAGGGCCCCGCCGGCAGATTGGGCTAGGCTTTCGGCTCCACCTTGATGACAGGAGTCAGGCCATGGCCAGCAAGTTCAACCTGAAAAAAGCCAAAGATGGGCAGTTCTACTTCAACCTGCATGCCGGCAACGGCGAGATCATCCTCACCAGCGAGATGTACAAGGCCAAGGATTCGGCGCTGAACGGCATCGAGTCGGTGCGCAAGAACTCGCAGCGCGACGGTGCTTTCGAGGTCAAGGCCGCGGCCGGCGGCAAGTCTCACTTCGTGCTCAAGGCCACCAATGGCCAGGTGGTGGGCCAGAGTCAGCTGTACGCCAGCGAGGCCGGTGCCGTAGCCGGTACCGAGTCGGTGAAGAAGAATGCCCTGGAGGCGCTGCTGCAAGACGAAAGCTGAGGCTATTCGGCAGGCTTTTTCTCGAAGACGTAGAACAGGTTCGGCTCGCTTACCAGGTAGAGCCGGCCCTGGTCGTCCATGGCCACGCCTTCGGCCTGCGGCACGCTCTTCTCCAGCCCCTGGCGCCCGCCGAGCAGGGATAGCGAACTGATCGGCCGGCCATCGCCATTCAGCTCCAGCACCAGGCGTGACTCGTCCGACAGGGCCAGCAGGTGGCCGGTGCGTTCGTCGTACTGCAGGCTGGAAAGGTCGCGCACGAACAGCCGCGCGTCGCGCTCCGGGTCATCCACCACATGCACGGCGAAGGGTTTGTCCGGGTTGGTGTGGGGGAAGCCGTGGATCTCGTAGATGCTTACCGGGTCGCGTTCCTTGGCCACGAACAGGCGCTGGCCCTGGCTGTCGTAGGCCAGGCCTTCGAAGCCCTTGTTGCCGTTGCGGCCGATACCCAGGGATAGCTGCTGTGCGTCGGCAGAGTCGACAAAGAGGGTGTCGTCATCCAGGCGCACCTTGACCAGACGTTGCAGGCGCTCGTCGGTGATCACGTAGACCCCACGGCTGATGTACTCGATGGCTTCCGGGTCGCCAAAACCGACCAGGGGAACCTGGCGCAGCACGCGGCCGTCGAGGGACAGCTCGACGATATGCGGCTTCTGGTTGGTGACGGTGAACAGGCTGCCCCGGTCCGGATCGTAGGTCAGGGCCGAAACATCATCATCCAGCCCGGCGATCGGCTGTGCCTGCAGGGTAGCTACGTAGTCCGGCAGCCAGGCCGAGCGCTCACGCCACTCGCTGGCATGGCGCCACTCCTGCACCAGGAACCAGCCGCGCTCGAACAGGCGAAACTGTTGGGCGGCGATGCCGGCGAGCGTCAGCAGCAGTAGCAGTGCCGCCGACAGCAGAAAACGAGGACGAGTGAGACGTCGCATGATGGTGGAGAACCCATGGGGAAAGACGCCGCATATAACCACGGTCGGCTGAATTAAAGCTTAAGTGGTGTATCTGCGGCGCGCTGAGTTCAGCCTTGGGATGGCGTTTGCGACGACTTGCGGAACACATAGAACAGATTGGGTTCGCTGACCATGTAGATGGTGCCGTCTTCGTCCATGGCCACGCCTTCGGCGCGGGGGATGCGTTGCTCCAGGCCGCTCTGGCCGCCGATCAGGCTGATGAAGCTGATCGGTTCGCCCTGTTCATCCAGCTCCAGCAGCAGGTGGGACTGGGCGGACAGGGCCAGCATATGGCCCGTGCGCGGGTCGACGCTGAGGGCCGACAGGTTGCGCATGCCCAGGCCATAACTGGGCAGGGGTTGCAGCTCGTTCTGTAGCAGGCGCTGGCCGTCGCTGCCCAGGCCGAACAGGCTGGGGGTACGCTCCTTGCCGAGCAGCAGGCGCTGCCGAGCCGGATCCCAGGCTACGCCCTCGAAGCCCTTGTTGCCGGCATCGGGGAAACCCAGATCGAAGGGGTTGCCATCGGCAATATCCAGCTCGACGGTGTCCGGCGTGAGTTCGAAGATCGACAGGTTACGTTTGCGCTCATCGGCCACGGCGATCTTGCCGTTCTCCAGTACCGCCACGCCCTCCGGGTTGGAGAAGCCTTTGAGGGCGATGCGCCGCAGTATTTCGCCAGTACGGCTCAGCTCGACCAGCATGGGCTGCTTGCCGGTGACGGTAAACAGCGTACCGGTCTGCGGGCTGTAGGCCAGGTCGGAGGTTTCGTCCTCTTCCAGGCCGGCCAGAGGTTTGCTCTGGATGCTGGCGCTGTAGCCTGGCAACCAGATGCTTGCGGCACGCACGCTGGCAGGGGTGTCCTGTTCCTTCAGCCACAGGCGAGCCTGGTCGTCCCAGTGCAGGTAGTGGATGGCCAGCGGCAGACAGGTCAGGGCGCCGGCCATGAGGATGAGGCGGCGGGAGAGGCGGGAGAGGAGCGGCATCGGCGAGTGCTCGAAAGAACGATCCACTCAGAGTACTCAGACGCGGTGAAAGTTCTGTGAAGAGCGGCGGGCATGCCCGCCGCAGGTCTCTCAGAGCACGCGGGTGGCGAAGCTCGACAGGCCGACCAACTCGACCTGCAGATTTTCGCCGCTGGCCAGCGGGCCTACGCCGGCCGGGGTGCCGGTGGAAACCACGTCGCCCGGCTGCAGACTGAAATGCGCGGCGATGTGCTGGATCAGCGGGATGATCGGGTTGAGCATCGAGCTGGCGTTGCCGTCCTGGCGCACCTGGCCGTCGATGGTCAGACGGATGCCGATGTCGCGCACATCTTCCACCTGGTCGGCGGTGACGAAGGGCGCCAGTACGAAAGCACCGTCGAAGCTCTTGGCCAGCTCCCAGGGCAGGCCCTTCTCCTTGAGCTTGGCCTGCACGTCGCGCAGGGTCAGGTCCAGGGCGGGAGCGAAGCCGGAGATTGCGTCGCGTACTTCTTCCTCGCTGGGCTTTTTCGACAGCGGCTTGCCGATCAGCACGGCGATCTCCGTCTCGAAATGCACGCTGCCGCGATCCTGCGGGATGGCGAAGCCATCATCCATCGGCACGGTGCAGCTGCCCGGCTTGATGAACAGCAGCGGCTCGGTGGGGATCGGGTTGTTCAGCTCGGCGGCGTGCTCGGCATAGTTGCGGCCGACGCAGACCACCTTGCCCAGCGGGAAGTGAATCGGGGTGCCGTCGGTGTACTGGTGCTGGTAGCTCATGGACCGCTCCTCGGATGGGGGCATTGATTTCCCTCTCCCTCTGGGAGAGGGCTAGGGTGAGGGTGCTAGGTGGCTCGGCGTGGCCTGGCAACCCCTCACCCCCGGCCCCTCTACCGAGGGGAGAGGGGGGATAGGGCTCAAACCGGGAAGATCTTGCCCGGGTTCATGATGCCGTTCGGGTCGAAAACGGCTTTGATCGCCTTCATGTAGCCGATCTCGGCTTCCGAGCGGCTGTAGTGCAGGTAGTCACGCTTGGTCATGCCCACGCCGTGCTCGGCCGAGATGGAGCCGTTGTACTTCTCTACGGTCTCGAACACCCACTTGTTGACGATCGCGCACTTGGCGAAGAACTCGTCCTTGGACAGGTTCTCCGGCTTGAGGATGTTCAGGTGCAGGTTGCCGTCGCCGATATGGCCGAACCACACCACTTCGAAGTCCGGGTAGTTCTCCTCGACGATACGGTCGATGTCGTGGAGGAAGGCCGGCACCTTGCCGACGGTGACCGAGATGTCGTTCTTGTACGGCGTCCAGTGGCTGATGGTCTCGGAGATGTACTCGCGCAGCTTCCACAGGTTTTCCAGCTGCTGCTGGCTCTGGCTCATCACGCCGTCCAGCACCCAGCCCTGCTCGACGCAGTGTTCGAAGGTCTCCAGCGCCTGGTTGGCGACTTCCTCGGTGGTGGCCTCGAACTCCAGCAGGGCATAGAACGGGCAGTCGGTTTCGAAGGCCGGCGGCACGTCACCACGGGCCATGATCTTGGCCAGGGCCTTGTCTGAGAAAAACTCGAAGGCGGTCAGGTCCAGCTTGTTCTGGAAGGCATGCAGCACCGGCATGATCGAGTCGAAGTCCGGGGTGCCGAGAACCATCGCAGTGAGGTTCTTCGGCGCGCGCTCCAGGCGCATGGTGGCTTCGACGACGAAGCCCAGAGTGCCTTCGGCGCCAATGAACAGCTGGCGCATGTCGTAGCCGGTGGCGTTCTTGATCAGGTCGCGGTTCAGCTCCAGCAGCTCGCCGGTGCCGGTGACCACCTTCATGCCGGCCACCCAGTTACGGGTCATGCCGTAGCGGATCACCTTGATGCCGCCGGCGTTGGTGCCGATGTTGCCGCCCAGCTGGCTGGAGCCGCTGGAGGCGAAGTCCACCGGGTAGTACAGGCCCTTGTCCTCGGCGTACTGCTGCAGCTGCTTGGTCACCACGCCCGGCTGGCACACCACGGTGCGGTCGAATTCGTTGAATTCGACGATCTGGTTCATGTAGTCGAAGGCCACGACCACTTCGCCGTTGGCGGCCACGGCCGCAGCGGACAGGCCGGTACGGCCGCCGGACGGCACCAGGGCGACCTTGTGCTGGTTGGCCCAGCGCACGATGGCCTGCACCTGCTCGATGGTCTTGGGGAAGACGATGGCGGACGGGGCGGGGGCGAAATGCTTGGTCCAATCCTTGCCGTAGGCGTTGAGGGAATCGGCGTCGGTCAGCACCTTGCCGGCATCCACCAGGGTCTTCAGCTCTTCGATCAGGGCAGGATTGGTCATCTGGGAACTCTCGAACTATTCATGGTCACCCTGAGAACGCTTCATCGCCCAGGGGTGGCAGTTTCGCGGGGCGCGTATGTTAGCATACGCACCCCGCCAATCGTGCCTCCCCGCCGATCTGCGGGCCGGCCAAGGCCGCTTTCCTGACACTTTTTGTGGGACCACAGGTACTCCGATGAGCAATACCTCTCTCGACAAGAGCAAGATCAAGTTCCTTCTGCTGGAAGGCGTGCACCAGAACGCCGTCGATGTGCTGAAGGCCGCTGGTTACACCAACATCGAGTACCTCAAGGGCGCCCTGTCCGATGAGGAGTTGAAGGCCAAGATCGCCGACGTGCACTTCATCGGCATCCGCTCGCGCACCCAGCTGACCGCCGAAGTCTTCGACTGCGCCAAACGTCTGGTTGCCGTCGGCTGCTTCTGCATCGGCACCAACCAGGTCGACCTGGGCGCTGCCCGCGAGCGCGGCATCGCCGTATTCAACGCGCCCTATTCCAACACCCGCTCGGTCGCCGAGCTGGTGCTGGCCCAGGCCATCCTGCTGCTGCGCGGCATCCCGGAGAAGAACGCCTCCTGCCACCGTGGCGGCTGGATCAAGTCGGCGGCCAACTCTTTCGAGATTCGCGGCAAGAAGCTGGGCATCGTCGGCTATGGCTCCATCGGCACTCAGCTCTCGGTTCTGGCCGAGTCTCTGGGCATGCAGGTGTTCTTCTACGACCCGCTGACCAAGCTGCCGCTGGGCAACGCCACCCAGGTCGCCACCCTGCACGAGCTGCTGGGCATGGCCGACATCGTCTCGCTGCACGTCCCGGAGCTGGAAAGCACCAAGTGGATGATCGGCGAGAAGGAAATCCGTGCCATGAAGAAAGGCGGCATCCTGATCAACGCCGCCCGCGGTACCGTGGTGGTGCTGGAGGCCCTGGCCGAAGCGATCAAGGACGAGCACCTGATCGGCGCTGCCATCGACGTGTTCCCGGTCGAGCCGAAGTCCAACGACGAAGAGTTCGAGAGCCCGCTGCGCGGCCTGGATCGCGTGATCCTCACTCCGCACATCGGTGGTTCCACCGCCGAGGCGCAGGCCAACATCGGCCTGGAAGTGGCCGAGAAGCTGGTCAAGTACAGCGACAACGGCACCTCGGTGTCCTCGGTGAACTTCCCGGAAGTCGCCCTGCCGGCGCACCCGGGCAAGCACCGTCTGCTGCACATCCACGCCAACATTCCGGGTGTGATGAGCGAAATCAACAAGGTGTTCGCCGAAAACGGCATCAACATCTCCGGTCAGTTCCTGCAGACCAACGACAAGGTCGGCTACGTGGTGATCGACGTCGATGCCGAGTACTCCGATCTGGCGCTGGAGAAGCTGCAGCACGTCAACGGCACCATCCGTAGCCGCGTGCTGTTCTAAGCTCGGTGGTGTTGAAAAAGGGAGGCTGATGCCTCCCTTTTTTGTGCCTGTCGCTGCTGGGCTGACGCAGTGCTTACTGCACCGTGATGCTGATCTTCTTCGAGATCACCGGCGGGTCCATGGGCACATGGTTCTTGTCGCCGATCAGTAGTTGCAGGGTGTGGGTGCCTGGCGGCAGGGTCAGTTCGGTCTCGGTCTGGCCCTTGCCGAAATGACGGATCTGCTCGTTGGCCGGTAGCGGCATGTCCAGCAGTGGCATGTTTTCGACGTCCACCAGCAGGTGATGATGACCGGTATCTGGTGGCGCCTCGGTACCGGCCGGCGCCACGCCCATACCCTTGAGGCCGAACTTGACGGTGAAGGTCTGGCCGACCGTGGCGCCATCCAGCGGTTCGATGAAGTACACCTCGGCACCTTGCGGGGCCGGCAATTGCGGGACTGCGGGGGCGGCGACGGCCAACAGCGGGCTGGCGAACAGCAGGGCGGCGAAGCCGAGATTAGGCAGGAAGTTGGGCATGCTGGAGCTCCTTTTGCGTGTTCCAGCATTGACCATAGGTGATTCGGCCTGGGCTGTCGGGTCAGCCGTCGCCACGTTCCAGACGTGCCAGTTCGGCAGCGGCTTCACTCAGTTGGCTTTCGTTGAACACCCTGACTCCGGCACGGCGCAACAGCGCGGCGGTGACGCCTTCGCCCGCAACCAGGGTGCCGCTGAAGTTGCCATCGTAGTTGTGGGTGTTGCCGCAGGACGGGCTGCGGGCCTTGAGCACCGCCACGCGCAGGCCATGCTGTTGCACCAGACGCAAGGCGATTTCGGCGCCGGCCACGAAGGCGGCGGTGACGTCCGTACCGCTATCGGTCAGCACCGGCTGGCTACCGTCCAGCACCTGTGCGCCCTGACCGCCGGGGATTTCTGCCGGCGGGCGTGGCGTGGGCAGGCCGCCGGCCACTTCCGGGCACAGCGCTACGATGCGGCCTTCGTCCTGCCAGAGCTGTAGCAGGTCGTAAGGGCCATGGGCGCCGCCGTCATAGCGAACCCGGTGGCCCAGCAGGCAGCGGCTGACCAGCAGTTTTTCCATGGTTATGCCCTGCGCCTGAACCAGCCGGTCAGCGACAGGCGCTCGCGGCTGGCCGGCAGTACTTCATGGGGCAGCTCGGCGGACATGAACAGCACCAGGCTGCCAGCCAGCGGCGCCAGGTCCCTGCTGGCCTTGCCTTCGGGATAAATGCGCAGGGCGCCACCCTGGTCGACCTGCCAGTCGGGGTTGAGGTAGAAGACTGCCGAGACGGTGCGCCGGTCATCGTCGCGAAAGCGGTCCAGATGTTTCTGGTAGAAGCTGCCCGGGGGGTAGAGGGCAAAGTGGCTTTCGTAGTCTTCCAGGCCCAGGTAGAAGGCCTGGTTGAGCGCCTGGCGCAGCTCATCCATCGCCGCCAGGTACTGGTCGCATGCCAGGTCTTGGCCGGGCTCCAGCCACTGGATCTGGTCGCCGCGTACGCCTTCGCGCACTGCCATGCCCTGGCCGCGACCGACCCCGGCAGGGCTCAGGGCGCCTTTCTCGGCCCGGGCACGGCACTCAGCGGCCAGTTCGAGGGTCAGAGTCTGCGGCAGGAAGTCTTCCAGCCGCGACCAGCCCTGGTTGGCGAGGTCGTCGATGATCTGCGGCAGGTGCCGCTGGAGGTGGTGGTTATGCATGGCGGGATTCTATCAGTGCCGGCGGCGGCGCCCTACAATAGCCGCGCCAGACAGGAGTCTTTCATGCGCGCCGTTTTTACCCTGCTTATGCTGCTGTGCAGCCTTCCCGCCATCGCCGACGACCACGCCCGCCTGTACCAGGCTGCGGGCTGGCCGGAGCAGCGCGCCCATTTCAGCGATGCCCTGCAGGTGGCTCAGCAGCGCTATCAAGGCAGCCTGCCGCCGGCGGTGTTCCAGGCGCTGGTGGATAACAGCAATCGCCGTTTCGAACCCCAGGCCATGGAGCAGCGGGCCCAGTCGGCGTTGCGCATGCAGCTGGCCGAGCCGCAACCGGCGTTGCAGTTCTTCGAATCGGCACTGGGACGCAAGGTAGTTGCAGCGGAGACGCTGGCCACCCGGCGCGATCAGCTGGCGGCCCATGCCCAGGGGTTGCCGGCCAACCAGGCGGATGCCACCCGGCGCCTGCTGATCCGCCATCTGGCCCAGGCGCTGCCGGCCAGCGAGGCGGGGGCGGAGGTCAGCCTGGCGCTGGCCGGCGTGGCGGCGGACAGCCTGAGTTCGATGGTGCCGGGCCTGTTTGGTGAAGCGCAGACCCAGATGCTGGTGCAGAGCCAGCGCCAGCGCCTGCTCGGCGAAATCGAGGGGCAGATCGACGACACCTTGCTGTATGTCTATCGCGAGCTGTCCGACCCGGAGCTGGAAGAGCTGGTTACCTTCGCCCAGTCGCCGGGCGGTCAGGCTTACTACCAGGCCGCCCTGGCTGCCCTGCGCGCGGCGCTGGCCGCCGGGCAGGCGACCAGTGAGCTGGCTCCGGCGCAGCAGGGTATTTAGCGCAGCCGCTCGCTGAGAAAGGCGAAGTAGCGCCTGCGGATATCCTCATGCTCGTTGGCCAGATGATGGCGGGCGCCGGGGATGCGCAGGATATCCGGCCGATCGAATTTCTCCTCCAGTACGGCCAGGTTGTAGCGCCAGTCCACCGTCATATCGTCCTCGCCCTGCACTACCAGGGGTAGCAGCGGGCTGCGCTGGGCGCGCTCGATGCGCGGAATCCAGCGCGCCATGGCACCGACCCAGGCGGTTGGCAGGGTGCGCGGCTGCAGGGGATCGTGGTGTTGCAGGAAGTCGAGGAAGGCCGGGTCGGTGGAGTTGGCCGAAAAGCGCCGGGGGATGGCCGACTTGAACGGGCTCAGCAGGTGATAGCTGAGCTTGGACAGGCCCCAGGCGCGCGGCCGGACCAGTGGTGCGAGCAACACGATGGCGCCTGGCTCGGGGCGTGGCTCGCCGTTGAGCAGGAAGTCGAGGAGGATGCCGCCGCCGGTACTCTGCCCACACAGATGCCAGGGTTGCGGCAGGTCGAGACTGGCGGCCTCGGTGAACAGATCCTGCAGGGCCTGCTGGTAGGCGGCGAAGTCGTCGATGCTGGCTCTGGGGCCCGCGGAGAGGCCATGGCCGGGCAGGTCGAAGGCCAGTACGGCGAGGTTCAGGCTCAGTGCCCAGTCAATCACATGGCGGTACAGGCCCATGTGGTCGTAATAGCCGTGCAGCAAAATCAGCGTGGCCTGTGGTTCGGGCGGCAGCCATAGCTGGCTGACCAGCTCCAGGCCGCCGCTGCTGAAGCGTCCCAGGCGACTGCGTACCTGCGGGTGGTGTGGCAGATCCAGGCCATAGTAGCGCTGGTAAGCCAGGCCTTCGGCACTTAGGTTGGCGGTTGCGGCCAAGGGTCGCAGGCTGCTGCGAAGACGCTCGGCCTGGAAGGGCTGGGGCATGGCGGTCATGGGTCTTTCGATTGCGCTGAATGAACGCCGATATTCAGCTGTCGGGCGCGGCGTGGCAAGCTAGGCGCCCCGTTCCGCTGTGTCATCGTCATGTCGTCTTCGCGCAAGACCCTGTTAGCCAGCCTGCTCGCCATCTTCTGGCTGGGCGCCATGCTGGTCGCGTTCTGGTGGTTCCAGGCGCGCTTTATCCGTCCTTTCGAAGCGCGTACCGAGTTGTTCAGTGGCAGCGAGTTGCGGCTGCCGGCAGAGCTGGCCGGCCCCGGCCCGATACGGCTGGTGCATTTCTGGGATCCGGGCTGCCCGTGCAATGTCGGCAACCAACAGCACCTCGGCGAGCTGGTGCAGGCCTATGTGCCCAAAGGTGTGCAGTTCTATGCGGTGCGCAAGGCCGGCACCCAGGGACAGTTGCCGGCTAGCCTGCAGGCGTTGCAGGTGCTGGATGCCTTTCCGGGCAGCGAGCGTTTGCCGGCCAGTCCGGCGGTGGCGATCTGGGATCGGGACGGCCATCTGGCCTATTTCGGACCCTACAGCGAAGGCGCGTTGTGCACGTCGAGCAACAGTTTTATCGAGCCGATTCTCGAAGCACTGGCCGCCGGGCGACCAGTGCGCGCGGATAGCAATCTGGCCGTGGGTTGTTTCTGTGACTGGGCGTCGGAACGAGAAGAGCGCTGAGTCTGCCGCTCAGTCGCGTTGCAGCAGCCAGGCCTGGCGGCCGGGGCGGTATTCCGGGATTTCATCCGGTGCGGCGCTGTTGAAGGCTTCGAGAATGCGTAACTGGTCGCCTTCACGTTGGAAGATCCAGGGCGCGCCCTGTTCGCCCAGCTGCAGCCACAGGCTGTCGTTTTCCCCGGCCATCGAAGCGCAGTCGCCGGCCAGGCACAGGGCGTAGCGCTCGGCGCCAGGCAGGCCCTCCAGACTGCCGTCCGGGTGGAAGATGACCAGTCCGCCCTGGCCCTGGCCTTCGCGGATCAGCCATTTGCCGTCCAGGTAGGCCTGGTACAGCGCCCACTCGAAATGACTGCCAATCGGCGCTCCGATAGCGACATCACGGGTGGCGCGACTGAACTGCTGCTGCGGGCCCTGATCGCTGGCCTGCAGGGTCAGTTGTTCGCCGCGCAGTTGCAGGTGTTCCTGAACGCCACCCTGATAGTCGACGGTCAGTTGGCCGCCTTCGCCCACGCTCAGGCGCCCTTGCGGCACCTCGTAGCCGTTGCTGTAGGTGGCCAGGCTGCGCTGACTGTCGAGCCGCCATTCCAGCACCGGGCCGTAGGCCAGCAAGGCCTCGCGTAGCGGCCCGCCCTGGCGGGCGGCGTCGATGACTGGCTGGTTTATCCAGGTGCCGTCAGGGCTGCCGCCCGAGCTGGTACAGCCGGTCAGCAGGCCGGTACACAGAAGCAGGGCGGCAAGGCGGCGCATGAATCAGTCGATAACCAGGATGCCGTCCATTTCCACCAGGGAGCCGCGCGGCAGGGCAGCGACACCGATGGCGGCACGGGCCGGGTAAGGCTGCTCGAAGTAGCGGCCCATGATCTCGTTGACCTTGGCGAAGTGGGACAGGTCGGTGAGGAAGATATTCAGCTTGACCACGTCCTTGAACGAGCCGCCGGCCGCTTCGATCACGGCCTTGAGGTTCTCGAACACCTGGACGGTCTGCTCTTCGAAGCCCTGCACCAGCTCCATGGTTTTCGGGTCCAGTGGGATCTGGCCGGACAGGTACACGGTGTTGCCGGCTTTGATCGCCTGGGAGTAGGTGCCGATGGCTGCCGGGGCGTTGGGCGAAGTGATGACGGTCTTGCTCATGGGAACTCCGATTCCGATGGGTTGTTGTTCTGCGGCTGCTGCGCGCCTCAGGCGCGCATGCGGGTAATGCGGATGACGCCGGCCAGCGAGCGCAGCTTCTTGATGACGCGTGCCAGGTGCACGCGGTCATGCACGCTGATGATCAGCTGGACCACGCTGATGCGGCCATCGCGCTCATCCATGCCGATTTTCTCGATATTGCCGTCGGCGGCGGCCACCGTACTGGCCAGTACGGCGATCAGGCCGCGCTGATGCTCCAGCTCGACGCGCAGCTCGACGTTGAACTCGCCGGCGACATCCTTGGCCCAGTTGAGCTGGATGCACTTCTCCGGGTTGTTGCGGATGTCGGCGATATTTCGACAGCTTTCCAGGTGCACCACCATGCCCTTGCCGGCCGAGATATGGCCGACGATGGGGTCGCCCGGAATCGGTGTGCAGCACTTGGCGTAGTTCAGCACCAGGCCCTCGGTGCCGCGGATGGCCAGCGGGCCGTCCGGGCTTGGTGCGGCGTCGTTGCTCTCGGCCAGCAGGCGGCGGGCGACCACATAGGCCATGCGATTGCCCAGGCCGATGTCTTCCAGCAGGTCCTCGATCACGTCCACGCGGTACTCGACCAGTACGGCCTGGATTCGCTCGGCGCTGATTTTCTCCAGGTGGCTGTCGAAGCCGGTCAGGGTCTTGTTCAGCAGGCGCTCGCCCAGGCTGATCGACTCGGAGCGGCGCTGCAGCTTGAGGGCGTGGCGGATATGGGTGCGCGCCTTGCCGGTAACCACGAAGTTGAGCCAGGCCGGGTTGGAGCGGGCGCCGGGCGCGGTGACGATTTCCACCGTCGAGCCGCTTTCCAGGGCTTGCGACAGCGGCGCCAGGCGACGGTTGATGCGGCAGGCGATACAGCTGTTGCCGACGTCGGTATGCACGGCATAGGCGAAGTCGACTGCGGTGGAGCCTTTGGGCAGCTCCATGATCTTGCCTTTCGGGGTGAAGACGTAGACCTCGTCGGGGAACAGGTCGATCTTCACGCTCTCGATGAATTCCAGCGAGTTGCCGGCGCGCTGCTGCATTTCCAGTACGCCTTTGACCCACTGGCGCGCACGGGCATGGTTGCCCTTGGGCACTTCGTCGGCATCGGATTTGTACAGCCAGTGTGCGGCGATGCCGTTGTTGGCCATCTCTTCCATCTCGCGGGTGCGGATCTGGATCTCGATGGGCACGCCGTGCATGCCGAACAGGGTGGTGTGCAGCGACTGGTAGCCGTTGGCCTTGGGGATCGCGATGTAGTCCTTGAAGCGTCCGGGCAGCGGCTTGTACAGGTTGTGTACGGCGCCGAGCACGCGGTAACAGGTGTCGACCTTGTCGACCACGATGCGGAAGGCGTAGACGTCCATGATCTCGTTGAACGCCCGGCGCTTGCCGCGCATCTTCTGGTAGATGCTGTACAGGTGCTTCTCGCGCCCGGTCACTTCGCCCTGCAGACCTTCGCGCTGTAGGCAGGCGTGGATCGATTCCTCGATCTTGGCGACGATTTCCTTGCGATTGCCACGAGCGCGGCGCACGGCGGCGCGGATACGCTCGGAGCGCATCGGATGCATGGCCTTGAAGCCAAGGTCCTCGAACTCCACGCGCATGCTGTGCATGCCCAGGCGGTTGGCGATGGGCGCGTAGATTTCCAGGGTTTCCTTGGCGATGCGTCGGCGCTTCTCGCCGGACAGCACTTCCAGGGTGCGCATGTTGTGCAGGCGGTCGGCCAGCTTGACCAGGATCACGCGGATGTCGCGGGCCATGGCCATGGCCATCTTCTGGAAGTTCTCGGCCTGGGCTTCGGCCTTGGTCTCGAAGTTCATCTGGGTCAGCTTGCTGACCCCGTCGACCAGTTCCGAGACGGTCTCGCCGAACTGCGCGGTGAGCGCTTCCTTGGCGATGCCGGTGTCCTCGATCACGTCGTGCAGCATGGCGGCCATCAGGCTCTGATGGTCCATGTGCATGTCGGCGAGGATGCTGGCAACGGCGAGCGGGTGGGTGACGTAGGCTTCGCCGCTGCGGCGGCGTTGCCCGTCATGGGCCTGCTCGGCGTAGAAGTAGGCGCGGCGAACCAGGTTGACCTGATCCGCGGCCAGGTAGGTCGAGAGTCTGTCGGCGAGTCCGTCTATGCTCGGCAAGATTGCACCTCCTGCCGTGCTGGATTCAGACCCGGTGCCGCCAAACGTCGACCAGGCATGGGCTTACAGAGGCTCGTTGGCCTCTTCCTCGAAGGAGACGAACAGCGGCTCTTCCTCGACCAGGTCTTCCTGGGCAACGAATTCGGCATCGACCAGGCCGGCGGCGATTTCACGCAGGGCCACTACGGTCGGCTTGTCGTTTTCCCAGGCTACCTTGGGCTCTTTGCCGCCGGTGGCCAGTTGACGGGAGCGCTTGGTGGCCAGCATGACCAGCTCGAAGCGGTTATCGACGTTGTCCAGGCAGTCTTCAACGGTAACGCGGGCCATGATGTTCCTCGTGGCAAATAGCAGATAAGGCTGGGCCCGGATGGGCGAGCGGACTGAATAGTCTAAAAAATCACCAGCAATTAGGGAAGGCCTTTCGCCGCCCGGTCAGACCAGCAGCTCGCCAAGCAGGCCGCTGTGGCGTTGCGTCTGTACGCGGGCCTGCAGCTGGTTGGCGCGGAAGATGGCTTTAAGGTCGCTCAGGGCATGGGCGAAGTCGTCGTTGATCACCAGGTAGTCGTATTCGACGTAGTGGCTCATCTCGCTGACCGCCTCGCGCATGCGCCGCTCGATGATCTCCGAGCTGTCCTGGCCGCGGTTGGTCAGGCGATGGCGCAGGGCCTCCTGAGTCGGCGGCAGGATGAAGATCGACTTGGCCAGCGGCATCAGCTTGCGTACCTGCTGGGCGCCCTGCCAGTCGATCTCCAGAATCAGATCGAAGCCCTCGGCCAGAGTTTGCTCGACCCATTTCTGCGAGGTGCCGTAGAAGTTGTCGAAGACCTGGGCGTGTTCGAGAAACTCGCCGCGCTCGATCATGGCGGAGAAAATGTCGTGGCTGACGAAGTGATAGTTCACCCCGTTTTCTTCACCCGGGCGCATGGCGCGGGTGGTGTGCGAGACGGAGACGCGAATGCGCGGCTCGCTGTCGATCAGGGCCTTGACCAGGCTGGTCTTGCCGGCGCCGGACGGGGCGGAAACGATGTAGAGGGTGCCGGTGGTGGCGGTCATGACTGCATCCTGAAAAGACGATTATTCGAAGCCTAGGCGACTTATTCGATGTTCTGTACCTGTTCGCGCATCTGCTCGATCAGGACTTTGAGGTTGACCGCGGCCTGGGTGCTGCGCGGGTCGAAGGCCTTGGAGCCGAGGGTGTTGGCCTCGCGGTTGAGTTCCTGCATGAGGAAGTCCAGACGTCTGCCTGCTGCGCCGCCGGCCTTGAGCACGCGACGCACCTCACTGACGTGGGTGTTCAGTCGATCCAGCTCTTCGGCGACATCGCTCTTCTGCGCCAGCAGCACCAGCTCCTGCTCCAGGCGCTGTGGGTCGAGTTCGGCCTGCATTTCGGCGAAGCGGGCTTCGATCTTCTGCCGCTGATTGGCCAGCATCTCCGGCACCAGCACGCGCAGGGCGGCGACTTCTTCCTGAATGCTGTCCAGGCGCTCGTTGAGCAGCTTGGCCAGCTCTGCGCCTTCACGGCCGCGGCCGTTTTTCAGCTCGACTAGAGCTTGTTCGAACAATGCGAGGGCGGCGGCGTTGAGAGCCTGCGGATCGGCGGCGTCGGCCACCAGTACGCCAGGCCAGGCCAGGACTTCCAGGGGGTTTAGCGGGGCGGGCTGCTGGATCAGCGCGGCGACCTGCTCGGCCGCGGCGATCAGCTGGCTGGCGCGGACGCTGTCGACCTGCAGGCTCTTGCCGCCCGACTCTTCGTTGAAGCGCAGGGTGCATTCCACCTTGCCGCGGGAAAGGCCCTGGCGCAGCCCCTCGCGCACCGCGCCTTCGAGATCGCGGAAGGCGTCCGGCAGGCGCAGATGGGGTTCCAGGTAGCGGTGGTTGACCGAGCGCAGTTCCCAGCTCAGGGTGCCGTTGGCTCCGGCGCCCTCGACGCGGGCGAAGGCGGTCATGCTGTGCACCATGGGGAGAACCTCGTGGACTGACGAATGAGGCGCGAGATTGTAGCGCAGTGCGACCGTCGGCCCAATCTGCAGCGGCGCGGCGCTATAATGCCGGCACGTTCGGGCATCGCCGATGTCCGGGATATTCGCTTTTCTACAGGTACCAGCAGATGAAACGTCCCAGCGGCCGTGCTTCCACCCAGTTGCGTCCCGTGCGCATCACCCGCAACTACACCAAGCACGCTGAAGGCTCGGTATTGGTCGAGTTTGGCGACACCAAGGTGATCTGTACCGCCAGCGTCGAATCTGGTGTGCCGCGTTTCCTCAAGGGCCAGGGCCAGGGCTGGCTGACCGCCGAGTACGGCATGCTGCCGCGGGCTACCGGTGATCGTAACCAGCGCGAGGCGAGCAAGGGCAAGCAGGGCGGACGTACCCTGGAAATCCAGCGCCTGATCGGTCGCTCGCTGCGTGCCGCGCTGGACATGAGCAAGCTGGGCGAAAACACCATCTATGTTGACTGCGATGTGATCCAGGCCGACGGTGGCACCCGTACCGCCTCCATCACCGGCGCCATGGTGGCGGTGGCCGACGCGCTGAAGGTGCTGAAGAAGCGCGGCGCGCTCAAGGGCGAGCCGCTCAAGCAGATGGTCGCGGCCGTTTCCGTTGGCATCTATCAGGGCGAGCCGGTGCTGGATCTGGATTACCTGGAAGACTCCGCCGCCGAGACCGACCTCAACGTGGTCATGACTGACAGTGGCGGCTTCATCGAGGTGCAGGGCACCGCCGAGGGTGCGCCCTTCCAGCCAGAAGAGCTGAATGCCATGCTGGCGCTGGCCCAGCAGGGCATGCGCGAGCTGTTCGAGCTGCAGCGCGCCAGCCTGGCCGACTGAATTTCACTTTTCGCGGAGAGCCCCATGGACGAGCAGAACCTCAGCCCCACCCCGAGCCAGGACGCCCGTCAGTGGGCAATGTTCTGCCACTTCGCGGCCTTTGCCGGGCTGCTGATACCCTTCGGCAACCTGCTGGGGCCGCTGGTGGTCTGGCAGGTCAAGCGTGACCTTGACCCGTTCGTCGATGATCAGGGCAAGGAGGCGCTGAATTTCCACATCACCGTGTCCATCGCTGTGCTGGTGTGCATGCTGCTGGCCGTGGTGGTAATCGGTTTCCTCCTGCTGCCGTTGCTCGGCCTGGCTGCGCTGATACTGACCGTCATTGGCGGGATCAAGGCCAACGAGGGTAAAACCTACCGCTACCCGCTGTGCTGGCGGTTGATCAAATAATGTCAGGCCCCGCATGCGGGGCCTTTTCATAACCACTCATACAAGGAAGCCTGAAGTGGCTGGAGCCAGTCTGTTAACTCTGCTCGATGACATCGCCAGCGTGCTGGACGACGTTTCGGTGATGACCAAGGTGGCGGCGAAGAAAACGGCCGGAGTGCTGGGCGACGACCTGGCGCTGAATGCCCAGCAGGTCACCGGGGTCAAGGCCGAGCGTGAGTTGCCGGTGGTCTGGGCCGTGGCCAAGGGGTCGTTTCTAAACAAGGCCATTCTGGTGCCGGCGGCATTGCTCATCAGTGCATTTGCGCCTTGGCTGGTCACGCCGTTGCTGATGCTGGGCGGTGCTTTCCTTTGCTTCGAGGGTTTCGAGAAGCTGGCGCACAAGTTCCTTCATGGCAAGGAAGAGGTGCGTCAGAAGCATGCCGAGCATGTACAGGCGCTGGTCGACCCGGCAGTGGATGTGCAGGCATTCGAGCGGGACAAGATCAAGGGGGCGGTACGCACCGACTTCATTCTCTCTGCCGAGATCATCGCCATCACCCTGGGTGTGGTCGCCGAGCAGGCGTTTTTGCAACAGGTCATCGTGCTGTCGGGTATCGCCCTGCTGATGACCGTCGGCGTTTATGGTCTGGTTGCTGGTATCGTCAAACTGGATGACTTCGGTCTGTACCTGAGTCAGCGTGCTGGTGCGGCTGTGCAGCGGCTGGGGCACGGCATCCTGTGGCTGGCGCCATGGCTGATGAAGTTACTGTCGGTGGTGGGCACGGCGGCCATGTTCATGGTCGGCGGCGGCATCCTTACCCATGGTATCCCGGGCGCCCACGAGCTGATTCATCACTGGGTCGAAGCGATCACGGCCGTGCCTGCTGTTGGCGGCGCGTTGGCCGTGCTGGCGCCTACGCTGATCGATGCCTTGTTCGGCGTGCTGGTCGGGGCGTTGGTGGTGCTGCTGGTGACTGTCGCCGGCAAGGCCTGGGGCTCGTTGCGCGCCTGAGGCCTTGCGACTGGGCTGCTCAGATACTGAGCAGCCAGTCGTAGTCGACGATCAGCGGCGCGTGCTGCGAGAAGCGCGGCTGGCGCGGCAGCTTGGCGTTGCGCACAACGCGGCGCATGCCGGGAGTCAGCAGCTGGTAGTCGAAGCGCCAGCCGAGATTGAGCATTTCCGCCTGCTCGCTGTCCGGCCACCAGCTGTACTGGTCGCCTTCGCGGCTGACTTCGCGCAGGGCATCGACATAGCCCATGTTGCCGATGACTTCGTCCAACCAGGCACGCTCAGGTGCCAGGAAACCTGGTAGTTGCTGGCAGTCGCGCCAGTTCTTCACGTCCAGCTTCTGGTGCGCCACGTAGAGTGAGCCGCAGTAGATGTACTCGCGGCGCTTGCGGCGCTGCTTGTCCAGATAGCCGGTGAAGTCGTCGATGAACTTGAACTTGTGGTTCAAGCTCTCGTCGCCGCTCTGGCCCGAGGGCAGCAGTAGCGTGGCGATACTTACCTTGTCGAAGTCGGCCTGCAGATAACGTCCGTAACGGTCGGCCATCTCGAAGCCAAGGCCGTGGATCACCGCCTTGGGCTGCAGGCGCGAATAGAGCGCCACACCACCTTGGGCGGGCACTTCGGCATCGGCCGCATAGAGAAAGTAGCCGTCCAGCTGATAGGCCGGATCGTCCAGTTCGAAGGAGGAGACTCTTGTATCTTGCAGGCAGATCACGTCGGCATTCTGGGCCTGCAGCCAGCTGAGTAGTCCTCGCTCGACTGCGCCCTGAATACCATTCACGTTCACACTGATGATCCGCATAAATGGCCCCCAAAAACACGTGCGTGTATGATACCCGAGCTCATTCCTATTAGCTAAATTCATAGCTAAATCCGTGCCGTACGGGGCTTTTCATGCAGGCGTATCAACGCGAGTTCATTCGTTTTGCCATCGAGCGCGGCGTGCTGCGCTTTGGCGAGTTCACTCTCAAGTCCGGGCGTACCAGCCCTTATTTCTTCAATGCCGGGTTGTTCGACAGTGGTCTGGCGCTGGCCAAGCTGGGGCGTTTCTATGCCTCTGCCCTGATTGATGCCGGGATCGATTTCGACGTGCTGTTCGGCCCGGCCTACAAAGGTATTCCGCTGGCGGCCACGACCGCGGTGGCCTTGGCTGAACACCATCAGCGCGATCTGCCCTGGTGCTTCAATCGCAAGGAAGCCAAGGATCATGGCGAGGGCGGCACTCTGGTCGGTGCGCCGCTGGCCGGGCGGGTGATGATAGTCGACGATGTGATCACCGCCGGCACTGCGATTCGCGAGGTGATGCAGATCATCCAGGCCCAGGGTGCGCAGGCGGCGGGCGTGTTGATCGCGCTCAATCGCCAGGAGCGCGGCCAGGGCGAACTGTCGGCAATCCAGGAAGTTGAGCGCGACTACGGCATGCCGGTAGTCAGTATTGTTTCGCTGGAGCAGGTGTTGGACTATCTGGCAGGCGATAGTGAACTGAAGAAGCATCTACCGGCGGTGGAGGCCTACCGCGCGCAGTACGGTATCTAGTCGAATAACAACAGGATGTGTTCATGCTCAAACCCCTCACCCTTGGCTTGGCGCTGCTCACGAGCCTCTGCTGTGTGATGCCTGTGACGGCGGCAGAATACTATCGCTACCTGAATGACAAGGGCGTTCCCGTGCTGGATCGCCAGGGGGTTCCGCCCGAGTTCATCGAGAAGGGTTACCAGGTAGTGGATGACCAGGGGCGCGTGGTGCGTGAAGTTGCTCCGGCGCCCAGCAAGGCAGAGCGTGAGCGCATGGCCAAGGAGAAGGCCAAGGCGGCTTCGGATGCGCAGTTGCTGCGCATCTACTCGGAGTCTGCGGATGTTGAGCGCGCCCGTGATCGAAAGCTGTCCGAGCTGGATGGTGTGATCGGTGTGGCGCGGAGCAACCTGAGCTCGCTGCGCACGCAGCAGGCCAACCTGCAGTCCAAGGCGGCCGAGTACGAGCGAGCCAGTCGTCAGGTGCCTGAACACCTGATCGTCCAGATCGACAACATCAAGGCCGAGCAGGCGGGGCTGGAGAAGGATATCGAACGCTATCGGCAGGTCCGCAAGGATGCCGAGCGCTCTTTCGAAGCGGATCGGTTGCGTCTGATCGAGCTACGGGGGCGCTGAGTAGCGCCCCGCCTCTCGGTTCAGTAATGGCGTTTGCGGTTGCTGATCAGGGTGCCGACACCGCTGTCGGTGAAAATTTCCAGTAGCACTGCGTTGGGCACCCGGCCATCGATGATGTGCGCGCTGGTTACGCCGCCTTGCACGGCTTCCAGAGCGCAGCGGATTTTCGGCAGCATACCGCCGTAGATGGTGCCGTCGGCGATCAGTTCGTCGACCTGCTCGGTGGTCAGGCCGGTCAGTACCTCACCCTGCTTGTCCATCAGGCCGGCGATATTGGTCAGCAGCATCAGCTTTTCCGCTTTCAGCGCTTCGGCCACCTTGCCGGCCACCAGGTCGGCATTGATGTTGTACGACTCGCCATCCACGCCGACGCCGATCGGTGCGATCACCGGGATGAAGTCGCCCCTGACCAGCATATTGAGCAGGTCGGTATTGACGCTGGCGACTTCGCCGACGTGGCCGATGTCGATGATTTCCGGCTGGGTCATCTCCGGGGTCTGGCGGGTGACGGTCAGCTTGCGGGCGCGGATCAGTTCTGCGTCCTTGCCGGTCAGGCCGATGGCGCTGCCGCCGTGACGGTTGATCAGGTTGACGATGTCCTTGTTGACCTGGCCGCCGAGGACCATTTCCACCACATCCATGGTCTGCGCGTCGGTGACGCGCATGCCGTCGATGAAGTGACTTTCGATGCTCAGCCGTTTGAGCAGGTCGCCGATCTGCGGGCCGCCGCCATGTACCACTACCGGATTGATGCCGACTGCTTTCATCAGCACGATGTCGCGGGCGAAGCCTTCCTTGAGCTCGTCGCTCTCCATGGCATTGCCGCCGTACTTGATCACCAGGGTCTTGCCGACGAAGCGACGGATGTAGGGCAGCGCCTCGGACAGCACCTTGGCGACGTTGGTGGCGGCATCACGATTGAGGGTCATGGCGAAACGGACTCCGTGGCAGATCAGAACGGCAGGTTGAGGTCGGGTGCGATGCTGTACAGCTGGGCGCGGAACACTTCCTGGATGCGCTTGAGCTCATCCTCGGTTTCCGCCTCGAAGCGCAGCACCAGTACCGGCGTGGTGTTGGATGCGCGCACCAGGCCCCAACCCTTCGGATAGTCGACGCGTACGCCGTCCAGGGTGGTCAGGTTGGCTTCGCCCCAGACGCCGTCGCGTTGCAGGCGCTCGACCATGCGGAACTTGTTTTCGTCGGTGACGGTGATGTTGATCTCCGGTGTGGAGATATCCACCGGGAAGGCGGAGAACACATGCTCGGCGTCACGGCGATCCTGGCTGAGAATTTCCAGCAGGCGCGCGGCGCTGTAGATGCCGTCGTCGAAACCGAACCAGCGTTCCTTGAAGAAGATGTGGCCACTCATTTCGCCGGCCAGCAGAGCGCCGTTCTCCTTCATCTTCTTCTTGATCAGCGAATGGCCGGTCTTCCACATCACCGGGCGGCCGCCATAGCCGCTGATCAACGCGCCCAGGCGGCGGGTGCATTTGACGTCGTAGATGATGTCGGCGCCAGGGTTGCGCGAAACCACGTCCTTGGCGAACAGCATCATCAGGCGATCAGGGAAGACCATGTTGCCTTTGTTGGTCACCACGCCAACGCGGTCACCATCACCGTCGAAGGCCAGGCCGAGGTCGGCGCCTTCGCTCTGCACGCGGGCGATCAGATCCTTGAGGTTCTCCGGCTTGCCCGGATCCGGGTGGTGGTTGGGGAAGTTGCCGTCCACCTCGCAGTACAGGGGAATCACGCTGCAGCCCAGGGCCTCGATCAGCTTGGGTGCGATTACCCCGGCCACACCGTTGCCGCAGTCGACGACCACTTTCAGTGGCTTGGCCATGGCGATGTCATCGCGGATCTGCTTGAAGTAGCGGTCAAGCACGTCGATCTGCTCGACGCTACCGACGCCGCTGGCCAGGTCGTTGTTATCGATGCGTGCCTTGAGCGCCTGGATCTGCTCGTTGGCCTGGGTGTCGCCGGCGATGACGATCTTGAAACCGTTGTAGTCCGGCGGGTTGTGGCTGCCGGTCAGCATCACCCCGGATTTGCCTTCCAGCACATGGGTGGCGAAGTACAGCACGGGCGTTGGCACCATGCCGATGTCGGTGACCTGGCAACCGCAGTCGAGCAGGCCCTGAATCAGCTGCTGGACCAGTTCCGGGCCGGACAGTCGGCCATCGCGGCCAACGGCTACGCTGGGCTCGCCCTGGGCCAGGCTTTCCGAGCCGATGGCACGGCCAATCCAGTAGGCGGCTTCGGCGGTCAGGGTGTCGCCGACCACGCCGCGGATGTCGTAGGCGCGGAAGATGGTGGCTGGGAGTTTCGGTGGGGTCTGTTGCTGAACGGCGCTATCCATGGAAGTTTGCTCCAGTCCCAGGAGATCCTGGTCTTCGTCGAGTATGTCGATATCGAGGATATCGGTGGCCTGGAACAGCGGGTCAGCCAGAGGCTCTGGCTGGGGCGCTGCTACCGGTTTGGCAGTAGTCATGGGACTGCCGGCCTCCTGCCTGGAGGCTTCTTGTTTGGGGCGCGACAGGCGCGCCAGGTTCTGCGCCAGGCCGTCGAGGGCGGCGAAGTGCAGACTGAAGGGTTTGACCGACTTTCCAACGGAAAGCTCCTGAACCAGCCCGGCCAATTGCTGGACGTCGCCGCGCAGGCGCCCCAGCAGGTGGTTGCGAGTCAGCATCAGGCCAAGCAGGGCGCCGGCCAGGGCCAGCAGGCCGGCGATGCCCAGGATCAGTGCTGGAGGTGTGCTGGTGCCAAGTCCCGGGCCGGGGGTGAACTCCAGTTGCCAGTTGTTGTTGCCCGTATCGAAGGACTGTGGGGCGGCGTCGCTGGCGTTGCCATGCTGCACCAGTACTTGCGGGGCGGCCGAGGCGAACTGCTGGCTCAGGCGTACCTGACCAACCTGATCAGGTAGCGGCGGCAAGGTGTTGAGCAGGCGCTGCAGGTCGACCACCAGCAGCAGGGTGCCTTGAGCGCGATCGCTGCCAGGGCTGCGCAGGGGGGCCGCACTGTAGACCAGCCAGCGCTCGCCGATTTTGTAGGCTTCCATGGCTGGCGCCTGGCCGTTTTCCAGGCGGCGCAGCATGTCCAGGGCGGCGAAGTTCATCGGCCCGCTGCGGCCGACATCCAGCACGGCGCGGCCCGGGCCGTTCAGGTGGGCGTCGACCACGCCTTGCCAGTGCTGCAGGCTGCGTTCGGCGGCAGCGATCTGTTCGCGGTCAGCGCTTTGCAGGGCGATCAGCAGCGCAGGGTCACTGGCGGCGGCCTGGGTATCAGCCTGGAGTTGTCGCTGGGCTTGCTGCAGGGCATTGGCCTGGCTGCTGCCCCAGGCCTGAACCAGCGCCTGCTGCTGTTGCTGCTCTTGGCCGCCGAGGGTGAAGGCCAGTAGTACGCCGGCCAGAACAACTCCGCCGAGGGCGGCCAGGGCGCCGGGAAGCAGAGCCTGCTGGTCGTTGCCGGCTTTCCTGGCTGGCTGCTCTGCCGGGGCGGAAATCGGCTGTTGTTTTTCCTTGCTGCGCTTCGACAGTTTCACGCGTGGTCTCCCTGGGCAATGCGTTCCGTGACTCAGTGGCTGCCGGAATGGCCAAAACCGCCCGCGCCGCGCTGGCTGGCGTCGAACTCTTCGACCAGTTCGAAATGTGCCTGCACCACCGGTACCAGCACCAGTTGGGCGATACGCTCGCCCACTGCGATGTTGAAGGCAGTCTGGCCGCGGTTCCAGCACGACACCATCAGCTCGCCCTGGTAGTCGGAGTCGATCAGGCCGACCAGGTTGCCGAGTACCACGCCATGCTTATGGCCCAGGCCGGAGCGCGGCAGCACGAGAGCGGCGAGGTTCGGGTCGGCGATGTAGATCGACAGGCCGGTGGGGATCAGCAGGGTCTGGCCCGGCTCCAACACGGTGTCTTCCTTGAGCATGGCGCGCAGGTCGAGGCCGGCCGAGCCAGGCGTGGCGTACTGTGGCAGAGGGAAGTCGCTGCCCAGGCGTGTGTCGAGAATCTTGGCTTGCAGAGCGTGCATATTGGGTTCCGTAGGCGGTTGAATCAGGCGCGGTTGAGGCGCTCGGCGATGAAGGCCACCAGCTGGCGAGCGATCTTGCTCTTGCTGGTCTGGGCGAAGGCGCTGGCCTGCAGGTCGCGGTCGATCACGGTGATGGCGTTCTCTTCGCTGTTGAAGCCGATGGTCGGGTTGGCCACGTCGTTGGCCACGATCAGGTCGAGGTTCTTGTCCTTCAGCTTGCGCGCAGCATAGTCCAGCAGGTGCTCGGTTTCTGCGGCAAAGCCCACGCTGAACGGACGATCTTCGCGCCCGGCAATGGTGGCGAGGATGTCCGGGTTGCGCACCAGCTGCAGCAGCAGGCCTTCGCCAGTGGTGGGGTCTTTCTTCATCTTCTGTGGCGCGACCACTTCCGGCCTGTAGTCGGCGACGGCGGCGGAAGCGATCAGCAGGTCGCAGGGCATGGCGGCTTCGCAGGCAGCCAGCATGTCGCGGGCACTGACCACGTCGATACGGTTGACCCGATCCGGTGTCGGCAGGTGCACCGGGCCGGTCACCAGGGTGACCCGGGCGCCGGCTTCCACGGCCGCTTCGGCCAGGGCGAAGCCCATCTTGCCGGAGCTGTGGTTGGTGATGTAGCGCACCGGGTCGATGTTTTCCTGGGTCGGGCCGGCGGTGATCAATACATGCTTGCCGGTCAGCGCTTGCCACTGGAAGCAATCGGCGGCGCGCTGGGCCAGCTCGTCGGCTTCGAGCATGCGTCCCGGGCCGACATCGCCGCAGGCCTGGCTGCCGGCGGCGGGCCCGAACAGGTGGTAGCCGCGCTTGGCGAGGGTTTCGGCGTTGGCCTGGGTGGCGGCATCGCGCCACATGGCCTGGTTCATGGCTGGGGCCAGGGCGACCTGGGCGTCGGTAGCCAGCACCAGGGTGCTCAGCAGGTCGTCGGCCACACCCTGGGCCAGGCGCGCCATGATGTCGGCAGTGGCCGGGGCGATCAGTACCAGGTCGGCCCACTTGGCCAGTTCGATATGGCCCATCGCGGCTTCGGCGGCCGGGTCGAGCAGGTCGAGGTGTACGGGGTGGCCAGACAGGGCCTGCAGAGTCAGCGGTGTGATGAACTCGCGGCCGCCGCGGGTCATGACCACGTGTACTTCGGCGCCCTGGTCGCGCAGGCGACGAACCAGCTCCGCGCTCTTGTAGGCAGCGATGCCGCCGCCGACGCCCAGGACGATGCGTTTCCGATACAGCCGCTGCATAGGCCTGCCTTTAATAAAATGTGGTGTGGATAGCAACGCGATGCGACACCTCCCCAGGCCAGCCATCGCGGCAAAAAAGCCGGGCTAAGATAGCACAGGGCCTGCGCCGGAACAGCGGGCCGGCAGACAGGGAGATGTCATGAGCATACGCGATTGGCCCGCGGCGGAGCGCCCGCGGGAGAAGCTGTTGGAGCAGGGGGCGGCGACGCTGAGTGACGCCGAGTTGCTGGCAATATTTCTGCGCACTGGAGTGGCCGGGCAGAGCGCGGTGGACCTGGCGCGTCACCTGCTGAGCGACTTCGGCAGTTTGCGGGCTTTGCTGGAGGCGGATCTGGAGTCGTTCAGCCGGCGCCTTGGCCTGGGGCCGGCCAAATTCGCCCAGCTGCAGGCGGTGCTGGAGATGGCGCGGCGTCATCTGGCCGAGCGCCTGCGTCGGGATTCTGCGCTGGAGAGCCCGCAGGCGGTGCGTGACTACCTCAAGGCGCGCCTGCGCCATGAGCCCCATGAGGTGTTCGGCTGCCTGTTTCTCGATGCCAAGCACCGGGTGATCTGTTTCGAGGCGCTGTTCTTCGGCTCCATCGACGGCGCCAGCGTCTATCCGCGCCAGGTGGTCAAGCGCGCGCTTTTCCACAACGCCGCGGCGGCGATTCTGGTACACAACCACCCGTCAGGCGTAGCGGAGCCGAGCCAGGCGGATCGCCTGTTGACCGAGCGCCTGAAGGAGGCGCTCGGTCTGATCGAGGTGCGCGTGCTCGATCACTTCATCGTCGGCGATGGCGAGCCGCTCTCCATGGCCGAGTACGGCTGGGTTTAATCCAGGCTGACGGTCGAGAAGTCCTGCCGGCCAAACGGATTGACCTGATAGCCCTCGACGCCTTTGCGCAGCAGCGCGAAGGCAGTGGGGTGGGCCAGCGGTAGCCACAGTGCCTGCTGCTGGATGATGGCCTGGGCCTGTTGATACAGGGCGCTGCGCTGCGCCTGATCACTGGCGCGTTTGCCCTCGGCGATCAGTTGGTCCAGCTTGGCGTCGCAGTAGCGGGCGAAGTTCAGTCCGGACTGCACCGAGGCGCAGGCGAATTGCGGCGTGAGGAAGTTGTCCGGATCGCCGTTGTCGCCGGCCCAGCCCATGAACAGCAGATCGTGCTCGCCGGCCTTGGCGCGGCGGATCAGCTCGCCCCACTCGATCACGCGGATCTCGGCCTGGATGCCGATCTTGGCCAGGTCGGCCTGGAGCATCTGTGCGCCGAGGGTCGGGTTGGGATTGAGCAGGCTGCCCGAGGGGCGGGTCCAGATCGTGGTCTTGAAGCCATCCGTCAGTCCTGCCTCGGTCAGCAGTGCCTTGGCCTTGGCCGGGTCCTGAGCGTAACCGGGCAGCTCCTTGGCGTAACTCCAGGTATTTGGCGGGAAGGGGGCGCTGGCGGCGCTGGCGCTGCCCTCGAACACGGCTTGCAGGTAGCTGGCCTTGTCGAAGGCCAGGTTGATCGCCTGGCGCACCTGCGGCTTATTAAGCGGCGGATGTTGGCTGTTGATCGCGACGAAGGCGGTCATAAAGGCCGGCGTCTCGCTGACCTGCAATGCGTCATCCTCGCGTGCCGCCTGCACGTCCAGTGGTTTGGGCGACAGGGCGATATGGCACTCGCCGCGCTTGATCTTCTGCAGGCGCACATTGGCGTCCGGAGTGATGGCGAACACCAGGTTGTCGACGCCGGGTTTGCCGGCGAAATAGTCTGGGTTGGCCGTGTAGCGGATTACCGCATCCTTCTGGAAACGCTTGAGCGCGAAGGGCCCGGTGCCCACAGGCTGGCTGTTGAGTTTTTCCGGTGTGCCGGCGGCCAGCAGCTTGTCGGCGTATTCGGCGGAATAGATAGAGGCGAAACCCATGCTCAGGGTGGCGAGGAAGGTCGCGTCGGGGTGCTTGAGGACGAAGCGCACGCTCATCGGCGTAGGCGCCTCGATGCGCTCGATCAGGCTGGGCCACTGCATCGACTGGGCGTGCGGGTAGCCGCTGGTCGCCACCTTGTGCCAGGGGTGGTTCGCATCGAGCATGCGCTGGAAGCTGAACAGCACGTCGTCGGCATTCAGCTCGCGGCTCGGGCTGAACCACTCGGTATGCTGGAATTTCACCCCGGGGCGCAGTTGGAGGGTCCAGCTTAGGCCGTCGGCGGAGGCTTCCCAGCGTTCAGCCAGGCTGGGCACCAGCTGGCCAGCTGTGGCGTCGTAGTCCACCAGGCGGTTCATCAGTACATCGGCCGAGGCGTTGGTGGTGGTCAGGGAGTTGTACTGCACCACGTCGAAACCATCCGGACTGGCTTCGCTGCACACGCTGAGGGTGGCGGCCTGGCTCAGTAGCGGGGCGAGCAGCAGGGGTAGGGTGGCTAGGCGCATCGCGAGTCCTCCGATCATCGAGAGGCCTACCCTAGACCACGACGCTGGCGCGGACAATGAAATCCGGCGACGAGCGGTCTTTCTCTCTGCGGGCCGGAACGACGCTGCTCCTGGCGCGCAGGCCTTTTCGATTCTCTATCTGTCCTTGCTAGGGGGTAGGTGTTCTGGTATAAAGCAGCGCTCTTTTCTAGGGGCCCGGCTCTGCGGCAACGCAAAACGTCGGTAAGACCTCCAAGAAACGCGGCGCTGAGCGCCAAATGACTATTGAGTTCAAGCGGCCAACCCATGCCGGGTTGGGCATGTGGTTTAGAGGGCTGAGGCATGTCGAGAGTCTGTCAAGTTACCGGTAAGGGTCCGGTAACTGGGAACAACATTTCCCACGCAAACAACAAAACCCGTCGTCGTTTCCTGCCGAACCTGCAGCACCATCGCTTCTGGGTCGAGTCCGAGAAGCGCTTCGTGCGTCTGCGCGTTTCCGCCAAGGGCATGCGTATCATCGACAAGCGCGGCATTGACGTAGTTCTGTCCGAACTGCGCGCTCGCGGCGAAAAGGTTTAAGGAGTCAATCATGCGTGAACTGATCCGTTTGGTGTCCAGCGCCGGTACCGGCCACTTCTACACCACCGACAAGAACAAGCGCACCACCCCGGACAAGATCGAGATCAAAAAATACGATCCGGTCGTCCGTAAGCACGTGACCTACAAGGAAGCCAAGATCAAGTAATTGATCCGGCCCTTGTGTGAAGAAACCCGCCTCGGCGGGTTTTTTCTTGCCCGCAGAAAAGAGCGGCATAAAAAAGGCCCGCCAAATGGCGGGCCAACAGGGTGACGCAGGATCAAGCGGGTGTGGTGCTTCAGTCGGCCTTGGCCTCGAACATCACATAAACCTTGCGGCAGGGCTCCAGTACTTCCCAGGTACCCTTGAGGCCGGCGGGGATCACGAAGCGGTCGCCGGCGCGCACGGTGCGGGCATTGCCGTCCTGGTCGCGGATCACCGACACGCCCTGGAGGATCTCGCAGTACTCGTGCTCGGTGTAGTTGATGGTCCACTGGCCCACGGCACCTTCCCAGACGCCGGCATGGAACTGGCTGCAGGGGCTGCTGTAATGGTTGCGCACGCTCTGCTCGGGGTCGCCCTTGAGGATTTTCTCGGCGGCCGGGCGATAGTGCTCCGGCGCGCTGCCGGCGGTGGCGAAGTCGACGATCTGGTCGATGTGCATGGCGATATCCTGTTGTTGTGAGGGCGTGGATGCGCCGCAGTCTATGTTTGATAAAACGAACATTCAAGGCGGCGACTGGCGTGTTTGTCAAAAATATTGAAAATCCGGCCTGCTCTGGTTTAGTGTTGCCTGCACAAAGGCCGGCAACCGGCCTGGCAGAATAATTGACAGTGCGTGTTGTCTATTTGCCACACGCTATCACCGAGGATCTCCCGCATGACCACCCTGACCCGTGCCGACTGGGAACAGCGCGCCAAGAGCCTGCAAGTCGAGGGCCGCGCCTTCATTCATGGCGAATACACCGAGGCAGTTGCCGCTGACACCTTCGAGTGCATCAGCCCGGTCGACGGCCGCCTGCTCGGCCTGGTCGCCAGCTGCGACAGCGCCGATGCCGATCTGGCGGTCAAGGACGCCCGCGCCACCTTCGAATCCGGCGTGTGGTCGCGCATGGCTCCGGTCAAGCGCAAGGAGATCATGATCCGCTTTGCCGACCTGATCGACGCCCATGCCGAAGAACTGGCCCTGCTGGAAACCCTGGACATGGGCAAGCCGATCAGCGACTCGCTGAGCGTAGACGTGCCGGCCGCTTCCCGCGCCATCCGCTGGAGTGGTGAGGCGATCGACAAGATCTACGACGAAGTGGCCGCCACTGCCCACGACGAGCTGGGCCTGGTCACCCGTGAACCGGTCGGCGTGGTCGCCGCCATCGTGCCGTGGAACTTCCCCCTGCTGATGACCTGCTGGAAGCTGGGCCCGGCGCTGTCCACCGGCAACTCGATCATCCTCAAGCCGTCCGAGAAGTCGCCGCTGACCGGTATCCGCATCGCCCAGCTGGCCATCGAAGCCGGTATCCCGGCGGGCGTGTTCAACGTTCTGCCGGGCTTCGGTCACACCGTGGGCAAGGCCCTGGCCCTGCACATGGACGTCGATACCCTGGTGTTCACCGGTTCGACGAAGATCGCCAAGCAGCTGATGGTCTACGCCGGCGAATCCAACATGAAGCGCGTCTGGCTGGAAGCCGGCGGCAAGAGCCCGAACATCGTCTTCGCCGACGCCCCGGATCTGCAGGCCGCCGCCGAAGGTGCCGCCGGCGCCATCGCCTTCAACCAGGGTGAAGTGTGCACCGCCGGCTCGCGCCTGCTGGTGGAAAACTCGATCAAGGACAAGTTCGTGCCGATGGTGGTCGAGGCGATCAAGGCCTGGAAACCGGGCAACCCGCTGGACCCGGCCACCAACGTTGGTGCGCTGGTCGACGCCACCCAGATGAACAACGTACTGGCCTACATCCAGGCCGGCCACGATGACGGCGCCAAGCTGGTCGCCGGCGGCAAACGCGTGATGGAAGAGACCGGCGGTACCTACGTCGAGCCGACCATCTTCGACGGCGTGACCAACGCCATGCGTATCGCCAGCGAAGAAATCTTTGGCCCGGTGCTGTCGGTCATCGGTTTCGACACCACCGAAGAAGCCGTGGCCATCGCCAACGACACCATCTACGGTCTGGCCGCCGGTGTGTGGACCAGCAACCTGTCCAAAGCGCACCTGGTCGGCAAGGCCCTGCGTGCCGGTAGCGTGTGGATCAACCAGTACGACATGGGTGACATGACCGCGCCGTTCGGCGGCTTCAAGCAGTCCGGCAACGGCCGCGACAAGTCGCTGCATGCGTTCGACAAGTACACCGAGCTGAAAGCGACTTGGATCAAGCTGTAAGCATCGATTGACGGGCGCTGCGGCGCCTGAAGGTCCGCCCCTCGGGGCCGGCTCGTCGAGCCACACCTGCGGCCGGGTTTCTCACGAAACCCGGCCGTTTTGCTTTTCACGGCCATCGATACGGAAGGGACATGGCTATGCGTTGGGGTACCTATTTCGCCGTGACTGCGGCGGTGATCATCGTCGGCTTGGCGCTGGGGGTAACCCTGCCGCTGGTGTCGCTGCGCCTGGAGAGCTGGGGCTACGGGCCCTTCGCCATCGGCGTCATGGCTGGCATGCCGGCCGTCGGTGTGCTGCTGGGGGCGCGCCTGACCGGGCGGCTGGCCGGCTGGCTGGGTACGCCGCGTTCTCTGCGTCTGTGCCTGCTGGCCAGTGCGCTGTCGGTCGGCCTGCTGGCCATGCTGCCGTATTACCCGTTGTGGCTGCTGCTGCGGTTGTTGATCGGTATTTCCCTGACCGTGGTCTTCGTTCTGGGGGAGAGCTGGATCAACCAGCTGGTCGAGGAGCGCCTGCGTGGTCGTCTGGTGGCGCTGTATGGCACCGGCTTCGCCCTCAGTCAGCTGGCCGGGCCGCTACTGCTGAGCCTGATCGGCAGCACCAGCGATCTCGGTTTCTGGCTGTCCGCTTCCCTGCTGGTGGCTGGCAGCGCGGTGCTGTTCGGCCACAGTGGCGCGCCACGGGTGGACGCGCACAGCGCCTCGGGGCGAGGTCTTGGCGCATTCTGCCGGCGGCTGCCGGCCATCGCCTGGGCGGTGGTGCTGTTTGCCGCGTTCGAGGCGATGATCCTCACCCTGCTGCCGGTCTATCTGCTGCGCGAAGGCTTCGCCCAGGAGACTGCGCTGCTGATGGCCAGCGTGGTGGTAGTCGGCGATGCCCTGCTGCAGCTACCGATCGGCCTGCTCGCCGACCGGGTGCCGCGTGGCCTGCTGTTCCGCATCTGTGGCGTGGTCCTGCTGCTGTCCAGTCTGGCCATTCCCGCATCGCTGCATACCCCGCTGATCTGGCCTTTGCTGGTGCTGTTTGGCGCCTCGGCCGGTGGCCTGTACACCCTGTCGCTGATTCTGGTCGGGCAGTTCTACCGTGACGATGCGCTGGTCCGCGCCAACGCCCATATCGCCTTGCTCTGGGGCGTCGGTTGCCTGCTTGGGCCGCTGTCTACCGGGGCTGCCAGTCAGTGGCTGAGTGGTCATGCCCTGCCGATGCTGATGGCCGCTGGCGCGCTGTTGTTCGTCTGGCTGGCCTGGCGCCCGGCCGCCTTCCAGGCGCCGGACGCCGCTCCAGCCGATTAGCCTGCGGCGAGCAGGGCGCTGGCGGTTTCGCCGACCAGGCGCACTGCGGCCTCGACTCTGGCGTCGGGCAGGGCGGCGTAGTTCATGCGCAGGCAGTTCCGGAACTTGCCGGAGGCGGAGAAGATGCTGCCGGTGGCGATCTGTACGCCATGCGCCTGCAGCTCGCGGTTGAGGCGGTGGCTGTCGAAGCCTTCGGGCAGCTCCAGCCAGAGCATGAAGCTGCCCTGCGGTTGGCTGATCTTCACTGAGTTCGGGAAGTAACGAGTCACCCAGTCGATCATCAGGTCGCGGCCGCGCTGATACTGCGCGCGCATGCGCCGCAGGTGTGGCTCGTAGTGACCACCGGCAATGAATTCGGCCAGCGCAAGCTGGGGTAACTGGGCGGTGGAGCCGGTGCCCATGTACTTCATGTGCAGCACCCGCTCGCGGTAGCGGCCGGGGGCGATCCAGCCTATGCGCAGGCCTGGCGCCAGGGTCTTGGAAAAGGAGCTGCACAGCAGTACACGGCCATCCTCGTCGAACGACTTGATGGTGCGCGGGCGTGGGTAGCGGTAGGCCAGTTCGCCGTACACGTCGTCTTCGATGATCGCCACGTCGTAGCGCTGGGCCAGGGTCAGCAGGGCGCGTTTGTTGGCCTCGGGCATGATGTAGCCGAGTGGGTTGTTGCAGGTCGGTGTGAGCTGGATGGCCTTGATCGGCCACTGTTCCAGAGCCAGCTGCAGGGCTTGCAGGTTGATGCCGGTGAGCGGGTCGCTGGGCAGTTCCAGGGCCTTCATGCCGAAGCCCTTGAGCGCCTGCATCACCCCGTGAAAGCTCGGCGAGTCCACTGCGACGATGTCGCCGGGCTCGCAGATGGCGCGGATTGCTGCCGACAACGCTTCGTGGCAGCCGGTGGTGACGATGATTTCATCGGCTCCGATGTGGCAGCCGGAATCCAGCAGCAGGCGCGAAATCTGCTCGCGCAGACCGCGATCGCCGTAGATGCTGCCATAGGTCAGGCCGCGCAGGTCCTGGCGCCGGCTCAGGCGCGACAGCGAGCGCAGCAGGGGTTTCAGGGTCGGGCTGCTGATGTCCGGGCGCCCGCGGCCGAGCTGGATCATGCGCTCGTCCGGGGCGCTGCCGATCTGTTCCAGCACCTGGTCCCACTGGGAGATTTCTACCGGTCGCTGCACCGTCTGGCTGACCTCGGGCAGGTCAGGCGCATGGCGGCTGGCGGGCACGAAATAGCCGGACTTTGGGCGCGGTGTGGCCAGCCCCTGATCTTCCAGCTGGCGATAGGCCTGTTGCACGGTGCTCAGGCTGACACCGTGCTCCTGGCTGAGGGCGCGTACCGAAGGCAGGCGGTCGCCTGGGCGATACAGGCCCTGTTCGATGCGGTCGCCAAGAATTTCGGCGAGGTTGCGATAGAGCATGTCCGGCTCCGCTGACCATACAGATGCAGAGAAAAATCAGGATTCAGATTGTAATTCCAGCATTCTGTATGGCTTAAAAGGCCATATCTTGAATCTGTATCCTTTTCTCGTCGTTCTGCATCATGGCTCTCCATACAGGCAGGTGCAAGGAGAGAGTCATGCAGCGCCCATGCGAACGTGATGAAGAACGAGTTCTGCGCTTTGGTGCGGGGACGGCGAACCTGCTTGGCGGGTTGCTGATACTGCTGGGGCGCTGGCGCGCATTCTCCCGGCGTTTGAGCTCTCGTCGAGAACTTTTGCGTCTCAACGACGAGCAGCTGCGCGATATCGGGCTGACCCGGGCCCAGGCGCTCGGCGAGGCCGAACGCCCGTTCTGGACCCTGTGGCGGGACTGAGCCTCAGGCCAGGCCGACGGCTTCCTTGAGGCGGTACCAGCCCATACCCAGCGCCAGCAGCGGCGAGCGGAAGTAACGGCCGCCAGGGAAGGTCATGTGCGGCACCTTGTCGAACAGGTCGAAGTGTCCGCCGACCTGGCCGGCGATGGCCTCGGCCAGCAGCTTGCCGGCCAGGTGGGTGGCGTTGACGCCGTGGCCGGCATAGGCCTGGGCGTGGAACACGTTGGGCTTGTCCTTCAGGCGGCCGATCTGCGGCAGGCGGTTGGCGCCGATGCCGATCATGCCGCCCCACTGGAAGTCGATGCGCACATCGGCCAGCTCCGGGAAGACTTTCAGCATTTTCGGTCGCATATAGGCGGCGATGTCCGCCGGATCGCGACCGGAATAGTGGCAGGCGCCACCGAACAGCAGGCGGTTATCGGCGGACAGGCGGTAGTAGTCCAGCGCTACGCGCTGGTCGCACAGCGCCATGTTCTGCGGGATCAGCTTGCGCGCACGCTCGGCGCCCAGCGGCTCGGTGGCGATCACGTAGCTGCCGGCCGGTAGCACCTTGCCGCCGAGGGTCGGGTCGAGGCCGTTGAGGTAGGCATTGCAGGCCAGCACCAGGTTCTGCGCCCGCACCACGCCCTGAGCGGTATGCACCTTGACCTCGGGGCCGTGGTCGATGCGGGTGACTGGCGAATTTTCGAACAGCTTCACGCCCAGGGACAGCGCCGCGGCGGCTTCACCCAGGGCCAGGTTGAGCGGGTGCAGGTGACCTGAGCCCATGTCGATCATGCCGCCGCAGTACTGGTCGGAGCCGACCACCTCACGCATCTGTCCTGGTTGCAGCAGGCGCAGTTCGTGGCGGTAGCCCAGGCTTTCCAGCTCTGCCTTGTCTTCGGCGAAGCCTTCCAGGTGCGCCGGCTTGTTGGCCAGGTCGCAGTAGCCCCAGGTCAGGTCGCAGTCGATCTGGAACTCCTCGACGCGCTGGCGAACCATCTCTACAGCTTCCAAGCCCATCAGCTTGAGCTGACGCACGCCGTCGCTGCCGATGACGTTCTCGAACTGCTCGACGCCGTGGCCGACGCCGCGAATCAGCTGGCCGCCATTGCGGCCACTGGCGCCCCAGCCGATCAGATGGGCTTCCAGCAGCACCACGGACAGGCCTTTCCGAGCCAGCTCGATGGCCGTGTTCAGGCCGGAGAAACCGCCGCCAACGATGCACACGTCGGCGACCTGTTCACCACTCAGGGGAGGCTGCGCCAGCTGACGGTTGACCGTGGCCGCGTAGTAGGAGGCGGCATGTTGGTCGCTGTGTACGGGCTGGTTGAGCCGGGCGTTCATGTGCGAAATCCTGAGTGAGGTGTTGTTAAAATTTGACGCAGGATAAGCGCGCGGCCCGCCGCTCGCCAAGAGGGGCGTGACAATCAGTCCGCAATCGGCAGGCTGAGGCTTTCCTTGACCTCTTCCATGACGATGTAGGACTTGGATTCGCGCACGTGCGGCAGCTTGAGCAGGATGTCGCCGAGCAGCTTGCGGTAGCTGGCCATCTCGTTGATCCGCGCCTTCACCAGATAGTCGAAGTCGCCGGACACCAGATGGCACTCCAGCACGTGCGGCAGTTTGAGCACGGCCCGGCGAAACTCTTCGAAGGTATCGCCGGACTTGTAATCCAGGCTGATTTCGACGAACACCAGCAGGCTGGCCTTGAGCTGTTGCGGGTTCAGCCGGGCGCTGTAACCCATGATGATCCCTTCACGCTCCAGGCGGCGTACCCGCTCGGTGCAGGGCGTGGTCGACAAACCGACCCGTTCGCCCAGTTCGGTAAAGCTGATGCGTCCGTCTTCCTGGAGGATGCGCAGGATGTTGCGGTCGATCTTGTCCAGTTCGCGGCGGCTCTGATGTTGCGTGCGCATGGAAAACTCCCTGTGAGGCGCGCCAGGCGCCTGTATTCGTCGGCAAATATAGTCGTCTACCTAGCGAAAATCACTGCGGCGGATCGGCGCCATTGGTCGCTCCAATTGGCTGGTTTGTGGCGGGACAATTCACTGTGTTTGAAGCGCAATTGCAGCCATATCGTCTGCCTGCTTCCTGTTGAATGGCTCTATTTCAAGATCAAACGCCGAATTACGATATTTATACAGTGAATATCTCTGCTGGCTAGTTCCTATACTGCACCCATCTATGGTCAAAATAACAAACGCTCGCGGGCCAGCCTGCAGCGGGGAGGCAAAGATGCGTGTTCTGGTGCTCGGCAGCGGTGTGATCGGTACCGCCAGTGCCTACTATCTGGCCCGTGCCGGCTTCGAGGTGGTGGTGGTCGACCGCCAGAACGGCCCGGCTCTGGAAACCAGCTTTGCCAATGCCGGCCAGGTTTCGCCGGGCTATGCCTCGCCCTGGGCCGCGCCGGGCGTGCCGCTGAAAGCCATCAAGTGGCTGCTGCAGAAGCATGCCCCGCTGGCGATCAAGGCCACCGCCGATATCGACCAGTACCTGTGGATGGCGCAGATGCTGCGCAACTGCACCGCGGCCCGTTATGCGGTGAACAAGGAGCGCATGGTGCGTCTGTCCGAGTACAGCCGCGACTGCCTCGACGAGCTGCGCGCGGAAACCGGCATCGCCTACGAGGGTCGCCAGCTCGGCACTACCCAGCTGTTCCGCACCCAGGCTCAGGTCGATAACGCGGCCAAGGACATCGCCGTGCTGGAAGCCTCCGGCGTGCCGTTCGAGCTGCTCGACCGCGACGCCATCGCCCGCGTCGAGCCGGCCCTGGCCGGGGTCAAGCACAAGCTGGCCGGCGCGTTGCGTCTGCCCAACGACCAGACCGGCGACTGCCAGATGTTCACCAGCAAGCTGGCGGACATGGCCAAGGCCCTGGGCGTCGAGTTCCGCTTTGGGCAGAACATCGAGCGCCTGGATGCCGCCGGTGACCGTATCAACGGTGTGTGGATCGACGGCAAGCTGGAAACGGCTGACCGCTACGTGCTCGCGCTGGGCAGCTACAGTCCGCAGCTGCTCAAGCCGCTGGGCATCAAGGCGCCGGTGTATCCGCTCAAGGGCTACTCGCTGACCGTGCCGATCACCAACCCGGATATGGCGCCGAGCTCGACCATTCTCGACGAGACCTACAAGGTCGCCATCACCCGTTTCGACAACCGCATTCGTGTCGGCGGCATGGCCGAGATCGCCGGCTTCGACCTGAGCCTCAATCCGGCCCGGCGCGAAACCCTGGAAATGATCACCGGCGACCTCTACCCGCAGGGCGGCGACCTCAAGCAGGCCGAGTTCTGGACTGGTCTGCGCCCGGCCACTCCGGACGGTACCCCGATCGTTGGCGGCACCGCTTACCGCAACCTGTTCCTCAATACCGGGCACGGTACCCTTGGCTGGACCATGGCCTGCGGCTCCGGTCGCTTCCTGGCCGACCTGATGGCCAACAAGCGCCCGCAGATCAGCGCCGAAGGCCTGGATATTTCCCGTTATGGCAACACCAAGGAGACTCACAAGCATGTCCATACAGCGCCTGCGCATTGAGAAGCGCTTCAGCGAAATCGTCATCCACAACGGCGTGGTGCACCTGGCCGGCCAGTTGGCTGACGATTACGCCGGCGATATTCGTGAGCAGACCCGGCAGACCCTGGCCAATATCGACCGTTTCCTGGGCGAGGCCGGCAGCGACAAGGCGAAGATTCTGTCGGTGACCATCTACCTCAAGGACATGGCCGACTATGCCGGCATGAACGAAATCTACGATGCCTGGGTCGCCGAAGGCGCCGCCCCGGCTCGCGCCTGTGTCGAAGCCAAGCTGTACGACCCGCGCGTGCTGGTGGAGATGACGGTAGTCGCCGCCCAGAACTGATCTTCCCTGACTCGCCCGGCGCCTTGCCGGGCTTTTTTTAATCTGCCAGAAGCCCAAATCATGCGTCCCGCCCGTGCTCTGATCGATCTCGATGCCCTGCGCCACAATTACCGCCTCGCCCGCGAGCTGAGCGGCGCGAAAGCCCTGGCGGTGGTCAAGGCCGACGCCTACGGCCATGGCGCCGTGCGCTGCGCCCAGGCGCTGGAGGCGGAGGCCGACGGTTTCGCCGTAGCCTGCATCGAGGAGGCGCTGGAGCTGCGCTACGCCGGTATCCGCCAGCCGATCCTGCTGCTCGAAGGCTTCTTCGAGGCCGGCGAACTGAGCCTGATCGACCAGCATCAACTCTGGTGCGTGGTGCACTCGGCCTGGCAGATCGAAGCCATCGAGCAGGCTCGCCTGTCGCGCCCGCTGCGGGTGTGGCTGAAGCTCGACTCGGGCATGCACCGGGTCGGTCTGCACCCGGCCGAGTACCGCGATGCCCATGCCCGGTTGCTGGCCAGCGGCAAGGTCGAGAAGATCGTGCTGATGAGCCATTTCGCCCGTGCCGACGAGCTGGACTGCCCGCGCAGCACCGAGCAGCTGGAGGTATTTCAGCAGGCCTGTGGCGAGCTGCAGTCCGAGGTCAGCCTGCGCAACTCGCCAGCCATTCTCGGCTGGCCGCAGATGCCGAGTGACTGGGTGCGCCCAGGGATCATGCTATACGGCGCCACGCCGTTCGAGCAGGGTCAGGAGCAGGCGGCACGGCTCAAGCCGGTGATGACCCTGGAGTCGAAGATCATCAGCGTGCGCGAGCTGCCGGCCGGTGAGCCGGTGGGTTACGGTGCGCGCTTCGTCGCCGAGCGACCGACCCGTGTCGGCGTGGTGGCCATGGGGTACGCCGATGGCTACCCGCGGCATGCTGCTACAGGCACACCGGTTATGGTCGACGGTGTACGTACCCGCCTGATCGGCCGCGTGTCCATGGACATGCTCACCGTAGACCTTACCGATCTGCCCCAGGCCGGGCTCGGCAGCCGGGTCGAGCTGTGGGGTGAAAAGGTGCTGGCCAGCGACGTGGCCTATGGTTGCGGCAGCATTCCGTACCAGCTGTTCTGCAATCTGAAACGAGTGCCGCGCGTCTATTCCGGGGGCTAGCGCTTGGCCTGCAAGCTAATTGCGGGCGTTGTGTTGTAAATACTGAACACTGTTGCCATGATACGGCGATCCAACCGTGCCTGTTCCCCAAGGAGGATTCCCGCATTGGACGTCGGTGTTCGACTGCAATCTATACGCAAACTCAAAGGCCTATCCCAGCGTGAACTCGCCAAGCGGGCGGGCGTCACCAACAGCACCATTTCGATGATCGAGAAAAACAGCGTAAGCCCCTCGATCAGCTCGCTGAAAAAGGTGCTCGGCGGCATTCCCATGTCGCTGGTGGAGTTCTTCTCCCTCGACCTGGAGCAGGACAGCCAGACCCAGGTGGTCTACCGGGCCAACGAACTGACCGACCTTTCCAGTGGCGCCGTGACCATGAAGCTGATCGGCAAGGCGCACCCCAACCGCACCATCACCTTCCTCGACGAGACCTATCCGCCGGGCACCGATACCGGTGACGAGATGCTCAATCATGATGGTGAAGAGGCCGGCATGCTGGTCGACGGGCGCCTCGAACTGACCGTAGGGTCCGAGGTGTTCGTGCTGGAACCGGGCGACAGCTACTATTTCGACAGCACCAAGCCGCACCGTTTCCGTAATCCCTACGACAAGCCGGCACGGCTGATCAGTGCGACCACACCGGCCAACTTCTAAGCACTACGTCGCCTGTCGCAGGCAATGCCCCTGCGACAAGTTGGGTTGTTTCGGCCTGGCGACCTAACCGTTATACTGGCGCCCGCCTGCGAAACCGTGGCCGCGGGCGTGAATAGCCAATGAGGGTGTACCGTGACTCTGATCAAAAAGATCCTGGCGGCTCAAGCTGCCGTATTGGCCCTGTGGGCTGTGAGCGCTCAGGCTGCGACCAACGACGAAATCGCCGAGCGCATCAAGCCGGTGGGTGAGGTCTGCATCCAGGGTGAAGAATGCAAGGGCGTCGGCGCCGTAGCCGTTGCCGCTGGCGGTGGTGCCAAGTCGGCCGATGACATCATTGCTGGTCACTGTGGCGCTTGCCATAGCGCTGGCGTGCTGGGCGCGCCGAAGATCGGCGATGGCGCCGATTGGAAGAAGCGTGCCGACGAGCAGGGCGGTCTGGATGGCCTGCTGGCCAAGGCCATCTCCGGTATCAACGCCATGCCGCCGAAAGGCACCTGCGCCGACTGCTCGGATGACGAGCTGATGAGCGCGATCAAGAAGATGTCGGGTCTCTGACCGCTTCTTGAGCTGATTGCAAAGCCGCCTCCGGGCGGCTTTGTTGTTTCTGCTTGAGCAAAAAACTGCCATGGCGGTCATAGTCTCGATAGCCAACCGAGACGAGGGCCGAGACGTGCAGTGCACCGTGGAGCAGGCAGTAGATCAGGTACTGGCGCGTATCGAAGGGCCGATACGCCTGGGGTTGCCGCTGGGGCTGGGCAAGGCCAACCGGTTTGCCAATGCGCTGTACCAGCGAGTCAAGGCGACGCCGCAGCGTGAGTTGGTGATCTATACCGCCTTGTCCCTCGCTCGACCGCAGCCGGCCAGCGAGCTGGAGCAACGTTTCAGCGGGCCTTTCCTGCGCTGTGTGTATGGCGACTACCTGGAGCTGGATTACCTCACGGATCTGCGCTGCGGCGAGCTTCCTGCCCATGTGCGCGTCGAGGAGTTCTATCTGCAACCGGCCAGCCAACTGCATAACCCCCTGGCCCAGCAGAGCTACATCAGTCTCAACTACAGCCAGGTGGCGCGCGACCTGCAGCGCAAGCGCATCAATGTCATCGCCCAGCTGGTGGCGCTGGACCCTCGGCGCCCAGGCCAGGTCAGCCTGAGCTGCAACCCGGACATCACTCTCGACCTGCTGCCCGGCCTGGCCGAGCGGCGCCGTGCCGGCGAGACCATCCTGTGCATCGCTCAGCCCCATGCCGATCTGCCCTACATGGGCGGCGCGGCTGAAGTGCCGGCCACGGAGTTCGACTTGTTGATCGAGCCGATTGAGCGCCACACCCTGTTTTCCACGCCCAGCCTGCCGGTCGGCCTGCAGGATCACGCCATCGGCCTGCATGTCAGCACTCTGGTACGCGACGGTGGCACCCTGCAGCTCGGCATCGGCGCCATGGCTGATGCGGTGACCGCAGCGCTGCTGGCGCGACAGGCCAACAGCGAGCGTTACCTGAGCCTGCTGCATGCCATGGAGCTGCCGCAGCGCTGGGGCGAGCTGATCGAGCATGAGGGCGGGCTGCGGCCTTTTGCACAAGGCCTGTATGGCTGCAGCGAGATGTTCATGCAGGGCCTGCTGGCATTGCAGGAGGCCGGGGTCATCCGCCGCAGCGTGTATCCGGACGAGCGTCTGCAGCGCCTCGCGGTCGCAGGTGGACTGGATAATGACGGGCGGCTGAGCAGTGTCGAGGCCTGGCACCGCGCCGGCCTGCCCGCCTCAATTGATGAGGCGACCCTGGCCTGGTTGCAACAGCATGGCCTGCTGGCGAGTTCATTGCGCTTGCGGGACGGTGTCCTGCAACTGCCAGGCGGCGAGAGCTTGCCGGGCGATCTGTCGACCAGTTTCGCCGACCTGCAGCCCTACCTGGGCTCGGCGCAGGGTGGCGTACAGGTGCATGGCGGTTTCTTTCTCGGCCCGCAGGCCTTCTATCAGCGCCTGGCCGAGCTGAACGACGAGCAGCGCCAGCACATCGGCATGACCGCGATCAGCTACATCAACCGCCTGTACGGCGACGAGCCGCTCAAGCGTCTGCAGCGCCGGGATGCGCGCTTCATCAATAGCTGCTTTACGGTGACTCTGCTTGGCGCGGCGGTAGCCGACCAGCTCGGAGATGGCCGCGTGCTCAGCGGCGTCGGCGGGCAGTACGACTTCGTCGCCCAGGCTCACGAGCTGCAGGGAGCGCGCTCGATCCTGATGCTGCGCAGCTGGCGTGGCGAGGGAGGAGAGATCAGTTCGAATATTCGCTGGGACTATCGCCACGCCACCATTCCCCGGCACCTGCGTGACATCGTGGTGACCGAGTACGGCATCGCCGACCTGCGCGGCAAGAACGACGCACAGGTGATCGAGGCGTTGTTGCGCATCGCCGACTCACGCTTTCAGGACGAACTGATCAGCGCGGCACAGAAGGCCGGCAAACTGGCCGAGGGCTTTCGCCTGGGGGAGGAGTACCGGCACAACCGCCCCGAACGCCTGCAGGCCTGGCGGGCCGAGTTTCCCGAGCTGTTTCCCGAATATCCGCTGGGTTGCGACTTCAGCGCGGCCGAACAGGATCTGCTGCGCGCCTTGCAGTGGCTCAAGCGCAAGCTGCGCCCCGGCGAGCTGCTCGAACTGGGGGCGGCCACTCTGTTCGATGTGCCGCCTGCGGAGGATTACGCCGAGCATCTGCAGCGCATGGCGCTGGAGCAGCCGCGCGGCATGCGCGAGCAGCTCTATCAACGCCTATTGCTGGCCGGGCTCAAGGCCACCGCGCCAGCCTGAGGTTCAGTCGAGGAAGCGCACCTGGCCATCTTCCAGCGAGGCCACGCGAGCCAGCGAGTCGACCCGGTAGCCTTCGCTTTCCAGCAGCTTGCGGCCGTCCTGGAAGGACTTCTCGATGACGATGCCGAGGCCGGCGATGCTCGCCCCGGCCTGCTGGATCAGGTCGATCAGGGCCTTGGCGGCGTGGCCGTTGGCGAGGAAGTCGTCGATCACCAGCACATGGTCGGCCGGCGTCAGGTGCTTGGCGGAAATGGCGATGGTGCTTTCGGTCTGCTTGGTGAAGGAGAACACCTTGGAGATCAGCAGCTCGTTCTTCAGCGTCAGCGACTGAAACTTGCGGGCGAAGATCACCGGCACGCCCAGCTCCAGGCCGGCCATCACCGCCGGTGCGATGCCGGAGGCCTCGATGGTGACGATCTTGGTCACGCCCTGGTCGCGGTAGCGCTCGGCGAACTCGTGGCCAACCTTCTGCATCAGCGCCGGGTCGATCTGGTGGTTGAGGAAGGCGTCGACCTTCAGCACCTGATCCGACAGCACGGTACCCATTTCGCGAATTTTCTGTTTCAGCGCTTCCACGCGGTTGTCCTCATGATGTGCGTAGCCCGGATGCAATCCGGGACAGTTTCCCCGGACTGCATCCGGGCTACGAAGTAACGGTATTTTACGAGCCTGCCGGGCGTTTTAGCATCGCCCGCATATTGGCCAGGGCATCGTTGCCGCGGGCGGCCTTGACCTCCACCGGTGCGTCCTCCTGGCCTTCCCAGACCAGGTCTTCCGGCGGCAGCTCGTCGAGAAAACGGCTCGGTGTGCAATCGATGATCTCGCCGTACTGCTTGCGCTTGGCGGCGAAGGTCAGTGCCAGGTTGCGTTTGGCGCGGGTGATGCCGACGTAGGCCAGGCGGCGCTCTTCCTCGATGGTGTCGGCCTCGATGCTGGAGCGGTGCGGGAGGATCTCCTCCTCGAAGCCGATGATGTACACCGAGGGGAATTCCAGGCCCTTGGACGCGTGCATGGTCATCATCTGCACGCCCTCGGCACCTTCTTCCTCTTCCTGCTGGCGCTCCAGCATGTCGCGCAGCACCAGCTTGCCGATGGCGTCCTCGATGGTCATATCGCCCTCTTCATCCTTGTCGAGGGTGTTCTTCAGCGCTTCGACCAGGAACCAAACGTTGCCCATGCGCGCCTCGGCGACCTTGTCGCTGGAGGCGTTCTGGCGCAGCCAGTTTTCGTAGTCGATGTCCATGATCATGCTGCGAATGGCGCCGATCGGGTCGTTACCGGCACAGAGTTCGCGGATCTTGTCCATGTAGCGCTTGAAGCGCGACAGGCGCTCGGTGTAGCGTGCGTCGAGCTGTTCGCCCAGGCCCAGCTCGTCGCTGGCGGCGTACATCGAGATGCCGCGTTCGCTGGCGTAGTTGCCGAGCTTTTCCAGGGTCGCCGAGCCGATCTCGCGGCGCGGTACGTTGATCACCCGCAGGTAGGCGTTGTCGTCGTCCGGGTTGACCAGCAGGCGGAAGTAGCTCATCAGATCCTTCACCTCCTGGCGGGCGAAGAAGCTGGTGCCGCCGGACAGGCGATAGGGAATCTGGTGGTGCTGCAGCTTCAGCTCCATCAGCTTGGCCTGGTAGTTGCCGCGATAGAGGATGGCGAAGTCGCTGTACGGGCGTTGGGTGCGCAGGTGCTCGGTGAGGATTTCCAGGGCCACGCGCTCACATTCGGCGTCCTCGTTGCGCGTGCGGATCACGCGGATCTCGTCGCCCACGCCCATTTCCGACCACAGCTGCTTCTCGAACACGTGTGGGTTGTTGGCGATGAGGATGTTGGCGCACTTGAGGATGCGGCTGGTGGAGCGGTAGTTCTGCTCCAGCATCACCACTTTCAGCGACGGATAGTCTTCCTTGAGCAGGTTGAGGTTCTCCGGCCGCGCACCGCGCCAGGCGTAGATCGACTGGTCGTCGTCGCCAACCACGGTGAACTGGTGGCGCATGCCCACCAGCTGTTTAACCAGCAGGTACTGGCTGGCGTTGGTGTCCTGATATTCGTCGACCAGCAGGTAGCGGATGCGGTTCTGCCACTTCTCCAGGATGTCCTTGTGCTCCTGAAACAGCTTTACCGGCAGCAGGATCAGGTCGTTGAAATCCACCGCGTTGTACGCCTTGAGCGTGCGCTGGTAGTGCAGGTAGACGATGGCGGCGGTCTGCTCCTTGGGCCCGCGGGCGTTGGCCAGCGCCTCGTCGGGCAGGATCAGGTCGTTCTTCCAGCTGTCGATGTAGTTCTTGATCTCATCGACGCCGTCATCGCCGGCGTACTCCTTCTGCATGATGTCGGTCAGCAGGGCCTTGATGTCGCCGTCGTCGAAGATCGAGAAGCCGGGCTTGTAGCCCAGGCGGGCATATTCCTTGCGGATGATGTTCATGCCCAGGTTGTGGAAGGTCGACACGGTCAGACCGCGGGCTTCGGCGCCCTTGAGCAGGGTGCCGACACGCTCCTTCATCTCGCGCGCGGCCTTGTTGGTGAAGGTCATGGCGACGATATGGCGGGCCTGGATGCCGCACTGCTGCACCAGATAGGCGATTTTGCGCGTGATCACACTGGTTTTGCCGGAGCCGGCGCCGGCGAGCACCAATAGTGGGCCGCCGACATAGTTCACGGCTTCCTGCTGCCGAGGATTGAGTCGGGACATGGAAAAGGAATAGGTCAGAAAAAAGAGGCGGCATTCTAGCAGCCGGCAAGCACTTGCGGGACGCGGCCCGACCGCTGTACGACACAGGCAGTTCCCAATAAAAAGCATAAGGAGTGTGTGCTAAGTCACTCTTTTAAAAGATCATGTACGATTGTTCCGCATGCCCCCGGTTGTCGCTGCTATGTGTTTCCCTCAGGATGCGCAAAAGCTGCACATGGATGGGGCAGGAAGAGAACGCCGAATAACGGCGCATGCAGACGGGGTGAGTCTGTCTTGTCGACCTTGGGGAATTCATGTGGCCGCGCTTGTTGAATCCATGCGCCTGATCCTGCTGGCTGAAACGCCGGAATGGGCGGCCCTGCTGCGCACGCGGCTGGCTGCTCTGGGCAGCAACTGGCCGCTGATTACCGCGCCCAGCTGGACGGCCGCCAGCAGCCTGTTCGACGACGATGCCCCCGCCCTGTTGCTCACCACACCAGCCTGCCAGCCGGAGCCAGGTTGCTGTCCCTTGCCCATGGTGCTGCTGCTCGACGAAGAGCCTGTGGAGCCTCCGGTTGCCGCCTATGACTGGCTGGTGCGCGACCAGCTCGGCGATGATGTGCTGCGCCGCTGCCTGCGTTACGCCGGCGAGCGGGCGCGCCTGCAGGGCGCCCTGCAGCGCCTGGCCGAGCAGGATGTGCTGACTGGCATCGCCAATCGCCAGGGCTTCCAGGCCCTGTTGGCCGGGCGCCTGGCCGAGTATCAGGGACGCGGCCTGGCCCTGGGTCATCTCGATCTGGACAACTTCAAACACGTCAACGATGCCCTCGGCTACCAGGCCGGTGACCGCTTGATCCTGCAGGTGGTGGCGCGGCTCAAGGCCCAGCTGGAAGCCGGCGACAGCCTGGCGCGGCTCGGCAGCGACGAATTCGCCCTGCTCCTCGATACTCGCCGCGACCCACGCCGTGCCGAACGTCTGGCCGAGCGCATCGTCGAGGCGCTGTCCGAACCCTATTGGCTGGATGGCGAAAGCCTGCTGCTCGGTTGCAGCCTGGGCCTGACCCATGCGCGCGCCGGCCTGGCCGCCGACCCGTTGATGTGGCATGCGCACATCGCCATGCAGCAGGCCAAGGCGGTACAGGGCTGTACCTTCCATCTCTACGATGAACGCGTGCATGGCGGCGCGCGCAGCAAGGCGGACCTGGAAAGCGAGCTGCGCCGCGCCCTGCGCCGTGACGAGCTGGAGCTGCACTACCAGCCGCGCCTGTGCCTGCAGAGTGGGCGCATCCTCGGTCTGGAAGCGCTGGTGCGCTGGCGTCACGAGCAGCGCGGTCTGCTGGGGCCGGATGAGTTCGTACCGCTGGCCGAAGAGAGCGGTCTGATCGTGCCGCTCGGCTACTGGGTGATCTCCCGTGCCCTGCGTGACATGCAATGGCTGCGCGGGCGCGGCCTGCCGGCGCTGCACATGGCGGTCAATCTGTCGTTTCGCCAGTTCCAGGACAGCCAGCTGCTGCCGACCCTGAGTCGCCTGATCGAAGAGCGCGGCGTGGATGCCGAGCGGCTGGAGTTCGAGCTCACCGAAACGGCGGTGATGCGCCGCAGCGAGCAGGTGCAGCAGACCATGCAGGCGCTTGGCCGGCTGGGCGTGCGTTTCTCGCTGGACGACTTCGGCACCGGCTTCTCCTCCTTCGTCCATCTCAACAACCTGCCGATCACCCTGCTGAAGATCGACAAGAGCTTCGTCGGCGGCATGGGCGAACGGGCGGAGAATCGTCAGTTGGTGCGAGCCATGATCAATTTGGCGCACAACCTCCACCTGCAGGTGGTCGCCGAAGGCGTGGAGAACGCCGAACAGCTGGCTCTGCTGCGCCAGTTCGGCTGCGATCAGGTGCAGGGCTATCTGATCAGCCGGCCTCTGCCGCTGACCGAGCTGGCGCGCTTCCTGGTGTTCGGCATGCGCCAGCCGTTACTGACGAGCACGCCTTCGTAGGCGCGGCCTGACCCCACCTACGACAGACAGGCCTGTCCCGCCTGCTGTGCCTGTGGCCGCAGCAGACGCGCTGTCTTCCATTCGAAACCCAGGCTCAGGCCAATGGCCGCGCAGGCCAGGCCGCCGGCCAGGCCCCACCAGATTCCATGGGCGCCCCAGCCGAGCGGGAAGGCCAGGGTCCAGGCCAGCGGAATGCCGATCAGCCAGTAGCAACCGAGGCCGACCAGCAGGGTGGTCTTGCCGTCGCCCAGGCCGCGGATGGTGCCCATGGCGATGCTCTGGGTGCCGTCGAACAACTCGAACAGTGCCGCTACGGCGAGCAGGCTTACGGCCAGGCTGACAATCTCGGCGAAGGCAGGGTCGCTGCGGTCGACGAACAGCCCTATCACATACTCCGGTGCCAGCCAGAACAGCAGGGCGAACAGCAGCATGCAGCAGGCCCCGCTGGCGATGCCCAGGCGTCCGGCCCGACGTGCCTCGGCCAGGCGACCGGCACCGTAATGCTGGCCGACCCTGAAGGTCACCGCGTAGGACAGACCCTGGGGCAGGATGAAGGCCAGGGTTACCGCCTGAATGGCGATCTGATGGGCGGCCAGCTGCACACTGCCGAGCGCGCCCATGCACAGGGTGGCGAAGGTGAACAGGCCCTGCTCGGCTGCGTAGGTGCCGCCAATCGGTAGGCCCAGGCGCAGCAGCGCGCCCATTTCAGCCCGGCGTGGGGAAAGCGGGCCGCGCAGCAGCGAATACTGGCGATAGGCGGGCGAGCGCAGGATGTACAGGCCCAGGGCCAGCGCCATGGCGGTGCTGACCAGGGCGGTGGTCATGCCGATACCGCCCAGGCCCAGGCTGGGCAGACCGAACCAGCCCTTGATCAGGGCATAGTTGATGACGAAGTTGGCGATGGCGCCGGCCACGCCGATGGCCATCACCGGCCCTGGATAACCGATGGCACTGGTGAAGCCGCGTAGGGCCATGAAGCACAGGTAGCCGGGCAAGGCCAGGGCCAGAGGGCCGAGAAAGGCCATGGCGAAGTCGACACTGCCGGCCTGCTGGCCCAGGTAGGGCAGCAACGGGCCGAGCCCGTGCAGGCACAGAGCGCCGCCTGCACCCAGTAGCAGGGCGAGCCACAGACCGTTCTGCAGCAGGCGAGTGGCTCCCAGGGTATCGCCCGCGCCGTGGCGAATGGCGACCAGGCTGCCGACCGCCGCCATCACTCCGACGCAGAACAGCGACAGCATGTAGTAGCAGGTGGCGCCGAGGGCTCCGCCGGCCAGCTGCTCGGGGCCCAGCATGGCCATCATGATGGTGTCGGTGAATACCATCAGCACATGGGCCAGTTGCGCGGTAATCAGCGGAGCGGCCAGGCGAAAGAGGGCGGCCAACTCGTGGCGAGAGGTGTGTGGCATGATGAGTAAGGCTCAGCAAGAGGCGCCGTCGAGATGCTCTCGGCAGGCAGGAAAGTGCCGCCTATTCTGGGAATCGGTAATGCCACCCACAAAAGGAAAAATGCGATGCTTGCCATGACTAATACTCATGGAAGCTACGCCCATGGCCCGCCGCCTGCCGCCCCTCTATGCCCTGCGTGCCTTCGAGGCCGCTGCCCGGCATGCCTCCTTCACCCGCGCCGCCGAGGAGCTGGCCATCACCCAGAGTGCGGTGAGCCGGCACATTCGCACGTTGGAAGAGCACTTCGCCTGCAGCCTGTTCGAGCGCGCCGGTCGCCATCTGCGCCTGAGCGAGAGCGCGCGCCTGCTGCTGCCGGGGGTGCGTGACGGCTTCGATGCGCTGGAGCGCGCCTGTGCCGCGCTCAGCGCCGACGACACCACCCTGCGCCTGAAGGCCCCTTCGACCCTGACCATGCGCTGGCTGCTGGCGCGGCTGTCGCGCTTCCGCTCACACAACCCGGATATCGAGGTGCAGCTGACCAGTGCCTGGATGGACGTGGACAAGGTCGACTTCCATCAGGAGCCCTTCGACTGCGCGGTACTGCTTAGCAGTGGCGGCGTATTCCCGGCGGACTGGGAGAGTGTCGAGCTGTTCGCCGAGTGGCTGATTCCGGTCTGTGCGCCGGAAGCCGCGGCTGGCGTTCACTGGGATTTGGCCCGCTTGCAGGGCAGCGAGTTGTTGCACCCGACGCCGGATCGTCGCGACTGGCGGCGCTGGCTGCAGGCCATGGCCCTGGTGGAGCAGGTGCCGCTCAAGGGCGGTCAGGTGTTCGATACCCTGGAGCTCGGCATAGTCGCGGCCGCACGCGGCTACGGGGTGTCGATCGGTGATCTGGTGATGGTGGCCGAGGATGTCGAGCAGGGCCGCCTGGGGCTGCCCTGGCCCAGTGCCGTAGCCAGTGGCGACAGCTATTACCTGGTGTGGCCAAAGGGGCGGCGTGGTGAGGAGCGGCTGCGTCGGCTGCGCGACTTTCTGCTGGGTGAAGTGGCGCAGATGCACCTGCCGCAAGTGCAGTGGATCGACAGTTGATGCATGCGGTATTTCATACAGCTTGCGTAAAAAATAATGGACTTTCTGGCCGTGCTCTTTAGCGCCGCCTGTCTGCAGGTGCCATTATGCGGGCCTTGTGCCGCCTGGCTTTGCTCGGTTTTTCAAACGAGGCTCGCTCGAATTGTTTGACATATTTTACGGCTCGGGCAGACTGTGCGGGCGGTTCCGACTGTTATGCGGCCGTCGCGGGAGGTTCGTTACCTTCCATTTCCAAGCCTCCAGGTGAGGCGCATGCAATGCCGCCGACAGACGGAACCGTGCCAAACAGGTAGCGCGTCGATCTCTTCCGACCCTCCTGCACAGCAACGGCAGGCCAACCTGCCCCAAGGTGACGTATGTCCAACAACAGCGCAAAAACCTCCAACGCGAAACGCAAACCCGTCGTACTGATGTCCATGGGCGCCCAGGAGCGCAAGGGCCACGCCTATCAGGTGATGACCCACAAATACATCACGCCGATCACTGATTTTGCCGGCTGCATGCCGGTGCTGGTGCCCACCTGCTGCGGCACCGACGACCTCGACCAATACCTCGACATGGCCGATGGCGTATACCTGACGGGTGCCGGCTCGAACATCGATCCGGCCCTCTACGGCCAGGAAAATCTTACTCCCGAGAAGACGCAGGATCGCGACCGTGACCTGTTCGACCTGCCGCTGATCAAGGCCGCCATCGCTCGTGGCCTGCCGATCTTCGCCATCTGCCGTGGCATGCAGGAAATCAACGTGGCCCTGGGCGGCGACCTGTACCAGAAGGTCTATGCCGAACCGGGCTTCAACGACCATCGCGAGAACCCGGAAGATCCGGTGGACGTGCAGTACGCCGAAAGCCACAAGGTGCGTGTCGCCGCGGGCAGCTGGCTGGCCAAGGTGCTGGGTAGCGAAGAGATCGGCGTCAACTCTCTGCATGGTCAGGGCATCAAGACCCTGGGCAAGGGCCTTGAGCCGCTGGCGCTTGCCGAAGACGGCCTGGTCGAAGCCTTCCATGCGCCGAGCCTGTCGCCCTTCCTGTTTGCCGTGCAGTGGCATCCGGAATGGCAGGCCGCGCAGAACCCGGATTCGGTGAAGATGTTCGAGGCCTTCGGCGAGGCCTGCCGTGAGCGTCAGGCCGGCGCGCGCCTGGCTGGCTAAACGCCAAACCATGGCCGAAGCGCGATGGCGCTTCGGCCATGTGCTGACCGAAAAGTCTCTTCTGGCTGCCTTCTGATCAATTTTGATGGCGTTGTGCCCTCAAATTCATAATCCATACTCTCCTGATCGGCTATCCTCGCCGCCCCTCAAGGGCTGGCGGTGATCCCGCGCCTTTGCGTGCATCCCATTACCGTCCGGAGAGACACAGAACATGTCCCAGCCCAGGTCCCGCATCGCCTGGCAGCTTGCCGTTGCCCTCGCGATCCTCCTGATCCTGCTTATCAGCGGCAGTACGTTGTTTGCTCTGCGTTCGCTGGATCAGGCCAGCCTGACTACTCGCGAAGAGCACTTGGCCAGCGAGGCCCGTCTACTCGCCGACCAGCTCACCACCTTCCATGGCACCTTGCGCGAGAGCACCAGCCGCCTGGCCGGGCTGTTCGAGCAGCGTTTCGCCAGTGGTCTGGCGGTGCATGCCGACGAGCGCGTGCCTGTCGCGGGGCTCAACCCGCCGGCGCTGTACCTCGGCGGTCAGGCGCTGAACAACGATTTCACCCTGGTCGATGAATTCCGTCATCTCACGGCGGGGGTGGCCACGGTGTTCGTGCGTGATGGCGCTGACTTCGTGCGCATCACCACCTCGCTGACCAAGCAGGACGGCAATCGTGCCATCGGCACCGTGCTTGACCACGCGCACCCGGCCTATCAGCGTTTGCTTGCCGGCCAGAGCTATGTCGGCCGGGCCCTGCTGTTCGATCGCTTCTATATGACCCAGTACACCCCGGTGCGGGATAAGGCCGGCCAGGTCAGTGCCGTGTTGTTCGTCGGCTTCGACTACACCGATGCGCAGAATGCCCAGTTCGCCGACCTTGGCCGCTTCCGTATTGGCCGCAGTGGTTCCCTGGCGTTGCTTGACGAGCAGGGCAAGTGGCTCGTGCCTCCCGCGGGCGTGCAGCGCCCGGACGCCGCCGCTGGCAACCTGCAGGATTTGCTCGGCAAACCGGGCAAAGGCCACTTCTGGAGTGATGGTCAGCAGGACTTTTTCAGCGTGGCGGCGCCTTTTGACGATGGGCCCTGGCAGGTGCTGGCCAGTATGCCCAAGGCTGAATTTCGCGATGTGACCTGGAGCGTCGGTGGCCAGCTGGCTTTGGGCAGCCTGACCGCCATGCTCCTGGCGGTAGCTGCGGTCATTGTGCTGTTGCGTCGTCGCCTGCGTCCGCTCGGTGATCTGGTGGACCAAGCTCAGGCATTGGGGGCGGGCAATCTACGGGTGCGCTCCCAGGCTGCCAGCGCCGACGAGATCGGCGAGCTGGCGCGGGGCTTCAACCAGATGGGTGAGGCGCTGGCCACCATGGTCGAGCATATTCGCGGCGCCGCCCAGCAGGTTGGCAGTCGCTCGCAAGTGCTCAGCGGTCTTGCCAGTGGCGCCTACGAAGGTATCGAGCAGCAGTCCGGCGAGATCAGTAGCATGGCCGGCGCGGTGGAGGAGTTCAGCGCCACGGCTCAGGACATCGCTGACAACATGCGCAACACCGAGCGTCTGGCCAACGACAATGCCCAGCAGACGCGTATCGGCCGGGCATCGATGGATGAGGCCTCCGCAGCGCTGCAGCAGATATCCGCCTCGCTCGACGCCACCGCCTCGGTGGTCAATACCCTCGGCCAGCGTTCGCAGGAAATTGGCGGCATCGTCGGGGTGATCACCGGCATTGCCGACCAAACCAACCTGCTGGCGCTGAATGCGGCCATCGAGGCGGCTCGTGCCGGTGAAATGGGCCGAGGCTTTGCCGTTGTGGCCGACGAGGTGCGCAGCCTGGCCGCTCGTACTCGCGAGGCGACTACCGAAATTTCCGCGATGATCGGCAGTATTCAGGAAGAGACCGCCAGCGCCATCCGCACCATGGAGCAGGGGCAGGAGCTGATGCGCGAAGGCTTGGCGCGCAACGCCAAGGTGGCGGCTGCGCTGGCGCAGATCGCCGAGCAGACCAGCGAAGCCGGCGAGCAGTTTGCCGCCATCACCACCGCTACTCAGGAGCAGAGCAGCACCGCCACGCTGCTTAGCAGCAACCTGCAGAGCATTGCGCTGGCCAACAGCGAGCAGCGTGAAGTGGTGGCCAACCTGGCTGAAACTGCCCGCGAGATGGATCGTTTGGCTGAAGAGCTGCAGCGCGAGGTCAGTCGCTTTCAGTGACCCGCGCAAGAAAAAGCCCGGCTTCATGGCCGGGCTTTTTTGTTTCAGCGCACCAGGTGCAGGTAGTGCCGGTGCTTCTCGTACTGGTCGATGATGTCGCCGATCACATCGTCTCGGCTCCAGCCCAGCAGGTCGTAGTCCTGACCACCTTCCAGCAGATGCACTTCGGCCCGGTAGTAGTGCTGCTCTTCGCTGGTGTCCTGATTTTCCAGCAGGGCGAAGCTCGGCAGATTGAAGGCCCGCGGGCGGACTTCATAGAGGAAGTCGGTTTCCGCACCATGGCTGACTACCAGCCTGACGCGGCCGTCTTCACCATTCTCGCGACGTGCGTCCAGACCGCGTTTGCCCAGTTCCTCAGCGACAGCGTCGATGGCGTATTGCGCCACATCGTTGAGGAAGGACAGTGCCTCGGCTTGGCTGGGGAAGGTCACCAGGGTGCGCAGACGACGCTGCCAGCCCCCTTGTGGGCGCATGCGGTTAGGCGTGTGCGGCAGGGCCTGGAAGCGGATGCTGCGTTTGGTGGCATCCAGCTTGAGCGCTCGTAACAGCCCCCACATCGCCGCCAGCAGGACGATGGAGAAGGGCAGGGCGCTGGCGATGGTGGCCGTCTGCAAGGCTTTGAGCCCATCGGCCAGTAGCAGGGAGATGGCCACCACGCCGATCAGCACCGACCAGAACAGGCGCTGCCACAGCGGCGTATTGGCCTTGCCGCCGGAGGCGAGCATGTCGACCACCAGTGCGCCGGAGTCGGCCGAGGTGACGAAGAACACCACCACCATGGCCACGGCGATCATCGACAGCAGGGTGCTGAGCGGGAAGTTCTCCAGGAAGGCGAACAGCGCCAGTGAGCTGTCGGCGTTGGTGACATCCGCCAGGCTCTGCAAGCCGTCGTTGAGCACCATGTTGATGGCGCTGTCGCCAAACACGGTCATCCAGAACAGGGTGAAGCCGGCCGGGACAAACAGTACGCCGCAGATGAACTCGCGGATGGTGCGGCCACGCGAGATGCGTGCGATGAACAGGCCGACAAAAGGCGACCAGGACAGCCACCAGCCCCAGTACAGCAGGGTCCAGCCGCCGATCCAGTCGGTCGGCTCGTAGGCGTAGAGGTTGAAGGTCTTGCTGACGATTTCCGACAGGTAGGCGCCGCTGTTCTGCACAAAGGTCTTGAGCAGGAACACGGTCGGCCCCAGCGCCAGAACGAACAGCAGCAGCAGCACTGCCAGGGTCAGGTTGATCTCCGACAGGATGCGGATGCCCTTGTTCAGGCCGCTGGCCACCGACAGAGTGGCCAGGGCGCAGATGGCGGCGATCAGGCCGATTTGCACCGTGGTGTTCACCGGCAGTCCGAACAGGTGGTGAAAGCCGCTGTTGATCTGCAGTACGCCGTAACCCAGCGAGGTGGCGACGCCAAACACCGTGCCGAGGATGGCGAAGGTATCCACCGCGTGGCCGATGGGGCCATAGATGCGATCGCCGATCAGCGGATAGAGCGCCGAGCGCAGGGTCAGTGGCAGGTTATGGCGGAAGCAGAAGAAGGCCAGGATCAGCGCGACGATGGCGTAGATCGCCCAGGCGTGCAGGCCCCAGTGGAAGAAGGTCAGCTTCATCGCCTCGCGCGCGGCCTGCACGGTGCCTGCGTCGCCCACGGGTGGCGCGGTGAAGTGCATCAGCGGTTCGGCGACGCCGAAGAACATCAGGCCGATACCCATGCCGGCGGAGAACAGCATGGCGAACCAGGTGGTGTTGCGGTACTCGGGCTGGCTGTGGTCCGGGCCGAGCTTGATGTCGCCATAACGGCTGACGGCGAGGTATACGCAACAGATCAGGATCAGCGCCACGGCGAGCACATAGAACCAGCTGGCCTTGTCGATGATCCAGCCCTGCAGCAGGGCGAACTGGCTTTGCGCCTGCTCGGGCAGCAGTACGCTGTAGAGCACCAGGGCGATGATGAGGAAGGCCGAGCTGAAGAATACGGGCCGGTTGAGCGAAGACGAAGTTGCCTCCATTGAGCTAGCTCTCCTTGTTAGCGGATGGGCCGCCAAGGGCGGAAGGCCAGTCAGGGTAACACGGCTTATAGCTTTTATCTCTGATGTATTCTTTTCCGATAGCTTTATCGGATGAATCCTTCAGTGATCAGTGCCGGGTCGATACTGCAGGGCCTCTGCCAAGTGGGCGCGACTGATCTGCGCCACTTCTTCCAGGTCGGCAAGGGTGCGCGCCACCTTGAGCAGGCGATGAGCCGCGCGCAGGGACAAGTGTAGGCGCTCGCTGGCCTGTTCGAGCCAATGTCGATCGGCTTCGCCCAGCGCGCAGTGTTGTTGCAGGCCCGGCAAGTCGAGAAAGGCATTGGCGCAGCCCTGGCGGCGCATTTGCCGCATGCGTGCGGCGGCCACCCTGGCGGCAGCGCTGGCGCTGGTCTCCGCCTCGTTATTGTTGCCGAGCAGGCTGGTGCTCTCGCGGGCCACCGTCAGGTGCAGGTCGATGCGATCAAGCAACGGTCCGGACAGCTTGGCGCGATAGCGTTGCACCTGTTCCGGCGTGCAGCGACAACGCCCGCCGGGATCGCCCAGGTAACCGCAGGGGCAGGGGTTCATCGCGGCCACCAACTGGAAGCGTGCCGGGAAGCGCACCTTGTCACGGGCGCGGGCGATGACGATATGCCCGCTTTCCAGGGGCTCGCGCAGCACCTCCAGCACTTTCCGGTCAAACTCGGGCAGTTCATCCAAAAAAAGCACGCCCTGATGGGCCAGCGTAATCTCGCCCGGAGCCGGGCGACTACCGCCACCGACCAGTGCCGGGCCGGAGGCTGAGTGGTGCGGTTGGCGAAACGGACGCTGCGGCCAGCTGTCCAGTGGTGCCTGGCTGGCGACCGAGTGGATGGCGGCGACTTCCAGGGCCTCTTCCTCGCTGAGTGGTGGCAGCAGCCCCGGCAGGCGGCTGGCGAGCAGCGTCTTGCCGGTGCCCGGTGGGCCGCTCAGCAGTAGATTGTGGGCGCCACTGGCGGCGATCAGCAGGGCACGCTTGGCCGCCAGCTGGCCTTGTACTTCTGACAGATCCGGGTAGCGGGCGGTTTGCCGCTGCAGGCCGCCGGCCTGGTGCGGTGCCATTGGCGTGTGACCATTGAGGTGCGCGGCCAGCTCCAGCAGGTGCCCAATCGCGAGCACCTCCAGCCCGGACGCCAGGCAGGCCTCCTCGGCATTGGCTTTGGGCACCACAAGGGTGCGCCCCGCGGCGCGGGCGGCCAGTGCGGCAGGCAGAACGCCCTGTACCGGGCGTATCTCCCCAGACAGGGCGAGTTCGCCCAGGCATTCCAGCCGGTCCAGTCCCTCGGTGGGGATCTGGCCGCTGGCGGCCAGTACGCCGAGGGCAATGGCCAGGTCGAAACGCCCGCCGTCCTTCGGCAGGTCGGCAGGGGCCAGGTTGAGCGTGATCTTGCGGGCGGGGAAATCGAAGCCGGAGTTCTGGATGGCGCTGCGCACGCGATCCTTGCTTTCCTTGACCGCGGTTTCTGGCAGCCCAACCAGGGCCAGGCTCGGCAGGCCGTTGGCCAGGTGGGCTTCGACCGTCACGGCAGGGGCTTCGACGCCGACCTGCGCACGGCTGTGGACGATGGCCAGGGACATGGATCACTCCTTGATCGCATGCCCGCCGATGGCATTACTCGGCGGGTGGTGGGTTCTGTTGGGCTTCCAGCGCCGCCAGCTTGGCTTCCAGTGCTTCCAGGCGAGCGCGGGTGCGCGCCAGCACGGCCATCTGGCTGTCGAACTCGTCGCGACTGACCAGGTCCAGCTTGCCGAAGGCGCTCTGCAGCAAGGCTTTGAACTGTGCCTCCAGCTCGTTGCGGGGCAGCGGGCTATCGCCGCTGAACAGGCGCGAGGCGTGGCCGGCGAGGGTGTCGAGCAGGGCTTTGGGCGGCAACATGGTGGTGTTTTCTTCCGATATCGAACGGCCGGCAGTGTAGCACGGGCCCTTTACGGCCACGTCGAGGCCGGAAGTGCACGATTTTTGATCACTTGCCTTGGGCTTGGTGCGCCAATGTGGTGCGCGCAATGTTGGGGGATTTGTTCTCGTAGTGGCTTGGTACGGCTAACTACATGAAAAAGTGGCCATTTGGCATAGCTGGCAAGCTTTCTGCTTATGACCTCATGACGCGTGCACCGATGCAGTACCGGTGCGCAGGATGAGGCGGGGGAATGCCTCACCGGATGCGGTAGGTTGGTTCCGGCCCTTTGCGGTCGGCGCGTTACAAAAGCCAGACACTGCGCTTAGACTTGTTCCGGGTTCGTTTTTCCTGGGGCAAGTCCACTTAAACGGGAGAGAGTTTCATGAAGCTAGTCACTGCCATCATCAAGCCGTTCAAACTCGATGACGTGCGCGAGTCGCTGTCTGAGATCGGCGTGCAGGGCATCACCGTCACCGAAGTCAAAGGCTTCGGTCGTCAAAAGGGTCATACCGAGCTGTATCGCGGCGCCGAGTATGTGGTCGACTTCCTGCCGAAAGTGAAGATCGACGTCGCCATCGCCGACGATCAACTGGATCGCGTGATCGAGGCCATTACCAAGGCCGCCAACACCGGCAAAATCGGTGACGGCAAGATCTTCGTGGTTCCCCTGGAGCAGGCCATCCGTATCCGTACCGGCGAAACCGGCACCGACGCGATCTAAGCCCCGAACCCCCTAAAGCCCCAGGAGAAGAACAATGACTCTGCGAAAATTCGCAGGGCTAGGAGCCCTTTTGTCTCTGTTGACCCCCGGTCTGGCCATGGCCGACGAGGCGGTGCTCAACAGCGGCGACACCGCGTGGATGCTGACCGCGACCGCGCTGGTGCTGTTCATGACCATCCCCGGCCTGGCGCTGTTCTACGCCGGCATGGTGCGTTCCAAGAACGTGCTGTCGGTGATGATGCAGTGCTTCGCCATCACCGGCCTGATCAGCATCCTCTGGGTGGTGTACGGCTACAGCCTGGCGTTTGACACCACTGGCATGGAGCAAGGGGTGACCAACCTCAACTCCTTCGTCGGTGGCCTGTCCAAGGCCTTCCTCAGCGGCCTGACCGTTGACAGCCTGGTCGGCGCCTTCCCGGAAAGCGTGTTCATCACCTTCCAGATGACCTTTGCCATCATCACTCCGGCGCTGATCGTCGGTGCTTTCGCCGAGCGCATGAAGTTCTCCGCGATGCTGGTGTTCATGGGCGTGTGGTTCACCCTGGTCTACGCGCCGATCTGCCACATGGTCTGGTCCGGTGACGGTGCCTTCCTGTGGGATGCCGGTGTACTCGACTTCGCCGGTGGCACCGTGGTGCACATCAACGCCGGTATCGCCGGCCTGGTGGCCTGCCTGGTGCTGGGCAAGCGCAAGGGTTACCCGACTGCCTCCATGGCCCCGCACAACCTGGGCTACACCCTGGTCGGTGCCGCCATGCTGTGGATCGGCTGGTTCGGCTTCAACGCCGGTTCCGCCATCGCCGCCAACGGTACTGCCGGTATGGCCATGCTGGTGACCCAGATCGCCACCGCCGCTGCCGCTCTGGGCTGGATGTTCGCCGAGTGGATCACCCACGGTAAGCCGAGCGCCCTGGGCATCGCTTCCGGCGTGGTTGCCGGTCTGGTTGCCATCACTCCGGCCGCCGGCACCGCCGGCCCGATGGGTGCGCTGATCATCGGCCTCGCGGCTGGCGTGATCTGCTTCTTCTGCGCCACCAGCCTCAAGCGCAAGCTGGGCTACGACGACTCTCTGGACGCTTTCGGCGTGCACGGTATCGGCGGCATCGTCGGCGCCATCCTCACCGGCGTGTTCGCGGCTCCCGCTCTGGGTGGCTTCGGCACCGTCGAGGACATCGGCGCCCAGGTGCTGGTGCAGATCGAAGGCGTGGTGGTCACGGTGATCTACACCGCCATCGTCACCTTCGTGATCCTCAAGGTCATCGACCTGGTGATGGGCCTGCGCGTGACCGACGAGGAAGAAACCGTCGGCCTCGACCTGAGCCTGCACAACGAGCGTGGTTACAACCTGTAAAGCCGCCGGGGCGGCGTCCGGTTGGAACCGGATGCTGCCTCAAGCACCCCAGCCAAGAGGTGAATCATGGACAACACAGCACTGACTGCCTTGCAGTACGGCTTCGATACTTTCTACTTCCTGATGTGCGGCGCACTGGTGATGTGGATGGCGGCAGGTTTCGCCATGCTCGAATCCGGTCTGGTTCGCGCGAAGAACACCACCGAAATCCTGACCAAGAACATCGCCCTGTATGCGATCGCCAGCATCATGTACATGCTGATTGGCTATCACATCATGTACTCCAGCCCTGAGGGCGGCATCCTGCCGAGCCTGGGCTTCCTGCTGGGCGACGAGAACACTGCCGATGCCATCCTCGGCGGCGGTGACGATGCTCCTTACTACTCGGCCCGTTCCGACTTCTTCTTCCAGGTGGTGTTCGCCGCTACCTGTATGTCGATCGTCTCCGGTGCCGTGGCCGAACGCATGAAACTGTGGGCCTTCCTGGTCTTCGCAGTGGTCATGACCGGCTTCATCTACCCGATCCAGGGCTTCTGGAAGTGGGGCTCGGGCTTCCTCAACGAAGCGGGTTTCCTCGACTTCGCCGGTTCCGGCGTGGTGCACATGGCCGGTGCCGCTGCTGCTCTGGCTGGTGTTCTGCTGCTCGGTGCACGTAAGGGCAAGTACGGCGCCAACGGTCAGATCAACGCCATTCCGGGCGCCAACCTGCCGATGGCCACGCTGGGTACCTTCATCCTGTGGATGGGCTGGTTCGGCTTCAACGGTGGTTCGCAGCTGAAGATGAGCACCATCGACGACGCCAACGCCGTGGCCAACGTGTTCGTCAACACCAACATGTCGGCTGCTGGCGGCCTGATCGCCGCGCTGATCGTGGCGCGCATCCTGTTCGGCAAGGCTGACCTGACCATGGCCCTCAACGGCGCTCTGGCTGGTCTGGTGGCCATCACTGCCGAGCCGCTGACTCCGACTGCCCTGCAGGCCACTCTGATCGGTGGCGTGGGTGGCGTGCTGGTGGTGTTCTCCATCCTGGCTCTGGACAAGCTGAAGCTCGATGACCCGGTCGGTGCCATCTCCGTTCACGGTGTGGTCGGTATCTGGGGTCTGCTGGCGGTGTGCCTGACCAACGGTGACTCGTCGCTGGCGGCTCAGCTGCTGGGCATCGGTTCGATTTTCGCATTCGTGTTCATCGCCAGCCTGATCGTCTGGTTCGTGATCAAGCTGGTGATCGGCCTGCGTGTGAGTGAGGAAGAAGAATACGAAGGCGTGGATATCGCCGAATGCGGTATGGAAGCCTACCCGGAATTCACCAACAAGAAGTGATCCAAGGGTTTTTCACAAGGGCGCCTTCGGGCGCCCTTTGTTTTTTCTGCGGCCGCGCTAGAATGCGCCCCCAACGCATGTTGAGGTGCTCGCCATGTGGCTACAACGGCTGATCGAGCTGCGCCCGCGGCCTCGCGGTTTCCACCTGATCAGCGACGAAGTCGTCGCAGCGCTACCCGAGCTTGCCGGCTATGAGGTCGGCCTGCTGCACCTCTGGCTGCAGCACACTTCGGCCTCGCTGACCATCAACGAGAATGCCGATGGCGCGGTGAGGCGTGATTTCGAGCGCTTCTTCAACCGCCTGGTGCCCCAGGGTGAAAGCGGCTACGAGCACGACTACGAAGGCCCGGACGATCTGCCTGCGCACTTCAAGTCCAGCCTGCTGGGCTGTCAGCTGAGTTTGCCGATAAGGGCCGGACGTTTGTGTCTTGGCACCTGGCAGGGCGTCTATTTGGGCGAGCACCGCGACCATGGCGGAGCCCGTCGGGTGTTGGCCACGCTGCAAGGTGAACGCCGCGGCGACATATGAATTTTTTCCGGTGGCATTTTTGCAATGCGTGCCACTGGTCTATAAGTAACCTGCTTTGCGCACGTCATGAGGTAGAACATGAGCGACGAAGAACTGGAACAGGACGATCTCGAAGGTGCCGACGAGGATGACGGCGAAGAGCTGGAAGCGGCCGATAGCGGCGACGACAGCGAAGACGACGGTAGCGATGCCGTAGCGTCTGGCGGCAAGCCGAGCAAGAAGGCCAAGGCGGCGGCCGAGCCGGAAGAGCTGCCGAGTGTCGAGGCCAAGCAGAAGGACCGCGATGCCCTGGCCCGCGCCATGGAGGAGTTCCTCAATCGTGGCGGCAAGGTCCAGGAGATCGAGGCCAATGTGGTGGCCGATCCGCCCAAGAAGCCGGATAGCAAATACGGCAGCCGCCCTATCTGAGGCGTTTGCTGAATAAAAAGCCCGCCTGTTTGGCGGGCTTTTTCATGGGCGCTCGTCGGCGCTTTGGGACTGCTCGGCAGGCGCGAGCCTTACCAGCTCGCCAGCAGTGCCGGTAGCTCGGCCAGGCTGCGCACCTGGGCGTCCGGCGCTGGGGCATCGCCCCAGTCCTTGCCCTGTGGGTTGAACCAGATGGCGCGCAGGCCACTGGCCTGGGCGCCGGCGATGTCGTCGCCGGGATGATCGCCGATATGTACGGCGGCGCTGGCTGCTACGCCAGCGCGTTGCAGCGCGCTCTGGAAGGGATGCGGATCGGGCTTGCCGATGCCCAGCTCTTCGGCGCAGAGGGCGAAGCGGAAGTAGTCGGCCAGGCCCAGGCGGCGTACATCGGCGTTGCCATTGGTGATTACACCGAGGATGAAGCGGTCGGCCAGCTGTTCCAGGGTGCGATGCACATCTGGAAAGAACTCGACCTGATGGCGGGCTTCGAGAAACACCTGAAAGCCCTGCTCGGCCAGGGCGCTGGATTCGTCTTCGGCATAGCCGGCATCGCTCAGGGCATGGAACAGGATGCGCCGGCGCAGTTCGCTGAGACGGTGCTTGAGCATGGGGTCGGCCGCCAGCAGGCGCGAGCGGATCGCCCACAGGTGCTCGATGGGCACCGGGCCGAGGCGCGGGGCCTCGGTGGCCAGCCAGTCACGCAGCGCCGCCTCGGCACTGTGCATCACCGAGGCGACATCCCACAGGGTGTCATCGAGGTCGAAGGTGACCAGTTGAATACTCATCAGGATTCGCTCTTGCGTTTGGCGCGTGGGTGGGCGCCGTCATAGACCTTGGCCAGGTGCTGGAAGTCCAGGTGGGTATAGACCTGGGTGGTGGCGATGTCGGCATGGCCCAGCAGCTCCTGCACGGCGCGCAGGTCCTGGCTGGACTCCAGCATATGGCTGGCAAAGGAGTGCCTGAGCATGTGCGGGTGCAGGTGCTGACCCAGCTCGCGCACGCCGGCTTGGCGTACCCGCAACTGGATGGCGCGTGGCGTCAGGCGTTTGCCCTGGCGACCCACGAATACGGCATCGTCTGGCGGGCTGACCAGCTGGCGCAGCGGCAGCCAGGCTTCGATAGCTTCGCGTGCCTTGCGCCCGACCGGTAGCTCGCGGGCCTTGTTGCCCTTGCCCAGCACGCGCACCAGGCCGGCCGGTAGATCCAGCTCGGCGAGGTTCAGGCCGACCAGCTCGGACAGGCGCAGGCCTGAGGAGTAGAACAGTTCCAGCATGGCCTGATCGCGCAGGGCGAGGAAATCGTCCTCCAGGGCGCCGTCGAGCAGTTGCGCGGTACGGTCGGCGTCCAGCGCCCGGGGCAGGCGTCGTTCACCTTTGGGCGCGGCAAGGCCAGCGGCGGGGTCGTGGCGGCATAGGCCTTCGCGTCCGAGATACTGGTAGAAACCGCGCACGGCCGAGAGCAGGCGCGCCAGCGAACGGCTGGACTGGCCCTGGGCATGCAGGCGGGCGATAAAGGTGCGCAGGTTGCGGGTGTCCAGCTCGGGCCAGGCTGCGATGGAGTTTTTCTCGCACAGGGCGAGCACCTTGAGCAGGTCACGGCGGTAGCCGTCGAGGGTATGGGCAGACACCTGGCGCTCGCTGCGCAGGTGTTCGAAGTAGGCGTCCAGTTGATCCTGCATGGCGCGGCGCCTGTGCGTGTCGTCGGTCAACGCACCGAGCGTAGCGGGGCAGCGAAGCCGGGCAGGACGCGGGCCAGCACTTCGGCGACGTAGCCGAGGAACAGAGTGCCCAGGCTGCTCTTGTAGTGCTGCGGATCGGGGCTGCCGATGGCCAGCACGCCATGCAGGCCCTGGTGGCTGAGGCCGACCACGGCGGCGGAGCCGACCTGGGCGAAGTCGTCTGTGCCGAAGAGGAATTCCAGCTCGTTCGGGCGCAGCACGCCGCAGGTGGTCTTGTTGCCGCTCAGCAGACCGCCGATGGCCTGGTGCGCTTCGGCGGAGCTAACGGTGCGACCGACGCCCAGCGGCGTTTCGCTGAACAGGATCAGGCCGACGAAGGGCACCTGGAACTCGTGGCGCAGGCTGTCTTCGACTGCGCCGATGACCTCCTCCAGGCTGGCGGCATCGAGCAGGTCGAGTACCAGGCGGCGGGTCTTGTCGAACAGGCGGTCGTTGTCGCGGGCCACGTCCATCAGTTGCGACAGGCGGTGGCGCATCTCGATGTTGCGCTCGCGCAGCAGTTTGACCTGGCGCTCCACCAGCGACACCGTGGTGCCGGGCTGGTGCGGGATGCGCAGCTCGGGGATCAGTTCCTCGTGGTCGACGAAGAATTCCGGATGCTGGCGCAGGTAGGCGGCAACGGCCTCGGCATCGAGCGGGGTCTGATCCTGGTCACTCATAAGCGGACTTGTCCTTCGTACACGCGAACGGCGGGTCCGGTCATCATAACCGGCTGCCCCGGCCCTGCCCACTCGATGGACAGTTTGCCGCCCGGCAACTCCAGCTGCACGGGGGAATCCATCCAACCCTGGCGAATCGCGGCGACGGCGGCGGCGCAGGCGCCGGTGCCGCAGGCCTGGGTCTCGCCGGCGCCGCGTTCCCACACCCGCAGGCGCGCCTGCTTGCGGTCGAGCACCTGGAGGAAGCCGACATTGACCCGCTTGGGAAAGCGCGGATGGTGTTCCAGTTTCGGCCCCAGGCTGTGCACCGGCGCGCTATCGACACTGTCGACACGCAGCACCGCGTGCGGGTTGCCCATGGAGACGGCGGCCAGCTGATGGCTCTGTCCGTCCACCTCGACCGCATAGCTCAGCGCTTCCGCATCGGCCTGGAAGGGGATCTGCTCGGGGATCAGGCGCGGCGCGCCCATGTCCACGGTGACCTGGCCATCCGGGCGCAGGTTGAGCTCGATCACGCCGCCCTTGGTCTCGACGCGAATCTGCTTCTTCACGGTCAGGCGCTTGTCCACCACGAAGCGGGCGAAGCAGCGCGCGCCGTTGCCGCATTGCTCCACTTCCGAACCGTCGGAGTTGAAAATGCGGTAGCGGAAGTCCACGTCCGGGCTGGTCGGCGCTTCCACCAGCAGCAGTTGGTCGAAGCCAACGCCGGTGTGCCGATCGCCCCAGGCCTTGGCGTGCTTGGGCTGGATGTGCGCGTGCTGGCTGATCAGGTCGAGGACCATGAAGTCGTTGCCTAGGCCGTGCATCTTGGTGAAGCGCAATAGCATGATCGCGCCCTCACTCAGGTAGCAGGCTTTCGCCGGCGTAGAGTTCCTCGATGGTCTCGCGACGACGGACTTCGAAGGCCTGCTCGCCATCCACCAGCACCTCGGCGGCGCGGCCGCGGGTGTTGTAGTTGGAGCTCATGACGAAGCCATAGGCACCGGCGGAGCGCACGGCCAGCAGATCGCCTTCGGCCAGCACCAGTTCACGGCCCTTGGCCAGGAAGTCGCCGGTCTCGCAGATCGGGCCAACCAGGTCGTAGTTGCGCGCCTCGCCCTGGCGCGGCTGCACCGGGGTGACGTCCATCCAGGCCTGGTACAGCGCCGGGCGGATCAGATCGTTCATCGCCGCGTCGACGATGGCGAAATCCTTGTGCGCGGTGTGCTTGAGGTATTCCACGCGGGTCAGCAGCGCGCCGGCGTTGGCCACGATGGAGCGGCCTGGCTCGAACACCAGGGCCAGTTCGCGGCCTTTCAGGCGCTCGCGCACGGCGGCGATGTAGTCGCCGGCCAGCGGTGGCTGCTCGTCGCGGTACTGCACGCCGAGGCCGCCACCGAGGTCTAGATGCTGGATCTGGATGCCTTGTGCCGCCAGCTGGTCGACCAGCGCCAGCAGGCGCTCCAGCGCATCGAGGAAGGGCGGCAGGCTGGTCAGCTGCGAGCCGATATGGCAGTCGACGCCGACGATCTTCAGGTTCGGCAGCGCGGCGGCGCGGGCGTAAACGGCCGGTGCCTGCTCGATGTCGATGCCGAACTTGTTTTCTTTCAGACCGGTGGAAATGTACGGGTGGGTGCCGGCGTCCACGTCCGGGTTGACCCGCAGCGAGATGCTGGCGGTCTTGCCGACTTCGGCGGCGACCACCTGCAGACGCTCCAGTTCATCCACCGACTCGACGTTGAAGCAGTGCACGCCCACTTCCAGGGCGCGGCGCATGTCGTCACGGGTCTTGCCGACACCGGAGAAGACGATCTTGCTCGGCTCGCCACCAGCGGCCAGGACGCGTTCCAGTTCACCACGGGAAACGATGTCGAAGCCGGCGCCGAGACGCGCCAGGACGTTCAGTACGCCCAGGTTGGAGTTGGCCTTGACCGCGAAGCACACCAGATGCGGCATGCCGGCGAGGGCGTCGGCATAGGCGCGGTACTGCGTCTCGATGTGGGCACGGGAGTAAACGTAGGTGGGCGTGCCGAAGCGTTCGGCGATTGCGGACAGGGCCACGCCCTCCGCGAACAGTTGCCCGTCGCGGTTGGTAAAGGCTTGCATGGAACCCCCTTAGAGGAAAACGTCTTTGTCGCGATCTTGCGTGGTTTTCTCGTCATCCGGATGGTACAGCGGGCCTTTCTGGCCACAACCGGCGAGGGAGGCAGTCACTACGACAAGCGCAATGAAGGGCAGCAACAGGCGCTTCATGGTGGGGTCCTTTGCAAAATCGTGAATGGGCCGGAGTATACCCAGCCCCCGGTGGCTTGCCTATGCACGTCCGGCGGGGCCTGCGACCCTCGCCATGGCGCGTTGGGTATGCCCGCGGTAATGGTTTTGCCGCTAGCATGGGCAAAAAGATCCGGAGCGCCGATGCAGTCCCCCGCCACACTTTCCAGTTCCGTCTCGGTCGCCTACCTCCAGGGTTTGCTGGACTACCTGGAGCGCCAGGGCTTCGCCAGTGCCGAGCTGTTGGCCCAGGTGCAGTTGCAGCCGGGCATCCTGGCTCAGCGCGACCAGCGCATCGCGGTCAGCACCTATCTGCAGCTGCTGGGTGAAGGCGTGCGCCTGACCGGTGACAACAACCTCGGCCTGCACCTGGGCGAGGCCATGCGCCCCGGCTACTACGGGGTACTGGGTTATCTGATCATGAGTTGCGCAACTCTCTCGGATGCCCTGCATCGCCAGGCGCGCTATGCCGCGCTGGTGGGCAACCTGGGTCGGGTCGACCTCGACGAGGAACCGCCGCGTGAAGGCGTTGAACCGCTGGTGGCGCATAGCTGGGAGCCGCTGATCCGCGACCAGCAGCGCCAGCACAGCGAGGAAACCCTGGCCGGCTGGCTAACCTTCGGTCGCTGGATCACCGGGTTGCAGATCCCGCCGACCGAGGTGCGTTTCCAGCACCCGGCGCCAGCGGATACCGCCGAGCATGAGCGCATCTTCGGCTGCCCGGTGCTATTTGGTCAGGCCGACAACGCCCTGGTGTTTCCCAAACGTTTGCTGAGCGCCCCGCTGGGCCAGGCCGATGCACAGCTGCGGCAGTTGCTTGATGCCCATGCCGACCGCCTGCTCGGCCAGCTCAACCAGGGGAGCAGCGTGCTGGATCGTGCCCGCCGCGAGCTGGCCCGCCAGTTGCCGGAGCAGGGCGCCGATCTGGAGTTGCTGGCGCAGAGCCTGCAACTCAGCGCGCGCACCCTGCAGCGGCGCCTGCGCGAAGGCGGGCTGTCATTCAGTCAGCTGCTCGACGAGACCCGTGAGCAACTGGTGCTGCACTACTTGCGCGACCCGGCGCTGGAACTAGCGGAAATCGCCTTTCTGGTCGGCTTCAGCGAGGCCGGTTCGCTGGCCCGTGCCTTTCGCCGCTGGACCGGGCAGAGTCCCGGCGCGTACCGGCAAAGTCTGCTAGATTCCGCCGCTCATTCATGAGGATCCCGTAATGAGTTTGAGCGAAGCCCGTTTTCACGACCTGATCGATGCCGTACAGCAGGCCGTGGAAGACATTTTCGATGACAGCGATCTGGACCTCGACCTGGAAAACAGCGCCGGCGTGCTCACCGTGCGTTTCGAGAACGGCACGCAGCTGATCCTCAGCCGCCAGGAGCCGTTGCGTCAGCTCTGGGTGGCGGCGCGTTCCGGTGGTTTCCACTTCGACTACAACGAAGAGCAGGAGCTGTGGATCTGCGACACCAGCGACGAGCCGCTGGGCGAGTTGCTCGCCCGCGTGACCCGCGAGCAGGCCGGTGAAGAACTCGACTTCGACGAACTCTGAGGTCGTCGACTCGCCATGCCGCCGGCAGTGCTGTCTGGATACGCAGGATATCTGCCTGGGTTGTGGGCGAACGCTGAGCGAAATACTCGAATGGGGCAAGGCGGATAATCCGCGCCGCCGTGCGATCTGCCTGGCGGCCCAGCAGCGCCTGCGCCCGCCCATGATCGGGTGACCGAGCGGTCTTGCTTATTGATGGGCTTGTGGTAGGGTCGGGCAAAGCTGACCATACGTTCAAAACCCCGCCTTCGGGCGGGGTTTTGCTTTATCTGGCCCCAAGGAGAGCATTCGCCACCATGAGCAGCACCCCAGCGATCACCATCACCCGTCTCGACCTGCAGCGCCTGGAGCGCCTGCTCGACAGCCTGGAGGATTTCGGCCCGACCGCCGCTGCGCTGGAAACAGAGCTGGCGCGCGCCGAAGTGGTGGCGCATGCGCAGGTGCCGGCCGGCGTGGTGACCATGAACTCGCGGGTGCATTGCCGCGAGGAGAGCAGTGGCAAGGATTACCATCTGACCCTGGTGTTTCCCGAGGGGGCCGGCGGTGAGGGTTGCGTATCGATTCTCGCGCCGGTGGGCTGTGCTCTGCTCGGCCTGAGCGTGGGCCAGCAGATCGACTGGCCGGGCCCTGGCGGCAAACCGCTCAAGCTGACCCTGCTGGCGGTGGAGTATCAGCCCGAGGCGGCCGGCGCCTACCTGTAGCAACCGGCTGTCTGGCAGGCGGTCATTAGCGGGAGTGGAACTTCGCGCGGCCTGGTGCGTCTGGACTAGAGTGTCTGAACTCACCGCCGGCAAGGAGGCCCGCCATGTCCAGCCTGCCCCTGTACTTCCCCCCGGATTTTTCCCTGAATCGCGCGCTGACTTGCGCCCAGCTGGTGGCTCAGGCCTATGCCCAGTACCGCCAGTGGCAAGCCCAGGGTAGCCCCCATCGCCCCCAGGATTTCATCTGGCAGGCGCCGCAGATGCCCGGCTGGCGGTTCTCGGTGCCGATCTGGAGCATTCTCAGCGAGCTGCATTTTCTCAATGAGTCCGAACCTTTCGGCTTCGCCGCCGCCAACGACCAGGGCGAAACCTACCTGGTGTTGCGTGGCACCGAATCGGCACAGGACTGGCTGGACGATCTCGACGCCGAACAGAAAACCTGGCCATGGAGCGATGGCCAGGGTCAGGTGCATGCGGGCTTCCTCAAGCTCTACGGCTCATTGCGCGATCTGGCGTTGGCCGCTCTCGACAGCCTGCAGCCGCAGGGCTCGTTGTGGGTCTGTGGGCACAGCCTGGGCTGTGCATTGAGCAGCATGGCGGTACTCGACATGCATGAGCGCTGGCCGGACCAGGCCTTGCAGCACTACAACTTCGCCAGCCCGCGCCTGGCTGCGCCGGACTTCGCCGCCGCCTACAACGACCTGGGTGTGCCGACCTTTCGTCTGGTCAACGACAGCGACCTGGTGCCTGAAGTGCCGCCAGGGGTTACCGATACCCTGCTTTACCAGCACCTTGGACTGGCCGTGACCTTCACCGCCAGCTACTCCGGCATCGAGGCCAACCACAGTCTGACGGGCAGTTATCTGTACGCCCTGGAGAATCCGCAGGCGCCCATGCGCGGTTAATCACCACCGCCACCCCCGCAGCCCCCGCCATCGCCGGACGAGGAGTCGCCGCCGCAACCGCTGGCGCAGCCTGAGCCGCAGCCGACATGGCTGGCGCAGTAGACGTTGCCGTTGCGGTAGCTGCCAGGATGGGCGCCGCAGTCCAGGCGATAGTGGAAACCATCGGCAATGCCCAACTCGCTATCCAGAGCAAACAGCAGCGGCAGGCGGGTCGGTTGCTCCGGGCGGATGCCTTCGCGAATGCAGGCCAGGCGCCAGGCGCGGCGAATGCCGGCGCTGGCCGCTTCGGCATCGGGCATGGCATCGCTGGGCGTGTGGTGGAGGAAGCGCCCCAGGCCCTTGCGGCAGAACTCGCCGTACTGACGGGTGTAGAGAATGAACTCGTGCCAGACCACGTCCACGGCCTGGGATGGCATGGCGACCATGCGTCTGCCGGCCATCTGGCACAGCTGGAAGTAGTCGCGCAGCCCCTGCAGCACCTGCTCCTGCTGCACGGTAGTGAGGTGCGGGTAGGTTTCGGCCAGCTTCAGGCGCAGGCGTTCGGGAAAGCGGTAGCTGTCGATGAACTGGTTGCGTTTCTGGTTGCGCCGCCGCAGCCAGTGCCAGTAACCGGCTCCGATCACTGCGCCACCCAGCACGATACTGAGGAAACTCATCAGGGCATGACCTCCGTGCTCAGGCCTGTTGCAGGGCGCTGTTCAGTGCCGCTTCCAACTCGGCCTTGTAGCGCAGGTAGTGGATGCTCTGGGTATGGCCCTCGCCGAGCACGCGCGACAGATCCAGGTCGGTGATATAGCAGGGGTAGCGCTCGGCATCGCGGCGCTGGGCGAGGATATGCCGCGCCACTGCGGTGAACAGTCCGGCGCCATACTCCAGCTCGGAGAACTCGCGGTGGTTGCAGTACAGGCTGATGTGCACGCGCTTGCCCTCGGCCGGCTCGATGATGGCCTGTACGTCGTAGAAGGCATGGCTGGCCTGGGCCAGGGGTGGCGCCCGGCGCTCCAGGTGGCGGGCGCGCTGGGTGCCGGCCGGGAGAACCTCGTAATACAGCACTTCCAGGGCCAGGGTCGGCAGGGCGCTGTCCAGTGGCAGCAAGGCGTTGCGTCGGTACAACAGCGACTGCAGAAAGCGTTGCAGCGGGGTGAGCAGGCTTTGCTCGTCGCGAAACGGCAGACGCTGGCGCCACAGGGCGTTGTGCTCGTCCAGCACGCTGAGTTCGGCGCTGTCTTCGTTGAGGCGATAGAACACCTGAATACAGTCCGGGCGGCCTTGCGGCAGGATCAGCGCCAGGTCTTCGCCTTCCAGGGCGTGGCGGTCCAGCTGTAGCGGACTGTAGTGGCTCTGCTCCGCACCCAGGTGGCTGATCAGACTCGGCAGGTCGTGCAGTGCCGCATGGCTGACCTGGCCGGGCAGCAGTTCCAGCACGTGGTAGTGCTGCTGCACCTGCAGCAGGAAGCGGCTGCCGCTACCGCTGTTCAGGCCGGCCAGGGCGTCGCGGAACAGCTCCTCGACGCGCTGGGCGATGGCCTGGGCGCGGTTGCGGCAGAAGCAGCGCACCGTCAGCTTGGGCTGGCGCCCGGCCGGCAGGCTGTTGAGGTAGTCGCGCAGGCAGTCGAGCAGGGCGTGGGGGCCGTCGTAGCGGCTGACCTGCAGTTCGTTCCAGCTGTTCAGGCTGACCTGGTCGAGGGTCAGCACCAGGTTCTCGCGCACCCCGGAGTAGCCCAGCGAATCGGTGCGGCCGGTGGTCAGGTGTACGTTGAGCTGACTGTGGGCTTTCAGCGGGTCGATGCCGACGTTCACCAGCAGCAGCACCTCGGCTGGTTCGGCGGCGCGCAGCAGCGCCTCCTCGCTGACTGCCGGCAGAGGCAGCGGTACGGCCTGCTGCAGGCTGCCAAGCAGGTTGGACAGCTCGAACTCGCCGAGGTCGCTGCTGCCCGGGTGCAGTGACAGTCGCGTGCTGGGGTCGATCACGCCGTTGCGATGGCACCAGGCGAGCAGCTCGATCAACTGGCGCGTGCGTTTGAGCGGGGCGAAGTCCGGCCATTCCTGGCCGCTCAGGCTGCCGTGGTAGAGGGCCCACTGGGTCTCGCCTTCGGCCTCGGCACTGGGGCTGTGCACCAGGGTCAGGGTGTCTTCGGCGAGGTCCGGGGCGATGCCTGGGTTGATGAACTCGATCTTGCCCGCCTTGCGCTCGAAGGCGGCGTACAGGCGCCGGCCGAGGATGCCCAGGTCGCGGCTGTTGAGCGGGATGGCGGTCTGTTCGTTACGGGCGAACTGGGAGAGGAAGCGGTAGCTGTAGGTCAGCTCGTTGACCAGTGCGCGGCGTTCGGCGCTGACCTGGCGCACCTTCCACTGGCTGCGACTGTCGAGCATGGCCAGCTCGCGCTGGCTCCACTGCCATTCCGCGGTCAGGCGCTCGAACAGCAGGCGCTGCCAGCTCTTGGCGCGCTGGCGCGGCGGTACGCTGAGCTTCTTGCCGACCTTGAGATACAGGCAGCGGCGGATCAGCTCCAGGCGCTCGCGTTCGCCGCGCTCGGCCAGGTACTCCTCCAGGCGGCGGTAAACCACGATATAGGGGTCGAGTTCGTCCAGCTCCAGGCGACCTTCGTACACCGCCTGCTTGAAGCGCAGGCTGAGGCATTCCACGCGGGGGTGCTCGCTGGCGTAGACCTCGGTGAGCAACAGCTTGAGTACCGATTTGTAGGGCGAGTCGATGCCCTTGAACAGCTGCCACATACCGGCGCCGATGAACTCACCCGGCGGGATGCGTGCCAGGTGGCCGAGGTCGAGTACCTCGTCGGCGCGCACGAAGCGCTTGGACAACAGGGTGTGGGTATAGCGCTGGTAGTTGGCTTCCTCGTACACCGGTACCAGCCACCACAGTGGCGTGCGCCCGCCGAGCCAGATGGCGGTGCGGTAGAACTCGTCGAGCAGCAGGTAATGCTGGGTGGTGCCACAGTCGTCGGAGGTCAGCTGGGCTTCGCGGTCGCCGGAGGTGAAGCGCGCCGGGTCGATCAGGAAGCAGTGCACCTCGGCGCCCTGAGTCGCAGCCCAGGCTTCCAGCAGGCTGCACTTGCGCTGTAGTTCGGCCACGGCGCTGTCGGGCAGGGTCGGGTCGTGACAGACCCACAGGTCCATGTCGCTTTGCTCGGCCTGGGCCACGGTGCCCAGGCTGCCCATCAGGAACAGGCCGTGGATCGGTGCCGGCGGCTTGCTGCTGCCGGCGCGGCGGGATTTGTAGGCGAAGGAGCGGGTCAGGCGCTGGGCCTCGGCGAGAATCTCATCGCTCGGTTCGAACCCGGCCAGCCCGGCTGGCGTGGCGGCGGAGACATAGCCCGGCAGCAGCGGGTGGTTCACATGGAACAGCAGCGGCAGCAGCTTGAGCACCAGTTGCTGGCGACTCGACAGCGCCTGGGTGGCCCGTTGCAGGCGTCCGTCATTGACCTTGAGGAAGCGCGCGCGCAGCTGCGCCAGGACCTTGCGGTCAATGCCATCGTCTATGTCGGGGCGGATTTCCTGAATGCGCGTCATGTACAGCTCGGAGCCTGTTTGGGGCAAGCCTACCAGCGCCGGATGACGACTGGCAGTAGGGCTTGCTCCGTTTTGTATCGACCACTGCAGGTCGCTTCTGCAGTGTATCGGCGCCCCTCGGCTGTGGCTGTAGGCTAAATCAGGCGGGTTGTGGGCAGAGGATGGTGAGCAGGGCCTGGGCATGCTCGGCAGCATCGATACCCAGGCTGGTCAGGTAGCCGCCGTCGGGGGCTGTCACCAGGCCTTTTTCATGCAGGCGGGTGATCGCCATCTGGGCGCGGGAGGTGGCGTTGTTGTGCACCTTGAGGCCTTCCTGGTGATTGTCCAGGTTGTACAGGGCAAGGATTTCCAGCTCGGCGATCAGGTTGGGGGTGTAGGCCATGACGAACTCCGCATTGTTGTTGTAGTCGGGCTGTTGCTCAGTGTAGTTCGCCAGGTTCAATGCACCTCGTTGCTGTGCTGCCAGATATCGAGAATCTGCTGGTAACGGCCATTGGCGCGGATGGCACGCATGCCCTGGTCGAACTGTCGGGCCAGCTCGCGGGCCTGCGGGTGCTGGCGGGAGAAACTGAGGAACAGCTGTGGTTGGTGGAGCACCGCCACCGGGGTGAAGTGCCCCGCCAGCTCCGGGTGCTCGCGAAACAGCGCGCGGGCTGTACCGCGGTAGGCGATGGTGAAATCCACCCGGCCGCGCTCCAGCATGCGGAAGCCGCTGAGGTCGCGGCGTACCTCGACACGCTTGAGCTTGGTGAAGCTGTCGAAATCCTGGCCGTATTCATAACCCAGGGTAACGGCCACCGAACGACCGCTGAGCTGTTCAAGGTCGTTGACCGGGGCCGCTTCATCCTTGCGGCTCCACAGCAGAATCTCACCACGGAACAGTGGCTCCTCGGGCAGCAGAAACTGCTCGGCGATGCGTGCGTCCGGCGAGGTGTTGAAGCAGGCGGGCAGGCGACCCTGACGGGTCAGCTCCATGCAGCGCGCATAAGGGTAGGGGCGCAGTTCGATATCGGTGTGACTGGCGGCGAAGGCCGCGCGGACTATATCCACCGACATGCCTTCGATACGTCCGTCGCGGTAGGCGGTGAAGGGGTACCAGTCATCCTCGGCGCCAATTTCCACGGCGCCCGCCGGAGCCAGGAGCAGGCACAGTGCGAGTAAGGTCAGCAGCCGCCAGAGGTAGGCAGCAGTAGGGCGGGCCGGTACGTGCATAGCCTGCAAGATAGCAGGCTGTGCCTGGTTGCGGCTGACCTGGGTCAAGGCGCGCAGTCAGTCGTCTGCGCTTTGCTCGGGCAGCTCGGGCAGGGCACGCAGCGCCTGCTCGTACCAGGCCGAGTCGAAGGGGCGGTCGGCATCGAGCATGGCGTCGATCTCGTGGGCCAGCACCAGGGCCATCAATTCGAGGACTTCTTCGCGGGCGTAGCCGACCAGGGTCAGCTTGTTGTACACGGCCTGGGCGGCCGGCGGGTTGCCGGTTTCCAGCTGGTTCTCGATGGCCTGGATCAGGGTGGCTTCGGCGAAGGCCTCTTCGTCGTTGTCGTCGTGTTCGGTCATGGTGGTTCCTCGGGAGTTCGCGTGCAGTGTGCCATGCCGAGGCTGATCGGCGGCATTCGTTGGGGTGATAACGCTGTGTGTCGTGGCGCTGGGCAGCTATAACTGTGGCTTTCCTGCCCGGAGGTTCACATGCTCAAGCTTCATGGTTTTGCCGTCAGCAACTACTACAACATGGTTCATCTGGCGCTGCTGGAAAAGGGCTTGCCGTTCGAAACGGTGAAAGTCTATGGCTCCCAGGACGCGGCCTTCCTCGCCATCAGCCCGCGCGGCAAGGTGCCGGTGCTGCAGACCGAACAGGGCTACATCAGTGAAACCAGCGTGATCCTCGAATATCTGGAGACCTGCGGTGGTCGTCCGCTGCTGCCGGAAGATGCCTACGCGCGCGCCCAGGTACTGAGCCTGGCTCGGGAGATCGAACTGTATATCGAGCTGCCGGCGCGCAGCTGCTACCCGGAAGCCTTCTTTGGCATGCAGCTGGAGGCGGCCATCAAGGACAAGGCGCGGTTGGAGCTGCAGGCCGGTATCGCTGCGCTCAAACGTCATGGTCGTTTCGCGCCCTATGTGGCGGGCGAGCAGCTAAGCATCGCCGATCTGTATTTCCTCTACAGCATCGACCTGGCTGCCGTGGTGGCCAAGCGCGTGCTGGGCTTCGACCTGCTGGCCGACTTCCCCGGCGCCCGGGCCTTGCTCGAACGCCTGCAGCAGAACCCGCATGTGCAGGCCATCGCCGCCGAGAAGGAGGCCGGCATGGCCGAGTTCATCGCCCATGTCAGCCAGCGGCGCTGAGCTCTAGCTGGCGGCGAAGTCCAGCAGCGCCTGGCCGGTGAGGCGGTAGGTGGTCCACTCGTCCTGCGGGCGGGCGCCGAAGGACTGGTAGAAGTCGATGGCCGGCTGGTTCCAGTCCAGCACCGACCACTCGAAACGGCCGCAGCCCCTGTTCACGGCAATCCGTGCCAGATGCTGCAGCAGTGCCTTGCCGGCGCCACAGCCGCGCGCCTCGGGGCTGACGTAGAGGTCTTCCAGATACAGGCCGTGCTTGCCCAGCCAGGTGGAGTAGTTGAAGAAGTACACGGCGTAGCCGATCGGCACGCCGTCCTGCTCGCAGATCAGCGCATGACTGCTGCTGCCCTCGCCGAACAGGCTGTCGCGCAGGCCGGCGGCGTCGGTCTTCACCTCATGTTCGGCCTTTTCGTAGATCGCCAGGTCGATGATGAAACGCAGGATCAGCTCGGCGTCGTCGGGGCTGGCGGGGCGGATGTGCAGGGGCATGGAAATACTCGTGGAAAAGGTTCAGCCGTAGATGAGCGTCAGTACGGCCAGTGGTAGCGCGACCAGGCAGAGTACGGCGAAGGCGCTGATCCATCTGCAGTACGGGCCCAGGGGATCACTGACGCGTAAAGGCAGCTGTGGGTAGCGCCCCAGGGTTAGCAGGCGCAGCAGTAGCCAGCCTGCGCTGTAGAAGATGTAGCCGAAGACGAACTCCAGAACGGCCTCGCCCAGAAAGAGCAGACCGCGTAATAAGAACTCAAGCATGGGAACTCCCTTTCCCGAATACGGTGCGATTCCCGCTGGGACGAACCATGCAGGTTGGGTTGAGCGCAGCGAAGCCCAACGTGGCGCCGGTAGTTGGGCTTCGGCGCTTCGCGCCTAAACCTGCGCGGCCCGACCCCAACCTACAAGGGCGGCGATTAGCGCTTGGCCAGCAATTCCTTGCCGCGCGCGACGGCGGCGCGAACCTGGTTCGGCGCGGTGCCGCCGATATGGTCGCGGGCGCCGACCGAGCCTTCCAGGGTCAGTACGGCGAACACGTCGTCGCCGATCTGGTCGCTGAACTGGCGCAGCTCGTCGAGGCTCATCTCGGCCAGGTCCTTGCCGGTCTGCACACCGTACTTAACGGCGTGGCCGACGATCTCGTGGCAGTCGCGGAACGGCAGGCCCTTGCGCACCAGGTAGTCGGCCAGGTCCGTGGCGGTGGAGAAACCGCGCAGCGCCGCTTCGCGCATCATGTCCTTCTTCGGCTTGATCGCCGGCACCATGTCGGCAAAGGCGCGCAGGCTGTCGCGCAGGGTGTCGGCGGCGTCGAACAGCGGCTCTTTGTCTTCCTGGTTGTCCTTGTTGTAGGCCAGCGGCTGGCCCTTCATTAGGGTCAGCAGGCCAGTCAGGGCGCCGAACACGCGGCCGGATTTGCCGCGAACCAGCTCCGGTACGTCCGGGTTCTTCTTCTGCGGCATGATCGAGGAGCCGGTGCAGAAGCGGTCGGGCAGGTCGATGAACTGGAACTGCGCCGAGGTCCACAGCACCAGCTCTTCGGAGAAGCGCGACAGATGCATCATCGCCAGGGAGGCGGCGGCGCAGAATTCGATGGCGAAGTCGCGATCGGACACGCCGTCCAGCGAGTTGCCGCCGATGGCTTCGAAGCCGAGCAGCTGGCAGGTGATCTCGCGCTGGATCGGGTAGGTGGTGCCAGCCAGTGCGGCCGAACCCAGCGGCATACGGTTGGTGCGCTTGCGGCAGTCGACCAGGCGTTCGTAGTCACGGCTGAGCATCTCGAACCAGGCCAGCAGGTGATGGCCGAAGGTCACCGGCTGGGCGGTCTGCAGGTGGGTGAAGCCGGGCATGATGGTGTCCGCTTCGGCTTCGGCCAGGCCGAGCAGGCCCTGCTGCAGGCGGGTGATTTCGCCGAGGATCAGGTCGATCTCGTCGCGCAGCCACAGGCGGATGTCGGTGGCCACCTGGTCGTTGCGGCTACGGCCGGTGTGTAGCTTCTTGCCGGTGACGCCGATGCGGTCGGTCAGGCGCGCCTCGATGTTCATGTGCACGTCTTCCAGGTCGACGCGCCAATCGAACTGGCCGGCTTCGATCTCGGCCTGGATCTGCTTGAGGCCGTCGATGATCGCATCACGTTCGGCGGCGCTGAGCACGCCGGCCTGCTCCAGCATGGTGGCGTGGGCGATCGAGCCCATGATGTCGTGGCGATACAGGCGCTTGTCGAAGTCGACCGAGGCGGTGAAGCGGGCGACGAAGGCATCGACGGGCTCGCTGAAGCGGCCGCCCCAGGACTGGTTGGTTTTTTCGCTGCTCATGGCTGGACTCGCGGGCAGGGCAGGCACGGCGGGCGCCTGCGAAACGGACAAAGTGCGCCGATAATAACAGCCTTGCCGGGAATTCCGAGGGCGCGCCTATCTGTTGTGCCCGTCACAGTTTTACCGTGGCGGGTGCATTTGGGTGCCTCTTTTAGCCCGACCGGAGCGCTCTGGCTTGCTGCCCTGGCGGCACACAAGGAAACTGCGCGGATGAAAATCCACTGGTTCAACAAGGGGCGCAGCGTTGCCCCGGACGACGATTTCTTCCTCCCGGAACTGTGCGAGCCCGAGGCGCTGCTCAGTCTGGTGCTGCTGGCCGAGTTGCTGGTGCTGGTACTGGTGCTGTCCGAGCCGATGCTGCCTGGTTTCAACTGGGTGCGCCTGGCCCTGACCTCACTGTTCGTGCAGTGGATAGTGCTGCTTTCCGCCGCGTTGCTGTGCCGCTTGCGCCCGCTACTGGCACGCCTGCGTGCGGCCCTGGCCGGCTGCCTGTGCTGTGCCCTGGTGGTGGGGTTGACTCTGGGTTGTACGCTGGTGGCCGACTACTACGACCTGGGTGGCCCGTTGCCGCGTGATGGCGAGGTCAATCTGTACCTGCGTCATTCCCTGATCAGCCTGATCATGTCGGCGCTACTGCTGCGCTACTTCTACTTGCAGAGCCAATGGCGTCGCCAGCAACAGGCCGAGTTGCGCGCGCGCATCGAGTCGCTGCAGGCGCGCATCCGCCCGCATTTTCTGTTCAATAGCCTTAACAGCATCGCCAGTCTGGTGGTGGTCGATCCGTACAAGGCCGAGCAGGCGGTGCTCGATCTGTCCGACCTGTTCCGCGCCAGTCTGGCCAAGCCCGGCAGCCTGGTGCCCTGGGTCGATGAGCTGGAGTTGGCCAAACGATATCTGTCGATCGAGCACTATCGGCTCGGTGAACGGCTACAGTTGGAGTGGCAGGTGGAAAATGTACCGGCGGATTTGCCGATTCCTCAGCTGACCTTGCAGCCGTTGCTGGAGAACGCCCTGATCTATGGCATCCAGCCGCGCATCGAAGGTGGGCTGGTGAAAATCGAAGCGGACTACCGGGATGGGGTGTTCCAGTTGTGCGTCAGCAACCCCTTCCAGGAAAGCGCCGAACCGCAGGAGTCACGGGGGACTCATCAGGCCCTGACCAATATCGACGCGCGTCTGGCGGCACTTTTTGGCCCTGGCGCCAGTCTCAGCGTGGACCGCCGTGACGGACGCCACTACACCTGTCTACGCTATCCTTGTTCGAGACTCACGCAGGAAGCCCGAGCAATATGAATGTGCTGATCGTCGATGACGAACCTCTTGCCCGCGAGCGCCTGGCCCGCATGGTCGGCGACCTCGATGGGTATCGTGTGCTTGAGCCTGCCGCCAGCAATGGCGAGGAGGCGCTGGCGCTGATCGAAAGCCTGCGGCCGGATGTGGTTCTGCTGGATATCCGCATGCCTGGAATGGACGGCCTGCAAGTGGCCGCCAAACTGTGCGAGCGCGAAGCGCCGCCGGCGGTGATCTTCTGCACTGCCCATGATGAATTCGCTCTGGAAGCCTTCGACGTCAGCGCCGTCGGCTATCTGGTCAAACCCGTGCGCCCCGAGGCGCTGGCGGCCGCGCTGAAGAAAGCCGAGCGGCCCAACCGCGTGCAGCTTGCTGCGCTCACTCGTCCGGCCGCGGCCGGTAACGGTGCCGGGCCACGCAGCCATATCAGTGCACGCACCCGCAAAGGCATCGAGCTGATTCCGCTGGAGCAGGTGATCTTCTTCATCGCCGATCACAAATACGTGACCCTGCGCCATGAAGGCGGCGAGGTGCTGCTGGACGAGCCGCTCAAGGCCCTGGAAGACGAGTTCGGTGAGCGTTTCGTGCGTATCCACCGCAACGCTCTGGTCGCCCGCGAGCGCATCGAACGGTTGCAGCGCACCCCGTTGGGGCACTTTCAGCTCTACCTCAAAGGTCTGGGCGGCGATGCCCTGACCGTCAGCCGCCGCCATGTCGCCGGGGTGCGCAAGCTGATGCACAGCCTCTGAGCCGGCAGTGCGGCGCCCTGCGGCGTCAGCGTCTGCCGGTTTGCGCCGGTCATCCTGTTATCATCCCTGGCAGTTCGTCTTCTGGAATTGCCCATGTCCCGCGAAATCCGCATTGCCACCCGTAAGAGTGCCCTGGCCCTGTGGCAGGCCGAGTATGTCAAAGCCCGCCTGGAGCAGGCGCACCCTGGTCTGACTGTCAGTCTGGTGCCGATGGTCAGCCGCGGCGACAAGCTGCTCGACGCGCCGCTGGCGAAGATTGGCGGCAAGGGCCTGTTCGTCAAGGAGTTGGAAACCGCGCTGCTGGAGAACGAGGCCGACATCGCCGTGCACTCGATGAAGGATGTGCCGATGGATTTCCCCGAAGGGCTCGGTCTGTTCTGCATCTGCGAACGTGAAGACCCGCGCGACGCCTTTGTCTCCAATACCTATGACAGTCTCGATGCGTTGCCCGCCGGCAGCGTGGTCGGCACTTCCAGTCTGCGCCGTCAGGCCCAGCTACTGGCGCGCCGCCCGGATCTGAAGATCCAGTTTCTGCGCGGCAACGTGAACACCCGCCTGGCCAAGCTGGATGCCGGCGAGTACGACGCCATCATCCTTGCTGCCGCCGGCCTGATCCGCCTCGGCTTCGAGGCGCGCATTCGCAGCTCGATCAGCGTCGACGACAGCCTGCCGGCTGGCGGCCAGGGCGCCGTGGGCATCGAGTGCCGCAGTGCCGATGCCGAGATCCATGCCCTACTGGCACCGCTGCATCATGATGAGACGGCGGCTCGCGTTACCGCCGAGCGCGCGCTGAACAAGCACCTCAATGGCGGCTGCCAGGTGCCCATCGCCTGTTACGCCCTGCGCGAAGGTGAACAGCTGTGGCTGCGCGGCCTGGTGGGCCAGCCGGATGGCAGTCTGCTGCTGCGGGCCGAAGGCCGTGGGGTTGATGCCGAAGCGCTGGGCGTGCAAGTGGCCGAGCAACTGCTGGCCCAGGGCGCGGCCGGTATTCTCGATGCCGTGTATGGCGGGGCCGATCCGGCGTGACCGGCTGGCGCCTGCTGCTGACCCGTCCGACGGCCGAGTGCGAGGCGCTGGCCTCCACCCTGGCCGAAGATGGCGTGTTCAGCCGCAGCCTGCCGTTGCTGGAAACCGAGGCTCTGGCTGAAACGCCTGCACAGCGCGACACGCTGCGGGGCCTGGCGAGTTACAGTGCAGTGATCGTGGTGAGCAAGCCGGCCGCGCGCTATGGCCTGCAGCGCCTGGCTCAGGCCGGGCTGACGCCGCCGGCAGGACAAGCTTGGTTCACCGTGGGCGGCGCAACCGCGCAGGTGCTGGCGCCCTATCTGCAGGCGCAGGGGCTGTGCGTCAGCCATCCCCAGGCTGGCGACGATAGTGAAGCGCTGCTGGCGCTGCCGCAACTGGCCGAAGTGCTGGCCCGACCTGCTCCGCGGGTGCTGATCCTGCGTGGCGAGGGAGGGCGTGAGCTGCTGGCCGATACCCTGCGTGAGCGGGGCGCGCTGGTGGACTATCTGGAACTCTACCGCCGGGTGATGCCGGCCCATGAGCCGGGCGCTCTGATGCAGCTGATGCAGACGGAACGGTTGAATGCCATGTTGGTCAGTAGCGGGCAAGGCCTGGTCAACCTGCGTGAGCTCGCGGGTGCTGCCTGGCCGCAACTGAGTCGGCTACCCTTGTTGGTACCCAGCGCACGTGTCGCCGAGCAGGCGCGCATGGCTGGGGCACAGCAGATTATCGATTGTCGCGGCGCCAGTGCTGCGGCTGTTCTGGCGGCGTTGCACAGCCATGCAGCGCCAGCCCTCTGAAGCAAAGGAAGGACACGTGAGCGAAACAGCCCCGCAGATCAGCGAGCAGACTCCGCAAACCCAGCCCGAGCAGCAGTCTCTGCCAGCCGCGGTCAAGCCAAAGGGGCGTGGCCCGGCGTGGCTGGCCCTGTTGCTGGCGCTGGCCGCCCTCGGTGCGGGAGGCTGGAGCAGCTGGCAGCTCTATCAGCAGCGGGGGCAGGCTCAGGAGCAACTGGCTCAGATGGCACAGGCGGCGGCTGCTGCGCGTGAAGAGCTGCAGCAGAGCAAAACTGACGTCAGCCAGCGCCTGCAGGGCTTGCCTTCGGCAAGCGCCATTGCCGAGCAGCATGACCTGCTGGTGAGCCTGCAGGGCGAGCAGCAGCGTCTGACCCAGAGCCTATCCGGCCTGCTCGGCAAGAGCCGTGAGGACTGGCGTCTGGCCGAGGCCGAGCATCTGTTGCGCCTGGCCATGTTGCGCCTTTCCGCGCTGCAGGATGTGGACAGTGCCGTGGCCCTGGTGCAGGGCGCCGACGATATTCTGCGGGCGCAGAACGATCCGCAGGCCTTTGCCGCACGTGGCGAGCTGATCAAGGTGCTGGAGGCGCTGCGCAGTCTGCCGCAGGTCGATCGCAGCGGGTTGTTCCTGCAGCTGTCTGCCCTGCGTGGCCAGCTCGATCAACTGCAGATGCTGGCGCCCGAATACATACTGCCGGCTGATGCACCCAGCATTGCCAGCGCCAGCGATGGCAGCCGTTGGGATGAGCTGTGGCAGCAGCTGTCGCGCTATGTGCGCCTCGACCTGCATGCCGATCAGGATATCCGCCCGCAACTGGTCGGACAGAGCCTGGCCCAGGTGCGTCTGACCCTGGCGCTGGCGCTGGAGCAGGCTCAGTGGGGTGCGCTCAATGGTGAGCCGGAGGTCTATCGCCAGGCCCTGGCGGCGGCGAGCGATGTGCTGGATACCTATTTCGACCGCGACAATCAGGCCGTGCAGCGCATGCAGGGGCGTATCGGCGAGCTGAGCGGTCAGCCGGTAGTGGCCGGTATGCCCAAGCTGGATGAGGCACTGCGCAGCCTGCAGGTCTATCTCAAGCAGCGCGAAACCAGCGAGCGCATGCCGCAAACAGGCGAGGAGGGCGGCCAATGATTCGCGTCGTCCTGCTGTTGGTGGCCGTTGTGGCGGCCTCCACGCTGCTCGGTCTGGCGATCCAGGAGCACAGCGGTTATGTGCTGATCGCCTGGAAGGGGCTGCGCTACGAGTCCAGCCTGTGGGTCTTTGTATTGCTGATCGTACTGCTATGGCTGTTCGTACGCCTGCTGCGCTGGCTGTGGCGGGGCATGCGTTTCTCGGGCGGCGTGCTCAATCCCTGGTCGCGCCGCAACCATGGCAAGCGAGCACAGCTTGCGGCCGACAAGGGCTTGCTGGATTTGCTCGAAGGCCGCTGGGACCGCGCCGTGCGCCATCTGCAGCGCGCCGCCGAAGGCGAGCGGCAGCCGCTGATGCATTACCTGGGGGCGGCTCGTGCCGCGCACAAGCTGGGGCAGTATGAGGAGAGCGAAGCGCTGCTTGAGCGTGCCCTGCAGCGTCAGCCGCAGGCCGAGCTGGCCATCGCCCTGACCCACGCCGATCTGCAAAAGAGCCGGGGTGATCTGGATGGCGCGCTGACCACCTTGCAGGCCATGCGTGAGCGTTATCCACACCACCGTCAGGTACTGCGTCAGCTGTACCAGCTGCGCCTGGCGCGTGCGGAGTGGGCGGAGCTGGTGCAGTTGCTGCCGGAGCTGCGCAAGGCCAAGGTGCTTGAAGGCGATGAGCTGTCGGCGTTGGAGCAGCAGGTCTGGGCTGCGCGTCTGCAGGCCGCCGGCGAGCAGGGCCTTGACCAGGGGGAGGCTGCCCTGCAGCCACTGACCGCGACCTGGCAGCAGCTGTCTGCCAGTCAGCGTCAGTCTGTCGAGTTGCTCGCGGTGTATGCCGAGCAGCTGAGCGCCCTGGGCGCACCGGAAGAGGCCGAAGAGGTGCTGCGCAAGGCGCTCAAGCGAGGTTACGACCAGCGTCTGATGCGCTTGTACGGCCTGCTGCGTGGGCGTGACCCGGCGCGCCAGCTGCAAACGGCCGAAGAGTTGCTCAAACAGCACCCGCAGGATGCCGTTTTGCTGCTCAGCCTTGGTCGGCTGTGCCTGATCAATGGAGTGTGGGGCAAGGCCCGCGAGTACTTCGAGATCAGTCTGGAGTTCGAGCGTAGTGCCGAGGCCTGCGCAGAACTGGCCCGTCTGCTGGCCAGCCAGGGCGAGGTCGAGCGCAGCAATCAGTTGCTGCACGAGGTGCTGTTGCAGCAGGGGCAGCGCCTGCCGAACCTGCCGCAACCTGCCGCGTGAGGCGACCTGCGGCAGCCTGTCACTGACCGGCTGCCGCGCGGTGCCTTGAAAGGCCGCGCAGCTTTCCTCTACCGTAGGCGCCTTTCTCGCCCCCGCAACGGAGTTCTCATGGCGCTGGCCAATCCGCGTTCGCTGTTCCTGCTCGCTTTCCTGGGCTGCCTGGCTCTGATGGGTGGTGCGTTGTACCTGGAGCATGGGGTCGGGTTGAATCCCTGTCCGTTGTGCATCGTGCAGCGGGTCTTCGTCATTCTCTTCGGCCTGGTTTGCCTGATTGCCGCGATTCATGCGCCGCAACGTACCGGGCAGCGTGCCTACAGTGTGCTGGCGCTACTGTTCGCCATTGGCGGAGCTGCGACTGCGGCGCGCCAGGTCTGGCTGCAGAGCGTGCCGCCCGAGCAGCTGGAAGCCTGCCTGCCGAGCCTGGAATTCATGATGGAAGCCCTGCCGCTGCAGGAAATCGTCAGCCTGGTGTTCCATGGCACCGCCGACTGTGCGGAAGTGACCTGGACGCTGTTCGGCCTCAGTCTGCCGGAGTGGAGCCTGCTGGCTTTCGTCGGCATGGCGCTGTTCGCGCTGTTCCAGCTGCTGCGTCGCGGTTGATGGCGGCTCGGCGTTTTTCCCGATCAGCATGACTTGATGCCCGCGCCGAGTGGGCATACTCTGGCCCTACGTTTCGCCAGTAATCCGGCGAGTCGTTCCCCGGGAAATCGCGAGCTGACAATAAAATGTCTCGGGGCTGGCGTATTCAGCATTCACCAGTAGGGAAGTGAGGACATCATGCTCGAGACCTGCCAGAACGCCCAGGAGCGCTGGGGTGGCGTGCACCAGTTGATCGACCGCTGGCTGCAGGAACGTCATGAACTGGTCAGCGCCTTTGTCGCGCTGAACGATGCACCGCAAGCCGCAGCGAACAACATGGCCGACTTGCAGCGCTTCTGCGAGATCCTGGTCGACTATGTGTCGGCAGGGCACTTCGAGGTTTACGAACAGCTCAATGGCGAGGCCAAGGCCTTCGGCGATCAGCGAGGCCTGGAGCTGGCCAAGCAGATCTACCCGCGTATCGAGGCCATCACCGAGGTGGCGCTGGCGTTCAATGACCGTTGTGACAACGGCGACTGCCGCGATACCGCCTCACTCAGCGCCGAGTTGAAACGCCTCGGGCAGCTGCTCCACGAGCGCTTCGAACTGGAAGACTGTCTGATCGAAGTGCTGCACAACTCCCATCAGCAAGCTGCCACGTCTCTCTGATGCCTATCCCGGGCCTGCTTTCGTAGTGGGCCTTGGGTTCATCGCCTCAAGCCAGCTTTTCAATCGACAGTGCTCATGCGCGGCCATCGATGGCGGTGCTGGGCGTCTACCCGCTTGCATCACCATCTGCCAGTGAGCGGCCAGCCATGTGTGTTGCCGACAGTACATTCGACTTGCGTTTGAGTGGCTAGCGACCGGCGAGTCGGGCGTCTAGTATGGGGGCACCAACGTCCGTTAGGAGGCACACCATGCCGGCCAACAATAAGAAGTCCATTAGTACCCCTTTGCACCTGCTGCAGCAACTGTCCGGCAGCCTGCTCGAACATCTGGAAAAGGCCTGCACCCAGGCGCTGACTGATGCCGAGCAACTGTTGGCCAAGCTGGAAAAACAACGCGGCAAGGCCCAGGAAAAACTGCATGAGGCTCGTGCCAAGCTGCAGGACGCTGCCAAAGCCGGCAAGGCCAAGGCGCAGCAGAAGGCCAAGGCGGCTGCCAGCGAGCTGGAAGAGCTGCTCGAAGGCCTGAAAGAGCGCCAGACCGAAACCCGTAGCTACATCGCACAACTCAAGCGTGATGCCCAGGAAAGCCTGAAACTGGCCCAGGGCGTGGGCAAGGTGCGCGAGGCGGCTAGCAAGGCTCTCGACAGTCGTGCAGCCAAACCGGCGGCAAAGCCGGTCAAGAGGGTAGCCGCCAAGCCGGCCGCGAAGGCTCCGGTCAAACCCGCCGCTAAACCGGCGGCCAAGGCCGCGGCGAAACCAGTAGCGAAGAAACCTGCGGTCAAGCCGGCAGCCAAGCCCGTTGCGAGCAAGGCTGCCAGTACCGCCAAGCCCGCGGCCAAGCCGGCAGTGAAGAAAGCGGCCACGCCAGCCAAACCGGCAGCGAAGGCTGCCAGCAAACCTACGGCTAAGCCTGCCGCTAAGCCTGCGGCCAAAGCCCCAGCGAAGCCCGCCGCGGCAAAACCGGCGGCAGCCAAAGCACCGGCGAAACCTGCCGCTCCGGCTGCCAAGGCCCCGGCCAAGCCTGCAGCAAAACCAGCAGCCAAGCAGGCGGCGAAGGCTCCGGTCAAACCCGCTGCTAAACCTGTTGCTAAGCCGGCCGCAGCCAAGGCTTCAGCTAAGCCAGCGGCTGCGAAAGCCCCGGCCAAACCCGCTGCAAAACCTGCTGCCAAAGCCGCCGCGAAAAAGCCGGCTGCCAAGCCTGTCGCCACGCCAGCGGCTAGCGCTCCGGCGCCGACCGCGGCGGCTGTCTCTGCGCCGTCCACCGGCAATGGCAGCACCCCGCCGAGCGCTTAAAGGCTGCTCGCAGCGGCGCGCAGTAACTGCTGCGCGTCGCGATCCTCACATAGCTGGTCCAGCCACTGGCTGCCCTGGCCTGCCTTCGCGGCAGGCCAGGTTTTCGTCAGGTCTTCCAAACGATCCAGTAGCTCTCGCTCGGCCGCCAGCTCGGTAGCTTTGATCTGCTCGCGCAACTGCGCCAGCGCCGGACTGCTCAGGGCGGGCTCGCGCCAGCGCTGACGCAGCTCACGCAGTGGCTGCACCACGTCTCGTTGCCAGGTTTGGCTGATGTCCTGTAATTGTCGAAGGCCTGTGGGCTCGCTGGCGATGCCACGTTGCTCCAGCCACAGGGCGCAAAGCAGCAGGCACACGTCCTGACCTTGCTGTTGCAGATGCAGGCAGGTTTGCTCGACCCCCGGGCGGGCGTAGCAGGTGCAGGCGAAACTCCATAGATCAGACGGCATGCGGCGCTCCTGGCGAAGCTGGTAGACTCCGCCGCCATTATGATCCGACTCCAGAACCTCACTCTACAGCGTGGTCCGCAACGCCTGCTCGAAGGCGCCGAGCTGACCCTGCACGCCGGCCAGAAAGCCGGCCTGATCGGTGCCAATGGCGCCGGTAAATCCAGCCTGTTCGCCCTGTTGCGTGGCGAGATCGGCCCCGACTCGGGCGATTGCAACTTGCCGCCTGACTGGCGCATCGCCCACATGCGCCAGGAAGTCGATACCCTCGAACGTCTGGCGGTGGACTACGTGCTCGATGGCGATATCCATCTGCGCCAGGTGCAGCGCGGCTTGGCCGCTGCCGAAGCAGCGCATGACGGCGCAGCCATCGCCCGCCTGCACAGCGACCTGGACAGCGCCGATGGCTATACCGCCGACGCTCGTGCGCGCAAGCTGCTGGCCGGTCTCGGCTTCACCAGCGAGCAGATGGACAAGCGCGTCGGCGATTTCTCCGGTGGCTGGCGCATGCGCCTGAACCTGGCACAGGCGCTGATGTGTCCCTCCGACCTGCTGCTGCTCGACGAGCCGACCAACCATCTCGACCTGGATGCCATCCTCTGGCTGGAAGAGTGGCTGAAAAGCTATCCCGGCACCCTGTTGCTGATTTCCCACGACCGCGACTTCCTCGATGCCGTGGTCGATCATGTGGCGCACCTCGAACAGCAGAAGCTGTCCCTCTATCGCGGCGGTTACTCGGCCTTCGAGCGCACCCGCGCCGAACGTCTGGCCCAGCAGCAGCAGGCCTACGAGAAGCAGCAGGCGCAGCGCGCGCACATGGAAAAATACATTGCCCGCTTCAAGGCCCAGGCCACCAAGGCACGTCAGGCTCAGAGCCGGATCAAGGCACTGGAACGTCTGGAAGAGCTGGCGCCGGCCCACGTCGATTCGCCGTTCGATTTCGTCTTCCGCGAGGCCGACAAGATCTCCAGCCCGCTGCTCGACCTGTCCGATGCCCAGCTGGGCTATGGCGACAAGGCCGTGCTGCAGCAGGTCAAGCTGCAACTGACGCCGGGAGCGCGCATCGGCCTGCTCGGCCCCAACGGTGCGGGCAAGTCGACCCTGATCAAGACTCTGGCTGGCGAGCTGGCTCCCTTGTCCGGGCGCATGGCGCGTGGCGAGAACCTGGCCATCGGTTACTTCGCTCAGCACCAGCTCGACTCGCTGGATGCCAAGGCCAGCCCGCTGCTGCACCTGCAGCGCATCGCCCCGGGCGAGCGCGAACAGACCCTGCGCGACTTCCTCGGCGGCTTCGATTTCCGCGGCGCGCGCTGCGACGAGGCGGTGCAGAATTTCTCCGGCGGCGAGAAGGCACGTCTGGCCCTGGCCCTGATCGCCTGGCAGAAGCCCAACCTGCTGCTGCTCGACGAACCGACCAACCACCTCGACCTGGAAATGCGCCTGGCCCTGACCATGGCTCTGCAGGAGTTCGCCGGTGCGGTGCTGGTGGTGTCCCACGATCGCCATCTGCTCAAGAGCACCACCGACGAGTTCCTGCTGGTCGCCGATGGTCGTATCCAGCCATTCGACGGCGACCTCGACGACTACGCGCGCTGGCTGGTGGACTTCCGTGCCCGCCAGCAACCGCAGGCCCTGTCTGCTCCCGCTGGTGACAAGACCGACAAGCGCGCCCAGCGTCAGGCTGCAGCAGCCCTGCGCCAGCAACTGGCACCGCACAAGCGCGAAGCGGAAAAGCTGGAGAAGGAGCTTGGCAAGCTGCACGAGCAGCTGGCCAAGGTCGAGGAGCGTCTCGGCGACAGCGGCATTTACGAGGCTGCGCGCAAGGATGAATTGCGTGACCTGTTGGCCGAGCAGGCCCGCTTGAAAGGGCTTGAGGGCGACCTGGAAGAACGCTGGATGACGGCCCTGGAACACCTGGAGAGCCTTGAGCAGCAGTTGGCCCAGGCTGACTGAGCTGTGCGCCCTGCGTGCTGCAAGTTTTCGGCGGTGGCCGGCCCCAGGTCGTGGGGCTGCCAGATGCTGAACAGGTATTTCGACTAGGCCGAATCTGACCACAAGGTTAGGCTAGGCCTCCATCTATTTGAGGTATTGCGGTATGACACTGGAAGCCTGGCTCGCCTTCTTCGTCGCCTGTTGGGTGATCAGCCTGTCACCCGGCGCAGGGGCGATTGCCTCCATGTCCTGTGGGCTGCAGTACGGTTTCTGGCGCGGTTACTGGAACGCCATCGGTCTGCAACTGGCGCTGCTGATGCAGATTGCCGTGGTCGCCGCCGGCCTGGGGGCTGTGCTGGCTACCTCAGAGCTGGCGTTCAGCCTGATCAAGTGGTTCGGGGTCGCCTATCTGGTCTACCTCGGCTGGAAGCAGTGGGTCGCGGCACCTGGCCAGATTGCCGCTGGAGAGGGCGAGCGTCCGCTGGGGCGGCCCTTGACCCTGGTGCTGCGCGGCTTTCTGGTCAACGCCAGCAACCCCAAGGCGATCATTTTCATCCTCGCGGTGTTGCCGCAGTTTCTCGATCCCAAGGCGCCGTTGCTGGTGCAGTACCTGCTGATGGCGGCAACCATGGTGGCCGTCGACCTGCTCGTGATGGCGGGCTATACCGGCCTGGCTGCCCGGGTGCTGCGGGCCTTGCGCTCGCCACGGCAGCAGCGCCTGCTCAACCGCACCTTTGGCGGCTTGTTCATGGCCGCTGCCGCGCTGTTGGCCATGGTGCGTCGTACGCCAGCCTGAGAGCGCGAAAAGTTCCCAGGCCGATCCTGAACAGACTGTTCGGCGGATTGTTACCAGGTATTTCAGTTTTTCCTTGAGCTGAATCGTTAGGAAGGTAACAATTAATGCCACCCATTCTTGTTTGGGATCGATTGATGTCTTTCTTGCGTTTCAATTTCGCTTGGCTCTTTCTGCCACTGCTGGCCTCGCTCAACCTCTCGGCCTCGGCCGAACCTGCCGAAGATGCTGCCCGAGCGCTGCACCTGCTCAGTTATGTTGCCGCCGACTATCCGGCCACTGTGGCCTCGGGAGAGGTCGCCGATAGCGCCGAGTACAGCGAGCAACTTGAGTTTCTCAGTGGGCTGCAGGAGCTGGTCGCCACGCTGCCGGCCAAGCCGGGGCGGGACGAACTGGTGCGGGGTGTCGAGCAGCTGCACAGCGCTGTCCAGCAGCGTCAGCCCGGCGCGCAAGTGGCCGGCGATGCCCGGCGTCTGGGCACGCAGCTGGTGCAGCTGTATCAGTTGACCCTGACCCCAGCCATCACGCCGGATCCCACCCGTGGTGAACCCCTGTTCGCCCAGCACTGCTCCATCTGCCACGGTGACAGCGGTGCCGGCGATGGCCCGGCCGGCCTGGGGCTGGAGCCGCCGCCGGCGAACCTGCGCGATGCGGCTCGGCTCGATCAGCTGAGCCTGTATGACCTGTACAACACTTTGGGGCTGGGCGTCGAAGGCACCGATATGCCGGCTTTCGCCGATCAGCTGGATGATCGCCAGCGCTGGGATCTGGCCAGCTATATAGCCGGCCTCAGCGCTAGCGCCAATGACAGTGCTGCGCGCTTCAGCCTGGCCGATCTGGCCGGCAAGACACCTGCAGAAGTGGCTGCAGCGGGGGGCGATGCCGCGGCTTTCCGGGCCCAGCGTGCCAAGCCGCAGGTGCAGCAGCGCGGCCCGCAGGAGCTGATCGACTACACCCGTACAACCCTTGAACACAGCCTGCAGGCCTATCGCGAGGGTGATCACGAGCAAGCGTATGACCTGTCGGTGGGCGCCTACCTGGAGGGCTTCGAGCTGGTGGAAAGCGCCCTCGACAACCTCGATGCCGACCAGCGCAAGACCACCGAGCGTGCGCTGATGGCCTACCGGCAGTCCGTCCAGGATGGCGCCACGCCAGAACAGGCAGCACTGGCGCTGGACTCGGCCAAGGCCGAGCTGGCCAAGTCCGCCGAGCTGCTCGCCGGCGGGGCGATGGATGCTTCGTTGACCTTCATCTCCAGCCTGCTGATCCTGCTGCGCGAGGGCCTTGAGGCGATTCTGGTACTGGCGGCAATCCTCGCGTTCCTGCGCAATACCGGCCAACAGCAGGCGGTACGCAGCGTTCATGTGGGGTGGGGGTTGGCCATTCTGGCGGGCTTCGGCACCTGGGCGCTGGCGGCCTATCTGATCGATGTCAGCGGCGCCCAGCGTGAGTTGCTGGAAGGTGCCACCGCATTGTTCGCCAGTGTCATGGTGCTGTGGCTCGGGGTGTGGATGCACGATCGTCGCCACGCTGCAGCCTGGCAGGATTACATCAAGAGCAGCCTGGTCGGTGGTGGTGGCCGTTTCGGCTTCGCCGTGCTGGCCTTCTTCTCGGTTTACCGCGAGCTGTTCGAAGTCATCCTGTTCTATGAAACCCTGTGGCTGCAGGCCGGTCCGGAAGGCCACAACATGGTGATTGCCGGGGCTGGCGCCGCACTGGTACTGCTGTTGGGGCTGGCCTGGGTGATCCTGCGCGGCTCGCGCAAGCTGCCGCTGGCGACCTTCTTCAGCGCCAATGCCGTGCTGCTCTGCGTGCTTTCGGTGGTCTTCGCCGGTCATGGCGTGGCGGCGCTGCAAGAGGCGGGCGTGCTCGGCACCCGGCCGGTGGCGTTCTTCGAGTTCGACTGGCTGGGCATCCATCCCGACGCCTACAGCCTGTCGGCGCAGGCGCTGGCGCTGCTGGCCATAGTCGTGCTCTACGGGCGCAGCTGGCTGGGTGAGCGCCGCCGCCTGGCGGAGGCCAAGTGAGCGAGCGGACCATGCGCGTCTGGATCGACGCCGACGCCTGCCCGCGCCTGGCCCGTGACCAGGTGGTGAAGTTCGCCCTAAAGCGCGGCTTCGAGGTGGTGCTGGTGGCGGGCCAGGCCGTGGCCCGGCCCAACTTCGCCTGCGTAAAACTGGTGGTAGTGCCCAGCGGTCCGGATGCGGCCGACGACCATCTGGTCGAACATGCCGTGCCCGGCGAGCTGGTGATCTGCAGCGACATTCCGCTGGCCGATCGCCTGATCAAGAAGGGCGTGGCGGCACTCGATCCGCGTGGGCGCGAGTTCGACGAGCGCAACATGGGCGACAAGCTGGCCACCCGTAATCTGTTCGCCGATCTGCGTGATCAGGGGCAGATGGGTGGAGGCCAGGCGGCCTATTCGGACAAGGACCGGCAGGCCTTCGCCAATAGCCTCGACCGTATTCTTACCCGCCTGACCAAGTAGCCCGGATGTAATCCGGGAGCGGGGGTGGTCGGTTTACCAGGTTGCATGCGGGCTACCCGCACAGATAGGTACCGGTGCCCACGGCCACCAGCACGCCTTCCTCGTTGTGCAGCTCGCTGCGTACCACCGCAACCTTGTTGCCAGAGCGCAGCAGTACGGCGGTGGCGGTGAAGGTCTGGCCACGGCCTGGGCGCAGGTAGTCGATGCGCAGGTCGATGGTGCCCAGCTTGGACAGGCGCTGCATGCGTTCGGCCTGGCTCAGGTGCTGGTGCTTGTCGAAGGCGCCGATCAGTGCCATGGCGCCGCCGGCAACGTCCAGAATCGACGAGATCACCCCGCCGTGGAGGATGCCCTGGGTGAAGTTGCCGATCAGCTCGGGCTTCATTGGCAGGTCCATCACCACCCGCTCGCCACTCAGTTCGACGATGCGAATGCCCAAGGCCTGGTTGAACGGGATGCGCTGGAAAAAGCTTTCCACGCCCTGGTGTTGTTCTTCGGAGAGTTGGAATACGGGCTGGCTCATGGGGCGTTCCGGCGTGGCAGGTATTGCCACGCTGCCGCAAGCGGCGTGCGTTGGCCAGTGTCAGGGCGGGGTTGGCACGTGGTTTGGCCGGATTGGCGTAGGTTGGCTTGAGGCTGCGAAGCCTGGTGCGCGTAGCAGGGCCACGGTGTGGCGTGTGGTTTTGCCTGTTGGGCTTCGCGAGGCTCAGCCCAACCTGCGCATCGGCTTATTGCTGTGGCTGCACCAGCTCCAGCACCCGGTCTACCAGCTTGTTGATGCCGGAGGCGGCTTCTGCGATGGATTGCGCCAGCATGTAGGCCGGCGTGCTTACCAGCTTGCGCGCCTCATCCTCGACGATGTCTTCGACGGCACATTCGACATGCTGGCCGCCCATGGCGACCAGGGCCTCGGCGGCCGGGTCGTCTTCGGCGCCCAGGGTGCAGCTGACGCCTTCGCCAAAGATCTTCACCGCCAGGGCCGGAGAGATGCAGATCAGTCCGATCGGCTTGCCGGCCTGAACGAACGCCTGAGTCGCCGCCAGCACGTCAGGCTGGACGCTGCAGCCGGCGCCTTCGACGGCGAAGTTGGAGAGGTTCTTGGCCACGCCGAAGCCACCGGGCAGGATCAGCGCGTCGAACTTGTCGACGTGCAGCTCGCGTACGTCGGCCACGTCACCGCGGGCAATGCGCGCGGCCTCGGTGAGCACATTGCGGCTTTCCGGCATTTCCTCGCCGGTGAGGTGGTTGATCACGTGCATCTGCGCGATGTTCGGCGCGAAGCATTGCACCTGGGCGCCACGCTGATCCAGGCGCAGCAGGGTGATCACGCTTTCGTGGATTTCCGCGCCGTCATAGACGCCACAGCCGGAGAGGATGACTGCGACTCTTTTCTGCATGCTGTTCTCCAAGGGATAGCAGGGGGATTTGCCTGCGAGTTTTACTCGCCGCCCCGGTTGTCGTCGAGTGTCGCCAAATGTCGCCCAGGCTGGCACTGGCTGTCGCGAGCGCTGATCCGGGCGGGTCTAGGATCAGCATAGGTCAACCCACGTCGTGCCGAGCCATGAATCTGATCCTGCTTGCCGTACCCTTTTTCTTCTTGCTGATTGCCGCCGAACTGCTGGCCGACCGCTGGCGCGGGGTTAGCAGTTATCGTCTGGCCGACTCGCTGAACAGCCTCAGTGCCGGGGTGCTGTCCCAGGCCAGTGGCCTGTTGAGCAAGGCCATCGTGGTGCTCGGCTATGCCTTCGCCTATCAGCACCTGCATCTGTTCGAGCTGGCGGCGCAATGGTGGGTATGGCTGCTGGCGTTCGTGCTCTACGACCTGTGTTACTACTGGAGTCACCGCATTGGTCACGAGCGCAATCTGTTCTGGGCCGCGCATGTGGTGCACCACCAGAGTGAGGAGTACAACCTCACCACGGCGCTGCGCCAGACCAGTAGCGGCTTTCTGCTGAGCTGGATCTTCTACCTGCCGATGGCCGTGCTCGGCATCCCGCCGCTGGTGTTCGTCACCGTGGCGGCGCTCAACCTGCTGTACCAGTTCTGGGTGCACACCCGCCATGTGCCCAAGCTGGGCTGGTACGAGTGGTTCTTCGTCACGCCGTCCAATCATCGGGTGCACCATGCGCAGAATCCTATCTACATGGATCGCAATTACGGCGGTGTGTTCATTCTTTGGGACCGCCTGTTCGGCAGCTTTCAGGAAGAGCTGGACGAGGAGCCTGTGGTATTTGGCGTGACTGTGCCGCTGCAGAGCTGGAACCCGTTGTGGGCCAACCTGCAGTTCTATGTGCAGCTGTGGCAGGACGCGGTGCGCGCCGGCTCCTGGTGGGACAAGTTGCGCATCTGGTTCATGCCTACCGGCTGGCGCCCGGCCGACGTGGCGGCGCGCTACCCCATGGCCAAGCAGGATCTGAGCCGCTTCCGCAAGTTCGAGGTGCCGCTGGCGCGGCGACACAAGGCCTATGCCGCGCTGCAGTTCGCCGGCTATGTGCTGGGTGTCAGCGGCTTGCTGGCCGTGGCGGAGCAGCAGAACCTGGTGGTGCTTGCGGGTGCCTGGTTGTGGGTGGCCTTCGGCCTCTACTGCATTGGCGCCTGGCTGGAGAGCCGCCCGTTTGCCCGCTGGCTGGAGTTGCTGCGCCTGGCCAGCAACCCGCTGGCATTGGTCTGGGCGCAACAGGTCGGGCTGCTGGCCGGTGGCGCTACCCTCTGGCTGTTGCTGGGCGCCTGGAGCCTGGCCAGCCTGATCTGGCTGTTCTGGCCGGCGCCACGCACGACCCAGGCGATCTGAGCCAGCACGGAACTGCGGCTCGCCGTCGCAGTCTGGGTGTGGCAGTCATTATTTGGTCATAATGGCCGGGTATTACTGTCACACTCGCCCGCCGTGCGGGTTCTGGAGTCCGTCGTGAGCTTTGCCAACCGCCTTTTCCCCGCCACTCGCCTGCGTCGTAACCGTCGTGATGAGTTCTCCCGCCGTCTGGTGCGCGAGAACGTGCTGACCACCAATGACCTGATCCTGCCGGTGTTCGTCCTCGATGGCGAAAACCGCCGCGAAGCCGTGCCATCGATGCCGGGCGTCGAGCGCCTGTCCATCGACCTGCTGCTGGTCGAGGCCGAGCGCTGGGTCGAGCTGGGTATTCCGGCCCTGGCGCTGTTCCCGGTGACGCCGCTGGAGAAGAAGTCGCTCGATGGCGCCGAGGCCTGGAATCCGGACGGCATTGCCCAGCGCGCCATTCGCGCCCTGCGTGGCAAGTTCCCCGAGCTGGGGGTGATCAGCGACGTTGCCCTGGACCCCTTCACCACCCATGGCCAGGACGGCATCCTCGATGACGATGGCTACGTGATGAACGACGTCACCGTCGATGCCCTGGTCAAGCAGGCGCTGTCCCATGCCGAAGCCGGTGCCCAGGTAGTCGCACCCTCGGACATGATGGACGGGCGCATCCAGGCCATCCGCGAGGCGCTGGAGCTGGCCGAACATCACAACGTGCGCATCATGGCCTACTCGGCCAAGTACGCCAGTGCCTACTACGGCCCGTTCCGCGACGCGGTCGGCTCGGCGGCCAACCTGGGCAAGGCCAACAAGGCCAGCTACCAGATGGACCCAGCCAACGGCGACGAAGCGCTGCACGAAGTGGCCACCGACCTGGCCGAAGGCGCCGACATGGTCATGGTCAAGCCGGGCATGCCTTACCTGGATATCGTCTGGCGAGTGAAGGACGCCTTCAAGGTGCCGACCTTTGCCTATCAGGTCAGCGGCGAGTACGCCATGCACATGGCAGCCATCCAGAACGGCTGGCTGTCGGAGGCCGTGATTGTCGAATCGCTGACTGCCTTCAAACGCGCGGGTGCCGATGGCATCCTCACCTACTTCGCCGTGCGTGCGGCTGAACTGATCAAAGAGGGGCGCTGAGGCCCCCAGGACACTTGCGATGAATACCGAGGGATTGAGCAAAACCGACCTGCAGCAAGCTGCCGAGCAGCCGCTGCCGGCTGACGTCGTAGTCGAGCAGCCCGCACCTGAGCCGGAACCGGCACCGGCCCCGCCGGCGCCGATTCCCGGGGTGGACGACAGCTCCCTGTACATTCATCGCGAGCTGTCCCAGCTGCAGTTCAACATCCGCGTGCTGGAACAGGCGCTGGACGAGTCCTATCCGCTGCTGGAGCGGCTCAAGTTCCTGCTGATCTTTTCCAGCAACCTCGACGAGTTCTTCGAGATCCGTGTCGCCGGCCTGAAGAAGCAGATCAACTTCGCCCGCGAGCAGGCCGGGGCCGATGGCCTGCTGCCGAGCCAGGCGCTGGCGCGGATCTCCGACATCGCCCACGAGCAGGTCGAGCGCCAGTACGCCCTGCTCAACGACGTGCTACTGCCGGCGCTGGCCAAGCATCAGGTCAATTTCATCCGTCGCCGTCACTGGACGGTCAAGCTGAAGACCTGGGTGCGCCGCTACTTCCGCGACGAAATCGCGCCGATCATCACGCCGATCGGCCTCGACCCGACGCACCCCTTCCCGCTGCTGGTGAACAAGAGCTTGAACTTCATCGTCGAGCTGGAAGGCGTCGACGCTTTCGGTCGCGACTCCGGCCTGGCCATCATCCCGGCGCCGCGCCTGTTGCCGCGGATCATCCGCGTGCCGGAGGAAATCGGCGGGGCAGGGGACAACTATGTGTTCCTCTCCTCGATGATCCACGCCCACGCCGACGACCTGTTCCAGGGCATGAAGGTCAAGGGTTGCTACCAGTTCCGCCTGACCCGTAACGCCGACCTGTCGGTGGATACCGAGGACGTCGAGGACCTGGCCCGCGCCTTGCGCGGCGAGCTGTTCAGCCGCCGTTACGGCGACGCGGTACGCCTGGAGGTGGTGGACACCTGCCCGAAACACCTGAGCGACCAGCTGCTCAAGCAGTTCAACCTGGGCGAAAGCGAGCTGTACCGGGTCAACGGCCCGGTCAACCTGACCCGTCTGTTCAGCATCACCGGCCTGGAAAGCCACCCGGAGCTGCAGTACACCCCGTTCACCCCGGTGATCCCCAAGCTGCTGCAGAACAGCGAGAACATCTTCAACGTGGTCGGCAAGCAGGACATCCTCCTGTTGCACCCCTTCGAGTCGTTCACCCCGGTGGTCGACCTGCTGCGCCAGGCGGCGAAAGACCCGCATGTGCTGGCGATCAAGCAGACCCTGTACCGCTCCGGGGCCAACTCGGAGATTGTCGATGCGCTGGTGGAAGCCGCGCGCAACGGCAAGGAAGTGACCGCGGTGATCGAGCTGCGCGCGCGCTTCGACGAAGAGTCCAACCTGCAGCTGGCCAGCCGCCTGCAGGCCGCCGGTGCGGTGGTGATCTACGGCGTGGTCGGCTTCAAGACCCACGCCAAGATGATGTTGATCCTGCGCCGCGAAAACGGCGAGTTGCGCCGCTACGCGCACCTCGGCACCGGCAACTACCACGCCGGCAACGCCAAGCTGTACACCGACTACAGTCTGCTGACTGCCGACGTGGCTCTCGGCGAGGACGTGTCCAAGCTGTTCAACCAGCTGATCGGCATGGGCAAGACCCTGCGCATGAAGAAGCTGCTGCATGCGCCTTTCACCCTGAAGAAAACCCTGCTCGACCTGATCGCCTTCGAAACCCAGCAGGCCAGCGAGGGCAAGCCGGCGCAAATCATGGCCAAGTTCAACTCGCTGACCGATCCCAAGATCATCCGCGCGCTGTACAAGGCCAGCCAGGCCGGGGTGAAAATCGACCTGGTGGTGCGCGGCATGTGCTGCCTGCGCCCCGGCGTGCCGGGGGTGTCGCACAACATCCAGGTACGTTCGATCATCGGTCGCTTCCTCGAACACACCCGGGTGTTCTACTTCCTCAATGGCGGCGACGAGAAGATCTACCTGTCCAGCGCCGACTGGATGGAGCGCAACCTCGACAAGCGCGTGGAGACCTGCTTCCCGGTCGAAGGGCGCAAGCTGATCCTGCGGGTGAAGAAGGAGCTGGAAAGCTACCTGACCGATAACACCCAGGCCTGGGTGCTGCAGCCTGACGGCCGCTACCTGCGCACCAGCCCCAGCGGCAATGCCAACCCACGCAGCGCCCAGGCGGGTCTGCTGGAGAAGCTGACTACGCCACTGCTGCGCTGAGCTGCCTGCGTAGGCTGGGTTGAGCAAAGCGAAACCCAGCTCTTCCCCGTGCATTGCGGAAGTCGACCCATAGAGAACCGGTGTTGGTATCTATCAGCCTGGGTTGCGGTCATCCAACGGCGTCGGTTCGCCTGGCGGCTCAGCCCAACCTACAGGCTGAAGGCCTCCAATAAAAAGCCCCGCATCTGCGGGGCTTTTTTGTCAGCGTACGCTCAGGCTGAAGCCGATGCGGGTCAGCCAGGTGGCTTCCTGCTCGAAGTCCGCCTGGGTCAGCGGGTTGGCCTCCAGCCAGCCGGCGGGGAAGGTCAGGTCTAGGCTCTGCTCGCCTACGCTGAACTTCACCTTGGGCATTTCCTGGGTGCCGCGGATGTGGTGGAAGAGGATGGCGAAGCGCAGCAGCACGCACAGGCGTTGCAGCTGAACGCCATCGGCGCCGAAGTCGGCGAACTTGTCCTTGGGGATGTTGCGGCGGTGGCCGCGTACCAGCAGGGCCAGCATCAGCTGATCCTTGCGCGAGAAACCGGCCAGGTCGGAGTGCTCGATCAGGTAGGCGCCGTGCTTGTGGTACTGGTAGTGGGCGATGTCCAGGCCGATCTCATGCACGCGTGAGCCCCATTGCAGCAGGTCGCGGTGCCAGTCTTCGTTCAGGTGCCAGGCCTCGGCCACTTCCTCCAGCGCTTGCAGAGCCTTGCGCTCGACGCGCTCGGCCTGCTGCAGGTCGACGTGGTAGCGCTCCATCAGGGCACTGAGGGTGCGTTCGCGAACGTCCTCGTGGTGATGGCGGCCAAGCAGGTCGTACAGCACGCCTTCGCGCAGGGCGCCTTCGGAGTGATCCATGCGCTGCAGGTCGAGGGCATCGAAAATGGCTTCGGCGATGGCCAGGCCGGCCGGGAAGATCTGTCGGCGATCCGGCTTGATGCCATCGAAGTCGATCTTTTCCACATCGCCCAGCTTGAGCAGCTTGCGCTTGAGCCAGGCCAGGCCCTCTGGATTGATCTCGCCGTTGCCCAGGCCTGCACCCTTGATCGCCAGGCCGACAGCGCGGATGGTGCCGGAGGCGCCTACCGCTTCCTGCCAGCCCAGGCGTTGCAGGCCCTGCTCGATGGTCATCAGCTCCAGGCGCGCGGCGGTATAGGCCTGGGCGTAGCGCGCCGGGGTAATCTTGCCGTCCTTGAAGTAGCGCTGAGTGAAGCTGACGCAGCCCATCTGCAGGCTCTCGCGCAGCAGCGGCTCGAAGCGTTGGCCGACGATGAACTCGGTGCTGCCGCCGCCGATATCGGCTACCAGGCGTTTGCCCGGGGTGTCGGCGATGCTGTGGGAGACGCCCAGATAGATCAGGCGTGCTTCTTCACGCCCGGAAATCACTTCCACTTCGTGGCCGAGCAGTTCGTCGGCACGGCGGATGAACTCGTTGCGGTTGCGCGCCTCGCGCAGGGCGTTGGTGCCGACGATGCGCACGGCGCCCTGTGGCAGGCCCTGGATCAGCTGGCCAAAGCGGCGCAGGCAGTCCAGACCACGCTGCATGGCCTCTTCGCTGAGCATGCGTTCTTCGTCGAGGCCTGCGGCCAGCTGCACTTTTTCGCCGAGTCGTTCGAGAATGCGGATCTCGCCGTGATCAGCCTTGGCCAGCACCATGTGGAAACTGTTGGAGCCGAGGTCGATAGCGGCGATCAGGGGAAACTGCTTGTCGGCATTGGGCATGGTTCGGGGGATCCCTATTCAAAACGCAGGCAGCCTGCCGTCAGCAGGCAGGCACTCCAATGTTCCGCATGTTAACCGCCTGGAGCCTGGATGCCGTAGTCTTTCATCCGTTGTATGAAATCCGTTGATAGTCAAGGTCAATGGCGAGCGGCTTTCGGTGGGGGCGGATGCGGGCTATCATGGCCGCCAGTTTTTCGCTTCCGCACCCGGAGACTATTCATGAGCGAGTTCATCACCAACGTCAGCGACAGCAGCTTCGAAGACGACGTGATCAAGGCCGAAGGTCCGGTCCTGGTCGACTACTGGGCCGAATGGTGCGGTCCGTGCAAGATGATTGCACCCGTCCTGGACGAGATCGCCCAGACCTATCAGGGTAAACTGAAGGTCTGCAAGCTGAACATCGACGAGAACCAGGAAACCCCGCCGAAATACGGCGTGCGTGGCATCCCGACCCTGATGCTGTTCAAGAACGGCAACGTCGAAGCCACCAAGGTCGGTGCCCTGTCCAAATCGCAGCTGGCCGCCTTCCTCGACGCCAACATCTGAGGCGTCACGCAAAAGCCCCGTCTTGTGCGGGGTTTTTTTCTGGGCGCGGGGTGGACGCCGCGCTAAACCCGGTGTTACATTCGGGCCTGCAACGGGTTCCTCGTTGCCTCTCAAGCCGTCGCCGACGCACTCTTCCCGATAAGACCGAGCGATTCAGTCGCCTTCCTCGCGGCGCGGCCAGTAAAGCCCAAGTGCTTTTCCTCCCTCCTCTCATTTCTACGTCATTCCTATGAATCTGACCGAACTCAAGCAAAAGCCGATTGCCGAACTGCTGGACATGGCCGACCAGGCTGGTCTGGAAAACATGGCCCGTTCGCGCAAGCAGGACATCATCTTCGCCCTGCTGAAAAAGCACGCGAAAAGCGGCGAAGAGATCTCCGGCGACGGCGTGCTGGAGATCCTCCAGGACGGCTTCGGCTTCCTGCGCAGCGCGGACTCCTCCTACCTGGCCGGCCCGGACGACATCTATGTCTCGCCCAGCCAGATCCGCCGTTTCAACCTGCGTACCGGTGACACCATCGTCGGCAAGATCCGCCCGCCGAAAGAAGGCGAGCGCTACTTTGCCCTGCTCAAGGTCGACAGCATCAACTTCGACCGTCCGGAAAACGCCAAGAGCAAGATCCTGTTCGAAAACCTGACGCCGTTGTTCCCCAACGAGCGCCTGACCATGGAAGCCGGCAACGGCTCCACCGAGGACATCACCGGCCGGGTGATCGACCTCTGCGCGCCGATCGGCAAGGGCCAGCGTGGTCTGATCGTCGCCCCGCCGAAAGCGGGCAAGACCATCATGCTGCAGAACATCGCAGCCAACATCGCGCGCAACAACCCCGAGTGCTACCTGATCGTTTTGCTTATCGACGAGCGCCCGGAAGAAGTGACCGAGATGCAGCGCACCGTGCGCGGCGAAGTGGTGGCCTCGACCTTCGACGAGCCGCCGACCCGTCACGTGCAGGTTGCCGAAATGGTGATCGAGAAGGCCAAGCGCCTGGTCGAGCACAAGAAGGATGTGGTCATCCTGCTCGACTCCATCACCCGCCTGGCGCGTGCCTACAACACCGTGATCCCGAGCTCCGGCAAGGTGCTCACCGGTGGTGTCGACGCCCATGCCCTGGAGAAGCCCAAGCGCTTCTTCGGTGCCGCCCGTAACATCGAGGAAGGCGGCAGCCTGACCATCCTCGCCACCGCGCTGGTGGAAACCGGCTCGAAGATGGACGAGGTGATCTACGAAGAGTTTAAGGGCACCGGCAACATGGAGCTGCCGCTGGACCGTCGCATCGCCGAGAAGCGTGTGTTCCCGGCCATCAACATCAACAAGTCCGGCACCCGCCGCGAGGAGTTGCTGACCGGCGAGGAAGAGCTGTCGCGCATGTGGATTCTGCGCAAGCTGCTGCACCCGATGGACGAGATCGCCGCCATCGAGTTCCTCATCGATAAGCTGAAGGACACCAAGACCAACGACGAATTCTTCTTGTCGATGAAGCGCAAGTAATTCGAGCGTTGCCACAAAGGCCGGGGAAACCCGGCCTTTGCGTTTCTGTAGCCTTCTGAATAACCCAGTTCGGCGCTAAACTTTGCGCCCCGACCTGTGAGGCCCAAGCATGCAGTACCGCGACCTGCGCGACTTCATCCGTGAGCTGGAAAGCCGCGGCGAGCTCAAGCGCATCCAGACCCCGGTTTCTCCCGTGCTGGAGATGACCGAAATCTGTGACCGTACCCTGCGCAAGGGTGGCCCGGCGCTGCTGTTCGAAAACCCCACGGGCTTCGACGTGCCGGTGCTCGGCAACCTGTTCGGTACGCCCAAGCGCGTGGCCCTCGGCATGGGCGCCGAGGATGTCGGCGAGCTGCGTGAGATCGGCAAACTGCTGGCCTTCCTCAAGGAGCCGGAGCCGCCCAAGGGGTTGAAGGACGCCTGGAGCAAGCTGCCGATCTACAAGAAGGTCATCAGCATGGCGCCCAAGGTGCTCAAGGATGCGCCGTGCCATGAGGTAATCGAGGAGGGCGACGACGTCGACCTGTCCAAGCTGCCGATCCAGCACTGCTGGCCGGGCGATGTGGCGCCGCTGATCACCTGGGGTCTGACCATCACCCGCGGGCCGAACAAGGAGCGGCAGAACCTCGGCATTTACCGCCAGCAGGTGATCGGCCGCAACAAGGTGATCATGCGCTGGCTCAGCCACCGTGGCGGCGCGCTGGATTACCGCGAGTGGTGTCAGAAGCATCAGGACAAGCCGTATCCGGTGGCCGTGGCCCTGGGGGCGGACCCGGCGACCATCCTCGGCGCCGTGACGCCTGTGCCGGACACTCTTTCCGAATACGCCTTCGCCGGCCTGCTGCGCGGCCATCGCACCGAACTGGTCAAGGCCGTCGGTTCCGATCTGCAGGTGCCGGCCAGTGCCGAGATCGTCCTCGAAGGCGTGATCCATCCAGGCGAGACCGCGCCGGAAGGCCCCTACGGCGACCACACCGGCTACTACAACGAGGTCGACACCTTTCCGGTGTTCACCGTCGAGCGCATCACCCGCCGGCAGAAGCCGATCTACCACAGCACCTACACCGGGCGGCCGCCGGATGAGCCGGCGATCCTCGGCGTGGCGCTGAACGAAGTGTTCGTGCCGATTCTGCAGAAGCAGTTCCCGGAGATCACCGACTTCTACCTGCCGCCGGAAGGCTGTTCCTACCGCATGGCGGTGGTGACCATGAAGAAGCAGTACCCGGGCCATGCCAAGCGCGTAATGCTCGGTGTGTGGTCGTTCCTGCGACAGTTCATGTACACCAAGTTCGTTATCGTCACCGACGACGACATCAATGCACGGGACTGGAACGACGTGATCTGGGCCATTACGACGCGCATGGACCCCAAGCGCGACACGGTGATGATCGACAACACGCCGATCGACTACCTCGACTTCGCCTCGCCGGTGTCCGGCTTGGGCTCGAAGATGGGGCTGGACGCCACCCACAAGTGGCCGGGCGAGACCAGCCGCGAGTGGGGCAGGGTGATCGAGAAGGACCCGGCGGTGACGGCGCGGGTCGACGACATGTGGAAAGAGCTGGGCATCGACTGATGAATGCATCATCTGCTCCTGCGCTCGATTGGGCTGTGTTGAAAGGCCGCTCGGGCTGCTCATTTACTCGGTGTAAACTCCGCGCCCTCGCGTCCTTTCGCCTTGCCCACTCTTCGCTCGCGACGCAGCTGAAGGCATTCATGTCATGAAGGTCACCCTGCAACCCTCTGGCGCCGTACTCGACGTGCACGGTGGCGAGCGCATCCTCGACGCCGCGCGCCGGCTTGGCTATGACTGTCCGCAGAGCTGTCGCAACGGTAACTGCCATATCTGTTCGGCGCTGCTGGTCGAGGGGCGGGTGCTGCAGGCCGGCGCCGAGCTGGACCATGGCGAGTTGTTCACCTGCCTGGCCGAGCCGTTGGAAGACTGCGTGCTGCACTGGGACGGCGTGCTGGCGCTCGGCGAGCTGCCGGTGCGCACCTTCGGTTGCCAGGTTATCGAATGCCTGGATGTGGGCGGTGATGTCTGCCGCGTGCGCCTGCGTGCGCCTGCCGGCAAGGCGCCACGCTATCACGCCGGGCAGTACCTGCTGCTGCAGCGCGACGATGGCGAATGGTCGGCCTTTTCCCTGGCCTCGGCGCCGCATGCCGGGCGTGAGCTGGAGCTGCATATCCTCACCCGTGAGGACAGCACGCAGCAGCTGGTGGAGCAGTTGCGCCGCACGCCGCTGGTGCGGGTGCAGATGCCGTTTGGCGATACCCACCTGGCCGAGCTGCCGGACGGTCCCTTGGTGCTGATCGCCGCGGGTACCGGCATGGCGCAGATGCACAGCCTGATCGAGCATTGCCGGGTCAACGGCTTCAGCCATCCGCTGCATCTCTACTGGGGCGTGCGTGTGGCTGAGGACTTCTATCGCCTGGAGCACTGGCAGGCATGGCAGGCACAGCCGGGCCTGCATCTGCATCAAGTGGTCAGCGAACCGCAGGATTGGCCGGGCCGCAGCGGCATGCTGCACGAGGCGGTGTGCCAGGACTTCCCCGACCTCAAGGCCCTGCATGTGTATGCCAGTGGCTCGCCGGCGATGGTCTACGGCACCCTGGATGCGCTGGTCGAGGCTGGCATGGACGCGCACCAGATGCGCGCCGACGTGTTCGCCTACGCGCCTAGGGACTGAGGGCCCGAACACGACAAGGCCGCCCCTGGGGCGGCCTTGTTCTCTCTCACCTCTCCCAAAGGAAGAGGGGGCCCGACAGGGCGGGTGAGGGTGTTACAGGCAGCTCGGAGTTGCTCTATGCCCCCTCTCCCCTGCCCCTCTCCCGACGGGAGAGGGAGTTACCCGCGCACCTGCACCACCACCTTGCCGACGGCCTTGCGCTGGCCGAGGTAGTCGATGGCCTCGCCACCACGCTCTAGCGGGAAGGTCTGCGACACCAGCGGCTTGAGCTTGCCCTCGGCATGCCAGGCGAACAGTTGCTGGAAGTTGGCGGCGTTGTCCTGCGGCTGGCGCTGGGCGAAGGAGCCCCAGAACACGCCGATCAGCGCGGCACCCTTGAGCAGCGGCAGGTTGGCCGGCAGGGCGGGGATGCCGCCACCGGCGGCGAAGCCGACCACCAGGAAGCGGCCGTTCCAGGCCATCGAACGGAAGGCTTCCTCGAAGAAGCTGCCGCCGACCGGGTCGTAGATCACGTCCACGCCCTGGCCGTTGGTGAGCTTCTTCAGCTCTTCCTTCAGGCTTTGCTCGCTGTAGTTGATCAGGTGGTCGGCGCCGGCCTTGCGCGCCACGTCCAGCTTCTCGGCGGTGCTGGCGGCGGCAATTACCTTAGCGCCCATGGCCTTGCCGATTTCCACGGCCGCCAGGCCGACACCCCCGGAGGCGCCGAGCACCAGCAGGGTTTCGCCCGGCTGCAGGTTGGCGCGTTGTTTCAGGGCGTGCATCGAGGTGCCGTAGGTCATGCCGAAGCCAGCTGCGCTGGTCAGGTCCATGCTTGGCGGTACCGGCAGCACGTTGTAGGCGCCGACCGCCACTTCCTCGGCGAAGCTGCCCCAACCGGTCAGGGCCATGACCCGGTCGCCCGCCTTGAACTGGCTGACCTTCTCGCCAACGGCCTTGACCACGCCAGCGGCTTCACCGCCTGGGGAAAAGGGGAAGGGCGGTTTGAACTGGTACTTGCCTTCGATGATTAGCGTGTCGGGAAAGTTGACCCCGGCGGCGTGTACCTCGATCAGCACTTCATTGGGCTTAGGTTGCGGGCTGGCGGTCTCCTCCAGCACCAGGCTGGAGGCCGGGCCGAAGGCTTTGCAGAGCAGGGCTTTCATCGCGGTGTTCCTTGGGTTCGGGGACTGTCCGGCAGTGTAGGTGGCAGGCATACCCGGTCAACGAGCATGGCCCAGTCTGATGCCTGGCCATAAGCGTTGGGCTTGGGTACGTGCACCGCTGTGGCTATGCTAGGCGGCATCCGTTACTGAGGAACTGCCCCCGTGAAGAAGACCATTGCCTTGCTGCTGTCCCTGACTCTGCCCTGCCTTGCTTGGGCCAGCGGCGGGGGGGAAGAGGAAAGCGCCGAGCCCAAGGTGGCCTATGTCAGCCTGGTGCCGGCTCTGGTGGGTAATTTCGGCGAAGGCCCCAAGCTGAAGTTCTACAAGGCCGATATCGCCCTGCGCGTCATGGGCAGCGAGGCCGAGGAGAAGGTCGAGCACCACGAGCCGCTGATCCGCAACCAGCTGGTGATGCTGTTCTCCCAGCAGACCGAGGCCAGCATGGCGGACGAGAATGCCAAGGAAATCCTGCGTCAGGAGGCGCTCAAGCAGGTGCAGACGGTACTTGAGCAGGAGGAGGGCAAGCCGCTGGTCGAGGACTTGCTGTTCAACAACCTGATCATCCAGTAGCGGCGAATCCCTGGCGCGTTCGGTTTGGGCTACGCCATCTGCGCCAGGGTCTTGCGAAAGCGGGTCAGCGCGGCGAGGAAGAACAGCGTGCCGATGCCGACGATGGCCAGCAGGTTCGGCCAGACGATGGCCAGCCCGGCGCCGCGATAGAGAATCGCCTGGGCCAGGTCGACGAAGTGGGTGGTCGGCGCCGCCAGCATGATCTGCTGCACCAGCTCGGGCATGCTCTCGCGCGGTGTGGTGCCGCCGGAGAGAATCTGCAGCGGCAGCAGCACCAGGATGATCAGCAGGCCCAGCTGCGGCATCGAGCGTGCCACGGTGCCGAAGAAGATGCCCATCGAGGTGGTGGCGAACAGGTGCAGCGCCGCGCCCGCCAGAAACAGTGCCAGCGAGCCTTCGATTGGCACCTGCAGCCAGCCCTGCACCACCAGCAGCAGCGACAGCGCTGCCGCCGTCAGCACCACTAGGCCCATCGACCAGACCTTGGCCAGCATGATTTCCAGCGGCGTCACCGGCATCACCAGCAGGTGTTCGACGGTGCCGTGTTCGCGTTCGCGGATCAGCGCGGCGCCGGTGAGAATGATCGACAGCATGGTGATCTGGTTGATTACCTCCATCACCGAACCGAACCAGGCGCGGGTCAGGTTCGGGTTGAACTGCACGCGTAATACCAGATCGGCGGGCTGCTGCAGGTCGCCCCGGTAGCGACGGACGAACTCGGCGACTTCGCTGGTGCCAATGTTCTGGATGTAGCCGGCCCCGGTGAAGGCCATGCTCACCTGGGTGGCATCGACGTTGAGCTGGATCGCCGGGCTGCGCCCGGCCAGCACGTCACGCTGGAAGTTCGGCGGTATGTTCAGGGTGAAGGTGTAGCGGCCGGAGTCCATGCCACGGTCCATCTGGCTCAGGTCGATGCGCTCCGGCGTGCGGAAGTAGGGTTGCTGGAAGGCCTGGATCAGCCTTTCGGAGAGCTGCGACTGGTCTTCGTCGACCACGGCGATGGCGGCGTTGTGCAGGCTTTCCGGCAGGCTGGTGGCGGCCGAATAGACGCCCATGCTGAAGGCCCAGAGGATCAGGATCACCAGCGCCAGGTCGTGCTGCAGGCTGCGCAGCTCCTTGATACCAAGGTGGAAAATGTTGGCCAGGCGTTCCATCAGGCCTCCTGTTTGCGCAGCAAGCTGGCGCTGAGCAGGGTCAACAGCGGCACGGTCAGTGCCAGGGCGAGGAAATAGCCGGCCAGATCACGCAGCTCCAGCGCCTTGGAGAACAGGCCACGGCTGATCACCAGGAACTGCGAGGTCGGGTAGAGCTGGCCGACCAGCGCGCCAAAGCCTTCCAGCGAAGCCACCGGGTAGATCAGCCCGGAGAACTGGATGGCGGGCAGCAGAGTGGCGATGGCAGTGCCGAACACGGCGGCGATCTGGCTCTTGGTGAAAGTCGACATGAGCAGGCCGAGGCCGGTGGCGCAGGCCAGGTAGAGCAGGGCGCCGGCCAGCAGGGTCAGCGGGTTGCCCTTGAGCGGCACGTCAAACACGGTGATCGCCAGCAGCACCAGCAGGACGAAGTTGAACAGGCCCAGGGCGATGTAGGGCAGCTGCTTGCCGAGCAGGAACTCCAGGCGCGTGACCGGGGTGACGTAGAGATTGATGATCGACCCCAGCTCCTTCTCGCGCACCACGCCGAGTGCCGTAAGCATGGCCGGGATCAGCATCAGCAGCAGCGGGATCACCGCCGGCACCATGGCCTTCAGGCTCTCCACGTCCGGGTTGTAGCGGTAGCGCACTTCCAGTTCGGCGGCGCTGCTGGCTTGTGGCTGCGGCGAGCGCCGGGCCAGCTCGGCCAGGTAGTGCTGGTGCAGGCCGCTGACGTAGCCCTTGATGGTTTCGGCGCGGGTTGGCATGGCGCCGTCGATCCACATGCCGACCTGCGGGCTGGCGCCGCGCTTGAGGTCGCGGCCGAAGTGCGGCGGGATCTCCACGGCCAGGCTGATATCGCCATTGCGCAGGCGCCGCTCCAGGTCGGCGTAGTCGCGCAGCGCCGGTTTCTCCAGGAAGTAGCGTGAGCCGGACAGGTTGCGGTGGTACTCCTGGCTGGTGGTGGTCTGGTCGCGGTCGAGCACGGCGAAGGTCAGGTCCTCGACGTCCAGGCTGATGCCGTAGCCGATGATAAATAGCAGCAGCACGGTGCCCAGCAGCGCCATGCCGCCGCGGATCGGGTCGCGGCGTAGTTCCAGCGCCTCGCGCCGGGCGTAGCTGAACAGGCGACGCAGGCTGAAGCGCTGGCGCTGCGGTGGCGGCGCCTGTTGCAGCGGCGGTGCTTCGCTGGCCGGCTGCTCGCCGACCGCCTCCTGCAGGTAGGCGATAAAGGTCGCTTCCAGGCTGTCCAGCCCGCGCTTGGCCATCAGCCCCTGCGGCGTGTCGCTGTCCAGCACCTTGCCGGCGTGCATCAGCGAGATGCGGTCGCAGCGCTGCGCCTCGTTCATGAAGTGGGTGGAGATGAAGATGGTCACGCCGTCCTGGCGCGACAGGTCGAGCATCAGCTGCCAGAAGCCGTCGCGCGCCACCGGGTCGACGCCCGAGGTGGGCTCGTCGAGGATCAGGATCTCCGGCTGGTGGATCACCGCCACGGCCAGCGACAGGCGTTGGCGAATGCCCAGCGGCAAGCGCTCGGGAAGCATGTCCATGACCGCGTCGAGGTCGAAACGACGGGCCATCGCGGCGACGCGATCGTCGATCTGCGCGGCCGGTACATGGAACAGACGGGCGTGCAGTTCCAGGTTCTGGCGTACCGTCAGTTCGCTGTAGAGGGAGAAGGCCTGCGACATGTAGCCGACCCGCTTGCGCGTAGCCATGTCGCGCGGGTCCACCGTCTGGCCGAACAGCAGCGCCTCGCCTTCGCTGGCCGGCAGCAGGCCGGTGAGCATCTTCATGGTGGTGCTCTTGCCGCAGCCGTTGGAGCCGAGGAAACCGAAGATCTCGCCACGGCGGATGCGGAACGACACCGCGTCGACCGCGACGAAGTCGCCGAAGCGCATGGTCAGGCCCTTGGCCTCGATGGCGATATCGCTGTGCTCCTGCAGGGGGTGGATCGCCACCTCGCGGTGGCCGCGACGCTTTTCCTCCGGTAGCAGGGCGATGAAGGCCTGCTCCAGGCTGGCGCAGCCGGTGCGCGTGCGCAGTTCGGCCGGGCTGCCCTCGGCCAGCACGCGGCCGGCATCCATCGCCACCAGGTGGTCGAAGCGCTCGGCCTCCTCCATATAGGCGGTGGCCACCAGCACGCTCATCTGCGGGCGCTGCGCGCGGATGCGCGCGATCAGCTCCCAGAACTGGTTGCGCGACAGCGGGTCGACGCCGGTGGTCGGCTCGTCGAGGATCAGCAGGTCAGGGTCATGGATCAGCGCGCAGCACAGCCCGAGTTTCTGCTTCATGCCGCCGGACAGCTTGCCCGCCGGGCGTTCGCGAAACGCCGACAGGCCGGTGCTGCGCAGCAGGTCGTCGATGCGGCGCTCGCGCTCGGCGGCGTCCTGGCCGAACAGGCGGCCGAAGAAGTCGAGGTTCTCGAATACCGACAGCGTGGGGTAGAGGTTCTTGCCCAGGCCCTGGGGCATGTAGGCGATATGCGGGCAGACACGGCGGCGGTGGCGCGCGTCGGCCATAGCGCCGTCGAGTACCTCGACGCTGCCGGCCTGGATCTGCCGCGCCCCGGCGATCAGCGCCAGCAGGCTGGACTTGCCGACGCCGTCCGGGCCGATCAGACCGACCATGCGCTGTGCCGGCAGGCTCAGGTCGATCTGCTGCAGGGCGTGGGTTTCGCCGTAGCGCAGGCCGACGCCGCTGAGGCGGGCGACCGCCGGGGTCATTGCGGAACCTTGATCGCCAGGTGTGCCGGCCACTCGGCCTCGGGATCAAGGCGCAGGTAGGCCATGCCGGGGATGCCGGTCTTCACCTGCTGCAGGTGCTTGCTCAGCAGTTCGGGGTCGATGCGTGCCTTGACCCGGAACATCAGCTTCTCGCGTTCGCTGGCGGTTTCCACGGTCTTCGGGGTGAACTGGGCGACGCTGGCGACATAGCTGACCTTGGCCGGGATCACGTACTGCGGCGCGGCATCGATCACCAGGCGCACCTCACTGCCGAGGGCGACGCGGCCGGCCTGGCGCTCGGGCAGGAAGAAGGTCATGTAGACGTCGGTGAGGTCCACCAGGTTGAGCAGCTTGCCGCCCGCGCCAAGCACTTCGCCCGGCTGGGTCACGCGGTACTGCACGCGACCGGCGCGCGGTGCCTTGAGCTGGCTGTCGTCGATGTCCACCTGCAGGCGTTCGACGCTGGCCTGCGCGGCTTGAGTGGCCGACTCTGCCTCGACCGCCTGTGACTGGGCTGCAGCGATGCCGGCATCGGCCGAGCTGACTTGCGCGCGAGCCGCCGCCAGCGCGGCCTCTGCACTCTGCAGGCGGGCCAGATCGTCATCCAGTTGCTGCTGGGCCAGGGCGTTGCGCTTGACCAGCGTGGCGCTGCGCGCATGGCGTTTGCGCGCCGCGTCCAGCTCTGCCTGGCGCTGGCGCACCACCGCTTCGGCGGTCAGTTTTTCACTCTGTCGCAGGCGGATCTGGCTGGCGGCAGTGATCTGGCCGTTCTCGGCCTGGCGCAGTTGTGCCCTGGCCTGGGCCAGTTGGGCTTCCAGTACCTGGGTGTCCATGCGCGCCAGCAGTTGGCCGGCCTGCACGAAGTCGCCTTCATCGACCGCGATGCTGGCGATGCGACCGGCTAGTTTGGTGGCGACATCCACTTCGGTGGCCTCGATGCGTCCGTTGCCGCTGGCGAAGCCTTCGCCCAGGCCGCTCGGTCGTAGCTGCCACCAGGCAGCGGTCAGTAGCAGCGCCAGCGCAGCGGCGATCCAATAGGGCAGGGGGTGGCGCATGAGCTCGGCTTCCCTTGTGCGAGTCACTGGAGGAGGGCAGGCCTGCATTGTCTGCGGGTGACGGCTATCAGGTCAAGGCGGGTTGGTCTTAGCGAGCGCGCTAGTCCATACACAAGTGCGATTGCGCCCTTCGTGCTTGGCCCGGTACAGGGCCTGGTCGCTCCGGGCAATCAGGCCCGCCGGCGACTCTTCGCCGACCGGCTCGGCCACGGCCAGGCCGATGCTCAGGGTCAGGCGTCCGTCCGGGCTGCCGGGGTGGACGATAGCCAGGCTGGCGACCAGTTCATGGACGCGCGCGGCCACATGCTCGCCGCCGTCCAGGCCGGTGTTGGCGAGGATGATGGCGAATTCTTCGCCGCCATAGCGGCAGGCCACGTCGCCTTCACGCTGCAGGCTTTCCTGGAGCAGGCTGGCCACCTGGCGCAAGGCATCGTCGCCCGCGAGGTGACCGAGTTTGTCGTTGAAGGCCTTGAAGTGGTCGATATCCAGCATCAGCAGGGTCAGCGGCGCGCCAATACGGCGCAGGCGGCGCCACTCGCTTTTCAGCTGGTGATCGAAGAAGCGGCGGTTATATAGGCCGGTCAGGCCATCCAGCTGTGACAGGCGCTGCAGGCGTGCCTCCAGTGCCAGGCGCTCGCTGTTGTCGCGCGATACGGCAATCAGGTACTCGCGTGCGCCCTGATGCACCAGTTGAGTATTGATTTCGGCGGGCTGGCGGCTGCCGTCGCGGCGACACATCTCGCGCTGGAAAATACGCGACTGGTTGTCGCGCTGGGCTTTGCGCACTTGTTCCAGCCAGTCGTGGAAGCCCGGCAGTAGCTGTTCGGGGTTGTCACGCAGCAGCTGCGCGAACTGTTCGGCGCGGTAGCCCAGGGAGGCATAGCTGGCCTGGTTCATGTGCAGCAGCTCGCGGCTGCGGGTATCGAAGATGAACAGGCCGTCGTGGCTGGAGTCGGTCAGGTCGATGATCAGCTGCAGGCGTTCACGGCTGTCACGCAGGTTCTGCTCGATGGCCTCGCGGCGTGTGGCTTCCACCTCCAGGCGGCGGTTGGCTCTCTGCAGGGCACTGGCACGGCGTGCGTTCTCCTGGGCCAGCGCCAGGGCGGCAACCAGCAGCAGGCTGATGGCCAGGCCGGCCCCCAGTACGACCTGTGGCAGTGGCGTGGAGAGCTGCTGCAGGAGTGTGTGGGTCGGGCTGAGCTGCAGTGTGAAGCTGTCGTTGTTGAGCAAGCGCACGGGCACGTCCACAGCCATGTCCGGCAGGGTTCCTGAGCGTTCGCGGCTGTACAGGCTGTGGCCGTTTTCCAGCAGGCGCAGGCTGAATTCGTCGCTGTCGATCTGGTCGAGCAGTTCGTTCATCAGCGGTTCGACACGGAATACGCCCTGCAGGAAGCCGTCGAACTGCCGGTCGCCTCGGGCGTTGCGCAGATAGAGCGGGGTGTAGAGCACGAAGCCGCGGCCACCCTGCACCAGTTGCACGCTGTTGGAGAAGCGTTGCTCGCCGCTCTCCTTGGCTTGCATGGCCAGTGGGTAGTTGGGGTGGTCAGTCGGGAGGCGAAAGTGGCGGGCCGCCTCGTTGCCCTGCAGGGGGCGCAGCCAGCGCATTTTCAGGTCAGGGCCGACCCACTGGATCGACTGGTAGGCGGGAAAGCCGCGCAAGGCCAGGTCGGCCTCGGTTTCCCAGTCTTCCTGGTAGAGCCGGCCGAGGTTGTTCCACAGCCGCGCGATGCGCGCGAGGCTGCCGACCTCGCTTTGCAGCGTACTTTCCAGCTGCCGTGTCAGTGCGCTCGCCTGATAGCTCACGCGCTCATGCAGGCGTTCTTGCTGGCTCTGCTCCAGTTGCTGCCAGAGCATCAGACTGGCACCGCTGAGTGCCAGAAATAGAAAAACCAGCGCGAGGCGCGCCGGCCAGGCGGAGGGTGCGCGCATCGATGGGCTCCACAGGCTGTGCCTTGGTCATAGCACAGTGCATGCCGGCGCTCAACGCATGGCCAGAATCGCCTGCCATTCTTCGTCACTGACCGGCATTACTGACAGGCGACTGCCACGTTGCACCAAGGCGAGGCCGGAGAGTGCCGCCGTTGCCTTGAGACGGGTCAGCGACAGCACCTGGGGAAAGGCCTCGACGAACTCCACATCCAGCGCGCTCCACGGATTTTTCTCCGTGCTGGCCTTGGCGTCGAAGTAGTGACTCTGTGGATCCAGGGCCGTGGGGTCCGGATAGACCGGGCTGGCGATGCGGGCGATGCCCGCGATGCCGGGCTCCGGGCAGCTGGAGTGGTAGAAGAAGAAACAATCACCCACCTGCATGCTGCGCATGAAGTTGCGGGCCTGGTAGTTGCGCACCCCATCCCAGCGTGCGCGGCCGAGATGGCGCAGGTGCTTGATGGACAGTTCGTCGGGTTCCGACTTCATCAACCAATAAGGCATGAACTTTGCTCCTGTCAGCCGGTCTTTGCGACGGGCATGAAAATCGTTCCCGACGCGGGCGGCCTGTTGGCGTCAGAAACTGTGTGGGCTCGTATGACCCCGAAGAGGGTTGCGATCCAGGCTGGACGCCGTCGTAACGGCCAATAACAACACCACTACCGGACAAGCCACGCAGTGTGCCGAAAAGGGGGAGGCAACTCGATGAAACGCAAGCCAGATATATTGTGGGTCCTGGTCATTCTGTTCAGCCTGGGCATGGTTACCACAGGTTACACCCAGAGCCTCTGGGATCGTCAGGGTGACCTGCCAATCAGCCAGAGCGAACGCTGATCCACAGTCGACGTCTGCCGCAGGGAGCGCGGCGGCCTCGAACCTTCCGCCTCAAACGTACCAGGCCTTATCCGTCACGACGCCCGTCAGTCTGACATCCCAGCTGGCCAGGGGCAGTCTGTCTACCCGCTGACCCTCATGGGCGACTCCCAAAAGCGTCGGCTTGTGCCAATTTTTGCGCATGTTGCGATAGGCCAGGCAGCGATCATAGAAACCGCCGCCCATGCCGAGGCGCCCGCCATAGCTGTCGAAGCCGACCAGTGGCAGCAGGATCAGATCCAGCGCCCAAGGCGCGCGCTGGCGTGCGCGGCAGACGACTGGCTCGGCGATGCGGAAGCGATTGCGCAGCATCTTTTCGCCTGGGCGTACGCGCTGGAAGCGCATGCCGGAGTGTGGCCAGCGTTCGAGTACCGGTAGATAGGTGGCTTTGCCGCGCTTTTGGGCTTCGCGCAGCAAGGGGCGCGGATCGATCTCGCCGTCGCTGGGCAGGTACAGGGCAATGTGGCGGGCGCGGCGAAACAGCGGATGCTGGGCCAGCTGGCGCCGTAGGGCACGGGCGGCCTGCCGTTGCTGCAGGGGAGAGAGGGCGCGACGCGCCTGGCGCAGCTGCCGGCGCAGGGCTGCGCGGGACAGGTCAGAAGCCAGGATCATGGAATTCGGGACTCCCCGGCGGTGCCGCTGTCGGGTTAGCCCTTGAACCCGAAAGTTCAAGGTGGAGATTGCAGGAGGCGTTAAGGCTTTCCGTCAGGCGGACATGCACACCGGCCCCACTGGCAACCCCCGTGGTTGTGCGTATCGGCTCAGGGACATCACCGACTGGCCAACACTCCAGGGAGCTGGCCGGCAGTATACCCCATAAGCCTGGCGCGAGGTCAGAGCAGACCACCATCCGGATCGGCGGCCAGGGCGCTGTCGACCCGGTCCAGCAAGTCGCGTACGCGCTCGCGGGTGTGGTCGGCTTCCTGGTCCAGGCGCTGCTGCTTGTGCAGCAGGTCATGCGTAATGTTCAGTGCTGCCATCACGGCGATGCGGTCGGCGCCAATGACTTTGCCGCCGGAGCGGATCTCACGCATCTTGCCGTCCAGATAGCGGGCGGCGCTTTCCAGGTTGGCGCGTTCTTCCGCCGGGCAGGCGATGCAGTAGTCCTTGTCGAGGATGTGCACGGTTACGGTGTTCGGCTGGGTCATGTGTCCTGCTCCAGGGCTTTCAGGCGCGAAATCATCGCTTCGACCTTGAGCCGGGCCATTTCGTTCTTTTCGATTAGATGGGCGCGTTCCTCGCGCCAGGCCTTCTCACTGGCCAGCAGGGCACGGTTCTGCGACTTGAGCTGCTCGACGCGCTGAATCAAGAGTTCAAGCTTGCGTGTGAGGGCTTGCAGTTCGGCGTCTTCCATTGGCTCCACCAGGGCTATGAGTCTCGGCACTATATAGGAATGCGGGGAGGGGGCGACAAGCGGGGCGCGACAACACGACGGTGGAAACCCTCGCGCTCAGGCCCTACGATACGAGGCCTCCATTCTAGAGATTGCGCGGTTCAGCGCCTAGTTGCCATGTCTACAGCGAATTCCCCTTACGCCGCCTTTGCCGCCCTGCTGGCGAGCAACGGCAAACCCGTTTCCCCGGCCGAGCTGCACGGCCTGTTGCTGGGCCGCAGCTGTGCCGGTGCCGGCTTCGAAGCCGACGCCTGGCTGGCCGACGCGGCTGAACTGCTCGGCGGCGAGCCGGCCGACAACGTGCGCCAGGCCCTGGTCGGCCTGCAGGAGATGGTCAAGGGCGAGCTCGGTGGCCAGGATGTCACCGTGGTGCTGTTGTTGCCGGCGGACGATGCGCCGCTGGCCGAGCGGGCCAAGGCCCTGGGGCAGTGGTGCCAGGGCTTCCTCGATGGTTTCGGCATGGTGCTCGGCAACGCCGCGCTCAGCGCAGAGGCCATGGAGGTGCTGCAGGACCTGTCTGCCATCGCCCAGGTGCAGAGTGCCCTGGAAGAGTCCGAGGATGGCGAGAACGACTACATGGAAGTGATGGAATACCTGCGCGTCGCACCGCTGCTGCTGTTCGCCGAGTGCGGCAAGGCCGCGCCCGCCGCCAAACCTTCCCTGCATTAAGGTAGCAATCGCCATGGTCAGCATCCCCAAGTCGGAATACGCCCGTCGGCGCAAGGCGCTGATGGAGCAGATGGAGCCCAACAGCATCGCCATCCTGCCGGCGGCACCGGTGTACATCCGCAATCGCGATGTCGAGCACACCTACCGCCAGGACAGCGACTTCCAGTACCTCAGTGGCTTCCCCGAGCCGGAAGCGGTGCTGGTGCTGATCCCGGGGCGTGCCCATGGCGAGTACGTGATGTTCTGCCGCGAGCGTGACCCGGAGCGCGAGCTGTGGGACGGCCTGCGTGCCGGCCAGGATGGGGCGATCAGCACCTACGGCGCCGACGATGCCTTCCCGATTGGTGACATCGACGACATCCTCCCCGGCCTGATCGAAGGGCGCGAGCGGGTCTACTACGGGATTGGCCGCAACCAGGAGTTCGATCACCAGTTGATGGAGTGGGTCAACGTGATCCGCTCCAAGGCGCGCCTGGGAGCCACCCCGCCCAACGAGTTCGTCGCCCTCGACCACCTGCTGCACGACATGCGCCTGTACAAGTCGGCCAACGAGGTGAAGGTAATGCGCGAGGCGGCGGAGATTTCCGCCCGCGCGCACATCCGCGCCATGCAGGCCAGCCGCGCCGGCCTGGCCGAATACCACCTGGAAGCCGAGCTGGACTACGAGTTCCGCAAGGGCGGGGCGAAGATGCCGGCCTACGGCTCGATCGTCGCTGCCGGAAAGAATGCCTGCATCCTGCACTATCGCGAGAATGACGCGCCGCTAAAAGACGGCGATTTGGTGCTGATCGATGCCGGCTGCGAGATCGACTGCTACGCCAGCGACATCACCCGCACCTTCCCGGTCAACGGCATCTTCTCGCCCGAGCAGAAGGCCATCTACGAGTTGGTGCTCAAGGCCAACGAAGAGGCGTTCAAGCACATCGCCCCGGGCAAGCACTGGAATGAAGCCCACGAAGCCACCGTGCAGGTGATCACTGCCGGCCTGGTGGAGCTGGGTCTGCTGCAAGGCGATGTCAACGAGCTGATCGCCAGCGAAGCCTATAAGCCTTTTTACATGCACCGCGCCGGTCACTGGCTGGGGATGGACGTGCACGACGTCGGCGAATACAAGGTCGGCGGCGAGTGGCGTGTGCTGGAGCCGGGCATGTGCATGACGGTCGAGCCGGGCATCTACATCGCAGTCGACAACCCGAACGTGGCCAAGAAGTGGCGTGGTATTGGCGTGCGCATTGAAGATGACGTGGTGGTAACCAAGAGCGGCTGCGAGGTCCTCACTACCGGCGTGCCGAAGAGCGTCGCCGAGATCGAGGCGCTGATGGCTGCCGCCCGCGAGCAGGCCGCCTGACGTCATGAGCCGAGTACAGCTGGCCATTGTCGGAGGGGGGCTGGTCGGTGCCAGTCTGGCCCTGGCCCTGCAAGCCGGTGCCCGGGCGCGTGGCTGGAAGATCGTGCTGGTCGAGCCCTTTGCGCCGGGGGATGCCTACCAGCCCAGTTACGACGCCCGTTCCAGCGCGCTGTCCTACGGCAGCCGGCAGATTTTTGAACGCCTTGGCCTGTGGCCGGCGCTGGCCGAGCGGGCCGAGGCGATCAGCCAGATTCAGGTGTCTGATCAGGGCCGCTTCGGCGCGACCCGCCTGAGTGCCGAGGACGAAGGCGTGCCGGCGCTGGGCTATGTGCTGGAGAACGCCTGGATGGGCCACTGCCTGTGGCGTGCTCTCGACCCTGCGGTGGTCGAGTGGCGTTGCCCGGCCGAGGTCGTTCGCATGGAGGCGCTTGGTGATGGCTATCGCCTGCACCTGAATGATGACTCCAGCCTCGACTGCGACCTGGCCGTGCTGGCCGACGGAGGCCGTTCCGGCCTGCGTGAGCAGCTGGGCATCGCTGTGCGCCATACGCCTTATGAACAGTGCGCACTCATTGCCAATATCACCCCGGCCGAGGCTCATGATGGCCAGGCCTTCGAGCGCTTCACCGCGCAGGGCCCGCTGGCGCTGTTGCCGCTGTCGGAGCAGCGTTGCGCGCTGGTCTGGACGCGCCCGCCGGTGGATGCCGAGCGCTTGCAGCAGTTGCCGGAGCGCGAGTTCCTCAGCGAGCTGCAGCAGGCCTTCGGTTATCGCTTGGGCAGCCTGCGCAAGGTCGGCGCCCGGCATATCTACCCGTTGTCGCTGGTCGAGGCCGCCGAGCAGGTGCGCCCGCATCTGGTGGTGCTCGGCAATGCCGCGCACAGTCTGCATCCGGTGGCGGGGCAGGGCTTCAACCTGTCACTGCGCGATGCCCAGGCGTTGGCGCAAAGCCTGCTGGCCAGCGACAAGGCGCCGGGCGACTTCGCCACCCTGCAAGGCTATCTGCGCAGCCAGCAGCAGGATCAGGCGCTGACCGTCGGCTTCTCCGACCGCGTCACCCGCCTGTTCGGCCGTGGCGAGTCGCTGCTGGTGGCCGGCCGCACCCTCGGCTTGCTCGGTCTCGACCTGTTGCCGCCAGCCAAGCGCTGGTTCGCCCGCCAGGCCATGGGCCTCGGCACCCGTACGTTGTGAGTGGATTGCATGAGTGAGCGAAAACTGGCGCGTCGCGCCCGCCTGCTGCGTTTTGGCCTGAACCTCTACCCGCCCTACATCAGCGCCGGGGTGAGCGTGCAGCAGATCAGCCCGGACTGCCGCCAGGCGCGGGTGAAGATGGCCCTGCGCTGGTACAACCGCAATTTCGTCGGCACCCAGTTCGGCGGCTCGCTGTACAGCATGGTCGACCCTTTCTACATGCTGTTGTTGATGCCGTTGCTGGGCGATGACTACATCGTCTGGGACAAGGCCGCCAGCATCGACTTCGTCAGCCCCGGCAAAGGCCCGGTGTACGCCGACTTCCGTATCGACGACGCCTTGCTGGCGGAGATTCGCGACAAGACCGCCGGCGGCGACAAGTACTTGCCACAGCTACACGTGGAGATCCGCGATGGCGAAGGCACCCTGGTCGCCACGGCGCACAAGACCCTCTATATCCGCCTCAAGCCGCGTGCGCGGCCGGCTGCAGCCTAGCAGGCTGTTGAAAACGTAGGCGAGGCAGTCTGGCCTAGGCAAAAACAGCCGAGAAAGCGCAGTTTACGAGTGGTAAATGAGCATTTTGAGGCTGTTTTTAACAACGGCCAGACAACGTAGATAGTTTTTCAACAGCCTGCTAAGGAAGCGAGATGCAAGCGGACCTAATCATCGTTGGCGCCGGCATGGTCGGCAGTGCCCTGGCCCTGGCTCTGGAGCACAGTGGCCTGGAGATTCTGGTGGTCGACGGCAGTCCGCTCAGCGTGCGGCCCTTCGATGGCGAAGGCGCTTTCGAGCCGCGGGTCAGTGCCCTGTCCGCCGCCAGCCAGCGCATCCTCGAACGTCTCGGCGTCTGGGACGGCATCGCCGCCCGCCGCGCCTCGCCCTACAGCGACATGCGCGTGTGGGACGGTTCCGGCACCGGTAGCGTGCATTTCGCTGCGGCCAGCGTGCATGCCGAGGTGCTCGGTCATATCGTCGAGAACCGCGTGGTGCAGGATGCGTTGCTCGACCGTCTGCACGACAGTCAGATCGGCCTGCTGGGCAATGCGCGTCTGGAGCAGCTGCGCCGTTCCGGCGACGGCTGGCTGCTGACCCTGGCCGACGGCCGCGAGCTGCGTGCGTCGCTGCTGGTGGCTGCCGACGGCGCCAACTCGGCGGTGCGCCGCCTGGCGGGTTGCGCCACCCGTGAGTGGGATTACCTGCACCACGCCATCGTCACCAGTGTGCGCTGTGCACGGTCGCACCAGGCCACCGCCTGGCAGCGTTTCACCGACGACGGCCCGCTGGCCTTCCTGCCGTTGCAGCGTGGTGACGATCAGCACTGGTGCTCGATCGTCTGGTCCACCGTGCCGGCAGAGGCCGAACGCCTGATGGCGTTGGGCGACGAGGCGTTTCGCGCTGAGCTGGGCAAGGCCTTCGAGTGGCGTCTGGGCGAGGTCAGCCAGGTTGATCCGCGGGTCTGCATCCCGCTGCGCCAGCGTCACGCCAAGCGCTATGTGGAGAGCGGCTTGGCGCTGATCGGCGATGCCGCCCACAGCATCCATCCGCTGGCCGGGCAGGGCGTCAATCTCGGCTTCCTCGATGCCGCGGTGCTGGCCGAGGTGTTGCTGCATGCCATCGAGCGCGGCGAGCAGCCGAACGATGTGCGCGTTCTGAGTCGCTACGAGCGTCGGCGCATGCCGCACAACCTGGCGATGATGGCGGCGATGGAGGGCTTCGAGCGCTTATTCCAGGCCGATCCGTTGCCGATTCGCCTGCTGCGCAACAGCGGTCTGAACTGGGTGGATGAGTTGCCCGATGCCAAGGCGCTGTTCGTGCGCAGGGCGCTGGGGCTGGCGGGGGATTTGCCGCTGCTGGCGCAGTCCTGATAAGCGCTGCGCACGGTCTGCAATATTCGGTAACGCCTGGTCTGGCGGTCTCGTTGAGAAGCTAAATAGGGTTCACTACTATTTGCGCCTCTTTGCACAGACTAGAGGTGTTCTCATGCAGCTCCGTTCCGGCCTTCTGGCCACCCTGGCGTTTTCCACTCTGGCTGGCACCGTCCAGGCGGCGGATGAAGTCGTTGTGTACTCCTCGCGAATCGACGAGCTGATCAAGCCGGTGTTCGATGCCTACACCGCCAAGACCGGCACGCAGATCAAGTTCATCACCGACAAGGAAGCCCCGCTGCTGGCGCGCCTCAAGGCCGAGGGCGAGAACACCCCGGCGGACCTGCTGATCACCGTGGATGCCGGCAACCTCTGGCAGGCCGAGCAGGAAGGCGTGCTCAAGCCGCTCAAGTCCTCCGTGATCGAAGCCAACATCCCGGCGCAGTACCGTGCCAGCAATGGCGCCTGGACCGGCCTGTCGCTGCGCGCGCGGACCATCTTCTACTCCACCGAGCGGGTCAAGCCGGAAGAGCTGAGCACCTATGAGGCGCTGGCCGACAAGAACTGGGAAGGCCGGCTGTGCCTGCGCACCAGCAAGAAGGTTTACAACCAGTCGCTGACCGCCACCCTGATCGAGGCCCACGGCGCAGCCAAGACCGAGGAAATCATCAAGGGTTGGGTCAACAACCTGGCTACCGACGTGTTTGCCGACGATACCGCGCTGCTGCAGGCCATCGATGCCGGTCAGTGTGATGTGGGCATCACCAATACCTACTACTACGGCCGTCTGCACAAGGCCGACCCGCAGTTCAAGGTCAAGCCGTTCTGGCCGAACCAGGCGGATCGTGGCGTGCACGTCAACCTGTCCGGTGCCGGCGTGACCAAGCATGCCCCGCATGCCGAGGCTGCCCAGCAGCTGCTGGAGTGGATGACCGGCCCTGAAGCGCAGAGCCTGTTCGCCGACGTCAACCAGGAGTACCCGGCCAACCCGGCGGTCAAACCGTCCGCCGAAGTAGCCGCCTGGGGTGCGTTCAAGGCCGACAGCGTGCCGGTGGAAGTGGCTGGCAAGCGTCAGGCCGAAGCCACCATGTTGATGGACCGCGCCGGCTGGAACTGATGTTTAGGCTCCTCTCTCCCGTACACGGGAGAGAGGGCGTCCACTCCGCGCGTCTGCTGCCGTTATACTCCACGCCCCGGCCTGCCCGGGGCGTTTCGTTTTCGCCTGACAGGAGTTTGCGTGAGCCATCCCGTCCAGCGCCGCTGGTACCCCATCGCCTTTGCCATTGCTGCTCTGGTGCTGTTGCCGCTCTCGGTATTGCTGCTGTCCTGGCATGAGGTCGATGGGCAGATCTGGGCGCACCTGTGGCAGACCCAGATGCCGCGCCTGATCGGTAATACCCTGGTGCTGGTGATAGGTGTCAGCCTCGGCGTGCTGCTGTTGGGTGTCAGCCTGGCCTGGCTCACCAGCCTCTGCGAGTTCCCCGGGCGGCGCTGGCTGGACTGGGCGCTGATGCTGCCTTTTGCCATTCCCGCCTATGTACTGGCCTTCGTCTTCGTCGGCCTGCTGGATTTCGCCGGGCCGTTGCAGACGCTGGCCCGCGAGTGGTTCGGCACGGGCATCCGCTTTCCGCGGGTGCGCTCCACCGGCGGGGTGATCACCGTACTGGTGCTGGTGTTCTACCCCTACGTCTACCTGCTCGCCCGCGGCGCCTTCCTGGCCCAGGGCAAGGGGCTGATGGAGGCGGCGCGGGTACTCGGCCTGTCGCCCTGGCAGGCGTTCTGGCGGGTGGCCCTGCCGATGGCGCGGCCGGCCATCGGTGCCGGCCTGGCGCTGGCGATCATGGAGACCCTGGCCGACTTCGGCGCGGTGTCGGTATTCAACTTCGACACCTTCACTACCGCCATCTACAAGACCTGGTACAGCTTCTACAGCCTCTCCAGTGCCACCCAGCTGGCCAGCCTGCTGCTGCTCGCCGTGCTGCTGGTGTTGTATGGCGAGCGCCGAGCCCGCGGCGCCAGTCGCCCGGCCAGCGAGCGCCCGCGTGGCAAGCCGCTGTATCGCCTGCAGGGCTGGAAGGCTGCAGCTGCTTCGGGCTGGTGCGGGCTGGTATTCACCTGTGCCTTCGTGGTGCCGTTGCTGCAGTTGCTGGTGTGGTGCTGGCAGCGTGGGCGTTTCGATCTCGACGAGCGTTACGCGGGCCTGATCCTGCACACCCTGTCGCTTGGCGCGCTGGCCGCCGTGATTACCGTAGCCGTGGCGCTGCTGCTGGCCTTTGCCCGCCGTCAGGCACCGACCCGGCCGATGCGCGCGCTGGTCAGTACCGGAAACCTGGGCTACGCACTGCCTGGCTCGGTGCTGGCGGTGGCGATCATGCTGGCCTTCAGTTATCTCGACAAACAGCTGGTGATTCCGCTGTCGAGCTGGCTGGGTGGCGCCGGCAAACCGCTGCTGCTGGGCAGCCTGTTTGCCCTGCTGCTGGCCTATCTGGTGCGTTTCATGGCGGTGGCCTACGGGCCGCTGGAGAGCAGCCTGGCGCGTATCCGTCCCTCGCTGCCGCAGGCCGCGCGCAGCCTCGGCGTCGGTGGCCCGGCGCTGTTCCTGCGGGTCTACCTGCCGCTGCTGGTGCCGGGCGCCCTGTCTGCCGCCTTGCTGGTGTTCGTCGATGTGCTCAAGGAAATGCCGGCCACCCTGCTGATGCGCCCCTTCGGCTGGGACACCCTGTCGGTGCGGATTTTCGAGATGACCAGCGAGGGCGAATGGGCCCGCGCGGCCCTGCCGGCACTGACCCTGGTGCTGGTCGGCCTGCTGCCGGTCATCGGCCTGATCCGCCGCTCCGCTCGCCAACCCGGACATTGATTCGATCTGTCCCGGAAGTCAGGAAAATAGGGTGTGACCAATTGGTCGGGGTGTGGCGTGACCAGTCGCATAAGCGGGGCTACAATGCGCGCCTGCTTACGCAGCCGTCCATGATTCCCGTGCCCTTTTGCCAACGTCTGGCCGGGCCGGGCCCGCACAAGGAGCTCTCCATGGGACAGCGTACACCCCTGTATGAACAGCATCTGGCGCTGGGCGCCAAGATGGTCGATTTCGGCGGCTGGGACATGCCGCTGCACTACGGCTCCCAGGTCGAGGAGCACCATCAGGTACGTCGCGATTGCGGCGTGTTCGATGTGTCCCACATGACCGTGGTCGACATCACCGGCGCCCAGGCCAAGGCCTGGCTGCAGCACCTGCTGGCCAACGATGTCGAGCGTCTGAAAACCCCGGGCAAAGCTCTCTACAGCGGCATGCTCAACGAGCGCGGCGGCGTGGTCGACGACCTCATCGTCTACCTCACCGACTGGGGCTATCGCATGGTGGTCAACGCCGCCACTCGCGACAAGGACCTGGCCTGGATGCAGGCGCACACCGCCGGCTTCGAGGTCACCCTGACCGAGCGCCCCGAGCTGGCCATGCTGGCCATCCAGGGCCCGCATGCCCGCGCCAAGACCGCCGAGCTGGTAACCCCGGCGCGCGCCGCGCTGATCAACGAGCTCAAGGTGTTCCAGGGTCTGCCGGAAGGCGACTGGTTCATCGCCCGTACCGGTTATACCGGTGAGGACGGTCTGGAAATCATGCTGCCGGCCGCCGAGGTACCAACTTTCCTCAGCGAGCTGGTCGGCGCCGGCATTGCCCCGATCGGTCTGGGCGCGCGCGACACCCTGCGCCTGGAAGCCGGCATGAACCTGTATGGCCAGGACATGACCGACGACGTTTCCCCGCTGGCCGCCAACATGGGCTGGACCATCGCCTGGGAACCGGCCGAGCGTGACTTCATCGGTCGCAGCGCCCTGGAAAGCCAGCGTGCCGCCGGCGACCAGCCCAAGCTGGTCGGTCTGGTGCTGGAGGAACGCGGCGTGCTGCGCGCCCACCAGGTGGTGCGCGTGGAAGGTGCCGGCGAAGGTGAAATCACCAGCGGCAGCTTCTCGCCGACCCTGAACAAGTCCATCGCCCTGGCCCGCGTGCCGGCCGCCACCGGCGACCGCGCCGAGGTGGAGATCCGCGGCAAGTGGTATCCGGTACGCGTCGTGCAGGCGAATTTCGTCCGCAACGGCAAGGCCGTTATCTGATTTGTCGGGGCGAGGCGCCAGCGCCCGCCCCAACTGCTAAATTTTCCGGGCGGCCGATCCGCCCCATCGATTCCGAGGAAGACAACATGAGCAATATCCCCGCCGATCTGCGTTACGTCGACAGCCACGAGTGGATCCGCCTGGAGGCCGACGGTTCGGTCACCATCGGCATTACCGACCACGCTCAGGAAGCCCTGGGTGACGTGGTCTACGTCGAGCTGCCGGAAGTTGGCAAAGAGCTGGCCAACGGCCAGGAAGCCGGTGTGGTGGAGTCGGTGAAGGCCGCTTCCGACATCTACGCGCCGCTCGCCGGCACCGTGCTGGCCGTCAACGACGCCCTGGCCGACGCTCCCGAGCAGGTCAACGGCGAGCCCTACGAGGCCTGGTTCTTCAAGCTGCAGCCGAGCAACCCGGCCGAGCTGGAAGGCCTGCTCGACGCCGCCGGCTACCAGGCCGTCTGCTCCGCCGATGCCTAAGGTGCAGGGCCGCGTCTAGCACGCGGCCTGTCGCCCGCAATCACGAATTTCGCTTGCGAGCCTCGATCCGTCGAGGCTCTGTCATTTTCCGAGAGCCTCACCATGTCCCAGACGCCCCGTCTCGACCAACTGCAACAGCCCGATGCCTTCCTCCGCCGTCACCTCGGTCCCGATGCCCGTGAAGAGCAGGCCATGCTCGACACCCTGGGCCTGGCCAGCCGTGAAGCGCTGATCGAGCAGACCGTGCCGCCAGCCATCCGCCTGGGCCGCGAGCTGGATCTGCCGGCCGCACTGGACGAGCAGGGCGCCCTGGCCAAGCTCAAGGGCTATGCCGAACAGAACCAGCTGTGGACCAACCTGATCGGCATGGGCTACCACGGCACCATCACCCCCACCGTGATCCTGCGCAACCTGCTGGAAAACCCGGGTTGGTACACCGCCTACACCCCCTATCAGCCGGAAATCGCCCAGGGCCGCCTGGAGTCGTTGCTGAACTTCCAGCAGCTGACCATCGACCTGACCGGCCTGGACCTGGCCAGCGCCTCGCTGCTCGACGAAGCCACCGCTGCCGGCGAGGCCATGGGCCTGGCCAAGCGCGTCGCCAAGAGCAAGAGCAACCTGTTCTTCGTCGACGAGAACTGCCACCCGCAGACCATCTCCGTGGTGCAGACCCGTGCCGAAGGTTTCGGCTTCGAGGTCAAGGTCGGCGCGCTGGACGAACTGGCCGGCCTGGAAGTGTTCGGCGCCCTGCTGCAGTACCCGGATACCCACGGCGAAATCCGCGACATCAAGCCGCTGATCGAACAGCTGCACGCGCAGAACGCCCTGGCCTGCGTCGCCGCCGACCTGCTCAGCCTGCTGCTGCTGACCCCGCCGGGCGAGCTGGGCGCTGACGTGGTGCTCGGCTCCGCCCAGCGCTTCGGCGTACCCATGGGCTACGGCGGCCCGCACGCGGCTTTCTTCGCCACCCGTGACGCCTTCAAGCGCGCCATGCCCGGGCGCATCATCGGCGTGTCCAAGGACGCCCGTGGCAACACCGCGTTGCGCATGGCCCTGCAGACCCGCGAGCAGCACATCCGCCGCGAGAAGGCCAACTCCAACATCTGCACCTCGCAGGTACTGCTTGCCAACATGGCCAGCTGCTACGCCGTGTACCACGGCCCGGAAGGTCTCAAGCGCATCGCCCAGCGCGTGCATCGCCTGACCTGCGTACTGGCCACCGGCCTGGAGCAGAAAGGCGTCAAGCGCGACAACCAGCACTTCTTCGACACCCTGACCCTGGACGTGGGCGGTATGCAGACCGCCATCCTCGAATCGGCCAAGGCTGCGCGCATCAACCTGCGCATCCTCGGTCGCGGCAAGCTGGGCGTCAGCCTGGACGAAACCAGCTCGGCCGAAACCGTCGAGCAGCTGTTCGCCATCTTCCTCGGCGCCGACCACGGCCTGTCCGTCGCCGCGCTGGATGCCGGTGAAGTGCCGGAAGGCATCCCGGCCGCGCTGCAGCGCAGCAGCGGCTACCTGACTCATCCGGTGTTCAACAGCCACCACAGCGAAACCGACATGCTGCGCTACCTCAAGCGCCTGGAGAACAAGGACCTGGCGCTGAACCAGGCCATGATCCCGCTGGGTTCCTGCACTATGAAGCTCAACGCCACCAGCGAGATGATCCCGGTGACCTGGCCGGAGTTCGGCAACCTGCACCCCTTCGCCCCGCGCGAGCAGGCGGCCGGCTACAAGCTGATGATCGACGAGCTGGAAGCCTGGCTGTGCGCCATCACCGGTTTCGACGCCATCTGCATGCAGCCCAACTCCGGCGCCCAGGGCGAATACGCCGGCCTGCTGGCGATCCGCAAGTACCACGAGAGCCGCGGTGAAGGTCACCGCGACATCTGCCTGATCCCGGCGTCGGCCCACGGCACCAACCCGGCCTCGGCGCAGATGCTGACCATGCGCGTGGTGGTGGTCGAGTGCGACGCCGCCGGTAACGTCGACATGGACGACCTCAAGGCCAAGGCCGCCGAGGCCGGCGACAAGCTGTCCTGCCTGATGATCACCTACCCGTCGACCCACGGCGTGTACGAGGAAGGCATCCGCGAGATCTGCGAGGTCGTGCACAGCTTCGGTGGCCAGGTGTACATGGATGGCGCCAACCTCAACGCCCAGGTCGGCCTGGCCCGTCCGGCCGATATCGGCGCAGACGTGTCGCACATGAACCTGCACAAGACCTTCTGCATCCCGCACGGCGGTGGCGGCCCGGGCATGGGCCCGATCGGTGTGCGTGCGCACCTGGCGCCCTTCGTCGCCAACCACCCTGTGATCGAACTGCAGGGCCCGCAGCCGCAGAATACCGCGGTCAGCGCCGCCCCCTGGGGCAGCGCGAGCATCCTGCCGATCAGCTGGATGTACATCGCCATGATGGGCCCGCAGCTGCGTGACGCCACCGAAACCGCGATCCTCAACGCCAACTACCTGGCCAGCCAGCTCAAGGGCGCCTTCCCGGTGCTGTACAGCGGCCGTAACGACCGCGTTGCGCACGAGTGCATTCTGGATCTGCGCCCGCTCAAGGCGGAAACCGGCATCAGCGAGGAAGATGTGGCCAAGCGTCTGATGGACTACGGCTTCCACGCCCCGACCATGAGCTTCCCGGTACCGGGCACGCTGATGATCGAGCCGACCGAGAGCGAGTCCAAGGAAGAGCTGGATCGCTTCATCGAGGCCATGCTGAGCATCCGCGCCGAGATCGCCAAGGTCGCCGCGGGCGAGTGGCCGGCGGACAACAACCCGCTGGTCAAGGCGCCGCACACCCTGGCCGATGTGGCTGGCGCGTGGGATCGTCCGTACAGCATCGCCGAAGCGGTAACCCCGTCCGCCCACACCCAGGCACACAAGTACTGGCCGGCGGTGAACCGCGTGGACAACGTCTACGGTGACCGCAACCTGTTCTGCGCCTGCGTGCCGATGGACGACTACCGCGAGTAAGTCCTGCCGCCGCCATGAAAAAGCCGCCTTCGGGCGGCTTTTTCTTTGGGCGTGGCATGTGGGGGTTGGGGTAGGTTGGGTTGAGTTGCTGAGCAACGAAGCCCTACAGCTACGGTGGCCAATAGTTCGCACGTTGGGCTTCGCAGGGCTCAGCCCAACCTACTTCTGGCAAATGTGCTCATCTGGCGAGTTGTAGAAGGAGCAAGTCCGGCTTTTGTGGGAGCGACTTCAGTCGCGATGGGTCAGTACAAGAGCATCGCGGCTAAAGCCGCTCCCACCAGTGTCCGGGCATGACCCTGTGGGCTTTAGCCGCGACCGGTAGAGTTCTCCCACTCCGGTTGGGTTGAGCGCAGCGAGGCCTGACAGCTCCCCCTTCACGGTACGTCCACTCGGCCTCCTGGCGGGGGCGGGGAAAGTGCGTTGGCGCCTCTACGCCAGCCTACATGGCGTGGGTATCCGCGCCGGGCTTCGCTCAGGGCGTGTCGCTGAGCAGAATCGCCTGGGCCAGTTGCGCATCGCTGGCCTGCAGTTGCGGATTGTCTGCGCGCAGTCGGTGCAGAGCGGCCTCCAGGTGCACGCCACGAATGGCGCCGTCGCTGGCGATAAACGCGCTGGCATCTTCCCGGGCAGGCTGCAGCAGTTTGTGATCCTTGAAGGTGGAGTAGGTCGAGGCGGTGGTGGCGCCCGACGAGAGGATCTGGCGCAGGGTGTCGTCGGCGCTGACGGGCAGGCTGGCCAGGCCGAGCAAGGCTAGGCCGGCGATGGGCATGAAACGGGGCATGGCGAATCTCCAGGCAAGGGGCTCATGGTTTGGAGATGTGGCGTTCGCTCAGGGTTCCAGTTGAATGATCGCCGGCGCGCCGGGTTACCGGCCGAAGGCCTGCTAGGCTCAGCCAGGTGTGCCCCAGGGTGCCCGGGGTGGGGCCTCGACTCGGGGCGGGGGGCTGGGCAGTCACAGGAAGGAGTCTTCGATGGCTGGGGCGGGCAAGAAAATGAGCCTGGTGGGGCTCACCACGCTGGTGGCGGTAAACATGATGGGCTCCGGCATCATCATGCTGCCGTCGAGCATGGCGCAGTTGGGGGCGGTGTCGTTGCTGTCGTGGCTGATCACGGCGGTCGGTTCCATGGCCATCGCCTATTGCTTCGCCCAGTGCGGCATCTACTGCCCGCGCTCGGGCGGCATGTCGGCCTACAGCGAGGAGGCGCACGGCAAGTCGGCGTTCTTCCTCTGTTCGTTCCTCTACTTCCTGTCGCTGGCCATCGGCAATGTGGCCATCGGCATCTCCGCCGTCGGCTACCTGACGCCTTTCTTCCCCTGGCTGGGCAGCGGCGCCGTACCCTTGTTCATCGGCACGGCCGCGCTGATCTGGCTGACTTCCGTAGCCAACTTCGGTGGCCCGCGCATTACCGGCAAGATCGGCGCCATCACGGTGTGGGGAGTGATCATTCCGGTGGCCGGGCTCAGCGTGATCGGCTGGTTCTGGTTCGAACCTGCAGTCTTCGACGCGGCCTGGAACCCCCATCAGCTGGCGATCAGCAGCGCCATCGAACAGAGCATCCCGCTGACCCTGTGGGCCTTCCTCGGTATGGAGTCGGCGGCGCAGAACTCCGACGCGGTGGAGGATCCCAAGCGCAACGTACCGCTGGCCTGCCTGTTCGGCACTCTGGGTGCGGCGGTGGTCTACGTGCTGTCGACCACGGTGATCCAGGGCATCGTGCCCAACGCCGAACTGGCCAATTCGACGGCGCCGTTCGCCTTCGTCTACGCGCAGATGTTCAACCCCCTGGTCGGCCAGGTGATCATGGTGCTGGCGGTGATGGCCTGCGTCGGCTCGCTGCTGGGCTGGCAATTCACCCTGGCGCAGACGGCCAAGAGCGCCGCCGAGCAGGGCATGTTCCCGCGCCTGTTCTGCCGGATGACGGCGCGCAACGCCCCGGTCATCGGCCTGGTGGTCTGTGCCGCGCTGCAGACGCTGATGGCGCTGTCGACCATCTCGCCGAACGCCAGCGAGCAGTTCGGCAAGCTGGTCAACCTGGCCGCGGTGACCAACCTGATTCCCTACGTGACGGCACTGACCGGCCTGCTGGTGATCATGTACAAGGCCAAGGTCGATGCACGCATCTTCGCCCGCAATGGCGTGCTGCTGATGATCGCCATGCTCTATTCCTATTACGCCCTGTACGCCTCCGGCAAGGACGCGGTGTTCGGCGGCCTGCTGGTGATGGCCTTCGGTTACCTGCTGTATGGCTCCATCGCCAAGAACTTCGTCGAGCGCAGCCGCATGCAACAGGACGACGCGAGGAGCTGGCTATGAAACGCAGAGCACTCGTAGCGCTGCTGCTGGCCCTGTCGCTGCCGGTCTGGGGCGATGGCCTGCAGCGGATACGCAGCAGCGGCACTATCAATCTGGGCTACCTGACGGACACGGCGCCGTTCAGCAGCCAGCAGGGCGACAACGTCGATGGCTACAGCATCGAACTGTGCCGCCAGCTGGCCGGCCAACTCAAGAGTCAGCTGGGCCTGAGTGAGCTGACGCCGCGCTTCCAGGCGCTGGCCCATGAGCAGTGGCAGGCGGCGGTGCAGGGCGGTCAGGTCGAGCTGTTCTGCACGCCGGAGCCGGCCAGCGCCACGCTGCGCCAGGCGCTGGATTTCTCCGTGCCCATCTACACCGGCGGCCTGGGTGTGGTGGTGGCGCGGGATGCCTCGTCTTCACTGCTCGCCGTACTCAATGGCGAGACGGCCCACAGCGGGCCGACCTGGCGCGCCACGCTCAATCGCGGCCTGGCCAGGCACAGCTTTGCGGTGGTCGAGGGTGGTGTCAGCGAGGCCTGGGTGCGCCGGCAGTTGAGCCGACTGGGGGTAATCGCCACGGTCATCAGCGTGCCGACCTACAAGGCGGGGGTTGAGTTTGTGCAGGAAGGCAAGGCCGATGCCTTCTTCAGTGAGCGCATGCTGCTCAGGCAGTACCTGAGCCAGCTGCCCGGCGGTGAGCGACTGCGGGTGCTCGACCGGGTCTTCGAGGTGGTGCCGGTAAGCCTGGCCATGGCCCGTGGTGACCAGGAGCTGCGCCTGCAGGTGGATATGGCCCTGAGCGAGCTGTACTACTCCGGCGCGTTGCTGCAGACCTACCGCCAATACCTGGGCGAGCCAGGTGAAGCGGAGGCGCTGTTGCTCAAGACATATCCGTTGCCGCGCGACCGCTAGTCCAGCGCGGTGTAGCGCATCTGCCAGCCCAGCTGCAGCGACTGCCCGTGCTGCAGCAGGCGCAGGCCGGGACGGCCGGGCAGGTGATGGGCGTTGACCGGGTGGCTGACCGGCTCGATGCAGAAGAAGCCCTGCTCCGGCGGAGTGAACAGCAGGAAGTAGCCGCAATGGCTGGCGCGGCAGTCCAGGGCGTAACCGAGGTCGGGTTGAAGAATCCGGCAACGGCCATTCCAGCCGACGAAGGCGTTATCCACGCGTTCTTCCGGTAGCGGGCGCGGCGTGGCGAAATTCCAGGCGGTGGGGATCTCGACCAGCTCGGCCGACAGCTGTTGTTCATCGCACAGCCAGATCGCCTCGGCACTGGCCTGCAGCTGGGTGTTGGCGGTGCGTGGAAAGTAGGGGTGCAGGCCCAGGCCATGCCAGGCCGGTTGCTCGGCCAGATGGGTGACGCTCAGCAGCACGTTCAGGCAGCCCTGATCCAGTTCGATACGCTGCTCGGCGCGATAGGCGAAGGGCTCGTTGCTGTCCAGGCGCAGCACCGCGTGTTGTGGACTCTGTTCGATCACTGTCCAGGCTTGTTGCCAGGCGCTGCCATGGATCGGCAACGGGTCGTCGCTGTTGCGCGCCAGCGCCAGCCAGCCTTCGGGGTTGGCGAAGCCGCCGCTGCCGATGCGGTTGCTCCACGGCACCAGTGGAAAGCAGCCCAAGCGCCGCGGTGTGCCGGCCTCCAGCGCCTGGCGGTCGGCGTGGCGCAGCAGGGGCAGGCCGCTGGCGCGCAGGCGCCAGTTGGCCAGGCTGCCGCCCAGCTCCGGCAGCAGTTCCAGGCGAGTCAGTGCGTCTTCGAGAATCAGGGGCGTGGTCGGCATGGGGCATCTTCCAATGACTTGATATTTTGTAAGGTCTTTCCGAGGTTGTAGTGTTGTCGTACAACTGCATGGGCTATCATGTCGCCGTCACTGACCGCAGAGAACGCCGTTCGCCATGGAAACCCCGAGCACGCCTCCCCGTACCCGCCGCAAGCACCGCAGTCTGGCCCAGGAACTGGTCAGCGAGCTGTCGCAGCAGATCAGCGATGGCCTGATCAAGCGCGGGGAGAAGTTGCCGACCGAGTCGGCGATCATGGAGGCTCAGGGCGTCAGCCGTACCGTGGTGCGCGAGGCGATCTCCCGTCTGCAGGCCGCCGGCCTGGTGGAAACCCGCCACGGCATCGGCACCTTCGTGCTGGATACGCCGAGCCCCAGCGGCTTCCGTATCGACCCGGCGACCATCGTCACCCTGCGCGATGTGATGGCCATTCTCGAACTGCGCATCAGCCTGGAAGTGGAGTCCGCCGGCCTGGCTGCCGCGCGCCGCTCGCCCGAGCAGCTGGCGGCCATGCGCGAGGCACTGGACGTGTTCCACAACGCCGCGCACCGCAGCGATGCGGTGGCATCGGACTTCCAGTTCCACCTGCAGATCGCCATCGCCACCGGCAACCGCTACTTCACTGACATCATGACCCACCTGGGCACCAGCATCATTCCGCGCACCCGGGTGAATTCGGCGCGCCTGGCCCACGACGACCAGAAGCACTACCTGGCCCGCCTGTGCCGCGAGCACGACGAGATCTACGATGCGATTGCCCGCCAGGACAGCGAGGCGGCGCGTGCCGCCATGCGCCTGCACCTGACCAACAGCCGAGAGCGCCTGCGCCAGGCCCACGAAGAAGCCGAAGTCCTGCCGCAGTAAGGCCACGCTTCAGCCCTTGCGCAGGGCCAGCAGCACAATCCCGCTGACCACGATGGCGCCGCCGAGCAACTGCACGGCGCCCAGCGCCTGGCCGAGAATCAGCCAGCCGAGCAGCAGGCTGGCTACCGGCTCGACGTTCATCACCGGCGCATTGCGAGCGATATCCAGGCGCGGCATGCAGATGAACAGCAGCGAGAACGCCATGCCGTAGAGCAGGGTCAGGCAGGCCAGGGCGATCCAGCCGGCCTGGGCATTGGGCAGGTCGATGCTGCCGGGCAGGACGTCGCTGGCACCGGCAATCGCCGCGGCGACAAACACCACACCCAGGGTCAGCATGCTGCGCAGGGGGCCGGATACCGGCGACAGGCGATGCTCGGTGATCCACAGCGCCACGGCGAACACCGCCGCCGCGCTGACGCCGAAGGCGATGCCGGCGCCCCACTGGTGTCCATCACCGGTGCCGCCGCTCAGGCGTGCGGGGATATCCAGCACCAGTACCAGGCCGAACAGAATCATGCCCATCAGCAGCGCCGCGCGGCGGGTCGGTCGCGGCCCGCCCAGGGCCCAGGTCAGCAGGGCCAGCAGAATCGGCGCCAGGTTGACCACCAGCAGCGCCACCGCCACCGGAATCCGCGCCACCGCCGAGTACACGCAGAAGCTCTGCGTGGCGATCAGCAGGCCCAGCAGAATCTGCCAGCGCCAGGTGCTGGCGCTCAGGCGCAGCGATTCACGGCGCCACCAGACCAGGCCGGCTAGCACCAGAAAGGTCAGCCCGGAGCGACAGAGAATGGCCAGCAGCAGGCCGGTGTCGTGATCGAAGGCGATGCGTGCGGCGATATGGTTGGCGGCGAACGAGCTGGAGGTGCAGATCAGGATCGCCACGGCCAGCAGGCGGGGAAAGGGCGTTACGGCGGACATCGACAGGACTCACCTTGAGACAAAAGCGCAAGCGCCGCACGAAGGCGGCGCTTGCCGGTCACGGCAGCGCCGTGAATCTACAGCAGCATGTGCGGCAGCCACAGGGAGATGGCGGGAATGTAGGTGACCATCATCAGCACCATGAACAGGGCCACGTAGAACGGCAGCAGCGCCTTGACCGTGGTTTCGATGCTGACCTTGCCTACGGCCGAGCCGACGAACAGTACCGCGCCCACCGGCGGGGTGATCAGGCCGATGCCTAGGTTGACCAGCATGATCATGCCGAAGTGCACCGGGTCGATACCCAGATTGATGATCACCGGCATCAGGATTGGCGTGAGGATCAGGATCAGCGGCGCCATGTCCATCAGCGTGCCCAGCAGCAGCAACATGAAGTTGATGCACATCAGGATCACGTAGCGGTTGTCGGACAGGGTCAGGAAGGTGGTGGTGATCTTCGCCGGGATCTGCATCAGCGTCATGATGTAGCCGAAGGCGCCGGCGAAGGCGATCAGCACCATGACGATCGACAGCGTGCGCACCGTGCGGTGCATCAGCTTGGGCAGCTCGCGCCACTTGTAGTCGCGGTAGATGAACATGGTGACGAAGAAGGCCCAGACCACGGCGATCGCCGCCGACTCGGTGGCGGTGAACACGCCGCTGAGGATGCCGCCGAGGATGATGAACATGGTCATCAGGCCCCACAGCGCTTCGCCGCAGATCTTCAGCGCCTGGCGCAGGGGAATCACTTCGCCCTTGGGGTAGTTGCGTTTCTTGGCGAAGAACAGGCACATGCTCATCACCACCACCGACAGCAGCAGCCCAGGGCCGATACCGGCGATGAACATCGAGGAGATCGACACCGTGCCGCCGGCGGCCAGGGAGTAGAGCACCGAGTTGTGGCTGGGCGGGGTGAGCAGGGCCTGTACCGAGCCGCTGACGGTCACCGCGGTGGAATACTCGCGCGGGTAGCCGCGCTTTTCCATCTCCGGAATCAGCACCGAGCCGACCGAGGCGGTATCCGCCACCGAGGAGCCGGAAATGGCGCCGAAGAAGGCCGAAGCCATGACGTTGACCAGCGACAGGCCGCCGCGGACGAAGCCCACCAGCACCCCGGCGAAAGCCACCAGGCGCCGCGACATGCCGCCTTCGGCCATGATCGCGCCGGCCAGCACGAAGAACGGAATGGCCAGCAGGGAGAATTTGTTGACCCCGCCGGCGACCTGGATCATCACCGCGTGGAAGGGAATCCCGATCCACCAGGCGCCGGCCAGGGCCGAAAGGCCGAGGGCGTAGGCGACCGGCATGCGCAGGGCGATCAGCAGCAGGAAGCTGCCGAGAAGAATGAAGGCATCCATTTACTGCACGGCCTCGTGGTTGTCGTCGTGCTGCTCGTAGTTGACCACCCGACGGTGGCTCTGGTCGCCGTAGAACAGGCGCTCAAGAATGAAGATCAGGCTCAGTGCGCCGCCGATGGGAATCGGGCTGTAGCACAGGCCGATACGCAGGAAGGGCAGGGCGCTGTTGAACTGGTTCCAGGTGGCGATGCACAGCTTGATGCCCCAGATCAGCATGAACAGGCTGATAGTGGCCATCAGCAGCTGCACCAGGATCTCGACATAGCCTTGCAGGTGCGACGGCAGGCGGTCGGTGAGCATGGTCACCGCCATGTGTGCGCCGGCGCGGTAGCTGGCGGCGGCGCCGACGAAGGTGAACAGCACCATCAGCAGGATGGCGACCGGCTCCGGCCAGCTGGAGCCGCTGCCGAGGACATAGCGGGCGAAGATGCCCCAGGGAATCATCAGCGACATGGCCGCCACGGCCAGGCCGGCGACCCAGATGCAGCTCATGTAGATGACGTCGTTGACGCGTAACAGGCGGTCTTTCATGGAAACTTCACCAGCACCGCGGCGAGCCGTTTGGCTGCGCCGCGGTGTTCATCAGGGAGTGAATTACTGGACTTCGCTGATGCGTTTCATCAGATCGGCATACTGCGCGCCGTACTTCTCGCGCACCGGTGCGGTGGCGTCGAAGAAGGGCTTCTTGTCGACGTTGATGAACTCGACGCCGGCGGCTTTCAGCTTCTCTTCGCTGGCGGCGACCTTGGCGTCCCACAGCTGGCGTTCTTCCAGTTGCGCTTCCTTGGCGACCTTCTTCACCAGAGCCTGTTGCTCGGGCGTCAGCGAGTTCCAGGTTTCCTTGGACATCACCACCGGCTCCGGCAGGATCAGGTGACCGGTCAGGGTGTAGTACTTGGCGTTCTGGTAGTGGTTGTGTTCGAGCATGGTCGGCGGGTTGTTCTCGGCGCCGTCGATCACGCCGGTCTGCAGGGCGCTGAAGATTTCGCCGGTGTCCATGGCAATGCCGTTGCCGCCCATGGCGTTCATCATGTCGACGAACAGCGGGTTACCCATGACGCGTACCTTCATGCCCTGCAGGTCTTCGATCTTGCGCACCGGCTTCTTGGTGTAGAGGTTGCGGGTGCCGCCGTCCATCCAGGCCAGGGCCACCAGGTTGAATTCGGAGTTGGTGATCTTGTCGAGGATCTCCTGGCCGATTTCGCCGTCGATCACCTTGCGCATGTGGGCCTGGTCGCGGAACACGAACGGCATGTTGAACACGTTCACGTCCGGTACCACCGGGCCGACGATGCCGAGGCTGACGCGGGTCATCTGGATGGCGCCGATCTGTACCTGCTCGACCACTTCCTTCTCGGAGCCGAGCACGCCACCGGCGAACATCTTGAAGCTGATGTCGCTGTCGGCTGCGGCCAGCTTCTTGCCCATGTTTTCTTCGGCGACCACGGTCGGATAACCGGCCGGGTGGATCTCGGCGAACTTGATGTCCAGAGCGTGGGCCGTGCCGGACAGGCAGAAGACCAGGGGCAGGGCGGCGGTGAGCAACTTGCGTTTGAAGTTCATGGGGTTCTCCAGTCTTTGTTTTTGTTGGGAGTACGGTGTTACGAACAACGGTGCAGCAAGGCGGTGTTCAGCCTTTGAACAGGGGCTCCGGCAGGCCCTGCACGCCCGGGCGCAGGGCGAACACGCCACCGGCCAGCGGCTGATCGGCAAGATCGCCGCCGGGACGGATGGAGGTGACGAACAGGGTGCTCATGTCGGCGCCGCCGAACGCGCACATGGCCGGCTTCTTCACCGGTACGTGCAGCGAGCGGTCGAGCTTGCCGGTTGGAGTGAAACGGTGGATCAGGCCGGCGTCGTTGCCGCAGATCCAATAGCAGCCATCAGCGTCGACGGCGGCACCGTCCGGTCGGCCGAGATGCTGGCGCATGTCGACGAACAACCGGCGATTGTGTGGCGTGCCCGTGTCGATGTCGTAATCGAACGCCCAGATGGCCTGCACGTCGGGATGTGAGTCGGACAGGTACATGGTCGTGCCGTCCGGGCTGAAGCCCAGGCCATTGGGCACGATGAAGCCATCGAGCTGGGCGCTGAGCTGGTTGTCGCTGAAGCGGTAGAGCTGGCCGGCGGCGATGCCTGCGCCCATGTCCAGCAGCATGCTGCCGGCCCAGAAGCGGCCCTGGCGATCGCAGCGGCCATCGTTGAAGCGCATTTCCGGCCGGGCATGTTCGACACCGGCCAGCAGGCTACTGCTGAGCGAGCCATCGGCCTGCGGCTGAATCTGGAAGATACCGCTCTGCATGCCGGCGATCCAACCCTGGCCATCGGCGCGGCGGGCGATGCAGGCGAGCATCTCCTCGCCCTGCCAGCTCTGGGTCTGGCCGTTGTCGGCCTGCCAGCGGTGCAGGCGTGCGGCGGGAATATCGGCCCAGTACAGGGCTTGTTCGTCGGCGTTCCACACCGGGCTTTCGCCGACGCCGTTGCGGGCATCAAGGATCAGTTCGGCTTGCATGGCGAGTTCTCTGTTGTTGTTCGCGTGCAATCGGAGGAGGGGCGGCTCCTGTTACTCGAACGGCCCCTGGGCGCAGAAGGCGCCGCCCTGGTACACGGCGGCGGGGTCGTCGGCGGCCACCGGCGGCTGCGCTTCGACCTTGGCGCGGAACACTTCGGAGCTGTCCTGGGCGACGAAGCCCAGGTGCGCGGCGTGGCGGTTGTCCCACCACACATTGAGGTTGTCGGACATGCCGTAGACCACGGTGTGGCCGACGTCCGGGGTGTGCAGGGCCTTGCCGAGCAGCTCGGTGAGGTCGCGGTAACTCAGCCAGGTGTGCATCATGCGGCGGTTCAGCGGCTCCTCGAAGGAGGAGCCGATGCGGATGCTCACGGTCTCGATGCCGTAGCGGTCGAAGTAGAAACTGGCCATGTCCTCGCCGTAGGACTTGGACAGGCCGTAGTAGCCGTCCGGACGGCGCGGCGAGAGGGCGTCGATGCGCTCGCTCTGCTTGTAGAAGCCGATCACATGGTTGGAGCTGGCGAAGATCACGCGCTTCACGCCGTGGCGGCGGGCGGCTTCATAGATATGGAAGGTGCCGGCGATATTGGCGCTGAGGATTTCCTCGAACGGGCGCTCCACCGAAACACCACCGAAGTGGAGGATGGCACTCACGCCTTCGACTAGGGCATGTACGGCGGCCTTGTCGGCCAGGTCGCACTGCACCACTTCCTCGTGGGGGCCGGCGGCAGGGGCCATGGGGGCGATATCGGACAGGCGCAGGACTTCCGCATAAGGGCGCAGGCTTTCGCGCAGGACTTTGCCCAGGCCACCGGCGGCGCCGGTGAGTAGCAGGCGGTTGAACGGGCGTTGTGCGCTGGAGGTCGTGGTCATGACGGGCCTGATATCTTCGCTTTGTTGTTATTTGATGTCATACGTTGTCGTATGACTTTCACGGATTATCAACAGCACAGTGCGAAGCTGTCAACGCGACCTAAGTGGAATATTCGGCGACGCTATCGCCGAGTTTCGCTTGAGCCTATCTATCATGGCCTTCCTGGCGCTGTTGTGCGGCTTCACCATAAGGCTGTTGTCCGTCTGATTCCAGGGTGTTGCGACACTTGTGTGCGGTGTTCGAACCCAAGGTGCTGCTCCCAGCCTGCTCTTGAAAAGGGTGGCACTTATTCCGTTGTTGTATGACAACATGGCGGTGATGGCAGGAGCGCGGTTCAGTGACGGCTACTCAGCCGTCTTGCGTGGCACGCGGACGCGATCCTGACCCCGGCAGGAGTTTCCCTTGGCTCGAAAACAGTCCGACTTCCGTACCCGCTCAGCTCCGACCCTGGTCGATGTCGCCAGGGTGGCCGGCGTTTCTCCTATCACCGTCTCGCGTGCTCTGGGGCGCCCGGAGGTGGTCACCGCCGCCACGCGCAAGCGGGTGCAGGAGGCGGTACGCGCCACCGGCTACGTGCCCAACCTGGCGGCCGGCGCGTTGGCGTCGAGTCGCAGCCGGCTGGTAGCGATCTTCCTGCCAACCATTGCCAACTCCATCTTCGCCGACACCGTGCAGGCGCTGACCGATCGTCTGACCATCGCGGGCTACCAGGCTCTGCTCGGTCTGACCGGCTACCAGCCCGAGCAGGAAGAAGCTTTGCTGGAGGCGGTGCTGGGCAGGCGCCCGGACGGCATCGTACTGACCGGCACCGAGCATACCCGCGCCAGCCGCGAGCGCCTGGCGCGGGTCGGCATCCCGGTGGTGGAAGCCTGGGACCTGTGCAGCAAGCCCTTGGACATGCTGGTGGGCTTCTCCCATGAAGCGGTGGGGCAGGCCGTGGCGCAGTACCTGCTGGGCAAGGGCTACCGGCGTATCTCCGTGGTGACGCTGGACGACCCGCGTGGCCTGCGCCGTTATCGCAGCCTGGTACAGGCGCTGGCTGCACAGGGCATCGCCGATGTGGCGGTGGAAGTCCTTCCGGCGCCAGCCACTCTGGCCGTGGGCCGCGAGGGCCTGAGCCTGTTGTTGCAACGCCAGGCGGCTGGCGAAGTGGTGGTGTGCAGCTCCGACACCGTCGCTCAGGGGGTGCTGGCCGAGGCTGCCAGCCGTGGCCTGCGGGTGCCGCAGGACCTGGCAGTGATGGGCTTCGGCGATCTTTCCAGCGCCGCCCATAGCCACCCGCCGCTGACCACCGTGCGCGTCGACGGCCCGCGCATCGGCCTGGCCATCGCCGAAGCCCTGCTGGCGCGCATGGCCGATCCGGCGTTGTCGCGTAACCCGACCCGGCTGGATGTGGGTTTCGAGCTGGTCGAGCGGGGCAGTGCCTGAGCGGGACTTCCCTGTTGTTGCTGGTGCGTGAGCTGGTGCTACTTCATTCGCATAAATTTCAATATTGAGAAAATATTCAATATTGAATAGTCTCTCCAAATTTCTCAACGGCCATCAACAACTACAAGAGACCGCCATGCACAACAACAAGCAAAGTCCCTTGCTGCCCGAGGCAGTGGATGTTCTGGTTATCGGTAATGGCCCGGTCGGCGCGACGCTGGCGGCCTTGCTCGGTCGCTATGGCGTGCAGACGCTGGCGGTGGACAAGGTGCACGACATCCTGCTGATGCCCCGGGCCATCGCCCTCGACAACGAGGCACTGCGCATCCTGCAGCTGGCCGGCCTGGCCGAGGATGCCTTCGACAAGATCGTCATTCCCGAAGTGCGCATGCACAGTCCCATGGTCGGCCAGTTCGGCCGGGCCAACACCAGCGGCAGCCTGGATGGTCATCCCAAGCTGGTGACCTTCTACCAGCCGGATCTGGAGCGCTCGATGCGCGAGCAGTACCAGCGCTTCGACAATGTTCTCAGCCTGGGTGGCTTCGAGCTTGAGCACCTGCAGCAGGATGCCGATGGCGTTATCGCCACCTTGCGCTGCGAAGATGGCGGCTCGCATCAGGTGCGTGCGCGTTACCTGGTGGGAGCAGACGGTGCCAGCTCGCGGGTGCGCAGCCTGATCGGCCAGGACTTCGAGGGCCAGAGCTACAGCGAGGACTGGTTGATTGTCGATGCCGCCGAGCGTGAAAAGCAGGCCATCGACCACGTCGAGTTCATCTGCGATCACCGCCGTCCCACGCCACACATGCCGGCGCCCGGCGGGCGCGAGCGCTGGGAGTTCATGCTGCATGCCGGCGAAAGCCGCGAACAGATGGAGAGCGACGAGCGCATTGCCGAGCTGCTGCAGAAATGGGTCGAGCCCAGTCAGCTGAAGATCGAACGCAAGGCGGTGTACCGTTTTCACGCGCGCTGCTGCGACAGCTTCCAGCAGGGGCGGGTGTTCCTGATCGGCGATGCCGCGCATATCACGCCGCCCTTCGTCGGCCAGGGCCTGGTCGCTGGCTTGCGTGACGCCGCCAACCTGGCCTGGAAGCTGGCCTGGGTGTTGGATGGCCGCGCCGAAGCGAAGATTCTCGACAGCTATGACCAGGAGCGTCGCCCGCATGCTCGGGAGATGATCAATCTGGCCAAGCTGATGGGGCGCATGGTGATGCCCAGCAACGCGCCGGCAGCGCTACTCGGCCATGGCCTGATGCGCACGCTGCGGGTGATTCCGCCGCTGCGCCGGCTGTTCGAGGAGCTGGAGATCAAGCCGAAGAACAACTTCAAGCAGGGCCTGTTCGCGCGCCGGGCCAGGGGGCGTCGCCTGCGCCGCGGTGGCTTGTTCCCGCAGGGGTTGGTGCGCACGGTCGACGGCAGCATTGGCCTCAGTGACGATGTTTTGGGCGACCGTCTGACCCTGGTGGGCTTTGGTATCGACCCGCGTGGCCAGCTGGATAACGCTACCCAGCAACAGTGGGAGCGTTGTGGCGGCGCGTATCTGCAGGTCGGCCTGCACGGGCAGAAGGCAAACGGCACCACGCCTTTCGTCGAGGACATCGGCCAGGTACTGATGAGCCGGGCGGGTGAACGCACGCTGGCAGTCATCCGTCCGGATCGCATCGTCATGCACGAAGGTCCCCAGGCGCGCGCCGCCGATGTGGTGCGCGAGAGTCTGGCCCTGCTAGGCCAGTGAACCCATCGGCCCCGTTGCACTATCATCGGGGCCGTTTTTTCTGCGAGCACGCCGATGAGCACTAGCGCCAATCCCGACATTCCGTTGACCCGCGGCCACAAGAAGCGCGAGCGCACCCGTCAGGGCCTGATCGACGCCGCGCTGCGCCTGTTCGCGCGCAAGGAGGTTGGCGAGGTGGCGCTGCTGGAGGTGGCCAGCGAGGCGGAAGTCGCCAGTGGCACCATCTACAACTATTTCCGCACCCGCGACGAGGTGGTCGAGGCGGTCGGCATTGCCCTGGCCGATGAGTTCTCCGAAGCCATCGCAGTGCTCAGCGTGGCGGTGAACAGTGGCGCCAGCCGCCTGGCCATCGGCGTGCGGATGTTCATTCGCCGTGCCGAAACCGATCCGCAGTGGGCCAGTGCGGTGATTCGCGTGGTGCATTTCGACCAGGCGATCCGCTCGAAGATTGCCGGGCATGTACTGGCCGACCTGCGTGCCGGTGCCGAGGAGGGGGTGTTCAATTACCCCGACGAGAACATCGCCCTGGATCTCGTGGTGTCCTGCGGTGTCGGCGGCATGCGCGCGGTAGTCGAGGGGCGCGGTGTTGAGGAGCACGACAGCAAGGTGGCCGAAATGGTGCTCAAGGCCCTTGGCGTCACCCCGGCGCGCGCCCGCAAGTTGGCCGCGCAGGCGCTGCCGGGTTAGGCGACTCAACTGCGCTGACTGATCCAGCGGCGGTATTCGCGGGACTGGCGCTTGGTCTTCAACTGATTGCCCAGCAGGGCCAGGAAGGGTGAAACACCTGGCCGGGTCGGCTTGCCGTGGCTGAGCAGGGTCAGCTGCTTTTTCACCACGGACTGGGTGGCGGCCGAGGCCAGCGCCTTGTTCTTCCAGGCCACCACGATGGGCGCGATAGCGGCCTCTTCGCCAGCCTGCCAGCGTCGCGGCAGGTTTGGCTCGATGGCCAATGCGGTGGCCATGCCGAGCATCGCCACCCGTCCTGCCAGCACCTGCTCGGCGACCGACCGACGCCGAATGCCGCCGGTGACCATCAGCGGCATCTGCGCCACCGCGGCGATGCGCTCGGCGAATTCGAGGAAGTAGGCTTCGCGCGCCAGGCTGCTGCCGTCGCGGGTATGGCCCTGCATGGCCGGGCTTTCGTAGCTGCCGCCGGACAGCTCGACCAGATCCACGCCCTGTTGGTTGAGCAGTTGCACCACTGCAGCAGCGTCCTCGGCATCGAAACCACCGCGCTGGAAATCCGCCGAGTTGAGCTTCACCGCCACGCAGAAGTCGGCCGCCACCTGGGTACGCACCTCTGCCACCGTGCGCAGCAGGATGCGCGCGCGATTCTCCAGGCTGCCGCCCCACTGGTCGTTGCGCTGGTTGGTCAGGGGCGAGAGGAACTGGCTGAACAGGTAGCCATGCGCGGCATGTATCTGCACGCCAGTGAAGCCGGCGCGTTCGGCTAGCCTGGCGGTGTTCACGTAGCGCGCGATCAACTCTTCGATCTCGTTCTCGGACAAGGCGCGTGGCTGAGCGAAGAGCTTTTCCAGGCCGGGAATGTTCACCGCCACGGCGGAGGGCCCGCGTGCCGGCTGGCCGAGCGCGGCCATCAACTGGCGGCCGGGGTGATTGATCTGCAGCCAGGCCTGCGCACCCTGGCTGCGGCAGGCCTTGGCCCAGGCAGTGAAGCGCGGCAGGTGTCGATCGTCCTCCAGTACCACGCCGGCGGGGCCAGTCAAGGCATGACGGTCGACCATCACGTTGCCGGTAATGATCAGTCCGGCGCCACCTTGTGCCCAGGTGCGATAGAGGCGAATCAGCTTGTCGCTTGGCGCATGTTCGGCATCGGCCAGGTTTTCCTCCATGGCGGCTTTGCCGATCCGGTTGGGGATAACCTGGCCGTTGGGCAGGCGTAGCGGCTGGAACAGCTGGCTCATGGTGTCAGTCCTTCAGGCGCTGCAGCAGTGCAGCAAGCGGTTGGGTGGCGTTCCGCCCCAGGCGATGCAGGGTGGACTCGGATTCAAACTGCGGAGCGGCAGCCACGGCTTCAGCAGGGCTGGCAAAGCGCGGGAACAGGCTCAGGGCATGGCCACGGGCGATGCCGGCGAGCTGTTGCGGCGTCCACAGCGAGGCGGTGCCGAGCTCAGTCACCTGCTGGCTGACCAGCACGTCCGGCGCCAGCGGGAAGTCACTGCCGAACAGCACCTGACGCGGTTCGACCAGCTCGCGTAGCACTGCCATCGAGGGCGCGCCTGGCGCCAGGGCGGTGTCGAAGTAGAAACGCTGCAGGTAGTTCATCACCCCCTGCGGCGCGCGATCCTGAAATTCAGGAAAGGCGTTTGCCAGCGATACCCGCCAGGCCGCATAGGGCAGGAAGCCGCCGGCGTTGGCGAGGATCCAGCGAATACGCGGATAACGCTCCAGGGTGCCGGAGAGGATCAGATTGACCGCTGCGCGACTCGTATCGCAGGTCAGCTCCAGCACGAAGCCGGGCGTGTCCAAGGCCAGGGTCTGGCTGCTGGGGTGCAGGTTGGGATGGACCTGCACGGTCGCTTCGCGGCGATCCAGTTCGGCCATCAGCTCATCGAAACGCGGATCACCCAGAAACACGCCGTTGCTGCTGGCCAGCAATTGCACGCCGTCGGCCTTGAGCACATCCAGGGCATGGATGGCCTCGACGCAGGCCGGCTCGGTGGCCGGCAGGGGGAGTGCGGCAAAACTGCCAAAGCGGCTGGGGTGCTGCTGTATGAGGCCGGCGGCGTACTCGTTGCAGCGGCGCGCCAGTTCAGCCGCATTCTTTGGTTCGCCGAAACTCACCGCGGGTGCCGGCAGCGAGAGGATCGCCGCCTGTATGCCCTGGGCATCCATTAATGCCAATGACTGCTCTGGCGACCACTGCGGCAGTGGCACGCCGGCCATGCGTTCCAGGCCCTGCTGGCGCAATGCTGCAATATAGAAGGGCGGCAGCAGGTGATGGTGCACATCGACTCGGCCCACAGTGGGGCCACGCAGTTTGCTCGATGGCTCCTCTGCCGTTGATGCCTCGGGCGACTCGGCTGCGGCCAGGTTCAGGCCGTCGGCCAGTAATGAGGCGCTGGCAAGCGCGCCGGCACCGATGACGAACTCACGTCGTTTCATATTGACCTCAGCGGCTGCGCACGCGCTCGACGAAGGCGCCGACCGGGCGGGTCAGGCTGCGCTTCATGCGGTGGGAAAAGGGTTCGTCGAGGTAGATCGCCTCGGGTGTTACCTGCTCGTAGTCCTGGCGGTACTGCGGAAACAGGTTGAGCGCATGGCCACGGTGAATGCCGTAGAGCTGTTCGGCCGACCACAAGGGGTTCTCCTCCAGGGTCTGGCATTGCAGGCTGGTCAGCGGCGCAGGAGCGAAGGGGAAGTCGCTGCCGAAGAGGATCTGCGAAGGTTCGACCAGGGCCTTGAGTGCCGCCATCGAATAGCGCGATGGCGACAGCGCGGTGTCGAAGTAGAAGCGCTTGAGGTAGCTCATCACGCCCTGCGGTGCTTTTTCCCGCACCTGCGGCAAGGCATCGGCCTGCGCCACTCGCCAGGCCACGTAGGGCAGGAAGCCGCCGCCGTGGGCGAGGATCCAGCGAATGCGCGGATAGCGTTCCAGCGTGCCGGTGAGGATCAGGTTGACGGCGGCGCGGGTGGTATCGCAGAGGAACTCGATGAGAAATCCCGGCGCCTGCATGCCCAGTTGCTCGCTGGTCTGGTGCAGGTTCGGGTGGACGAACACCACCGCAGCGCGGCGATCCAGTTCGGCCATCAGTTCCTCGAAGCGCGGGTCGCCAAGGAACACGCCGTCGCTGCTGCCGAACATCACCAGGCCATCGGCCTTGAGCTCGTCCAGGGCGTGAATCGCCTCGGCGCAGGAGGCTTCGGTAAAGGGCAGCGGCAGCAGGGCGAAGCTGCCGAAACGTGAGGGATGCTGTTGGCAGAGCTCTGCCGCGTACTCGTTGCAGGCTCGGGCCAGGTCGCTCGCTTGGTCGATCCCGCCGCCGAGATGGGCGCCGGGGGTCGTCAGCGAAGTGATCGCCCGCTGGATGCCATTCATGTCCATCACCTGCAGCGACTTTTCCGGCGTCCACTTCGGCAGTGGTGCGCCGGCATGCAGTTGCAGCCCGTGCTGGTAGATGGCTTCGGCGTAGACCGGCGGAATGATGTGGTGGTGAACGTCGATGCGGCCTTGCTGGATATTCATTGTTGTTATGCCTGGTCGGACAGTGCAAAGCAATGATGAACACCGGTGTTCAGTAAAATCAATATCAATTCTGTGTTGGTCACCCCTGTAGAACGGCTGGATGAACTTTAGAGTCTGATATTGCGCGGCTTTCCGCCAGTTTTCTGGGTTTATTTTTGGGCAGCAAAGAAAAACGGGTTGACCATTATTGAACATCGGTGTTCAATTGTCCCAGGTTCGATTCTGGAGACAGTCCCTGTGGAAGCCCTTAACCCCGTACAACGCCGTATCCATCAGGCCGCGCTGCGCCTGTTTGCCGAGAAAGGCGTCAACCAGGTCAATATCAGTGACCTGGCCCAGGAGGCCGGGGTGGCGCGTGGCACCATCTACAACAATGTCGAAAGCATCGAGCAGCTGTTCCAGCAGGTCGCCAGCCAGCTGAGCAAGGAGATGCACCTGCGCGTGAGCAAAAGCTTCGCCGACGTGCAGGACCCGGCCCAACGCCTGGCCAACGGCATCCGTTTCTTTATTCGCCGTACCCATGAAGAGCCGCAGTGGGGCACCTTCTTCAGTCGCTTTGCCATGAGCGACTCGTCGCTGCGCGAGATGTTTTACAGCCAGGCCACCGTCGACCTGATGAGCGGGTTGCAGGTCGGTCGCTACCAGTTTCGCCAGGAGCAGATGGTCAGCGTGATCTCGATGATTTCCGGCTCCACGCTGACCGCCATGTTCCTGGTCATCGAAGGCCTGAAAACCTGGCGTGACGCCGGCAGCGACACCGCCGAATTCATTCTGCGCTCGTTAGGACTGACGAGCGAGGAGGCCCGCAGCCTGGCTACTGCCGAGCTGCCGCCACTACCCGCACTGGACTGATTTCACCCTGTTAACCAACGACCTCGTCAAATGAGGTCGCGGGCCCGGCTTTGCCTGAAAAAAGCCACGGAGAACAACAATAATGCAGCAGCACTCCGCTCAGCCCCGTCTTGCCACTGCGCAGCCGGCACGCCACCCAGAGCCTACGGTGAAGGCTCAGGCGTTGGCGCATCTGATCTTCGAGCGTCCGGACCTGGACCAGGCCGAACGTTTCCTCGGTGACTTCGGCCTGCGTCTGGCGCGTCGCGACACAGGCTGCCTGTATCTGCGCGGCACCGGGACGGCGGCCTATTGCTACCGCGTGGGTCGGGCGGACAAGGCACGTTTCGTTGGCTTCGGCCTGCGTTTGGCCAGTCGCGCCGACCTTGAACGAGTAGCGGCGCTGCCAGGGGCTTCGTCGATCGAATCGTTGACGACGCCAGGGGGCGGGGAGTGTGTGCGCCTCACCGATCCGTCCGGTTTTCTCATCGAGGCAATCCATGGCCAGCAGAAGGTGGCACCACTGCCGCACCGTGCGCCGCTGCCGATGAACCTGGTCGATGAGCTACCGCGCATCAATTCCACCCAGCGTCCACCCATCGCTCCGCCGGAGATCATCAAGCTTGGTCACGTGGTGCTGGAAGTGGCCGACTACCAGGCGACCTGTGCCTGGTACACCCAGCACTTCGGCTTCATTCCCAGTGATGTGCAGGTGCTGCCGGACGGCTCGCCCGCGGTGGCCTTCATGCGTCTGAACCTGGGGAGCACCCCGGCCGATCATCACACCCTGGCCATCGCCCAGGGCTTCATGGCCGCCTACAGCCACAGTGCCTACGAAGTGGTGGATGCCGACGCCGTGGGTATGGGCCAGCGCATCCTGCAGGAGCGCGGCTGGACGCACGCCTGGGGAATCGGCCGGCACATTCTCGGCAGCCAGATTTTCGACTACTGGCAGGACCCCTGGGGCAACAAGCACGAGCACTACTGTGACGGTGATCTGTTCACCGCCGAGCAACCGACCGAGCTGCATGCGGTAAGTCCGGAAGCCATGTCCCAGTGGGGCCAGCGCATGCCCAAGAGCTTCACCAAACCGAAGATGAATCTGGTCGCCCTGCGTGCCCTGCTGCACAACCTGCGGCACAGCCCGGATGTGACCTTGCGCAAGCTGGTCACCCTGGCGCGGATGTTCGGCTAGGTCTGTCGGCATGCCGGGCTGCAGCCGCCGTCAGCTGCTCAAGAGCGGCGCTGTGCTGGTCAGTGCCACGGCCTTGCTGCCGACCACCAGTCACGCTGAACCAGAACAACAAATCGCCGCCAGCGAGCGGCCAACTGCAATACCAGGAGTCGCGTCCATGCCGGTCCATGTAGTCCACTTCGAACACCAGAACGAGCGTCACTGGGGCGTCGTTCGCGGCGAGCGCATCGCGCTCATTCCCGGGTATTTCGCCAGTACCGGTGACCTGGTCAGCGGCACCCGCCTGGAAGATCTGGCCGCCTTGCCGGAAGGGGAGCTGACACTTGCCGAGGTCAAACTGTTGTCGCCGGTGACCCGCGACCAGCAGTTTGTCTGCCAGGGCGCCAACTACCGCCAGCACATGATCGAGTCGGGCATGAACCCGGACGTGAAGCACTTCAACATGATCTTCACCAAGGCGCAGAGCTGCATCGTTGCCGCCGACTGTGAGCTGATCAAACCGCGTGAAGTGCGCTTCCTCGACTACGAGATCGAGCTGGGCCTGGTGCTGCGTCGCGCCATCAGCGGCAAGGTTGCGGTCAACGATGCCAACCTGCACGAGTTCGTCGCCGGTGTGGTGATCGTCAACGACTATTCGGCGCGTGATATCCAGATTCCGCAGATGCAGTTCTACAAGGGCAAGAGCTTCCGCACCTTCGGTCCGGTCGGCCCCTTCCTCTGTCTGCTCGGCCCGCAGGACATGGCCTACCTGAAGAAACTGCAGCTGCGCCTGACCGTCAACGGCGAAGTGCGCCAGCAGGACAGCACGGCCAACCTGGTGTACGGCCCGGCGGAGACGCTGGCTGAGCTGTCCGGCGTGCAGGACTTCGCCGCCGGTGACCTGATCGCCACCGGCACCCCCGCCGGCTGTGCGCTATCAGTGCCATCGCCGGCCAAGCAGCGTATTGCCGCGCTGCTGCCGGAGGCGACCAAGTGGAAGATTTTCATGAAGGTCCAGGCCGAGCGTACCCAGTACCTCAAGGTCGGTGACCTGGTGGAGGCCAGCATCCGCAGCGCCGACGGCGTGATCGACCTCGGCGTGCAACGTAACCGCGTGGTGGAGCAAGGCTGATGGCAGTCCGCAATCTGGCCGATATCGAGGCCATCGAGAGCGTGCCGCTGGAGCGGCACAACCTGCCGTCGAACACCTATGCGGCGTTGCAGCGTTGTGCCGCCTTGCATGGAGAGAAGCCGGCGCTGAGTTTTTTCCTCGACGCCAAGGCTTTCCAGAACACCCATGACTGGAGCTACGCCGAGCTGTTCGCCGACATCACCCGTGCGGCCAACGCTTTTCATGGGCTGGGAATCGGGCCCAAGGATGTCGTGGCCTTCCTGTTGCCGAACCTGCCGGAAACCCACTTCACCATCTGGGGTGGCGAGGCGACGGGCATCGTCATGGCCATCAACCCGCTGCTGGAGGCTGCGCAGATCGGCGAACTGTTGCGCGCAGCCAACGCCAAACTGGTGGTCACCCTGGCACCGACGCCGGGTACCGACCTGTGGCCGAAACTGGCCAGCCAACTCGATCGCCTGCCCGGTGTGCTCGACATCGTCTGGGTCAGCATGACGCCCTATGTCGATGCTGTTCCTGGCCTGGCCTTGCGCTGGCTGGCCCAGCGCGAGAAGCGCCGCCAGCATGGCCGGCGTATCCATGATCTGCGTAGTCTGATGCGCCGCCAGCCCGGCGAACGTCTGCTCAGTGGCCGGCTTATTCGTGGCTCGGAGCACTCCTCGTACTTCTGCACCGGCGGTACCACCGGCCTGCCGAAAATCGCCATGCGCACCCACGGTTCCGAGGTGTTCAACGCCTGGGCGATGGCGCGCAACCTGCAACCGCGTGAGCCTGGCCAGGTGATCTTTTGCGGCCTGCCGCTGTTTCACGTCAACGGTCAGTTGGTCACCGGCCTGATGCCCTGGACCCATGGCGACCGGGTGATCATCGGCACGCCCCAGGGCTACCGTGGCGAGGGCGTGATCGCGCGCTTCTGGGCGATGGTCGAGCACTTCGGCATCAACTTCTTCTCCGGCGTGCCCACCGTGTATTCGGCGCTGTTGCAGCAGCCGCTGGAGGGGCACGACCTGTCCAGCCTGCAGTACGCCCTGTGTGGCGCAGCACCGATGCCGGTGGAGCTATTCCGCGAGTTCGAAAAGCGCAGCGGTGTGCGCATCCTCGAAGGCTATGGGCTGACCGAGGGTGCCTGCGTCTCTTCCAGCAACCCTGCGGAAGGTGAACGGCTGATCGGCTCCATCGGTTTGCGCCTGGCCTATCAGGAGATGCGTGCCGTCATCCTCGATGAGCAGGGCCACTATCTACGCTCTGCCGCGACCGACGAAGTCGGGGTGATCGCTATCCACGGCCCCAATGTGTTCGCCGGCTATCTGGAGTCCAGCCACAACCGTGGCGTATGGATCGACATCGACGGCCGGAGCTGGCTGAACACCGGTGATCTTGGCCGTCAGGACGCTGCGGGCTACTTCTGGCTCACCGGGCGCAAGAAGGAACTGATCATCCGCGGCGGCCACAACATCGATCCCAAGCAGATCGAGGAGGTGCTGCAGAGCCATCCCGCTGTAGCCATGGCGGCGGCAGTCGGCAGTCCCGATGCTCACGCCGGAGAGGTGCCGGTTGCTTACGTGCAACTCAATGCGGGGATGCACTGCAGCGCCAGCGAACTCCTGCAGTTCGCCACATCCCGCATTCCTGAACGAGCGGCGCTACCCAAGCGAATCGAGGTCGTCGACGACCTTCCGGTGACGCCGGTAGGGAAGATTTTCAAGCCGGCACTCCTGAAACGGGAGATCGCCATGGCCATTGAGCAGGAGGCGGAGTCGGTAGGCCTTTCCGGCGTCGCTGTAGAGGTTTTGCAAGACGCCCAGCGAGGTTTGGTAGCCCGAATCGGTGCGGGTGAATACCGGGCCCGTCTGGAGGACAAGCTCAGCAAGTTTACCTTCGCGGTCGAGTGGACCAATTAGGAGCGGCTGAGTCATGCAAATAAAGAGAGAACTAAGTGAGCGGTAATTAACCAGGGATGAGAGCGATCTGAGAGTTGGTCAGTAACTTCAACTTTCATTAATCATGCTGTGTGAACAACAAGAGATACAAAAATGATCACAAAGCTTAGCCGTTTGCCAATATCCATTGGCATGTGTGTCTGCGTCTGTGCGTCCGCCCAGGCAGTAACGTTCAATATTGGCGACGTGGAGGGGCAGTTCGACTCTTCACTCTCGCTTGGTGCCAGTTGGTCTACACAAACGCCAGACAAGAAACTGTGGGCATCCAGCGGTGACGATGGGCGGCGCAACTTCAAGAATGGCGATATTTTTTCCAAGGTATTTAAAGGCGTGCATGACCTTGAGTTGAAATATCGCGACTCTGGATTGTTTGTTCGTGGCAAGTATTGGTATGACTTCGAGTTGAAGGACGAAGATCGCCCCTTCAAGGATATCAGCGACAGCGGGCGGGATGCGTCGGCGCAGTCTTCGGGGGCCACGATCCTCGATGCCTTTCTTTATCATAACTACAGCATCGGCGGACTCGACGGAACCGTACGCCTCGGCCGGCAGGTGGTGAACTGGGGGGAGAGCACGTTCATTCGTGGCGGGATTAACGCGATGAACGCATTCGATGTTTCCGCACTGCGCCAGCCAGGGTCTGAAATCAAGGAAGGCATCATCCCTGCCAACATGCTGTACCTGTCGCAGACATTGAGCGAAGAGCTCAGCGTCGAGGGCTTCTATCAGCTTGAGTGGGAAAAGACCGTATCGGAAAACTGCGGCACGTTCTTCTCGCAGAATGACTTCGTTGCAGATGGCTGCGGTGGTGCGACGGTAGGGCCGATCCTGGATCAGAACGTTGCCGCGCAACGAGCGTTGAGCCCGTTCGGCGTCAATCTCACCAGCGAAGGGGTGGAGATCAAGCGTGCGCCGAACAAGGAGCCGCGCGACAGTGGGCAATGGGGGTTGGCCCTGCGCTGGTATGCCGCCGAACTGGATAGCGAGTTCGGTGCCTACGCGGTCAACTATCACAGCCGCCAACCCTATGTGAGCTCCATTACCAGCCCGCATACCACCAACCAGGGCTTCGGGGCTCAGATGTGCGCCAACCTGGGCATTCCTGCAGGAGCTTGCCCGGGCTTTCTCGCCAGTGCCAATGGTCTGCAGCTGACGGCAGCCTATCGCCTGGGAACCGCCAAGTACTTTACCGACTACCCGGAAGATATCCGCCTGTATGGCCTGAGTTTCAGCACCATGCTGAGCACCGGCACCAGTCTCTCCGGCGAGTTGAGCTACCGGCCGAACATGCCGCTGCAATTGAACTCGGTGGACCAGATCGGCGCAGCCACGGGCAACCCCGCGGCAACTCCGCTGTATTACTCGGGCGCCTACGGCATCTACGACAATCGCGCCTTCAACGGCTACCAGCGTAAGGAAATCTCCCAGGCGCAGGTCACTGCGCTGCACGGCTTCGACCAGGTGATGGGCGCCAGCCGCGTGACCCTGGTCGGTGAGGTAGGGGTCACCCACATCGGCGGTTTGGAAGGGCGCGACGGCCTGCGCTACGGGCGCGCCAACGTCTTCGGTTCAGGCCGGATCTACCCTGACAACAGCCTGTGCCGTGGCCAGTACTGCAATGACGACGGTTTCGCCACCACGAACTCCTGGGGCTACCGAATCCGTGCCATGTGGGACTACAACAGCCTGATTCCCGGATTCGATATTCGCCCGAATCTGACCTGGTCGCATGACGTCGATGGCTACGGTCCCGAGCCTGGTTTCAACGAGGGCTCTAAGGCCATCAGCCTGGGTGTGGATGCCACCTACCTCAGCACCTACAACGTCAGCCTCTCGTACACCGACTTCTTCGGTGGCGATTACAACATGAACGCCGACCGCGACTACGCAGCCCTGAGCTTCGGCGTCAGCTTCTGAGGAATACCCATGAAATCCTTATCTCTTGCGATAACTGCTGCTGTCCTCACGTTGCATGTATGCAGTGCTCAAGCGGCGGTAACTGCCGAGCAGGCGGCCAAGCTCGGCGACTCACTGACGCCAATGGGCGGTGAGCGTGCAGGTAACGCCGACGGCAGCATTCCCCAGTGGGAGGGTGGTTTGCCGGCGAGCTCCGGCAGCGCCGATGGCCAAGGTCGTCTCAGCAATCCGTTTGCCAGCGAGCAAGCACTATTCACCATCACTGCGCAGAACCTGGCGCAGTACAAGGACAAGCTGACCGCGGGGCAGCTCGGATTGTTTGCCCGCTATCCCAGCACCTACAAGATGCCGGTTTACCCGAGCCACCGCAGTGCGCGACTGCCTGATGCGGTCTACCAGTCGATCAAGAACAACGCCACGCAAAGCCAGCTGGTCGAGGGTGGAAACGGCCTGAAGAACTTCGACACTGCCGTTCCATTCCCCATTCCGCAGAACGGCATCGAGATCGTCTGGAACCACATCACCCGCTATCGCGGCGGCAGCATGCGGCGCACCATCGTTCAGGCGGCACCGCTTGCCGACGGCACTTACGTGCCGGTTTTCATGAACCAGCAATTTACCTACCGCGATCAGCTGACCGACTTCAACCCAGCCAATCCGGGCAATGTCCTGTTCTATTACATGCAGGCCGTCACCGCGCCGGCACGCCTGTCGGGGAACGTGTTGCTGGTGCATGAAACCCTTGATCAGGTCAAAGAGCCGAGAAAGGCGTGGATCTATACCGCCGGGCAGCGCCGTGTCCGTCGTGCCCCGCAGGTTGCCTACGATGGCCCGGCACCTGCCGCAGAGGGCCAGCGGGTGGCCGACAACCTGGATATGTTCAACGGTGCGCCAGATCGTTACGACTGGACGATCAAGGGGAAAAAGGAAGTCTATATCCCTTACAACAGCTTCAAGCTGGAGGCGCCAACGCTGAAGTACAGCGACATCGTCAAGCCTGGCCATATCAACCCCGAACTGACCCGTTACGAGCTGCATCGGGTGTGGGAAGTGGAGGCCGTTCTAAAACCCGGTGAGCGTCACGTGTACGCCAAGCGCGTGCTGTATGTCGACGAAGACACCTGGCAGATCGTTGCCGCCGAAATGTACGACGCGCGTGGCGAGCTGTGGCGTGTGGGCGAAGGCTTCATGACCCCGCTTTATGACCGTGGCATTCCTTGGCTGAGCGTTGAAACGGTCTATGACCTGTTGAACGGTCGATATTCGGTCATGGGCATGCGCAACGAAGAGCGTACCCCCATCGAGTTCGGTTTCAAGGCATCCAGCTCCGAATATACCCCTGCCGCGTTGCGTAAAGCCGGTATCCGTTAATGCTCATTTAAACCGTAAGTACCTTACCTGCTTCTCGGCTGGGCGGCGTGGCGATGATCGCTACGCCAGCTCAGGTGGGATGCCTTTGTCTAAAAGCCCTGTGTGGCGCAGGGGAGGAGAGTGTCTCGATATAAGTATTGATGTTGTTGATCGCAATTCCCCATGTGCGAATAACTTAAGCTGGAGGATTCATAATGTTAAAAATAACACCCCTCTTTAGCCGTAATAAAAGTAGCAACTTGCAGGTCGCTTCTGCCTGGAAAGGTATTGCCTCGCTCGTGGTTTTTGTCGGGCACCTGCTGTTTGTCAATACAAGTGTGGCCGCCATTACCTTACCCACTCTAGGTTATGTCGATCCCTACCATCAGATCGTCAAAGATGCGGGATTTGTTGAGAAAACCGCACAAGTCAATCAAGTGACGATGAGTTACGTAGAGGGGCCGAATAATGGCCCTGCGCTCGTGTTGCTTCATGCGCAGTTCATGGACTGGTTCAGCTATAGCCGAGTGATGCCAGAGTTGGCCAAGCACTTCCATGTGTTCAACATCGATTACCCCGGCCATGGCAAGACCGTAACGCCCGTCGGCTACCCGATGACGGCCAATCAGATTGGCGCTGACCTGGCCAAGTTCATCGAGGACAAGATCGGTGGTCCCGTATTCATCACCGGGAACTCGTCCGGTGGCCTGCTTGCCACCTGGCTCGCTGCCTACCGTCCGGATCTGATCAATTCGGTGCTGCTTGAGGACCCGCCGCTGTTCGCTTCTGAATATCCGCGAATCCAGAACACCATCGCCTATCGCGCCTTTGCAACCAGTTACTCGGCTGTGACGGTCGACCATCCGGACGACTTCCTGCTGTATTGGATTCAGGGTAATGCCGAGTTCTTCAGGAACAATATCGGCCCTGGCGCGCCTTTCATTCTCACTCAGGAAGTGAAGCGCTTCCGTCTCATGCGCCCCGGTCAGCCAGTGGAGTTGGGCCTCATTAAGGACGATGCGATCAGGCTGATGATCCGTGGCCTTGATCAATATGATCCAGCGTTCGGCGCGGCTTTCTACGACGGCACCTGGAACGCGGGCTTCGATCATGCCACCGCTCTGGCGCGAATCACCAAGCCGACGCTGCTGATGCACGCGGACTGGACGATTCAAGAAGATGGCGTGTTGAACGGGGCGATGACCCAGGAAGATGCCGACCGCGTAATGTCCCTGCTGCAGAACGGCAGCTATGTGAGGGTTGCCGCGGGCCACGTGGTGAACCTTGAAGCCCCGCAGGAGTTTGTGCGGATTCTCAAGGAGTTTTTCCTGACTGCTGCAGGCAGTTGAGTCACTGCTAGTGCTCATCCAGAGGCAGGTGCGCTGTTGCTCGATTCTGCCTCTGGATGTTCACGCATAGGTTGCAGTCGCTAGCCATCCAGTATTTATGAATGCGTTATCCCCAGCCGAATTTCAGGGCAGCCGCCCCGCACAGTTTCAAGAGAGGTCGATTGCGATGTTCAGTACCCGAAGCCGAATGAGGCAGAGCCTGCTCGCTCTGTGCTGTACGGCGGTTTCATTGCTGGCCCAGGCTGCCGCCACCGCGCCTGTCAGTTCGAAGCAGCCCAATGTGCTGGTGATCGTGGCGGACGACCTCGGCTACACGGACATCGGCGCATTCGGCGGCAGTGACATCCATACCCCGCATATCGACAGCCTGGCAGAGGCGGGCATTCGTCTGAGCAACTTCCACGCGCAGCCCACCTGCGTGCCGACCCGGGCAGAGTTCCTGACCGGGGTCGACCACCACCTCTCCGGTTTCGGCTCCCACGTGATGACCAAGGAGCAGGCGGGCCAGCCAGGTTATGAGGGACACCTCAATGGTCGAGTCGTGACCCTGGCCGAGGTGCTCGCTGATCAGGGCTATCGCACCTACATGTCGGGCAAGTGGCATCTGGGTGAGGAGCCGAAATACGGCCCGGCCACCCGTGGTTTCCAGGAGTCCTTCACCCTGCTGCCCGGCGGCGCCAGCCATTACGCCGATGCCCACGCGATCCAGCCCAGCGAGCCGGCCATCTACGTGCACAACGGCAAGGTCGTGGAGAAGCTGCCTGACGACTTCTACTCGACCAAGGACTACACCAACTGGATGCTGCAGTGGCTGGAGCGGGATCGCGACTCCAGCCAGCCGTTCTTCGCCTACCTGGCCTACACCGCGCCGCACAATCCGCTGCAGGCGCCGGCCAGCTACATTGCCAAGTACCGCGGTGTTTACGATGAAGGCTACGAGGCTCTGAGGGATAAACGCTTCAAGCGCTTGCAGGCGCTGGGCTTGATCGGCAAGGAACAGAAGCAGGCACCCTGGCCCAAGGAGGTAGCAGCGCCCTGGGCAGCGCTGAGCGAGAGTGAGCAGCAGAACAGCCGCAGGGACATGGAGGTGTATGCGGCGATGGTCGACTACATGGACGAGCAGATCGGCCGGGTACTCGAACTGTTGCAGCGCCAGGGTGAGCTGGATAACACCCTGATCCTGTTTTTCAGCGACAACGGCGCCAACGGCTGGCCGGCCAAGTCCTACCCCAGTTTCACCCGCAGCTATTACGACAGCTTCGACAACGCTCTGGCCAACCGCGGCGCGCCGGGCTCCTACATTTCCCAGGGGCCGGGTTGGGCCAGTGCCAGTAGCGCGGCCTACGACAGGTTCAAGATCTTCCTCAGCGAGGGCGGTATTCGTACGCCGGCCATTATCAAGCCGGTGGGTGGGGCGTCTGTCGGCAGCATCTCTGCAGAGTTCACCCAGGTGCGCGATATCGTGCCCACCGTGCTCGATCTGCTGAATCTCGAGCACCCCTCGGCGCATGACGCCAAGCTGGCGCTGCTGGACGGTCGCTCGCTGCTGCCGCTGTTGCAGGGCAAGGCCGACGAGCTGGCGCCGCGCCAGGGCACGGGCTACGAGCTGCATGGCCTACGGGCCTATTTCGACGGCGACTGGAAGGCGGTACAGACCCTCATGCCGCTGGGTTCCGGGCAGTGGCAGCTATTCAACCTGCGCAACGACCCGGGAGAAACCCAGGATCTGGCCCGCCAGTATCCTGAGCGCCTGGCGGCCATGCGCGAGGCCCAGGCGCAGTACGAGCAGGACAACGGCGTTATCTACAGCCCGCCGGAAGGCATGGCGGTAGTGCGCGTACTCTATCCGGGGCTGATTGCCTTGGCGTTCATCCTGAGCCTTGGCCAATGCGCGTTGGCGCTGCGCGGCAAGTCTGCACGGCGCCTGGTGCCTGTCCTGATGCTGCTGATCAAGGCGGGGCTACTGGGCCTGTTGTTTAGTCAGTGGCGGGATCAGGCGCTGTTGCTGCTCCTGTTGTTCAGTGCGGTGGAGCTGGTTTTGGCGCTGCGTGGAAGTGGGCGCAGGTGGCGCTTCCTGAGCGCTCTCGTACTGCTGTTGACCCTTGCACTGCTGTGGTTGCTGGGCTCGGGCCAGATCCTGCGCTTCGCTCTGCAGGACTATGGCGCATAGCCGCCATTCCATTCGTCACTGGCGCACGAGTGGGCAAGGGCACAGTCATACTATGGCCCCCTGAACTGGAGGCCACCACCATGCTCAATCCCACCACTGCCAACCTGTTGGCCCGCTACAAACAATGGGGTGATCGGCTGTTCTTCGACAGCCTGGCGACCCTGCCGCGCGAGGAGCTGGAGCGGGAGCGCCCGGGGCCGGTCAGCAGCATCATCGCGGTGCTCAATCACATGTATGTGGTGGATCGCATCTGGCAGGCCCATCTGCAGGGAACCGATCACGGCTTCCGTTCGCGCCAGGCAATCCCTTATCCGCGACTCGCCGAGCTGTGGGCCGCGCAGCAGGAGGTCGATGACTGGTACGTGGCCTGGGCAGCCGAGCAGACAGAGGCCATGCTGGCTCGGAACATCGATTTCCACTTCGTTTCCGGCAACCCCGGCAGCATGACGGCCGGCGCCATGCTGATGCATGTGATCAACCATATGGGCTATCACCGTGGCTGGCTGGTGCAGATGTACTTCCAGATTCCTGCGATGCCGCCGATGACCGACCTGTCGATCTACTGCACCGAGGTGGAAGCTGCCTAGTCCGGCACGCCCATGTGCTCGATGATGCGGCTGCGCAGCCAGCGTTCGGCGGGGTCGTTATCGGTGCCTTCGCCCCAGACCATGGCCAGGTCGGAAGTGACGATGGGGAAGGGCGGGTCATCGGCGCGCAGGCTGGTGCCTTCGATCAGCGCCGCCGCGGCGTAGTCCGGTACACAGGCAAGCAGGTCGGTCCCCGGCAGGATCGAACGCAAACCGCTGAACTGCGGCACCGCCAGCACCACGCGGCGTGAGCGGCCGGCCCGGGCCAGGTCGTTGTCGATATTGCCGCTGAGGTCGCCGGAGAACGACACCAGTGCATGCGGACGTGAACAGAAGTCGTCCAGGGTCAGTGGCCCTGGGCGGTCGTCGCCGCGCAGCACCTTGACCTTCATTTCCCGCAGCTTGCGCCGCCGGGCATTGGCCGGCAGGTCGGTGGTGTAGCTGATGCCGACGGAAATCTCGCCGGACGTCAGCATCGGCGTGATCAGCAGGAAGTGCACGCGACGCACCACGATCACCACTTCCGGCGCTTCCTCGCGCAGGTGGCGCAGCAGGTTGGGGAACAGGCCGAATTCGGCATCGTCGGACAGGCCGATGCGGAAGGTGGCGCGGTCGTGTTCGGGGTTGAAGTCGCGTGCCCGGCTCACCGCGCAGGAGATGGTGTCCATCGCAGGCTGCAGCTCCTTGAGAATCACCAAAGCTCGCGCGGTGGGTTCCAGGCAGCGGCCGTTGCGTACCAGCAGCGGGTCGTTGAACAGCTCGCGCAGGCGCGCCAATGCGGCGCTTACGGCAGGTTGGCCGAGGAACAGCTTCTCCGCGGCGCGGGTCAGGTTGCGCTCGAACATCAGGGTTTCGAAGACCACCAGCAGGTTCATGTCGACGCGGCGCAATTCGTTGCGGTTCATGGCGATCCTCCAGCCTTATCGAGCATCCATTTAAGCAGCCGGGCGGGTATTGCGGTCGTGATTTTCCAATGGCCGATCCGGGGCCTGGCGATGCACAGATCGCCAGGGCGCCCTGCGTTGTGAGCCGTGTTGACGTGTCCGGTTGAGCTGATTGTCCCTGGGTGTGCGGTGCACGAAACATCATTTCGGCCGAGAGCAGCTATCAGTCGGATTGAGTTCTCAGTTGGCGAGCCGTGGTCGGAACATTGTTTCCGGGCCAGCACCGCCCTCCGTCAACGAGGACCGATCAGATGAACAACAACACTCAACTTCTGCGCCACGCCACCGGCTACCTGCTGCTGGTGGCCAGCCTTGTCGGTTGCAGTCATAGCCAGGAAACCCAGCTGAGCTGGAACCGCAGCAACGTACCGGCCGAGCTGGATCGTTATGCCTACCTCAGCTGTGTTGATCGTCAGGTATCGGAAGGGCCGACCTACCAGAGCTTCACCGCGACGGATGGCGAGCTGCTGGCCGGCAGTGCCGACCCGCAACAGGCCCGCGGCCGCGTGCTGGTCGAGGAGCGCGATGGCGGCCTGCAGATCAGCGTCTGGCAGCGTCATGCCTGGCAGGACCGTGGCGGCCTGATCAACGCCGCCTATCTCTGCGCCCAGGGCTGAAAGCCCCTCTGACAATTACCCCAGGAGAACGACCATGAAACAGCACATCCTCATCATCGGTGCCGGCTTTGCCGGCCTGTGGAGCGCCCTGAGCGCCGCCCGTTTGCTGGACCTGCAGCAGCGCCGCGACGTGGACATCAGCCTGCTGGCGCCACAAGCCGAGCTGCGCATTCGTCCACGCTTCTACGAGCCGGATGCCCACAGCCTCTATGCCTCCCTCGATGCCCTGCTGGATGCGGTCGGCATCCGTTTTATCCAGGGCGCGGCCACCGGCATCGACGAGCTGGAGAACAGCGTCAGCTACATCGACGCCTGCGGCATCGCGCAGGCGATTAGCTACGACCGCCTGGTATTGGCCTCCGGCAGCCAGCTGAACCGCCCCGGTATCCCGGGCCTGGACAGTCACGCCTTCGATGTCGACCAGATCGAATCGGCCACCCGTCTGGAGCAGCACCTGCACGCGCTCAAGGCGCTGCCCGATAACTCGGCGCGCAACACCGTGGTGGTAGTCGGTGGTGGTTTCACCGGGATCGAAACGGCGACCGAGATGCCGCAGCGCCTGCGCGCCATCCTCGGCCAGGACGCCGCCATCCGTGTGATCATCGTCGACCGCGGCCCGCAGATCGGTGCGGTGATGGGGGATGAAATCCGCGTGCCGATCATCGAGGCTTCCGAGCACCTGGGTGTCGAGTGGCTGGTCGGCACGGGCGTCTCTTCGCTGGACGCCGGCGGCGTCAACCTCTCCGATGGTTCGCGGATCGAGGCGCAGACGGTGATCTGGACCGGCGGCCTGCGCGCCAGTCCGCTGACCGAGCAATTGACCAGCGTGCGCGATGCCCAGGGTCGTCTGCATGTCGATGAAAATCTCAAGGTGCATGGCCAGGCCAACGTCTTTGCCGCCGGCGATGTGGCCTATGCCGCCACGGACGATCTCGGCAACTTCGCGGTGATGTCCTGCCAGCACGCCATCTCCCTCGGCCGGCATGCCGGCAACAACGCCGCGGCGGATCTGCTGGGGATCAAGTCCACGCCCTACAGCCAGCCCAAGTACGTGACCTGCCTCGACCTGGGCGCCTGGGGAGCCGTCTACAGCGAGGGCTGGGATCGCCAGGTCAAGCTGGTGAAGGACGAGGCCAAGACCCTCAAGACCCAGATCAACACCCAGTGGATCTACCCGCCGGTGGCGGACCGCGCCGTGGCCTTGGCGGCGGCTGATCCGATGATTCCGGTGGCTTGAGCTGAGGAGGGCATGCAGCATGCCTGAATGCCCTTCGCGCAAACGCGCGGAGCGCAGCATCTGCAAGAGGCTTGAATGATTGCGCAATCATCATAGGCTGGGTTGGGCCTTCCATTTTTGGCGGCCCAGCTTGCGCAAACCGTGCCTGCCCTGTGGTCGTCGATTTTCACCACGAGGACATGCCATGCACGACAAGCCCATTTCCCTCTGTGCCGACGAAGACCGTATCACCTGGCTGCGCCTGCGCTCCGTGGCGCTGCCACTGGCCAACCCGATCAGTGATGCCAAGGTGCTCACCGGCCGGCAGAAGCCTATGACCGAGATCGCCATCCTGATTGCCGAGATCGAGACCCGTGACGGCCATCGCGGCCTGGGTTTCAGCTATTCCAAGCGCGCCGGCGGCGCCGGTCAGTTCGCCCATGCGCTGGACGTGGCGCCGAACCTGATCGGCGAGAACCCCAGCGACATCGCCAAACTGTGGGACAAGCTGTGCTGGGCCGGTGCCTCGGTCGGCCGCAGCGGTCTGGCGACCCAGGCCATCGGCGCCTTCGACGTGGCGCTGTGGGATCTCAAGGCCAGGCGTGCCGGCCTGTCCCTGGCGCGCCTGCTCGGCGCCCAGCGTGATTCGGTGCGTTGCTACAACACCTCCGGCGGTTTCCTGCACACGCCGCTCGAACAGCTGATGAAGAACACCGACATTTCCCGCGAGAAGGGCATCGGCGGCATCAAGCTCAAGGTCGGCCAGCCGGACTGGGCGCTGGACCTGCACCGGGTGGCCACCGTGCGCAAGCATTTGGGCGACAGCTTCCCGCTGATGGTCGATGCCAACCAGCAATGGGATCGGCCGATGGCGCGGCGCATGTGCCGGCGTCTGGAGCCCTTCGACCTGATCTGGATCGAGGAGCCGCTAGATTGCTACGACGCCGAAGGTCACGCCGACCTGGTGCGCCAGTTCGACACGCCGATCGCCACCGGCGAGATGCTTACTAGCCCGGCCGAGCACTGGGAGTTCATCCGTCAGCGCGGCGCCGACTTCCTCATGCCCGATGCGCCACGGGTCGGCGGCATTACCCCCTACCTGCGGGTGCAGACCCTGGCCGAGCAGGCCGGTATCAGCCTGGCCCCACACTTCGCCATGGAGCTGCATGTGCACCTGGCTGCCACCCATAACCGCGAGCCCTGGGTCGAGCACTTCGAGTGGCTGGAGCCGCTGTTCAACGAGCGCCTGGAAATTCGCGACGGCCGCATGCTGGTGCCCACCCGCCCAGGCCTGGGCTTGAGCCTGAGCGAGCAGGTGGCGGGCTGGACGGTGCAGCAGGCCGAGGTGGGGGCACGCGGCTGACGGAGAGCGGCCGGCGGCATACCGTTGAATCGGGTGCCGCCGGCCGAGCCGTGCTTTCGGGCGCTGCTTGAGCGGGTCTAGCTGCGCGACTCGTTGCCGAGTCGCAGGGCGTCACTCCGGCGCTTGTTCTGCAGCGGTTTCGGCCACAGATTCCGCTGGCGTTGCCGGGGCTTTTGCTTTGGCTTCGGCGCGGCGAGCCTGTGCGCGTTGGCGCTTGGCCTGTTGCTTGGCATGCAGCGCCTGCGCGGCAGTCACCGTGCCCGATGCCTGGCCGTTCAGATCCAGGCGCGGCGCATTCTCGGTCATGCCGGCCCAGTAACGGCCACCCCGGCACCAGGTCGCGAGGCCCAGCTTGAGTTGTTCACGGGTAATGCCGAGCAACTCCAGGTGTTGCTCGGCATCCTGGAGGATGCCTTCTTTCAGCGGCACCTTGGGCGCCGGGTTGACCGGGAAGGCCAGGGGGAAGTGCTTCTGCAAGCGCCAGATCGCCTCTACTGCAGGGTCCTGCTCGCGGGGCTTTTCCTGCCGTTGCCGTGAAGGCGCCGCTTTGCGCGGCTTCTGTTCGGCTTGCACCTGCTGCTTTTCGGCCCGCAGGCGGTCACGTAGCTCAGCTAATTGTTCAAAACCCATTGTTCGGTTCGCCAGCTCTTGGTTGATTCGTTGCGGGGATTATCCCATGCGGCCTATGAAACAGCCTAACCCGGCGGTAGGTGCTCGGCGCACGAATTTGCCACTCGCCCGTTGGCGCATGCCAATCAGGGAAAGATCATGGCCGAGAAGTAAGCACTTTTCTCCGTTTCTCTTGGGTGACCAATAACCCATAAAAAGGCCCCACCAACCCATGAGTTGGCGGGGCCTTTTTCGTTGCGTCTGGATTCAGGTACGCAGGATCTGGTTGATCGCGCTGGGTTTCGGTCGCAGTGCGCTGAACACCTGCCAGAGCACGAACACCAGCGCCAGGGCCAGGAAGCTGCCGGCAATCGGCGTGGTGAAGAAGTCGGCGAAGTTGCCATCCGACAGCATCAGGCCGCGACGCAGATTGGTTTCCGCCATCGGCCCGAGGATGAAGCCGATGATGAAGGGCGCCGCCGGCATCCCAGCCTTGACGAAGGCGTAGCCGAGCAGGCCGAACAGCAGGATCGCCCAGACGTCGAACAGGCGGCTGGACAGGCCGAAGGCGCCGACCACGCAGAGCACCAGGATGATCGGCAGGAGGATGTGCTTGGGCACGTCGAGCAGCTTGATGAACAGGCGCAGGCCGTAGAACTCCATGAACAGCATCATGCAGGTGGCGACGATCAGCGCGGCGAAGATGGTGTACACCAGCGGGCCCTGGCTGATGAACAGCAGCGGGCCGGGCTGGATACCGTGGATCAGGAAGCCGCCGAGCATGATCGCGGTGACGGTGTCACCGGGGATGCCCAGGGTCATCAGCGGCATCATGGCGCCGCCGATGCCGGCGTTGTTCGCCGTTTCGCTGGCGACCACGCCGCCGATATTGCCCTTGCCGTAGCTGTCACCGTCTTTGGCGCGCTTCTTGGCGATGATGTAGGACACCAGGTTGGAGGTGCCGGCACCGATGCCGGGGAGGATGCCGATGCCCAGGCCGATCAGCCCGGAGCGCCCGGCGTTGGGCAGCTGCTCGCGGAACTCCTTGAGCGAGAAACCGAAGCCCTTGATGTTCTTCATGCTCACCGAGCGGGCCTTGCCCTGCACAGCGTGGCGGCCGGTTTCGGCCAGCTTGATGATCTCGGCCACGGCGAACATGCCGATCATCACCGTGAGCATGGAGAAGCCACCGTTCAGCTCGCTGATGTCGAAGGTGAAGCGGCGAATGGCTTCCACCGGGGCGATGCCGACGGTGGATACGGCAATACCCAGGGCGCCGGCGAACAGGCCCTTGACCATGGAGCCGGCCGACAGGGTGGCGATCAGGGTCAGGGAGAACACGGCGATGGCGAAGTATTCATGCGGGCCGAAGCTCAGGGCCACCTTGGCCAGCTGCGGGGCGATGAACATCAGCGCGACGATGCTGAAGATGGTGCCGAGGAAGGAGAACACGATACCGACGCCGAGGGCCTTCACGCCCTGGCCTTTCTCCATCAGCGGGCCACCGTCGAACACCGTGGCGATTGATGAGGGTGTGCCGGGTATCTTCAGCAGGATCGCCGAGATCAGCCCTCCCGAGGTGGCGCCGACGAACAGCGCGACCAGCAGCGACAGGCCCGCCTGCGGGCCCATGGTGAAGGTCAGTGGCAGGCACAGGGCGACGGCCATGGTGGCGGACAGCCCCGGCACGGCGCCGAAGACGATGCCCATGGCCACGCCAATGGCCATCAACATCAGGATGTTCAGAGAGAAGACGGCACCGAAGCCTTGCTGCAGTAAGTCGAGCATGGTCGATCCTCAGATGAAGTTGTTCAGCAGGCCGGCGGGCAGCATCAGATCGAAGGCCTCGCGGAACAGCAGGAAAATCACGGCAGAGCAGGTCACGGCGATCAGCAGGTAGGCCAGGTGGTTGGCCTTCTGCCGTACGGGTGTCAGTACCAGGAACTGCAGGTAGAGGTAGACCACGGTCATGATCGGAAAGCCGACCGGGCCGAGCAGGGCCATGTAACCGAGGATCAGGCCGAGGGTGAGCAGCACCGTCTTGGGCTCGACCACGCTGGGCGGCGCTTCCTCTTCCTCCTGGCTCTGGGGCGTGGCGGCAGCTGCATCGGCAGGCGCCTTGCTGGCCAGTGCGGCGAACACCTGCATCACGCCGAGCAGGGTGAGGAAGCCGGCCAGCAGGATCGGCAGGGTGGCGGCGTCGATGCCTTTGTGGTCGGGCAGTTGGTAGGCCATCACCAGGTAGGCGAGGCTGCAGCTGATCATGGCGAGGCCGATGACCAGCTCTTTCTTGTTCGCGGTGGTGCTCATGGGGTACCTCGGAAAACTAAGGCACAGCGCCGGCCTGATTGCCCGGCCGGCGCTGCGTCATGACTCACTTGCCTTGGCGCAGTTGATCCTTGAACTGCATGAAGTCGTCGCGGGTCTTGGCCAGGATCGCCTTGGCCTCTTCGGTGCCGTAGAAGGCCACCGGCTGCTTGAACTTCTTCAGGTCTTCAGCGTACTCGGGTTTCTCGGTGATCTGCTTCATGATGCCGGCCATCTTGGCCACGATGGCCGGGTCGGTACCTTTCGGGAAGGCCACCACGTAGGGCTTGTCCAGGGTGATGTCGAGGCCTTGCTCCTTGAGGGTCGGCACGTCACCCAGCAGCGCATTGCGCTCGGCGTTCGGTTGGCCGAGGGCGACCATTTGCCCGCCGTTGACGTAGTCCTGCACGGCGCCGTAGCTGATGGCGCCCAGATCGACGCGACCGCCGAGCATGGCCACCACGCGGTCCGATACGGTGCCGGCATCGACCATCTTCAGTTTGGCGCCGGTGAGTTTCTCCAGCTGCAGGCCCTGCACGTGGGAGAAGTTGCCGAACTCGGTGCCGTAGGTGAGGCTGCCCGGGTTGGCTTTGGACTTGTCGATCAGCTCTTGCATGCTGTTCACGCCAGCCTGCTTGGAGGCGACGAACACGGCGCTCTTGTCGACGCCAGCGATGCAGGCCACGTCGAAGGCCTCGTAGCTGTCTTCGGACAGGCCGGCCACTTCGTTGACGATCAGCTGGCCCGGGTGGGTGAAGAGGATGGTGTTGCCATCCGGCGCCGCGCCTTTCACCTGTTCGGCGGCCAGGGTGCCGCCACCACCGGCGACGTTGGTCACCACCATGTTCTTGCCGGTGATCTCGTTGAAGTACTTGGCCATCATGCGCGCGTTGAAGTCGGTGTCACCGCCGGGGTTGGCGATGACCACCACTTGCACGGGGCGGCTGGGCCAGTTGGCCGCATCGGCAACGGCAGCCGAGTGGGCGCCAAGGGCGCCGACACCGATCAGGGCAGAGAGAAGAGAGGCGCGGAATGTTTTTTTCATTGGAATACTCCGGTGGTGAGGGAAGCCGCGTGACTCAGGTGCGGCCGAGGCTGGGACGTTTCGGGTGGTACTGCCAACCCGGAACCAGGTACTGCATGGCCATGGCGTCGTCGCGCGCGCCGCTGGCCACCGATTTGTAGAGTTCGTGGGCGGCCATGATCCGCTCCATGTCCGGTTCGATACCGAGGCCGGGGCGATCCGGCACCTGCACCTGACCACCGACGATCTGCAGCGGTTCGCGGGTCAGGCGCTCTTCGCCTTCCTGCCAGATCCAGTGGGTGTCGATGGCGGTGATTCGCCCCGGCACGGCGGCTGCGGCATGGGTGAACATGGCCAGGGAAATGTCGAAGTGGTTGTTGGAGTGCGAGCCCCAGGTCAGGCCGAACTCCTCGCACACCTGGCCCAGGCGCACGGCGCCCTGCATGGTCCAGAAGTGCGGGTCGGCCAGTGGGATATCCACCGCCTCCAGGCGCAGCGAGTGGCCCATCTGCCGCCAGTCGGTGGCGACCATGTTGGTGGCGGTGGGGATGCCGGTAGCGCGCTTGAACTCGGCCATGACTTCGCGACCGGAGTAGCCGCTCTCCGGGCCGCAGGGGTCTTCGGCGTAGGCCAGTACGTGGCCCTGACCCTGGCACAGCTCGATGGCCTCGGCCAGCGACCAGGCGCCGTTGGGGTCGAGGGTGACGCGGGCATCGGGGAAGCGCGCCTTGATCGCGCGCACCGCGTCCATTTCCTCGGCGCCGCACATCACGCCGCCCTTGAGCTTGAAGTCGTTGAAGCCGTAGCGGGCATGGGCGGCTTCGGCCATGCGGGCGATGGCCTCTGGCGTCAGCGCAGCCTGGCGGCGCAGGTGGTACCAGTCATCAGTCGAGCCCTGGCCGGCCAGGTAGGGCAGGTCGGTGCGCTGGCGCTCTCCTATATAGAAGAGGTAGGCCAGCATCGGCACGCTGTCGCGCTGCTGGCCGCTGCCGAGCAGTTCGCACGCCGGTACGTCGAGGTGCTGGCCGAGCAGGTCGAGCAGGGCGGCCTCGACGGCGGTGATCACGTTGTCCAGGCGCAGGTTGATCTCGTGCGGCTGCTTGAGCACGCGCGCCTCGGCCTCCGAGGTGACCTGATGCTGGGTGGTCTGCGGGCCGCTGGCCGGGCCGGCGATGGCCTGGCGCAGACGGTTGAGGATGCGGTTGTAACGCCCGACCGGCTGGCCGATTACCAGCTCCTTGCAGCGCTCCAGCGCCTGGCGAATGCCTTCGCCACCGGGCACTTCGCCGCAGCCGGTGCGGCCCGCTTCATCCTTGAGCAGCACCAGGTTGCGGGTGAAGTAGGGGGCATGGGCACCGCACAGGTTGAGCAGCATGCTGTCATGGCCGGCAACCGGGATGACCTGCATGGAGCGGATGCGGGGGCTGGTGCTGGGTTCGTACATCGTGTGGACTCCGAACGGCTGCGACGCGCGGTCGCCAGGCAGATAAGGCGAGCGTCAGTGCCGCGAGTGCGGGGCGAGACGGAGCGGAAGTGGGGCGCATAGCGAGCGGACACGGTGGCGCTCGGTGCGGGTGCGACGCAGGCGGGCGTCGGCTTGGGCGGATAAGGTCGATGACATGACCTGGGCCTCGATGTTGTTTTTATTGGGTTGTCATAGGTTGTCGTATGACTTGGTGGAAATTAGTACCAGCCGAGTGGGGGGCTGTCAACGCATACCAATGTCTTGGACGAGATCAGGTTGCCGCCGGTATATGCTGCATCACGCCGCCTCGCTGGATGCTTTGGTTGCTGATAACCGCTCTGGAATGGAGTTTTGCGTAATGTTTCCTGTGCTGCGCGACGTTTCACGGCAAAGCCGGTAGGAGCGTGGTGGTAGGACGAACGGCGGCAAAAGGTGGTGTTTTTTTTATTGTTGTACGATAACGTATCTCTACAGCCAAGGCTGACGCTATTCCTCACAACTCGCTCTACAGGGTGTTCGCATAATGAATCCACAAGAACTGAAGTCCATCCTCTCTTCCGGTCTGCTGTCCTTCCCCGTGACCGATTTCGATGCTGCCGGTAATTTCCATCAGGCGGGCTATGTGCGCCGCCTGGAGTGGCTGGCCCCTTACGGCGCCTCCGCGCTGTTCGCCGCGGGCGGCACCGGTGAGTTTTTCTCGCTCGACAGCAAGGAGTACTCGCAGATCATCAAGACCGCTGTAGACACCTGTGAGAAGTCGGTGCCGATCCTGGCCGGCGTCGGTGGCCCGACCCGCGTCGCCATCCAGATGGCTCAGGAAGCCGAGCGCCTGGGCGCCAAGGGCCTGCTGCTGCTGCCGCACTACCTGACCGAAGCCAGCCAGGACGGCGTCGCCGCTCACGTCGAGCAGGTGTGCAAGTCGGTCAACATCGGCGTGGTGGTGTACAACCGCAACGTCTGCCGTCTCAATGCCGCGCTGCTGGAGCAACTGGCCGAGCGCTGCCCCAACCTGATCGGTTACAAGGACGGCCTGGGCGACATCGAGCTGATGGTCTCCATCCGCCGCCGCCTGGGTGAGCGCTTCAGCTATCTTGGCGGTCTGCCGACTGCGGAAGTCTATGCCGCCGCCTACAAGGCCCTGGGCGTACCGGTGTACTCCTCGGCCGTATTCAACTTCGTGCCGAAGACCGCCATGGACTTCTACCGCGCCATCGCCGCCGACGATCACGCTACCGTGGCCAAGCTGATCGATGACTTCTTCCTGCCGTATCTGGACATCCGCAATCGCAAGGCCGGCTACGCCGTGAGCATCGTCAAGGCTGGCGCCAAGATCGCTGGTTACGACGCCGGCCCGGTACGTGCGCCGCTGACCGACCTGCTGCCGGAAGAGGTGGAGAAGCTTGCCGCCCTGATGGACAAACTCGGCCCGCAATAAGCCCTCGGACGACAGGAGCATTCTCATGCGTTATGACAACTACATCGGCGGCGAATGGGTCGCCGGCGCCAGCTACTCGCAGAACATCAACCCGTCCGATCTGAGCGACGTGGTTGGCGAGTACGCCCAGGCTGATGCCGCCCAGGTGGCTCAGGCCATCGCTGTGGCCCGCGCCGCGTTCCCGGCCTGGTCGACTTCCGGCATTCAGGCGCGCAGCGATGCGCTGGACAAGGTCGGCAGCGAAATCCTCGCCCGCCGCGAAGAGCTCGGCACCCTACTGGCCCGGGAAGAGGGCAAGACCCTGCCCGAGGCCATCGGCGAAGTGACCCGTGCCGGCAACATCTTCAAGTTCTTCGCCGGCGAGTGCCTGCGCCTGGCCGGTGAAGTCGTGCCGTCGGTACGCCCCGGCGTGTCGGTGGAAGTCACCCGCGAGCCGCTGGGCGTGATCGGCCTGATCACCCCGTGGAACTTCCCCATCGCCATCCCGGCGTGGAAGATCGCCCCGGCCCTGGCCTACGGCAACTGCGTGGTGCTCAAGCCGGCCGATCTGGTGCCGGGCTGCGCCTGGGCCATCGCCGAGATCATCTCCCGCGCAGGCTTCCCGGCCGGCGTGTTCAACCTGGTGATGGGCTCCGGCCGTGTGGTCGGCGAAGCCATCGTCGGCGACAAGCGCGTCGATGGCGTGAGCTTCACCGGTTCGGTCGGTGTCGGTCGCAACATCGCCGCCAACTGCGTGGCCCGTGGCGCCAAGGTGCAGCTGGAGACGGGCGGCAAGAACCCGCAGGTGATCCTCGACGATGCCGACCTGGCTACCGCGGTGGAAATCTCGGTACAGAGCGCGTTCTACTCCACTGGCCAGCGTTGCACCGCGTCCAGCCGCCTGATCGTCACCGCTGGCATCTACGACAAGTTCGTTGCGGCCATGGCCGAGCGCATGAAGTCGATCAAGGTCGGCAATGCCCTGGAAAAAGGCGTGGACATCGGCCCGGTGGTATCCCAGGCGCAGCTGGATCAGGATCTGAGCTACATCGAGATCGGCAAGCAGGAAGGTGCGCGCCTGGTCTGCGGTGGTGAGCGTGTGGGTTGTGAGAAGGACGGCTACTACTTGGCGCCGACCCTGTTCGCCGACAGCACCGCCGACATGCGCATCAGCCGCGAAGAGATCTTCGGGCCGGTGGCCAATATCGTCAAAGTCGCCGACTACGAGGAAGCGCTGGCCATGGCCAACGACACCGAGTTCGGCCTGTCCGCCGGTATCTGCACCACCTCGCTGAAGTACGCCAACCACTTCAAGCGTCACTCCCAGGCCGGCATGGTGATGGTCAACCTGCCCACTGCCGGGGTGGATTACCACGTGCCGTTCGGTGGTCGCAAAGGCTCGTCCTACGGCCCGCGCGAGCAGGGGCGCTATGCGGCGGAGTTCTACACCACGGTGAAGACTACCTACATCGGATAAGTGCGCTTGTGGGAGTGGCTGGGGCGGTTAACACACGGCATGTAGCCCGGATGTAATCCGGGAGTGCTTCCCCGGATTGCATCCGGGCTACGGTCTGCCAAGCCGCTCCCACACTGCTCCTTTATAGATTCATGCAACACAGTCCCAACCCGCATAAAAACAAACAGGGTAACGGTCATGAGTTCTCAGAATACTGCTGGTGCCGCAGGCGGCACGCCACGCATCACCGAACTGCAGGTAGTCCCGGTCGCCGGCCAGGACAGCATGCTGCTCAACCTCAGCGGTGCCCACGGCCCGTACTTCACCCGCAACATCCTCATTCTCAAGGACAGCGCCGGCCATGTCGGTGTCGGCGAAGTCCCCGGTGGCGAAGCCATTCGCCAGACCCTGGAAGACGCCCGCAGCCTGTTCGTCGGCCAGCCCATTGGCGACTACAACGCGCTGCTCAACCAGGCCCGCCGCGCCTTCGAAGGCCGTGATGTCGGTGGCCGTGGCCTGCAGACCTTCGATCTGCGCATCGCCATCCATGCCGTCACCGCCCTGGAATCGGCCCTGCTCGATCTGCTTGGCCAGCACCTCGGCGTGCCGGTGGCCGCCCTGCTCGGCGAAGGCCAGCAGCGCGACGCGGTGGAGATGCTCGGTTACCTGTTCTTCATCGCCGACAAGGACCAGACCGACCTCGGCTACCGCAACGAAAACGACGCCGACGACGCCTGGTGCCGGGTGCGCAACCAAACCGCGCTGACCCCGGAGACCATCGTCCGTCAGGCCGAGGCAGCGCATGCCCGTTACGGCTTCAACGACTTCAAGCTGAAGGGCGGCGTGCTCCAGGGCGAGGCCGAGGTCGAGGCGATTCGCGCCCTGGCCGCACGCTTCCCGCAGGCTCGCGTCACCCTCGACCCCAACGGCGGCTGGCTGCTGAAGGACGCGGTGGCGTTGTGCCGCGACCTGCACGGCGTGCTGGCCTATGCCGAAGACCCCTGCGGCGCCGAGAACGGCTATTCCGGCCGCGAGGTGATGGCCGAGTTCAAGCGTGCCACCGGCCTGCCGACCGCCACCAACATGATCGCCACCGACTGGCGGCAGATGGGCCACACCATCTCCCTGCAGTCGGTCGACATTCCGCTGGCCGACCCGCACTTCTGGACCATGGCCGGTTCCGTGCGCGTGGCGCAGATGTGCCATGACTGGGGCCTGACCTGGGGCTCGCACTCGAACAACCACTTCGACATCTCCCTGGCCATGTTCACCCACGTGGCCGCCGCCGCGCCGGGCCAGATCACCGCCATCGACACCCACTGGATCTGGCAGGACGGCCAGTACCTGACGCGCAACCCGCTGCGCATCGAGGGTGGCCTGGTGCAGGTGCCGAAGACGCCGGGCCTGGGCGTGGAGTTGGACTGGGATGCCCTGGCCAAGGCCCACGAGCTGTACAAGGCCAAGGGCTTGGGCGCGCGTGACGATGCCATCGCCATGCAGTACCTGATTCCCAACTGGAAGTTCGATAACAAGCGCCCCTGCATGGTGCGCTGATTGGGCGGCCCGGTTCGCCGGGCCCGCCTCGTTCGATTCTCTGCCGAGTTCGCCAGATGCATGCAGTCAAACCGGGGCGGGTGCGCTATTCGATCCTGCTCATGCTGTTCCTCGTTACCACGGTGACCTTCGCCGACCGCTCCAGCCTGTCCATTGCCGGCGCGGCGTTGCAGGGCGACCTGGGCATCGACGCGGTGACGCTCGGCTACATCTTTTCCGCCTTCGGCTGGGCTTATGTGATCGGCCAGATTCCCGGCGGCTGGCTGTTCGATCGCTTCGGCGCCAAGCAGGTGTATTTCATCGCCCTGCTCTGCTGGTCGCTGTTCACCCTGGCCCAGGGCCTGGTCGGTGTGCTGCCGCTGGCTTGGGCAGTGGTCAGCCTGTTCCTGCTGCGCCTGGCGGTGGGCTTCGCCGGCGCGCCCTGTTTTCCCGGCAATGCGCGGATCATCGCCGCCTGGTTCCCGACCAGCGAGCGGGCCACGGCCACGGCCATGTCCAGTTCCGCGCAGTATGCGGCCACTGCCGTGTTCGCCCCGCTGATGGGCTGGGTGGTGCAGGCCATGGGCTGGCAGTGGGTGTTCGTCGTGCTCGGCAGCCTGGGCCTGCTGCTCTGTGCGGTGTGGTTGAAGGCGATGCACGGGCCGCGCGAGCATCCGCGCCTGGGGGCTGCCGAGTTCGCCCATATCGAGGGCGGCGGCGCGTTGCTCGACCTGGGCAATCGCCCAGCTGGCGCTGGCGGGGCGCAGTGGCGCCATCTGCAGCTGTTGCTGACCCAGCGTACCCTGGTAGGCATTTACTTCGGCCAGTTCTGCAACAACGCCATCACCTATTTCTTCCTCACCTGGTTCCCGGTGTACCTGGTGCAGGCGCGCGGCATGAGCATTCTCACCGCCGGCTTCATGGCAGCGCTGCCAGCCATCGCCGGTTTCGTTGGCGGCATGCTCGGCGGGCTGTTGTCGGACGGCCTGCTGCGCCGCGGTTTTTCCCTGACCCTGGCGCGCAAGTTGCCCATCGTCAGCGGCATGCTGCTGTCGAGCAGCATGTTGTTATGCATCTATGTGCAGAGCGATGCGGCGGTAGTCGCGCTGATGGCCCTGGCCTTCTTCGGCAAGGGCTTCGGCTCCCACGGCTGGACGCTGGTGGCAGACACCTCGCCACGGCAGATCGTCGGCCTCTCCGGCGGCCTGTTCAATACCTTCGGCAACCTGGCGGCCATCACCACGCCCATCGTGGTCGGCTACCTGGTCAGCCATAGCGGTTCATTCGATTCGGCGCTGCTGTATGTCGGCGCCAATGCCTTGCTGGCGGTGGTCAGTTACCTGTTCATCGTCGGTCGTATTCACAGGATCGAGCTGGCCGAAGAGCCAGCCAGCGTCGGCGTGCCGAGCGCGCAGTCCTGAAGCCTAGTCAGAGGAGTACCCATCCATGCAGTTGATTCCGCACCAGGACTCGCCGCGCTACATCCGCCTGCACCCGGCCGACAATGTCGGCGTGGTGGTCAATGAGCAGGGCGTGGCCAAGGACAGCGCCTTTGCCGATGGCCTGGTGGCCATCGAAGGCATCCCGCAGAGCCACAAGGTATCGCTGGTCGATATCGCCGAAGGCGGTGAAGTGGTGCGCTACGGCGAGGTGATCGGTTACGCCCTGGAACCCATCGCCGCCGGGCGCTGGGTCACCGAGGCGCAGCTGCGCATGCCCGAGCCGCCGGCGCTGGACAACCTGCCCAAGGCGACCCTGCCGGCGCCTGCCGCCGAACCGCTGGAGGGCTACAGCTTCGAGGGCTTCCGCAACCCGGATGGCACGGTGGGCACGCGCAACATCCTCGGCGTGACCACCACGGTGCAGTGCGTGGTCGGCGTGCTCGATCACTGCGTGGACCGCGTGCGCAAGGAGCTGCTGCCCAAGTACCCCTATGTCGATGACGTGGTCGCCCTGTCGCACAGCTACGGCTGCGGCGTGGCGATCAACGCGCCGGACGCGGTGGTGCCGATACGTACCCTGTACAACATCAGTCGCAACCCCAACCTCGGCGGCCAGGCGCTGGTGATCAGCCTGGGTTGCGAGAAACTGCAGGCCAGCCAGTTGATGGATGGCGACCAGCTGACCAACGGCATGGACGAGGAAGACTGGCTGTTCCGCCTGCAGGACTCCAGCAACGGCTTCGTCGGCATGGTCGAGCAGATCATGGCGATGATCGAGGAGCGCCTGAAGGTGCTCAACGAGCGTCGCCGCGAGACGGTGCCGGCCAGCGAGCTGGTGGTGGGCATGCAGTGTGGCGGCAGCGACGCCTTCTCCGGTATCACCGCCAACCCGGCCCTGGGCGTAGCGGCCGACCTGCTGGTGCGTGCTGGCGCCACCGTGATGTTCTCCGAGAACACCGAAGTGCGCGACGGCATCCACCTGCTCACCCCGCGTGCCTCCTCGGTGGAAGTGGCCGATGCGCTGATCCGCGAGATGGACTGGTACGACAGCTACCTGCAGCGCGGCATGGCCGACCGCAGCGCCAACACCACGCCGGGCAACAAGAAGGGCGGGCTGAACAACATCGTCGAGAAGGCCATGGGCTCGATCGCCAAGTCCGGCTCCAGCGCCATTGCCGGGGTGGTCTCGCCGGGCGAGCGGATTCGCGGCAAGGGTCTGTGGTTCTGCGCCACGCCGGCCAGCGACTTCATCTGCGGCACCCTGCAGATCGCCGCCGGGATGAACCTGCATATCTTCACCACCGGTCGCGGCACGCCCTATGGCCTGGCCATGGTGCCGGTGATCAAGGTGGCAACTCGCACCCAGCTGGCCGAGCGCTGGCCGGACCTAATCGACGTCGACGCCGGGCAGATCACCTCCGGGCGCATGAGCCTGGACGAGATGGGCTGGCACATCTTCCAGCTGTACCTCGATGTCGCCAGCGGCAAAAAACAGACCTGGGCCGAGCAGCACAAGCTGCACAACGACCTGACCCTGTTCAACCCGGCGCCGGTGACCTGAGATGAGCGCACTGCCCGAAGGCCTGCAGCAGGCTCTGCATGCGCTGCTCGGCGATGCCGGGCTGATCGCCGATGGCGAGCGCATGCAGAGCTACCTCAGCGACTGGCGCAACGCCTACCGCGGCCAGGCCGCGCTGGTGCTGCGTCCGGCCAGCACCGAGCAGGTCGCCGAGGTGGTGCGCCTGTGCGCGGAGGCGGGCGTGGCGCTGGTGCCCCAGGGCGGCAACACCAGCCTGTGCGGCGGCTCGATTCCCGATGACTCCGGAGCCCAGGTGGTGCTGTCGCTGACCCGCCTAAACCGCATCCGCGAGGTGGATGTGGGCAACGCCACCATCACCGTCGAGGCCGGGGTGATCCTGCAGCAGCTGCAGGAGGCGGCCGCCGAGGTCGACCGCCTGTTCCCGCTGTCGCTCGGTGCCGAAGGCAGCTGCACGGTGGGCGGCAACCTGGCGACCAACGCCGGCGGCACCGCGGTGCTGCGCTACGGCAACATGCGCGACCTGGTGCTGGGCCTGGAAGTGGTGCTGCCCGATGGGCGCATCTGGGACGGCCTGCGCGGGCTGCGCAAGGACAACACCGGCTATGACCTCAAGCAGCTGTTCATCGGCAGCGAGGGCACGCTCGGCATCATCACCGCCGCAGTGCTCAAGCTGTTCCCGGCGATTCGCAGCCTGACCACCGCCTGGGTCGCACTGCCCAGCGCCGAGGCGGCGGTCGGCCTGCTCGGGCAGATGCGCAGCCTGTGTGGCGACCGCCTGAGCGGCTGCGAACTGATGTCGCGGCAGAGCGTGGAGTTCGTGTTGCGCCATGTGGCCGGGGTAAGCGACCCGTTCGGCGAAGTGCATCCCTGGTACCTGCTGATCGAGCTGAGCGACACCCAGGCCGAGGCACCGCTCAACGATCTGCTGGAACAGGGCCTGGGCGAAGCCTTCGAGCATGGTCTGGCACTGGATGCCGTGGTCGCCGCCAACGAGAGCCAGGTACAGGCCTTGTGGAAGCTGCGCGAGGGCATCTCCGAGGCGCAGAACCACGAGGGACCGAGCCTCAAGCACGACATCAGCGTGCCGGTCAGCCGCATTCCCGGCTTCATCGCCCACACCGACCTGGCCCTGCAGCAGGCCTTCCCCGGTGTGCGTATCGTGTCTTACGGCCATGTCGGCGACGGTAATCTGCATTACAACATCAGCAAGCCAGTGGGCGCCGAGGACGCGGCCTTCAAGGCTCAGGCCGAGGCGATCATGCGGGTCATCTACGATCAAACGGCGCTGTTTGCCGGCAGCATCAGCGCCGAGCACGGCCTGGGTCAGTCCAAGCGCGCGGCGGCCCGGCAGTACAAGGCACCGCTGGAGCTGGAGCTGATGCAGCGCATCAAGCAGGCGCTCGACCCGCTCGGCCTGCTCAACCCCGGCAAGTTGCTGTAGCCACACAAGGAGTTTCCATGAGCACACCCAAGGTTCTACAGATCGGCGCGCTAAGCGAGCGCTTCAACCGCACCCTGGCCGAGCGTTACGAGGTGACCGCGCTGTGGCAGCAGGCCGAGCCGCTGAGCTTCCTGCGTGAGCGGGGCGCGGAGTTCGAGCTGATGGTGTCTTCGGCGCGTTTCGGCTGCACGGCCGAGCAGCTGGGGCTGCTGCCGAAGCTGCGCGCCATCTGCAGCTTCGGCGTGGGCTACGACCCCTATCCGCTGGATGTGCTGCGTGACCGTGGCATCGTCATCAGTACCACGCCGGATGTGCTTAACGACTGCGTGGCCGACCTGGCCATGGGCCTGGTGATCGACACGGCGCGGCAGCTGGCGGCGTCCGACCGCTTCGTGCGCGATGGCCAGTGGCTGACCGGCAGCTATCCGCTGACGCGCAAGGTCAGTGGCAAGAAGCTTGGCATCGTCGGCCTCGGCCGCATCGGCCAGGCCATTGCTCGCCGCGCCGAGGGCTTCGCCATGCCGGTGCGTTATCACAAGCGCCAGGCCGACCCGAGCAGCCCTTATGCCTACGAGGCCGACCTGCTGGCGCTGGCGCAATGGGCGGACTTCCTGGTGCTGGCCTGCCCGGGCGGGGCGGCGACCCATCATCTGATCAACGCCGAGGTGCTGGCCGCACTGGGGCCGCAGGGCATCCTGGTGAATATCGCCCGCGGCAGCGTGGTCGATCAACCGGCGCTGGTCGATGCGCTGCTGGCCGGCACGCTGGGCGGCGCCGGGCTGGATGTGTTCGAGGGTGAGCCCAAGGTGCCCGAGGCGCTGTTCGCCCTGCCCAACGTGGTGCTGCTACCCCATGTCGGCAGCGGCACGGTGGAAACCCGCTGGCAGATGGAGGAGCTGGTGTTTGCCAACCTGCAGGCCTTTATCGACAAGGGGGAGCTGCTGACGCCGCTCTGACCCGCACGAATATGAGGGTGTGCCATGTGCGGCTGATCCTCATATCCGGAGCGGCGCCACAAGCGCCGGTCCGGCCTCCCACGAAGTTGTACTGAAAACATTGCAGTAGCGGCGCACCACGAGTGCGCCGTTTTTTTTGATAGTCCGGGGAGCATTGGGCTTCGTAATAGGGTTGTGGGAGCGGCTTTAGCCGCGATGCGAGCCCCGTTGTCTGCTATCG
>JAYQUJ010000004.1:0-128996 GCA_038147895.1 Pseudomonas sp.
GTGTTGGCCTGGTCGCGGCCAAGGCCCCTCCTACAGTGCTCGGTGTTGCCTGGAATTTCATCGCGGCTGAAGCCGCTCCCACTGGTGCCTCCGGGCTAGCGGCTCTGTGGAAGGGGCTGGGTGGTATTCCGCTTCAGCCCCGATGGCGGGCTTGCAGGCCCCTCCTTCCGCTCAGCCCTTGGCCTCTTCCCTGCGGTAAGCATAGGTCTCGGCGAAGCGCGAGAGCATATAGGCGCTGCACGACACCGGCGGGTACTTGGCCGGGTTCTCCGCGCTGGAGCAGTTGGGCAGGCAGCTGATCTCGGTGTCCGGGTGCGGTTCGGCGAAGAACGGCATGGAGTAGCGGTCGACGCCCAGCGGGCTGATGACCCGGTGCGGGGTGGACTTGTACCGGTCGTTGCTCCAGCGCGCCATCATGTCGCCGATGTTGACCACATAGGTGCCTACGATCGGCGGCGCGTCGATCCATTCGCCGCTCAGGCTCTGCACCTGCAGGCCGCCGGCGTTGTCCTGATAGAGCAGGGTGATGCAGCCGTAGTCGGTGTGTGCGCCGGCGCCGGGCTGGTCGCTGCTGCTGGCCTGCTGGCGCGGTGGGTAGTGGATCATGCGGAACACGCTGATCGGCTCGGCGAAGCGCTGGTCGAAGAAGTCTTCCTCGATGCCCAGGGCCTCGGCCATGGCGCGCAGCAGGGTCAGCGACAGTGCGTGCATGTCTTCGTAGTGGCCCTGCATCAGCGCCTGCCAACCGGCAATCTCCGGGTGGCGGTTGGGGCCGCGCAGGGGTTTACCGGCCAGCACGTCGGGGTGCTCGGCGGCCATGTGGAAACCCATGTCGAAGGTTTCCTTGAAGTCGCTCGGTTGGGTCGGGTCGAGCTGCTCGGTGGCGATGGCGCCGTAGCCCCGGTGGTGGGCGCTCTGGGTGATGTCGATGCGCAGCTTTTCCTCGGCCGGGCGGGCGAAGAAGTCCTCGGCGGCGGCTTTCAGTTCGGCGATGCGCGAGGGGGAAATCGGGTGGCCCTTGATGTAGTAGAAGCCCCATTCGCGGCAGGCCGCGTCGATCTGCCGGGCCACGGCCTGGCGGGCGACGGGGTCGTTCTGGTACAGCGGGGCGATGTCGATGATGGGCAGTGAGTTCATGGTTGCTCCTGGAAGGTGTAGGTGCTGCGAGTCTTCTCGTACCCAGGGCAGCGGAAAGGGCGCCGAGGCGCCCTGGTGCGCGGTTCTTTCTCTGGGGAAAGGGACGGCGCGGTGGTGCGGGTGATGCTTTGCTCTGCTGTTGTAGGAGGGGCCTTGGCCGCGACGCTTTTGCGTAGGCCAAGTCGCGGCCAAGGCGGTTTGCCGCCCAGCCCTTCCTACAGGTGTTGCTTACTTCGGCAACTCGGCAGTGATGCCTTTGACGTAGTAGTTCATGCCGGCCAGTTCGGCGTTGCTGGCCACGGCGCCTTCGGCGATCTTCACCGCACCGCTCTGGTCCATGATCGGGCCGGTGAACGGGTGGAAGGAGCCGTCCTTGATGCTGGCGATGATCTTCTCGGCTTCGGCTTTCACGTCGGCCGGGACCAGGTCGCTGATCGGCAGTTCGATGGTGCCTTCAGCCAGGCCACCCCAGTAGTCCTGGGATTTCCAGGTGCCGTCCATGACTGCCTGGGTGCTCTTGATGTAGTGCGGGCCCCAGTTGTTGACGATGGAGGTCAGCACGGCTTTCGGGCCGAAGTGGGCCATGTCCGAGGCGTAACCCACGGCGTAGACGCCACGGCGCTCGGCGGTCTGGATCGGTGCCGGGCTGTCGGTGTGCTGGAACACCACGTCGACACCCTGGTCGATCAGGGCGTTGGCGGCGTCGGCTTCCTTGCCCGGATCGAACCAGGAGTTGACCCACACCACTTTGATTTCAGTGCCGGGGTTGTACTTGTCCAGGGCCAGCTGGATGGAGTTGATGTCGCGGATCACTTCCGGGATCGGGAAGGAGGCGATGTAGCCGATCTTCTTGGTCTTGGTCATTTTCGCGGCCAGGTAGCCGCCAACGTAACGACCTTCATAGGAAGTCGACAGGTAGGTGCCGAGGTTCTTGTCCTGCTTGTAACCGGTGGCGTGCTCGAACGTCACTTTCGGGAACTGTTTGGCGACCTTGGCGGTGGGGTTCATGTAGCCGAACGAGGTGGTGAACACCAGGTCGTAGCCACCCTTGGCCATGTTGCGGATCACGCGCTCGGCGTCGGCGCCTTCGGCAACGTTCTCGACGAAGCTGGTTTCCACCTTGTCGCCGAACTGCTTGATCAGCGCCTGGCGGCCCTGCTCGTGCTGGTAGGTCCAGCCGTGGTCGCCGATGGGGCCGACATAGACGAAGCCGACTTTCAGCGGGTCGGCGGCGGACGCGCTCAGCACGGTGCTGAAGCCAATGGCGGCGGCCAGGCCGCGCAGCAGGTTCTTGCTCTTCTTCTGGTGCATCTGGGGTCGTGCTCCTAGTGGTCTTGTGTGGTGGCCGTGTTGGGCTGCCTTCTCACTGCAAAAAATTGACCAACAAGACAACTGCCAGGGGAAATCCTTTGCGCCACGAATTTCGTCGCTTGCGGGGTTGGATAAAGTTGTCGAAATGGTCAAAGAAGGCGCACGGGAAGCGTGCGTGGCTTGAAACTGGTGCAGGGGTGGAGGGCTGCTGTGGGAGGGCTGGGCGGCAAAGCGCCTTGGCCGCGCCGCTTCTGCGTGGTTCGGCAGTACTCTTACCTACAGCAATGATGACGGGGCAAAGGAATGCCACTGATCACTAATCCGCACGCCAACTATCTTCGCCGCGGTCGCCATTCCCAGGTCGACATGACCTATCTCTTGACTGCCGTACTCGCTGGGCGACAGCAGCACTTCACCTGTCTGCAGGCTGGTCGCCTAGTGGTGGGCGAGCTGCGTTCAGCGCACGAAGAGGGTTTGGTCTGTTCGTTGGCCTGGGTGGTTATGCCGGATCATTTGCACTGGCTTGTGAAGCTGCGACAAGGATCGCTCTCTGAGCTGATGCGGCGGGTCAAATCCAGCAGCGGCAGAGCCATCAACCGGCAACTGGGTATCAGTGGCCGGCTATGGCAGGACGGTTATCACGATCGGGCGATGCGCCGGGAGGACGATGTTCAGGCCGTCGCCAGGTACATCGTGGCCAATCCATTACGTGCCGGGTTGGTCCAACGGGTCGGTGATTATCCGCTGTGGGATGCGGTTTGGCTTTGAGCTGCTCAGGTCGCGGCCAAGGCCCCTCCTACAGTGTGGTGTTGCTTGTTGTCGCGGCCAAGGCGGGTGCCGTCCAGCCCATCCTATGGGCACAGTGTTTTTGTAGGAGGGGCCTTGGCCGCGACTGCTTCTATCGCCTCAATGCCCCGCCCGCCATGGCTGGCCTAGCGATACCGGGGCGTACAGGCGGGTCTTGATCGCGTCGCGCGAGAGGATCACCAGCACCACGATGGTGGCCACGTAGGGCAGCATCGCCAGCAGGTTGGACGGCACGCTCAGGCCGATGCCCTGGGCGACCAGGTGGAGGATGCTGGCCAGGCCGAACAGGTAGGCGCCGAGCAGCACGCGCATCACCCGCCAGCTGGCGAACACCACCAGGGCCAGGGCGATCCAGCCGCGCCCGGCGCTCATGTTTTCCGCCCACATCGGCGTGTAGGCCAGCGACAGGTAGGCGCCGGCCATGCCGGCCATGGCGCCGCCGAACAGCACGGCCAGGGTGCGCACGCGCATCACCGGCAGGCCCATGGCGCTGGCGGCGTCGGGGTTCTCGCCGACGGCCTGGATGATCAGACCCAGGCGGCTTTTCAGCAGCACCCAGGCGATCAGCGCGAACAGGGCGAAGGACAGGTACACCAGCACATCCTGGTTGAACAGCATGTGGCCGAGCAGCGGGATGTCGCTGAGCAGCGGGATGGCCACCGGCTCGAAACCGGCCAGCGGCTTGCCGACCCAGGCGGCGCCGACGAAGGCCGACAGGCCGATGCCGAAGATGGTCAGCGCCAGGCCGGTGGCCACCTGGTTGGCCTGGCAGCCGAGGGCGACCAGGGCGAACAGTGACGACAGCAGCATGCCCGCCAGGCAGGCCAGCAACACGCCGAGCCACAGACTGCCGCTGGCGAAGGCGACGATAAAGCCGATCACCGCGCCGAACAGCATCATGCCTTCCTGGCCGAGGTTGAGTACGCCGGTCTTCTCGCAGACCAGTTCGCCGAGGGCCACCAGCAGCAGCGGTGTGCCGCAGCGCACCATGGCGTAGAGGATGTTGCTGACGAGATCGAAATCCATGGTTGAAACCTCAGGCTGCGCGCGCGCGGCGGCAGGGGGACGAAAGGGTGTTTGTGCAGGCTGTAGGAAGGGCTGGGCGGCATACCGCCTTGGGCGCGATTGCTCTTGATGCGCTGAAAGTCGCGGGCAAGGCCCCTCCCACAGTCGATTTCAGGCTCATCAGGCGCTGGCCGCTTCGGGCAAGGCTGCGGGTTGGCGCTTCTTCAAGTTCAGGCGCACGCGGTAGTGGATCAGCAGGTCGCAGGCCAGCAGGAAGAACAGCATCATTCCCTGGAACAGTTCGGTCAGCGATTGCGGCAGGTTGAGGCTCATCTGCGCGTTCTCGCCGCCCAGGTAGAGCAGGGCCATGAGCAGGCCGGCGATGAGGATGCCGATGGGGTTGAGGCGGCCGAGGAAGGCCACGGTGATCGCCGCATAGCCGTAGCCCGGCGACACCTGTGGCACCAGCTGGCCAATCGGCCCGGTGACTTCGCAGACGCCGGCCAGGCCGGCCAGGCCGCCGCTGATCAGCAGGGCCAGCCACACCAGGCGCTTCTCGCGAAAGCCCATCAGGCCGGCGGCGCGGCTGTCCATGCCGAGCACGCGGATCTGGAAGCCGAGGAAGCTCTTCGACAGCAGCACCCACACCACCACGGCGGCCAGCAGTACCAGATAGAAGCCGGCGTGCAGGCGCAGGTCTTCGAACAGCACCGGCAGGCGGCTGGCGTCACCGAACATGGCCGACTCGGGGAAGCTGAAGCCGTTGGGGTCTTTCAGCGGCCCGTGCACGCAGAACAGCAGCAGGTTCAGCGCGATGTAGTTGAGCATGATGGTGGTGAGGATTTCGTTGGCGTTGAAGTGGGTGCGCAGCCAGGCCGCCAGCGCCGCCCACAGGGCGCCGGCCAGGGCGCCGGTGAGGATCACCGCCGGCAGGGCCAGGGCCGAGTCCCAGTCGATGATGTTCACGGCCAGGGCACTGCCGGCCAGGGCGCCGATCAGCAGCTGGCCTTCGGCGCCGATGTTCCAGATGCGTGCCTGGTAGGCCACCGCCAGGCCCAGGGCGCAGAGCAGGATGGGGATGGCTTTGATCAGCAGCTCGGAGATGCCGTAGAGGTCCTGCACCGGCTCAATCAGCAGGACATGGAAGGTGGCCAGCGGGTCGTGGCCGAGAGCGGCGAACAGGATGCCGCCGCACAGCAGAGTCAGCAGGCCGGCAAGCAGGGGCGACAGCAGCAGGTGGCGACGCGACTGCTGCAGGCGGGGTTCGAGGGTCAGCAACATGGAAATCTCTTCAGGCAGCAGCAGGGTTGTCGAATTGGCCGGCCATCCAGCCGCCGACCTCGGTGACGTTGGTTTCGGCGGTGGCCTTGAGCGGCGACAGGCGACCGCTGCACAGGGCGCCGATGCGGTCGCTGATCTGGAACAGCTCGTCGAGGTCCTCGGAAATCACCAGGATCGCCGCACCGGCGTCGCGCAGGGCGATCAGCTCGCGGTGGATGGTGGCGGCGGCGCCGACGTCGACGCCCCAGGTCGGGTGCGCGGCGACCAGCAGCTTGGGCTGCTGCATCACTTCGCGGCCGAGGATGAACTTCTGCAGGTTGCCGCCGGACAGGCTGCGCGCCGGGGTGTGCACGTCCGGGGTCTTCACCGCGAAGCGCCGCACGATCTCCGTGGCCAGGGCCAGCACCTTGCCGCGCTTGACCAGGCCGGCGCCGATCAGGCCCTGGTGGAAGGATGACAGCAGGGCGTTGTCGGCCAGGCTCATGTCCGGCACCGCACCGTGGCCTAAGCGCTCGGCGGGGACGAAGGCCAGGCCCAGGCGGCGGCGGGCGTCCGGGTGCAGGTTGGCAATCGGTTGCTGGTCGAGGCTGATGCGTTCGCGCTCGCCACGGGGCAGGCGGGTCTCGCCGGAGAGCAGGGCGAGCAGCTCGTCCTGGCCGTTGCCGGCGACCCCGGCGATGCCGACGATCTCGCCGCTGCGCACTTCCAGGCGCAACTGGCTGAGCGAGGTGCCGAATGGGTCGGCGTTGCGCCAGCTGAGGTCGTCCACGCGCAGGCGCGGCAGGCCGCCGGTTACTTTCGGGTAGCTGGCTTCCAGGCCTTCGGCATCGCCGACCATCAGTCGCGCCAGTTGCAGGTCGCTGCACTCGGCCGGCACGCAGTCGCCGGACACTCGGCCGCCGCGCAGCACGGTGGCGCTGTGGCACAGGGCGCGTACTTCGCCGAGCTTGTGGCTGATGAACAGGATGCTGCAGCCCTCGGCAGCCAGCGCACGCAGGGTGACGAACAGCTCGTCGACTTCCTGCGGGGTCAGCACCGAGGTGGGCTCGTCGAGGATCAGCAGTTTGATGTCCTGCATCAGGCAGCGCACGATCTCCACGCGCTGACGTTCACCGATCGACAGGCTGTGCACCAGGCGCTGCGGGTCGAGGCCCATGCCGTAGCGCTGCGACACCTCGCGAATCTTCGGCTCCAGCTGCTTCGGCGTACCGGCCTCGGCGCCCAGGGCCAGGGCGATGTTTTCCGCCACGGTCAGAGTCTCGAACAGCGAGAAGTGCTGGAACACCATGCCGATGCCCAAGGCACGGGCCTGCGCGGGGTCGCGCACCTGCACGGCCTGGCCTTGCCACAGCACGCTGCCCGAATCCGGTGCGGTAACGCCGTAGATGATCTTCATCAGCGTGCTCTTGCCTGCACCGTTTTCGCCGAGCAGGGCATGGATCTCGCCGGCGTCGATGCGCAGGTCGATACGGTCGTTGGCCAGGGTGCCGGGGTAGCGCTTGGTAATGGCGCGCAGTTCCAGGCGGGGAGAAGTGTTACTGCTGGACATGAAAAGCCCTGATCAGGTGAAAGTGCTCTACATAAGCAAGTTGTTGGCCAATTAGTCAGGAAGTTCGTCTGGTCGCGCTAGCGCGCGCCCACGGGGCCTGGCTTCGAGGTGCTCGGCGAAGTTTTCCACTTTTTCCCTGCCCGGCTGTGGTGCACGTCGCGTGCGCGTGCGCCATCTCGGGGAGTGCTCGGTGGTTTAGCATAAAAGTCAATGAAAACAACGAGATAAATCGCCAGAATGTGACTGGCCAAATAATCGGCAACTTGTACGCAGCCCCCATGGCAGGGGCAATTGCGCTGTTTGCTCAGGCTTTATCCACGAAGTTATCCACAGGCTTTGTGGATAATCCGCAGCCGCGCAGAATGATGTGCACCAGGGCATCGCCGGCCTCGCTGAAGTCCTGGCGGGTCAGGCGCGTCTTGCCCATCACCCGGCAGATCTGCGAGCCGAAGTCGGCGTAGTGCTGGGTGCTGCTCCACAGCAGGAAGATCAGGTGCAGCGGGTCGACCGGGTCCATTTTGCCGGCGTCGATCCAGGCCTGGAACACCGCAGCGCGGTTGTAGAACCAGGTGCGGTAGTCCTGGTTGAAGTATTCGCTCAGGCAGGGGCCGCCGCTGATCACCTCCATGGCGAAGATCCGCGAGGCGTGCGGGTTGCAGCGCGAGTACTCGATCTTGGCGCGGATGTAGCGGGCCACGGCCTCGGCGGGGTCGTCATCGACGCTGAGGTGGTTGAAGGTGCTGTCCCACAACTCGATGATGTTGGCCAGCACCGCCAGGTACAGGCCTAGCTTGTTGTTGAAGTAGTAGTGCAGGTTGGCCTTGGGCAGTCCGGCCTTGTCGGCGATGGCCTGCATGCTGGTGCCCTTGAAGCCGTGGCGGGCGAACTCCTCGCCGGCGGCAGCGAGGATGACCTCTTCGTTGTGTTGGCGGATGCGCCCGGGCGCTTTCTCCGGATTGGGGCTGTGCGAGGGGATGTGCAGCGTCATGGAGGCTCGGCCGTGGCAGGTTGGTGCTGCTGACCCTGCAATTTCCTGACCAATCGATCACGAAGTGCTGCTGGAACCTCGTTTCGGCGATGCCGACAACAGGTGCCTTGCTACCCAAACAGCGGGCCGTTACCTAGTATGAATTTCAGCCACTGCCTTAATGGACGGTGACGTCGCTCAGTTCCTTCGATCAAGCGCCCGAGGCCTAATTGCATGAGCATCAAGAGCAAGCTGCTGGCAAGTTTTCTGATCGCAACCCTGGTCCCCGTGCTGATCGTGGCGCTGATGACCATCCGCAATGTGACGCAACAGGCCGAGAGCCATTTTCGCGAGTCCAGCAGTCTGGACGTGCGTCTGGTGGAAAACACCTTCGTCACCTTCTTCGACGCCGTTGGCCATACCGTGTCCGCCATGGCCGACTATTCGGCGGTGCGTGACACCGCCAGTGGCGAGCTGAGCACTTATTTCGGTGCCAAGCAGAAGCCGTCCGAAGTGGCCGCGGCCAGCGGGGGGCGTGAGAAGCAGATATTCGATTACTTCTCCGGCATCGGTAACAACAACCCTTCTTTCGGCTACGTCTATATGAGCGACGCGGCCGGCGGCTACGTGGAGTGGCCAGGCACCGGTGACTACGGTGATTGGGACCCCCGCAAGAGGCCCTGGTACACCAAGGGCAAAGAGGCCAACTTCACCCTGGCACGCCGCGACGGCTACTACTGGGAGCCGGACGATGCGGTCTATGTATCGGTGCTCAAGGGCTTCAAGGATCTGAGCGGTAATTTCGCCGGCGTGGTGGCCGCGGATGTATCGCTCAAGTCGCTCACCGACATGGCGCAGAAGATCCGTTTCGGTGAAACCGGCTTCTTCATGCTGATCGAAAACAGCGGCACGCTCCTGGTCGATGGTCACCAGCCCGGTAACAACTTCAAGAAGCTCGGCGAGCTGCCGGACGACTATTTCGCCACCATCGGTGCTACCGCCAACGGTTTGATCGAGGTGAGCATCGACGGTGTCGACTACATGGCCAACGTTTATACCTCGCCGGAGCTGGGCTGGAAGTTCGTCGGTTTCATGCAGGCCGACGAGATCTTCGCCAGCGCCCATGAGCTGACCTGGCTGACGCTGGGGGTGTCCATCGTGCTGGTGCTGTTGTTCGCCATCGCCGGCGTGATCATCGCCAACCGCATCGTCACGCCCATCAATCTGGTCAAGGAAGGGTTGCGTACCATCGCCCAGGGCGAGGGCGACCTGACTCGGCGCCTGGATTTGCAGAGCAAGGATGAAACCGGTGAGCTGGCCACCTGGTTCAACCAGTTCATCGAGTCGACTCAGGCGATGATCAAGATGATCAAGGACAACGCCATCAGCATGCATGGCGTGTCCAGCCAGACCACCGAGCGCACCACGGCTATGGCTAGCGGCCTACAACGGCAGCTGAGCGCGGTGGAGCAGATCGTTACCGCAGTCACCGAGATGTCGTCCGCCGCCAACGAGGTCGCGCAAACCTGCGTGCGCACGGCCGACGCCTCCAGGCAGGGTCTGGAGGCGACCCACAACGGCAAGCAGGTGATCGCCCGTAGTACCGCCGGGGTCAACAAACTGGGTGCCAGCATCCGCGACTCCAGCCAGGTGATTCAGGAGCTGGAGCGCGAAACGGTCAGCATCAACAACATTCTCTCGACCATCCAGCAGATTGCCGAGCAGACCAACCTGCTGGCCCTCAACGCGGCTATCGAGGCCGCCCGTGCCGGCGAGCAGGGGCGTGGTTTCGCGGTGGTGGCGGATGAGGTGCGTAACCTGGCCAAACGTACCCAGGACTCGACTGGCGAGATCAACAATATCCTCAATCTGCTGGTCAGCCGCATCAGTGAGGTCACCACGGCCATGCAGCAGAGCCTGAGCGAATCCGGCAAGGCGATCGAACTGGCTGGCGAGGTGACAGGCGCCTTCGAGAACATCGAGACCGCCGTGCAGATGATCCGCGACATGACCATGCAGATCGCCACGGCAACCGAGGAGCAGCACCTGGTCACCGAGGACATCAACCAGAACATCGTTGCCATCAACGATGCGGTGAGCCAGGTGTCGGGTCAGGCCTTGGAAGTGGAGCAGTATTCCCACGAGCAGAGCGAGCTGAGCAGCGCGCTCAAGCAGCTGGTGGGGCGTTTCCGTACCGAGTGAGTGGCGTGCAGCCGTTAGAGGGACGGTGCTGGAGGGCAGCCTAGCTGCCCCGTTTGATCGGTCGCTTGCGCCGTGGCGTGGGCTGGCTGGCCACGTGCAGGTAGGACAGCACGCTTTCGGTCAGCTCGGCGGCCAGCTCTACCGCTTCCTTGTTACGTGTCATCACTGCGGCCACCAGGCTTTCGATCAGCGCCAGCACGGCGCTGTTGGAGCTGATCAGCACCGGGTGTTCGGCGGGGGCGAACAGGCTGTGGTCGGCAATCGGGGCCAGCGGCGAGGCGGGGGAGTCGGTGATGGCCAGCACCTTGGCGCCGCGCTCCAGGGCGAAGCGCGCCAGCTGCAGGGTGTCGAGCGAGTAGCGCGGCAGGGAGATGGCCAGCAGCACGTCCTGCTCGGTGATGGTGGCCAGGCGGTAGGCCGCGTTCTCGTTGCCGCCCTCCATGCTTACCGCCACCGCGTCGGCGCAGTAGGGCACCAGGTTGGCGGCAGCGATGCCGGCCATGTAGGCGCTGTTGCCGAAGCCGAGGATATAGATGCGGCGGGCGGCCATCAGGGCCTCGACGAAGGACTCGAAGGCTTCGCGCTGGTTGCTGCTGGCCGTGCTGCCGAGGTTGCTGCTGGCGATCTGCAGGTGCTCATGCAGGCCGAAGCTGCCATCGCTGCGCTGGGCCATTTCGTTGCGCAGCTTGTCCACCGGCGACACCAGCTCCTGCAGGGTCATCACCAGCGCGCTTTTCAGCGCGCTGAAGCCGCTCAGCTGCATGGCCCGGGCCAGGCGGTTGACCGCCGCCGGCGAGGTGGCGGTGGCCTGGGCCAGTTCCTCGATGGTCAGCGTCGCGGCCTTCAGCGGATGGCGCAGGATGAAGTCGGCCACCTTGCGCAGCGAGGGCTGCAGGTCGGGGGCGACGGCGGCGAGCTTGCGCATCACCGGGGAGGCATAGACCGTGATATTGCTCTGGGCGGATTGCATGGGCTGGGCCGGGTGGTGGCGGGAGGTCGCAGTGTATCCGAAGGCTGGCGGCTCAGTCGCTTAGCAGGCGGCCGCTGCGGATCGGTTCGGCCCCGGCCACTTTGGCCAGCCACAGGCCGGGCTGGGCGAAACGCAGGCGCTCGCGGGCGTAGAGCACACCATCGGTGCTGGCGCAGACCTGCGAACGTTGGTCGCTGATCGGGTCGATCACCTCGAACAGTGGGTCGCCCTTGCGCACCTGTGCGCCCAGCGGCTGTAGATAACTGACCACGCCGGCGTGCGGTGCGTAGGCGTACTGCGCGCCGGCAAAGGGGGTGGCTGCGCAGCGCAGCGCCGGTGCCTCGGCCCAGTTGCCGGCGATGAAGCCGCGCTCGGCGAGGTAGGCGAGGATGGCTTCGGCGTCTGCCTGCGCCTGCTGCGCTTCGGTGTCGGCCATGCCGCGCAGTTCCACAGTGGTGGTCAGGCAGGCCAGGGGAATGTCGGCCTGCGGGAAGGCCCTGGCCAGCTGCAGCCAGGGGGCGGCACAGGCTTCGTCGAAGGACTGGCCGCCGGAGTCTTCGGCCAGCAGCACGGCTTCGGCGCCCAGCCGGGCGGCCAGGTTCTGCAGCTGCGGCCAGGCTTGGGGCAGGGCGTAGAGCAGCAGCACCGATTCGAAGTCGCAGTGCAGGTCGAGCACCAGATCCGCATCGCAGGCATGGCGCAGCAGCAGGCGCTGCAGCCCCTCTGTTGCCGAGGCTGCTGCCGGCAGCTCGTCCAGCAGCGCGTGCAGGGTCTGGCGGATCAGCGCCACGTTGGCGCTCGCGTCCTTGTCTAGCCGGCCTTGCAGACGTTCGCCGGCTGCGGTGGCCAGAGCGGGGAAGTCGCGATTGAAATTCTTGCCGCTGTTGAAATCGAAGCGGCCCATGTGAGTGGCCTGAAGCATCTGGCTCAGGCCGAGGGGGTTGGCCACTGGCACCAGCTCGATGCGCCCCAGCAGCTGCCCTGCCGCTTCCAGTTCCACCAGGCGTCGACGCAGTTCCACCGCCACGCGCATGCCGGGCAGTTCGTCGGCATGCAGGGCGGCCTGGATATAGGCCTTGCGTGGGCCTGCGCCAAAGCTCAGGACGGTGAGGTGGCGTTCGATGCCCGGGCTGTTCCAGGGCAGGGGGTGGTCGAGTCGTTGCATGGTGCTTCCGTGGCAGACAAACGCAAAAAAGGTATCCGGCTGAACCGGATACCTGTAGTCGAAAGGCTCTTACTGGCCGTAGATGTCGTAGCTGAAGTACTTGCTCTGCACTTCTTCGTACTTGCCGTTGCTGCGCAGGGCGGCGATGGCCTGGTTGAATTTCTCTGCGGTGGCGGCATCGCCCTTGCGCACGGCGATGCCGGCGCCGTTGCCGAAGTATTGCGGGTCGTTGAAGTCCGGGCCGATCAGGGCGAAGCCCTTGCCGCCATCGGTTTTGAGGAAGCCTTCGCTGATGTTCACTACGTCGGCCAGGCTGGCGTCGATGCGGCCCGAGGCCAGGTCGAGGAAGGCTTCGTTCTGCGAGCCGTAGCGCACCACTTCGACGCCGGCGGCGGCGAATTTGTCGGTGGCGTAGCGATCATAGGTGGACGCGCGCTGTACGCCGAGACGCTTGCCCTTGAGGTCGACCAGTGGGTCTTTGAGCTCGCTGCCGGCCTTCATCACCAGCTTGCCCGGGGTGTGGTAGTACTTCTGGGTAAAGTCCACCGATTTCAGGCGGTCCGGGGTGATCGACATGGACGACAGCACGGCATCCACCTTGCGCACTTTCAGGGACGGGATCAGGCCATCGAACTCCTGCTCCACCCACTGGCACTTCACCTGCATTTCGGCGCACAGCGCGTTGCCGATGTCGTAGTCGAAGCCGCTGATCTTGCCTTCCGGGGTTTTGAAGGCGAAGGGTGGATAGGCCGCCTCGATCCCGATACGCAGCGAATCCTGGGCCTGCGCCATGCTGCCGAGGACGGAAAGCGCCAGGGCGCCGAGAAGTGCAATCTTGTTCATCTTGTGACTCCTGTTGTGGGCGATTGCGCCCGCCGGTGGCGGGCTGGAAAAGAAGAATTGCAGCACGGGCTTCGTGAACCCGTGCCCCGTTTCGGTCGCGACGGTGAGCGACCCAGCTGGAAAGAGTTGGGGTGACACGTTTTGTGTCAGGAAAGCTATTACGTTGCCTTTATGTGTGTCAATTGTGTTTAGTTGTGAAAATTTTTTATCTTGCCGTTGTCTGCGGGTAAACCCGCTTTCTAGAAGCTTTTCCGCATAAATAACTGACTTGATGATCCATTTTGCAAGTGGGCATGGGGCTTGTCGTTCGTGTTTTGTTGATATACAAGATTTCAAATTGATTTATTTGTGAAAAAAAATAATCAAACGATGGCCGCCGGTCAGGCGGTACGTCTTGTATTCATCAGCACAAGAGCAACAAGAGATGAGAATGCAGCGCAAACCGGCCGTGCTCATGGCCGCGATCATCCTCAGCGCCCACAGCGCGGCGGCCCTGGCCGAAGGTCACCTGCTGGCCGTTGGCGGCATGCTGCGTGCCAGCAACAGCGAGGTGTACGAGAAGTTCGTCGAGCTGGCCGGCGGCCCACAGCAGGCGCGCATCGCCATCATGCCCACCGCCAGCGGCAGTCTGGGGTCGAGCAAACGCTTCATGAGCGAGCTGCAGGCCATGGGCGTGCCGGCCGAGCGCATCAGCATCATCGGCATCGACAAGCAGAACTACCTGAGCACCATGAACGATGCTGCCGTGCTCAAGCCGCTGGCCGAAGCCACGGCGGTGTGGTTCGTCGGCGGTGACCAGGCGCGTATTGCCCGGGCGCTGTACAACGCCGACGGCAGTGAGTCGGACACTCTCAAGACCGTGCGCGGGCTGTATGACAAGGGCGGCGTGGTGGCCGGCACCAGCGCCGGTGCCAGCATTCTCGGCGCCAGCATGCCCACCGCCTACGGCGTGGTGATGGACACCCTGGACTTCGACGTGGCAGAGCGCACCGATCAGCGCGGCACCGCTCTGTTAAAAGGCGCCGGGCTGTTCCAGGCCGGCATCATCGACCAGCATCTGGACCAGATCGAGGAAACCAGCAGCGGCCGCGCGGCGCGCATGGCCAGCTACCTGGTCGGCCAGCAGCCGGCCAAGGGTTTCGGCCTGGATACCAATACTGCCATGTGGGTGCAGCCGGGCGGCCGCCTGCAGGTGCTCGGCGAAGGCTATCTGACGGTGATGGACGCCAGCCAGGCGCGCAAGAGCTTCGGCATCTACGGCACCGAACTGCACAACGTGCGCCTGAGCATGCTTGGCCACGGCGACAGCTACGACCTCGCCAGCGGTAAGGCGCAGCCGGCCGCAGGCAAGCAGGCCATCGCGGCGGGTAACGAGTACCTGGTGGGCAATCGGCTGATCACCGATCTGTCCGGCGTTTCGGCCATCTCCCGTGCGGTGCTGTATGGCCTGGCCGATAACACCGCCACGCGCCAACAGGGCCTGATGACCCGCTACAACCCGGGCAACGGCTACCACTACGGCTATCGCTTCACTTTCGCCAAGGCCGATGGCTTTGCCGCCTACAGCGAGTTCCACGATTCGCTGACCAACTACAGCGTCAGCGGCGTGCGCCTGGACATCGAGCCGGTGGACGCGCAGCTGCGCGATCCGGCACAGAGCAGCCCGCAGGATGCCGCCAGCAGCCGCTGGCCGGACGCAGTGCGTGCGGTGACCTTCCGCGGCCTGATGAGCAGCGACACCGACAACCGCTTCGAGCCCAAGCGCGCTCTGACCCGTTTCGAGCTGGCCAACACCCTGCAGATGGCCCTGGCCGCTGAGCCCGCGCTGGACAAGCTGCCGAAACTGACGGACGTACCCGAGCAGCATCCGCTGCGCGAGCAGATCGACGTGGTGCTATCCAACGGCTGGATGAGCAGTGGTGAGCGTTTCGAGGGCCAGCGCGACGTTGGCCGAGGCGAGTGGCTGCTGGCCTGCAAGGCCCTGGTGGAACGCTTCACCCGTACCGCGCTGCAGCAGTCCGCGCAGTTGGGCGAGGTCGCCGGCCTGACTGCCGAGCAGGCTCAGGCCGCAGCCTTGCTGGTCGGCGAGGGCTGGCTGGACCAGGCCAGTGTCGACGGCAAACGCCCGGTCAGCCGCGAGGAAGTGGCGCACACCCTGGCGCGCCTGATCGGTATCCACAAGAACAGCTGAAGACCCAAGTGTCCCGAATTCGTCGCGCTGCGCGTGACGAAGCGGGGCAAGTCATGCCCGCGAAAGGTGAAGCGTGAGTCTGCCCATGCCACTGAACAACCTCGAACTCTTTGCTCTGGACAAGTTGCTGCAGGAGCTGCCGCCGGCAGCGCCCGGGCTGATCGGCGAATGCGCCCGTGTGCTGGAGCGGGTGGAGACGCCGGCGGGCTTCTTCGCCGTGATCGATCTGCAGCGTGATCTGCGAGATCTCGGTGGCCTGGCCGAGCGGGAGTGGAAGTTCAAGCTCAAGCGCCAGAAGAGCGCGGGCTATTTCGTCTGCTGGCCGGAGGGTAATTCGCGGCTGTGCCTGGAGGCAGTGATCAACAAGGGCTCGCGCCCATCGGTGTTCGCACCGGAACTCTTTGTCTGACGCGGTCGGCAAAACCAGAGGCCTGGCCACGGGCCTCCCAACAACACTAAAACGGAGTAAGGCATGAACGTTGTAAAACTGAGTTGTCTCGCACTGGCGGTGGCGGCCGCCAGCAGTCAGCTGGCCATGGCCGGACAGGCCGATGCCAAGGGGTTTATCGAGGACAGCGAGCTCAATCTGCTGAACCGCAACTACTACATGAACCGCGACTACAAGAACCGTCCCGGTCGTCAGAGCTACCGCGAAGAGTGGGCCCACGGTGTGATGGCCGAGTACAGCTCGGGCTTCACCACCGGCCCGGTGGGTATAGGTGCCGATGCCTACGGCTACATGGGCATCAAGCTGGACACCGGTGATGGCCGCAATGGCAACGGTCTGCTGCCGGTGGGCGACAGCGGTGAGGCCGCGGACGAATACGGCGAAGCGGGCGGTGCGGCAAAGCTGCGCGTGTCCGAGTCCGTGCTGAAATACGGTGAGATGCGCACCGAAGCGCCGGTGTTCGCCACCTCCCACAGCCGTCTGTTGCCGGAAACCGCCACTGGCTTCCACCTGAGCAGCGGCGAGATCGACGGTCTGTCCCTGGAGGCCGGCCACTTCACCGCCTACAACAACCGCAACTCGACCAACAGCGACGATGACCTGCTGCTCAACTACGGTAGCGGCGAAGTCGGCAAGAGCCTCGACTTCGTCGGTGGCTGGTACAGCATCAACGACGACCTGAGCCTCGGCCTGTACGCCTCCCAGTTCGACGAGACCTGGAACCAGTACTACGGCAACCTCAACTACAACCTGGCCATCAGCGAAGGCCAGAGCCTGAACTTCGACTTCAACCTGTACCGCACCAGCGACACCGGTGACTCGCTGCAGGGCGATATCGACAACACCACCTGGAGCCTGGCAGCCACCTACGGCGTGGGCGGCCACAGCATTCTGCTGGCCTACCAGGAAGTCGATGGCGACACCCCGTTCGACTATGTCGGCGGCGACTCCATCTTCCTCTCCAACTCCATGCAGTACTCCGACTTCAACGCTCCCAACGAGAAGTCCTGGCGCGTCGGCTACGCCTATAACTGGGCGGAAATGGGCGTGCCGGGTCTGACCACCAAGGTCACCTACGTCAAGGGCACCGATATCGACGGCACCGATGCCGACGTCAACGGCGGCTACTTCGACTACTACGGCGCCGATGGCGAGCACAGCGAGACCGACATCGACATCAAGTACGTGGTCCAGGAGGGCCCGGCCAAGGATCTGTCGATCCGTCTGCGCCAGGCGTTCCACTACGCCAACGATGACCAGGGCGAAGGCGACCTGCACGAGTTCCGGGTAATCGTCGATTACCCGCTGAGCATTCTCTAAATGGGTGGCGGCCCCTTCTTCATGCGCGGGGGCCGACCTTATTTTTTCAAGGCTTTTTCGATTGCTCCTTTGGCCTTGAGGCGCCGGCCCGGCGCCTTTTTTCTCGCAGGAGTCGGTTATGCGAGCGAGTGCCCTGCTGTTGGCCATGCTGATGGCCGTTTCCGCCCAGGCGAAGACTTTGCGCATCGCCATGGAAGGGCAATTTCCCCCGTTCGAAGAGGTCGACCAGAACGGCCAGCTTCGTGGTTTCAATGTCGATATCGCCGCGGCGCTCTGCGCTCAGATGAAGGCCGACTGCGAGTTGCAGCGCTTCGCCTGGGATGACCTGCTGCCGGCGCTGCAGCAACAACGGACCGACCTGATCCTGGCGTCCATGTCGATTACCGAAGAACGCCTGCAACAGGTGGACTTCACCGAGAAATACGCGCAGACCCCGGCGTTCTTCTTCGCCCGCAAGGGCAGTGTCAACGAGGTCATCATCACGCCGCTGCGCCTGCAGGGGAAACGCGTTGGTGTGCAGCGCGGCACCACCTACGACCGCTTCCTCAGCGCGCGCTACGAGCGCTACCTGCCGGTGCTGCGCTTCGACAGCGCCGCCGACACCTACCAGGCCTTGCTCGATGGGCGCGTGGACCTGGTGCTGGACGATGCGGTGTCCGGCTATTTCGGCTTCCTGCAGACGGAGCGCGGCAGCGCCTTCGAGCGCGTCGGCAATGCCGTCGTCGCGCCCAAATTCTTTGGCAAAGGTCAGGGCATCGCCGTGCGCAAGGGCGACGACGCGCTGCGCCAGCGGCTGGACCAGGCGCTGCTGGCGATCCTCGGCAACGGCGTGTACCGCCGCATCGAGCGCCAGTACTTCCGCCGCTTCAGCGTCAACTGACCCAGGTTTCGCAGTACCCGTTGCACAACACCCACAACGACGCTGCCACTGGCAGCCACGGAGAACTGAAGATGAAACTGAGCAAGCTGTGTCGCCATGCCGTGCTGGTCATGGCTCTGATCCCCGGACTGGGGCATGCGGCCGGAGCGCTGCTGCTGGTTGGTGGCGGGCTCAAGGACGACAATGCCGCAATCTACCAGCGCTTTATCCAGCTGGCCGGCGGTAGCGGCCAGGCCAAGATCGGCGTGATCACCGCCGCCTCCATTCCGGAAAGCCAGGACCCGGACGCCGGCACGGCCAACGCGGCCAACTCCAAGGCCAACGGCCTGTACTACGCCAACCTGTTGAAGACCTACGGCGCGGTGAAGGCCGAGTGGATTCCCATCGACCTGGACAACATCGCCAACAACAGCAACTCCACGGTGATCAACCAGATCAACGGCATGACGGGTTTCTTCTTCGGCGGCGGCGACCAGTCGCGCCTGGTGCAAACCCTGCAGACCGCCAGCCGTGGCGACAGCCCGGCGCTGGCGGCGATTCGCAGCAAGTACAACGCCGGCGCCGTGCTGGCCGGCACCAGCGCCGGCACCGCAATCATGGTTGGCGGCCCGATGGTGACCGGTGGCGAGAGCTACGAGGCGCTGCGCTACGGGCCGTACACCACGCCCTATGGCGATGATCTGTCCTACGACCCGCAGGGCGGCTTCGGCTTCTTCAACTACGGCCTGCTCGATACCCACTTCAGCGAGCGCGGCCGCCAGGGCCGCATCGTGCGCCTGGCCGACTACACCAACACCTCGTTCGCCTTTGGTGTGGACGAGAACACCGGTCTGCTGGTGCAGAACAACCCCAGTCTCGGCCAGGTGGAAATGGAAGTGCTGGGCAGCGGCGGTGTGTTCGTCTTCGACCTGCGCAATACCGAGCTGGGCAGCGGTAGCAGCTGGGCGCTGTACGACGTGCTGGCCAGCTACCTGACCAGCAGCGACAAGTACCGCCCGCAAACCGGCCAGTTCGTCATCGGCGCCGGCAAGACCAGCCTGCGCGGCCGCGAGTACTACAGCAGCGCCATGACCGCCACCGGCGACATCTTCAGCAGCCCCAACAACAGCGGTGCCAACGGCCGGCGCAAACCGCGCGAGTTCGTAACCGTCAGCACCGACCTGTTCGACAGCCGCTCTACCAGCACCCTCGGCCGCACCTACGAGCGCAACCCGCGCTACCGGGTCGACATGGTCAAGAGCACCCAGTTCGACAGCCATGGCTACCAGGGCACAGTCGGTGGCAAAAGCCTGATTTCCTACCTGCGCCTGTTGGTGGATTTCGGCCCGAACTGAGCCGGCGTCAGCACTCGATGATATTGACCGCCAGGCCTCCCCTGGCGGTTTCCTTGTACTTGCTCTTCATGTCCGCGCCGGTCTCGCGCATGGTGCGGATCACCCGGTCCAGCGAAATGAAGTGCTGGCCGTCGCCGCGCAGGGCCATGCGCGCGGCATTGATCGCCTTCACCGAGCCCATGGCGTTGCGCTCGATGCAGGGCACCTGCACCAGGCCGCCGACCGGGTCGCAGGTCAGGCCGAGGTTGTGCTCCATACCGATCTCGGCGGCGTTTTCCACCTGCTGGATAGTGCCACCGAGCACCTCGCACAAGGCGCCAGCGGCCATGGAGCAGGCCACGCCGACCTCGCCCTGGCAGCCGACTTCGGCGCCGGAGATCGAGGCGTTTTCCTTATAAAGGATGCCGATGGCGGCGGCGGTGAGCAGGAAGTTGACCACCCCCTCATCGGTGGCGCCGGGCACGAAGCGCCGGTAATAGTGCACCACCGCCGGCACGATGCCGGCCGCGCCGTTGGTAGGGGCGGTGACCACGCGGCCGCCGGTGGCGTTTTCCTCGTTGACCGCCAGGGCATAGAGGTTGACCCAGTCCATCACCGTCAGTGGGTCGCGCAGGCTGGCCTCGGGGTTCTGGCTCAGTTGCTGGCGCAGGGCGGCGGCGCGGCGCTTGACCTTGAGGCCGCCGGGCATGATGCCCTCGTTGCGGCAGCCGGCAGTGACGCAGTCCTGCATCACCTGCCAGATGTTCAGCAGGCCGGCGCGGGTTTCGGCTTCCGGGCGCCAGGCCGCCTCGTTGGCCAGCATCAGCTGGCTGATCGACAGCCCGTGTTCGGCGCATTGGCTGAGCAGCTGCTTGGCGGTCTTGAACGGGTAGGCGAGCACGGTCTGGTCTTCGACGATACGGTCGGCGCCGGCCGCTTCCTCGTCGACCACGAAACCGCCGCCCACCGAGTAGTACTCGCGCGAGCGGATCTGCAGGCCGGCGGCGTCGAAGGCGCGGAAGATCATGCCGTTGGGGTGGTAGTCCAGGGGCTTGCGGATCATCGCCAGGTGTTCTTTTTCGACGAAGCGGATCGGCTTGTCGCCGCCCAGCTTCAGCTCGCCGGCGGCGCGCATGACGGCCAGGCGGCTGTCGATGGTCGAGGTGTCGATGCTGTCTGGCTGCTCGCCTTCCAGGCCCAGCAACACCGCCTTGTCGCTGCCGTGGCCCTTGCCGGTGGCGCCGAGGGAGCCATACAGCTCGACCTTGAGACTGGCGGTGGCATCGAACAGCCCCTCGCGGCGCAGGCCCTCAACGAAGCGCGCGGCCGCGCGCATCGGTCCGACCGTGTGCGAGCTGGACGGACCAATGCCGATCTTGAACAGGTCGAAAACGCTGAGGGCCATGCCGAACTCCTGTGACTGAATAGTCAGCAGCTTACACCCGCCACGGCGGTACTGGCGGTCAGCCAAGCGACTCGCTCTTGCTTGCTATCGCCGTGTTGCGGGCAACCGGCGGGCCGGCTGAATTGCGACGGCGGCGCCGAACCGCTACCCTGCGCGGCATCGAACAGGTGCCCCGAGCGCGTTCCGCGCGAGGGGTGAAACGGGAAGTCCGGTGACCGCTTGGCCCAAGGCCATGCGCATTCCGGCGCAGCCCCCGCTGCTGTAAAGCCTGACGCCATCGCCACATGCCACTGGGAAACCGGGAAGGCGCGATAAGCGGAGGAAGGCAAGCCAGAAGACCGGCCTGAGCGAGATGTAGATGCGTACCCCGGGGTGTGGGTCATGCCGATGCTGTTGCCTGTCCCGCAGACAGTCGTTGATCAGTCGTCGCCATTCGGGCCGGCCATGTGCTGCGCCTGCCACTCCCTTGCCGTGCGCGCCATCCAGCTACCCGGGCAGGAGAGTCGTGCCGTGATCAATGAAGACAAGAAGCGCAGCCACAACGAACGCATGCAGCGCAAAAAGGCCGTGGTGGACGCCGGTATCGAGCGCGCCCAGGAAGAGCGCGGCATCCTCCTACTGATCACCGGCAACGGCAAGGGCAAGAGCACTTCGGCCTTCGGCACCCTGTACCGCGCCCTCGGCTACGGCCACCGCGCCGGCGTGGTGCAATTCATCAAGGGCACCCAGGCCTCCGGCGAGATCACCTTCCTGCGCCAGCACGCGCCGCTGGTGCAGTACCACGCCATGGCCACCGGCTTCACCTGGGACACCCAGGACTGGGACAAGGACAAGGCCGCCGCCGACGAGGCCTGGGCCCACGCCGCGTGCATGCTCGCCGACCCGGCACTGAACCTGGTGGTGCTGGACGAGCTGACCTACATGCTCAAGTACAACTACCTCGACCTGACCATGGTGCTCGATGCGTTGCGCAATCGCCCAGCCATGCAGACGGTGATCGTCACCGGCCGCGCGGCCAAGCCCGAGCTGGTCGAGCTGGCCGACACGGTGAGCGAGATCCGCGACGTCAAGCACGCCTTCAACGCCGGGGTCAAAGCCCAGGCGGGCATCGACTACTGATGCGCCTGGCGCCGCTGCTGGCCTTGCTGGCGAGCCTGCAGGCGGTGGCCGCCGAGCTGCCGCGCGTGGTCTCGACCAACGTCTGCGCCGACCAGCTGGCCCTGCGCCTGGCGGCGCCGGGGCAGCTGCTGTCGGTGTCGGCGCTGAGCCGCGATCCCGGTCTGTCCGGCATGGCGGCGCAGGCGCAGCAGGTGCCGATCAACCATGCCGGCGCCGAGGAAATCATCGCCCTCAACCCGGACCTGGTGCTGGCCTCGCGCCGCTGGCTGGCGCACAACCGCGCCGAGCTGCTGCGCGAGCATGGCATCGAGGTGCTGGTGCTGCCATTCCCCAACAGCTGGGACGAGATCTATGCCAGCACCCGCCTGGCGGCCAAACGCCTGGGGCGGGAGGAGGAGGGCGAAGCCCTGGTCGCCGAGACCCAGGCACGCCTGGCGCGCCTACAGCAGCGTTCGCGCCCGCTGCGCGCCCTGTACCTGCGGCCGAACGGCGGCACGGCAGGGCGCGGCACCTATGTCGACACCGTGTTCCAGGCCGTCGGCCTGGAGAATCATCAGGCCCTGCGCGGGAGCAGCGGCTGGGGCCGCTTCGACCTCGAAGAGCTGGTCAGCGACCCGCCGCACTTGTTCGTCGCCGCCACCATGCCGGGTGACGACGGCTATGCGCGGGCGGCCTACAGCCGCCATCCACGGGTGCAGCAGTTGCTTGCCAGCCGTCCCTTCCTGCAACTGCAAGGCAGCGGCTGGGGCTGCAGCGACTGGCAACTGGTGAGCAGTGCCGAACGCCTGGCCGCTGCGGTGGACGCCCTGGCGGTGCAGCCATGACGCGGTTGAACGGCGTGCTGCTGCTGATCCTCTCGCTGTTGGTGCTGCTGTCGCTGGCCATCGGCGCGGTGCCGCTGAGCCTGCATGAGGTGGCCGGCGCCCTGTTGCGCCCGGTGGCGGCGCAGGCCGACCTGGGCGATGTGCTGGTGCAGCAGCGCATCATCGTCAACGAAATCCGCCTGCCACGGGTGCTGCTGGCGCTGCTGGTCGGTGCCTCGCTGGGCTGCGCCGGCGCGGCGTTGCAGGGGCTGCTGCGTAACCCGCTGGCCGAGCCGGGCCTGCTCGGCGTCAGCTCCAGCGCCAGCCTCGGCGCGGTGCTGTGCCTGTATTACGGCCTTGGCGCCCTGAGCGCCTGGCTGCTGCCGCTGTCGGCCATGGCCTGTGCGGCTTTGGCGACTCTCTTGCTGTACGGGCTGGCACGCCGCCGCGCCGGCAACCTCAGCCTGATTCTCGCCGGCGTGGCGCTGGGCTCGCTGGCGGCGGCGCTGACCTCGCTGGCGATCAACCTGGCGCCCAACCCCACCGACATGCAGGACATCGTGCTGTGGCTGATGGGTTCGCTGAACGACCGCAGTTTCGCCGACCTGCGCCTGTGCCTGCCCTTCGTCGCTGCCGGCCTGCTGTTGCTGCTGGCCTGCGGCCGGGGCCTGGATGCGCTGAGTCTGGGTGAGGACGAAGCGGCCAGCCTGGGCGTCAACCTCACGCGGCTGCGCAGCCAGATCATCCTCGGCACCGCCCTGTGCGTCGGCGCCAGCGTGGCGGTGACCGGCGCCATCGGCTTTATCGGCCTGCTGGTGCCACACCTGCTGCGCCGTTTCGTCGACTACCACCCTTCGCGCCTGCTGCTGAGCAGCGCGCTCGGCGGCGCCGCTTTGTTGCTGGCCGCCGATATCCTGCTGCGCATGCTCGGTGGCGAGCGCGAGCTGATGCTCGGCGTGGTCACCGCCTTGCTCGGCGCGCCGTTCTTCCTGGCCCTGGTGCTGCGCCGGCGCGAGGTGGCGCTATGAGTGCGTTGCAGGTGCGCGACCTGCGCGTCGAGCTGGCGGGCCGGCGCCTGCTCGACGGTATCGAACTGAGCCTGCAACCGGGTCAACTGCTTGGCCTGATCGGCCCCAATGGCGCCGGCAAGAGCAGCCTGCTCAAGGCTATTGCCCACCTGCTGCCCTATCGCGGCGAGATCAGCCTGGATGGCGTCGCCCTGGCCAGCCTCAGCCCGCGCCAGCGTGCCCTGCGCCTGGCCTACCTGGCTCAAGGCGACAACGGCAGCTGGCCGCTGCGCCTGCGCGACTTCGTCGCCCTCGGCCGTCTGCCGCATCCGCGTGGCGCGGCCAATGCGCAGGCGATAGACGAGGCCATCGCCAGCATGCAGTTGCAGGCCCTGAGCGAGCGGCGCATCGACCAGTTGTCCGGCGGCGAGCGCGCCCGCGCGCGCCTGGCCCGCGCCCTGGCCGTCGGCAGCCCGCTGCTGCTGGCCGACGAGCCGGTAGCCGCCCTCGATCCCTTTCACCAGTTGAGCGTGATGCAGCTGCTGCGCGAGCAATGCGCCGCCGGGCGCAGCGCCATCGTTGTGCTGCACGACCTGAGCCTGGCCAGCCGCTTCTGCGACCAGTTGCTGCTGCTCGACCAGGGCCGCCTGGTCGCCAGCGGCGCGCCGCGCCAGGTGCTGACCCCCAAGCATTTGCAGGAGGTGTACCGGGTGCAGGCGATGCTCGGTGAACACCAGCAACAACCCTTCGTTTTGCCCTGGGCCTGCCGCCCCGAGGAACCCGCATGACCACCCTGACCCTGTGCGAAACCTGCGGCTTCGATGCCGCCGTGGCCGAGGCCGAGCGCCCCGGCATGCGCCTGGCCGCCGAGGTCGAAGCGCTGGCCGCCGCCGAGCCTGAACTCAAGGTGCGGCGCACCCGCTGCCTGATGGCCTGCCAGCGCCGCTGCACCGCGCTGCTGCGCGCGCCCGGCAAGATCGCCTACGTGCTTGGCGACCTCGCCCCCGGCGGCGAGTCGGCCGCCGCGCTGGTCGACTACGCCCGCCATTACCGCCAGTCGGCCACCGGCCAGGTGCCGTTTCGCGACTGGCCCGCCGGCATCAAGGGCCACTTCGTCGCCCGCATTCCCGTTCTCGAAGACTAATCAGGAAACCCACCATGTCCGCCAAGATCCCCGTCACCATCGTCACCGGCTTCCTCGGTGCCGGTAAGACCACCCTGCTGCGCCACCTGCTGGAGAACGCCGGCGGCCGCCGCATCGCCGTGATCGTCAACGAGTTCGGCGAGCTGGGCATCGACGGTGAAATCCTCCGCGGCTGTGGCATCGGCTGCGAGGAAGACGAGGCCGCCGGCCAGCTCTACGAGCTGTCCAACGGCTGCCTGTGCTGCACCGTGCAGGAGGAGTTCTACCCGGTGATGCGCGAGTTGATCGCGCGCCGCGCCGACATCGACCACATCCTTATCGAAACCAGCGGCCTGGCCCTGCCCAAGCCGCTGGTGCAGGCCTTCAACTGGCCGGAGATCAAGAACGCCTGCACCGTCGATGCGGTGGTGACCCTGGTCGACGTGCCGGCCGCCGCCTCCGGCCAGTTCGCCGCCAACCCCAAGGCGGTGGACGAGCAGCGCCGCGCCGACCCCAACCTCGACCACGAGTCGCCGCTGCACGAGCTGTTCGAAGACCAGCTGTGCGCCGCCGACCTGGTGGTGCTGAGCAAGACCGATCAGGTCGACGTGGACGCCATTGCCCGGGTCGAGACCCTGGTGCGTGGGGAAATCCCGGCGCAGGTGAAGATCATCGCCAGCGACCAGGGCCGCCTTGACCCGGACCTGCTGCTCGGCCTGGCCAGTGCCTCCGAGGAGACCATCCACCTGCGCCAGGGTCACCACGAGCACGGCGATGGCGAGGCGCACGACCACGATCACGACGAGTTCGACTCCATCGTCGTCGATCTGCCGCTGGTTGACCGCGACCGTCTGCTTGGCCTGCTGGAGCATCTGGTGACCCAGCACACCCTGTACCGCATCAAGGGTTTCGTCGCCCTACCGGGCAAGCCCATGCGCCTGGTGGTGCAGGGCGTCGGCCGGCGCTTCGACGCCTACTTCGATCGCCGCTGGGCCGAAGGCGAAACCCCGGCCACGCGCCTGGTGCTGATCGGCCATGATCTGGATGCTCCGGCTCTGGAGCAGGCCCTGCGCGGCGCCGTGGTCGAGGCTTAAACGATGCACATGCTGACGGCGCTGCCGGGTGGATTCGTCGAGGACGACTCGGTCATCACCCGTCTCGAGCAGAGCCCGGCGGAAATCGTCATCCTCAGCGCCGCCGACACCACCCTGGCGCTGCTGGCGGCCTGCTGCCCGCAAGGCGACTACCCCAGCGTGCGCCTGGCCAACCTGCTGCACCTGCGCCAGCACGCCTCCATCGACCTGTATATCGACGAGGTGCTGCAGCACGCGCGGCTGATCGTGGTCGACCACCTGGGCGGCGAGAGCTACTGGCCCTACGGCACCGAGCAGTTGGTCGAGCTGAGCCAGCGTCGCGGCATCGCCCTGGCCATGTTCTCCGGCGACATGAGCGAAGACCCCAACCTCACCGCGCGCAGCACGGTGCCGGCGGAGGTCTGCCAGCAGCTGTGGCGTTACCTGCGCGAGGGCGGGGCGGGCAATGCGCGGGCGTTGTACGCCTACCTCGGCACACGTTTCTTCGCCCGTCAGGACGCCGTGCCGCCGGTGCGCACGCTGCCGCCGTTTGCCATCTTCCACCCGCAGCAGGAGCTGGCCGGGGTCGAAGCCTGGCGCGAACAATGGACACCCGGCGCACCCTGTGTGGCGCTGCTGTTCTACCGGGCGCATCTGCAGGCCGGTAATACCCGCGCCTTCAGCGAACTGTGTGATGCGCTGCTGGCCCAGGGCCTCAACCCGCTGCCGGTGGCGCTGCTGTCGCTCAAGGATGCGCAGTGCCTGGCGGCGCTGCGCGAGCTGTGCGCGCAGCAGTCCGTGGCGCTGATCCTCAATACCACCGCCTTCGCCACGGCGAATCTGGACGACCCCGGCGCGCATGCCCTGGTCGGCGATATCCCGGTGCTGCAGGTGATGCTCTCCGGCGGCAACCGCGACAGCTGGCAGGCCGACGCCCACGGCCTGGCGCCGCGCGACATGGCCATGCAGGTGGCGCTGCCGGAAGTGGACGGGCGCATCATCAGCCGCGCGGTCAGTTTCAAGGGCCTGGGGCGGCGCTGCGAGCGGACCCAGTGCGACGTGGTCGAGTACCAGGCCGAGCCCAGCCGCATCGCCTTCGTCGCCGAACTGGCACAGCGCTGGTGCCGCCTGCGTTGCAAGGCCAACGGCGACAAGCGCCTGGCGCTGATCTTGGCCAACTATCCGACCCGCGAGGGGCGTCTGGGCAATGGCGTCGGCCTGGACACGCCGGCCTCGGTGGTCGCCATTCTCCAGCGCCTGGCGGCCGAGGGCTACGTGGTCGAGGACATTCCCGCCGATGGCGATGCACTGATGCGCGAGCTCAAGCAGGGCGTGACCAACGACCCGGACAACTGGGCTATCCGTCCAGCGCGGCAGAGCCTGGCCATGGCCGACTACCTGGCCTTTTTCGCCACCCTGCCGGAGGCCAATCGCGCCGCGATCGTCGAACGCTGGGGCGCGCCGGAAGCCGACCCCATGCTGCGCCAGGGCCGCTTCATGATCGCCGGGCTGCGCCTGGGCAGCGTGTTCGTCGGCATTCAGCCGGCGCGGGGCTACCAGCTCGATGCCCTGGCCAACTACCACGACCCGGATCTGGTGCCGCCCCACTACTACCTGGCCTTCTACTGCTGGCTGCGCGGCGCCTGGGCCAGCGACGCCATCGTGCATGTCGGCAAGCACGGCAACCTGGAGTGGCTGCCAGGCAAGAGCGTGGCGCTCAGCGAGCAGTGCTGGCCTGAGCTGGTGTTCGGCCCCATGCCGCACCTCTATCCCTTTATCGTCAACGACCCCGGCGAGGGAAGCCAGGCCAAGCGCCGCGCCCAGGCAGTGATCATCGACCACCTGATGCCACCGTTGACCCGCGCCGAGAGCCACGGCCCGACCCGCGACCTGGAGCGGCTGATCGACGAGTTCTACGAGGCGCTGACCCTCGACCCACGGCGCGCCGAGCTGCTGCGCAAGCAGGTGCTGGCGCTGATCGTCGAGCACAACCTGCACGCCGACCTGGGCCTGACCGCGCCGCGCGATGCCGAAGAGGAGCAGCTGCTGCTCAACCGCGCCGACACCTACCTGTGCGACCTCAAGGAAAGCCAGATTCGCGATGGCCTGCACGTGTTCGGCGCCTCGCCGGAAGGCCGCCTGCTGCGCGACACCCTGCTGGCCCTGGCCCGCCACGGCGTGGCCGATGGCCTGGGAGCGAATGCCAGCCTGATCCGCGCGCTGGCCCGCGATCTGTTGCCCGGCGCGAACTTCGATCCGCTGGATGCCGATTGGGCCGCTCCCTGGATGGGCGAGCGCCCGGACGTGCTGGCGCAGGTCAGCGCCGAGCCCTGGCGCACCCTGGGCGATACCCGCGAGCGTCTGGAACTGCTGGCGCTGCACTTGCTGGAGGATACGACTCCCGTAGGAGCGAGCTCTGCTCGCGAACAATCTGCGGCGTTGGGTCTTCGCGAGCAGAGCTCGCTCCTACATATACAAAAGGCGCCGCACACCGCCGCCGTACTGCAGCGGGTCGAACAGGACCTGCGCCCGCGCCTGGCCGCCTGTGGCGGGCAGGAGCTGTACCAGCTGTGCCGTGGCCTGTCCGGCCGCTTCGTACCTCCAGGCCCGAGCGGCGCACCTTCGCGTGGACGACCGGATGTACTACCGACCGGGCGCAATTTCTTCTCGGTGGATACTCGCACCGTGCCGACACCGACCGCCTGGGCACTGGGCGAGAAATCCGCGGCGCTGCTGATCGAGCGCTACCTGCAGGACCATGGCGACTACCCGAGCAGCCTGGGCCTGTCGGTGTGGGGTACGGCGACCATGCGTACCGGCGGCGACGATATCGCCCAGGCCCTGGCCCTGCTCGGTGTACGCCCGGTCTGGGCCGAGGGCAGTTGGCGGGTCAGCGATTTCGAGGTGCTGCCACTGAGCCGCCTGGGGCGGCCACGGGTGGACGTGACTTTGCGGGTGTCCGGCTTCTTCCGCGATGCCTTTGGCGGCGTGATGCAGCTGTTCGACGCGGCGGTGCAGAAAGTCGCCGCCCAGGAAGACGAAAGTGCCGAGGCCAACCCGATCCGCGCGCGCATCCTGCGCGAGGCCGCCGAATTGCAGGCCAGCGGCCTGAGCGAAAGCGATGCACGGCGTCAGGCCGGCTACCGCATCTACGGCGCCAAGCCAGGGGCCTACGGCGCCGGCCTGCAGGGCCTGATCGACTCGCGCGCCTGGGACGGCGATGCCGACCTGGCCGAGGCCTATCTCAACTGGGGCGGCTACGCCTACGGCCAGCAGCATTATGGCGAGCCGCTGCGCGACGGCCTGATGCGACGCCTGAGCGGGGTGCAGGCAGTGGTGCAGAACCAGGACAACCGCGAGCACGACCTGCTCGACTCCGACGACTACTACCAGTTCCAGGGCGGCATGAGTGCGGCGGTGCGGCATCTGTCCGGGACGCAGCCGGCGATCCTGTTCGGCGACCACAGCAACCCCGAGGCGCTGCGCATTCGCAGTCTGGCCGAGGAGATCAGCCGGGTGATGCGCGCGCGGGTGACCAATCCCAAGTGGCTGGCCGGTGTGCAGCGCCACGGCTACAAGGGCGCCTTCGAGATGGCCGCCACCGTCGACTACCTGTTCGCCTACGACGCCACCACCGGCGTGGTGCGCGACGACCAGTACGCCAGCCTGACCGACGCCTACCTGAACGATCCACACAACCGCGAGTTCCTCGAACGGCACAACCCCGACGCCCTGCACGACATCGCCGAGCGCCTGCTGGAAGCCATGCAGCGCGGACTCTGGGCCGAGCCGGGCGATTACCGCGAACAGGTCGAACAGCACCTGCTGAGCGCCGAACAGCATCTGGAGTAATGAGCATGCGACCGCAGTATCCCTTCAGCGCCTTGCACGGCCAGGCCGAGTTGCAGCTGGCCCTGCTGCTGGCGGCAATCGACCCGCAGATCGGTGGTGTACTGATCGAAGGCCCGCGTGGCACCGCCAAGTCCACCAGCGCCCGCGCCCTGGCCGAGTTGCTGCCGGGGCAGCGTTTCGTCGACCTGCCGCTGGGCGCCAGTGAGGAACAGCTGCTCGGCTCGCTGGATATCCAGGCGGCCCTGCAGGGCGGCGAGGTGCTGTTCAAGCCGGGCCTGCTGGCCCGTGCGCACGAGGGTGTGCTGTATGTCGACGAGGTCAATCTGCTGGCCGACGGCCTGGTCGACCTGTTGCTGGACGTATGCGCCAGCGGGGTCAACCGCATCGAGCGCGACGGCATCTCGCATCAGCATCCGGCGCGCATCGCCCTGGTCGGCACCATGAACCCGGAGGAGGGCGAGCTGCGCCCGCAGCTGCTGGATCGCTTCGGCCTGTTCGTGCGCCTGGGGGCGCAGATCGATCCGGGCACCCGTGAGGCCATCGTGCGCAGCCGCCTGGCCTTCGATCGTGATCCCCAGGGTTTCGTCGCCCGCCATCAGGATGCCCAGCAGGCGCTGATCGGCCTGCTCAACACGGCGCGCGCGCGGGTGGCTGCGTTGGACTTCAGCGATGTGTTGTACCGCCAGGTCAGCCAGTTGTGTCATGGCGCCGGGGTTGAAGGCGTGCGCGCCGACCTGACCCTGCTGCGTGCTGCCGCCGCCCATGCCGCCTGGCAGCAGCGTGACAGCATCGAGGCAGGTGATGTCGAGGCGGTGGCCGAACTGGTGCTGGCCCATCGACGCAAGGTGCCGCCGGCCGAGCAGCCACCGGCCGTGCCTGCCGGCGCCAGCTCGGGAAACGATCAAAGGCGTGACGGCGACTGGGGCGAGCTGCCGCCGCAGGCGGTGCCGATCCAGCTAGTCGGGTCGAGGTCGCTGCCGCTAAAAAAGCCCTGAGCGCGCGCTCGTCGCCCGGTAGCCAGCGCAGCGCCGCAACCCTCGGGCCACTCGCACGGCGCCAGGGCAAGGCAACGGGCACGCGCATCCACTGGCCACGCACTCTGCTGCGTAAGGGGCCGGGCAGCCTGCTGTCCGAGCATCTGCGTTTCCAGCCGCGTGCCAGTAGCAGCGGCGAGTTGCACTGCCTGCTGCTGGACTGCTCCGGCTCCATGCTCAAGCGCCACAACCTGGCGCTGGCCAAGGGCCTGCTGGTGCAGTTGAGCGAGCAGCTGTACCGGCGGCGTAGCGAGTTGGCGGTGATCGTCTTCGCCGGGCGCCAGGCCCGCGTACTGCAGGCGCCGCGCCGGGTGGCGGCGTTCAATCAGGAGTGGATTGCACCGATTGGCGGCGGCGGCGGTTCACCGCTGGTCAGTGGCGTGGAACAGGCCGAGCGTCTGCTGGCCCAGGCGCGGCGGAGGGCGCCGGAGCAAAGGCGTTATCTGTGGCTGCTGAGCGACGGGCGTTTTCCGGCACTGCCGGAACGCCCACGGCATGCCGACGAATGCCTGGTGGTGGATTTCGACAACGCCGCCGTGCCACTGGGCCGCGCCGAGCGCATTGCCAAACACTGGGAGGCGCAGTACTGCCACGCCGAGCAGTGGCGTGGCTGATGCAGGTGATCAGCGGAAGATGTCGTTGAGGCTGACAACCATGTGCGGTGGGCTGTGCGGGGCCTGCTCCTGGCTGACTATCAAGCCGCCAAGCAGGCACATGCCGAGGAACAGGCCGGGCAGGACGAGATAGCGAAGCATCGCTGGACTCCTTCCTCACCAGAGGCGAGGGACAGACTGTTGTTGTTTTTAGTCTGTCCAGAGTGCCGCCAGGCGCGCTTTGCGCGTTTACCCTAACGCGCCATTGGTTTGGCATTTCACGCCAAGCAGTGTCCGTTTGTCCGGCGCTAGGGAATCTTGATGGTGCCCAGCCCCAGCTGTTGCTTGGCCTGAGCCAGGCGTGGATCGTCGGGGGCTACCTGTTGCATGCGCACCACATAGGGCAGCGCCTGGTTGCGCTGCCCCTGGCTGCCGTGCAGGTAGATCATGGCGTAGAGCAGGTCGGCATCGTCAGGCGCCCGTTCCAGCCCAGCCTCCAGAGCGAGGCGTGCCGGCTCCGGCTGCTTCAGCTGCAACAGCAGCAGGCCCTGGTTGTAGCGGATGCGCGGGTTCTGCGGCAGCGCTTCGGCCGCCTCGCCCAGCCACTTCGCCCCTTCTTCGGCCTGGCCGTGTTCGACCAGCAGCAGGGCCAGCATGTAGGCCAGGTTGCCGCGGTCGGCTTCCGGCATGTTGTCCAGCGCCACGCCCTCGCGCAGGGCCTGTTCGGCATCTTTCGGGCGCAGGATGTTGTTGGCCAGAGTCACCAGGTTCATCCGCGCCGGGATGAAGTAGGGGTCGAGCTTGAGCGCCTGGCGATACTGCTCCATGGCTTCCAGCTGCTTGCCCTGGCGCTCCAGCAGCACGGCCAGGTTGAGGCGGTTGCCGGGCAGGTCGGCATTGCCGCGCAGGCGTTTTTCGTAGTCGGCCATCTGCGCGTCGAACTCGGCGCGGCGCTCCTCGGGCAGGGCGATGCGCGGGATGCCGGCCAGGGCGCGCAGGGCCTCGTCGCGCACGGCGCGGTTGGTATCGTCGAGCAGCGGCAGCAGAGTCTTGACTCGCTCTACCGGCGGCAGGTCGACGAAGCCGCTGGCGGCATAGGCCCGCACCAGCGGGCTTTCGTCCTGCAGGGCCTGGCGCAGGCTGGGCAGGGCCGGCTCACCGAGGCTGGCCATTTGCTCGGCTGCTGTGGCGCGGACGATGGCCGGCTTGCCGAGATCCTTGATCAGATCGCCGAGCAGTTGCAGCGAGTCGGCACTGCCCTGGCGCACCGCATGGAAGGATTCGCCGTAGTGTTGCGGGCGCGCCGGTGTGCCGAACCAGCCTTCGATAGCCTTGGCCGCCCAGGCTGGTTGCTGGTCGGTGTGGCAGGTGGTGCAGGCGTCCGGGCTGCCGTCTTTCATGGCCAGGTCCGGCCGCGGGATACGCAGGCTGTGGTCGCGGCGCGGGTCGACCACCATGTAGGTCTTCTCCGGCATGTGGCAGCTCACGCACTGGGCGCCGGGTGTGCCGGGCTCATGGTGGTGGTGTTCCGGGCTGTCGTAGTTCTTCGCCTGCAGGCTGGGGAAACGTTCCTTGGGTGGCTGCTCCTGGTGGCACTGCAGGCACAGGCCGTTGCCCTCGATCTTCACTTTGGTGCTGTGCGGGTCATGGCAGTCGGTGCAGGTCACGCCGGCCTGGAACATCTTGCTCTGGGTGAAGGAGCCGTAGACGTATACCTCGCCGTCGATCTGCCCATCGGGGTGGTACAGGTCAGGGCGCAGGGTAGCCGGCAATACGCTATCGAGCAGCGGATGACCAGGTTGCTGGCCGACGCCGGTAGTTTGCCGGCGGCTGTGGCAGAAGGCGCACTGCTCGATCAGGCCTTTACCGCCGAGGGCCTTGAAGTCCACGCCCAGGCCGATGTCCTTGGCCGAGGCGTAGGGCTCGTCGGCTTTCTTTTGCGCCCAGTCGACGTGGGCCTGGCTCGGGCCGTGGCAGCCCTGGCAGCCGACGTTCTGCTCGTGCCAGGTGGTGGCGAAGGTATCGGTTTTATCGTCGTAGTGCTTCTGCAGGTTGCTCGAGTGGCAGTCGGCGCACATGGCGTTCCAGTTCTGGTAGCGCCCGGTCCAGTGCAACGGGTCATTGGGCGCGAAGCGTTGGCCCGGATAAAGCGAGAACCAGCGCTGGCCACCGGCGGCCTTAGGGCGGCTGTCCCAGGCGATGGTCAGCGCCTGCAGGCGGCCGCCGGGCAGGGCCACCAGATATTGCTGCAGCGGGTCGTAGCCGAAGGTGTAGAGCACCTGGAAGTCGGCCGGTTTGCCGTCCTCGCCCTCGGTATTGACGAAGAACTGCTCGCCCTTGCGGAAGAAGCGTGCCTGCACGCCGGCCTCGTCGAAACGCGCATTGGCGAAGTTGCCCAGCACGCTTTGTGCGTTGGCCTCGCGCATGGCCCAGTCGTGATCGGAGTTCTCCCAGGCCTTGGCCTGCTCGGCGTGGCAGCCCAGACAGCTGGCGGCGGGAGCGTAACCATTGGCTTCCCCGGCCAGTTGTGGCAGCTGGCCATCGGCGGCCTGGGCTGCCAGGCAGGGCAGGGTGATGAGCAGCAGACTGATGAGCAGACGGTGCAGGGGCAAGGGGCATCCTTAGCGTCGAGCGGTGCGCCACGGGGTGGCGATTAGTCCTTACGATCCTGCGGGATAAGAGCACAGGCGTATGACTGCTGACCATAGCTGTCGACACGAGTGAGATGTGTTTTTTTACCGCTGCGGGCCCCTCTCTCCGATGTTGATAGGTGTTGCACGGTGTTGCTGGCAATAGGCTATCTAGAGCCGTCTGATGCTGGCTGTCTGTCTGGCGCATTGGTACCGCTGTGCTAGAACTTGTCCGGGTAGCCACTTTTGTTCGGGTGCTTAGCCGTACCTAATTCCGCGCGCCATATCAGTGAGAGAAGGACATCCCATGAGTACCCGCGACGATATTCTTGCCCTGCAATCCAGCATCGGCCGCTCCGTGCTCGGCCAGGACGCCGTGGTGCGCCAGGTGCTGCTGGGCCTGCTCGCCAATGGTCACGTGCTGCTGGAAAGCCTGCCGGGCCTGGCCAAGACCCGCACGGTCAAGGCCCTGGCCCAGCATCTGGAGGCGCGCATGAGCCGCATCCAGTTCACTCCGGATCTGCTGCCCTCGGACATCACCGGCGCGGAGATCCTGCAGCAGGTCGAGGGGCGCAACCAGATCAAGTTCCAGCCTGGCCCGCTGTTCGGCAACATCATCCTCGCCGACGAGATCAACCGCGCCCCGGCCAAGGTACAGGCCGCGCTGCTGGAGGCCATGGAGGAGCGGCAGATCACCGTGGCCGGCAGTAGCCACAAGATGGACAAGCTGTTCATGGTGCTGGCCACGCAGAACCCCATCGAACAGGAAGGCACCTACCCGCTGCCGGAGGCGCAGATGGACCGCTTCCTGATGAAGGTGCAACTGGACTACCCCAAGGCCGAGGACGAGACCCAGGTGCTGCGCCTGCTGCGCGAGGAAGAGCAGCAAAGTTCGCACGGCGATGCTGACGATCTGCGCCTGAGCCAGGAAGCGGTGTTCGCCGCCCGCAGCGAGATCACCCGCGTGCATGTCGCGCCGGCCATCGACAGCTACCTGATCGACCTGATCAACGCCACCCGCTACGCCGCCGACTACGACGAAGACCTGGCCCGCTGGATTCAGGTTGGCGCCAGCCCGCGTGGCGGCATCAGCCTGGATCGCGTGGCCCGTGCCCATGCCTGGCTGGAAGGCAACGACTTCGTCTCGCCGGACGATGTGCGCGCCGTGCTGCACCCGGTGCTGCGCCATCGCCTGCTGCTGTCCTACGACGCGGTGGCCGACGGGGTGACGGCCGATCAGGTGCTCGACCGCCTGCTCGACAAGGTGGCGATTCCGGCCTGAGCCGCAGTGAGGATTTGCCCATGCAGCAATCAGTCACGGCCGACGGCTTCGTCTACGCCTCCCTGGCGCAGTTGATGCAGCTGGAACACCGCGTGCTGGGCCTGAGCTTCCAGGGCCGCCAGCCGCGCGCCAGCATTCTCTCCGGCAACCATGCCTCGCGCCTGCGCGGGCGTGGGCTGAACTTCGACGAGCTGCGCCACTACAACCCTGGCGACGATCTGCGCCACCTCGACTGGCGTGCCAGCCAGCGCTACGGCAAGCCCTTCGTGCGCAGCTACACCGAGGAGCGTGATCGCCCGGTGCTGATCCTGGTCGACCAGCGCATGAACATGTTCTTCGGCTCGCGGCACAACTTCAAATCGGTCACCGCCGCCGAACTGGCCGCGCTGTCGGCGTGGATGGCCTTCCACGGCGGCGACCGGGTCGGCGGCCTGGTGTTCAACGACAGCCGCATCGAACGGGTCAGCCCGATTCGCAGCCGCAGCCGGGTCGAGGCCCTGTGCGCCGCCATCGTCCGGCAGAACCAGGCGCTGGCCGCCGACCTGCCCGACGCGGAGAACGAACCGCAGCTCGACCGCGCCCTGCAGAGCTGCCTGGCGATGGCCGGGCATGACCATCTGATCTGTCTGATCAGCGATTTCGCCGGCGCCGGGCCGCGTACCTTGCAGCTGTTGCGCCAGCTGTCCGCGCACAACGATGTGGTCGCCATGCAGGTGTACGACCCGCTGGCGCTCAATGTGCCGGAGCGTGGGCGAATCATGGTCACTCAGGGCGAGCTGCAGGTGGAGCTGCAGGTCGAGCGGCGCCAGGTGCACCAGCCGCTGGGCGACTATCTCCAGGGGCGTCTCAAGGAGGTTGCCACCTTGCTACGCCGCAGCCAGGTGCCGCTGATGATGATCAGCACCGGCGAGCCCACCCATGAACAGCTGCGCAGCGAGCTGGGCCGGGCGAGTGGAGGGCGGCGATGAGCACGGACAAGACGCCGCACCTCGACCAGCTCAAGGAGCTGGCCCTGCCGCCACCACCGGTCAGCTACTGGCCGCAGACCTGGGGCTGGCTGGTGCTGGCCATTGTCCTGCTGCTAGCCCTGGCCGCCTGGGGCGCCTGGCGCTGGTGGTGCTGGCACCGCGACCGCTACCGGCGCGAGGCCATCGCCCGCCTGGTCGAACTGGAGCGTGCCATCGGCGATGAGCAAAAGCGCGTGCCGGCGCTGCGCGAGTTGCCCGAATTGCTCAAGCGTGTGGCCCTGTCCATGCCGGATCGGCCGCCGGTCGCCACCCTAGGTGGCCATGCCTGGCAGGCCTTCCTGCAACAGCGCAGCAAGGTGCCGCTGCCCGAGGATTTCAGCCGCAGCCTGGCCATCCTGGCCTATGCCCCGGCGCCGCAACTGGCCGCCATGCCCGCCCAGCAGCTGGACGCGCTGCTGGCCCACTCACGGCGCTGGATCGAGACTCATCATGTGGCAGTTTGACTATCCCTGGGCCCTGCTGCTGTTGCCGCTGGTGCTGCTGGGCCTGCGCTACCTGAGCCCCTATCGCGAGGCGCGCAGCGCCGTGCGGGTGCCGTTCTTCGCCGCCATGAGCCGCGCCGCCGGGCAAACGCCGGCCGCCTCCGGCGCCGGTGGCAATGCCTGGCAGCTGGCGCTCAACCTGCTGGTGTGGGCGCTGCTGGTGGTGGCCTGTGCGCGGCCGGTGCTGGTGGAGAAGCCCATCGAGCGCGAACAGCCGGTGCGCGACCTGATGCTGGCCATCGACATCTCCCAGTCCATGGACACTGCCGACTACAACAACGCCGCCGGCCAGAAGGTGGATCGCCTGAGCGCGGTGAAGGAAGTGGTGCAGGGCTTTATCGACAAGCGCCAGGACGACCGCCTCGGCCTGATCGTGTTCGGTACCGGTGCCTACCCGCAGGCGCCGTTGACTCTTGACCACGCCAGCCTGCAGTTGCTGCTGGAGGAAATTGCCAGCGGCATGGCCGGGCCGAATACCGCCATCGGTGACGCCATCGGCCTGACCATCAAGATGCTGGACAAGGCCGAGGAGCAGGACAAGGTGCTGATCCTGCTCACCGACGGCAACGACACCGGCAGCGCCATCACCCCCGAGCACGCGGCGCAGATGGCGGCGGACAAGGGCATAGTCGTGCATACCATCGGCATCGGTGACCCGGCCGCCACCGGCGAGTCCAAGGTCGACCTGAGCATTCTGCGGTCGATATCCCGCATCACCGGCGGGCAGTTCTTCCGCGCTGACGACCGCGCCGCGTTGGATGAGGTCTACGCCACGCTGGATCGCATCACCCCGCACAAGGTGCACAAGCTCAGCCACCAGCCCAAGCGAGACCTGTTCTGGTGGCCGCTCGGTGCGGCATTGCTGGCGCTGGCGCTGTATCAGGTGCTGGCCGCGTTGCGTGGTCGTCTGGCTCGGGCGCGTGCGCCTGCACCGGTACAGGAGGCCTGATGGAAATCGATCTCGCCGCCTTCCACTTCCTGCGTCCGCTCTGGCTGCTGCTGGTGCTGCTGGGCATCGCACTGCCGTTCGCCTGGAACCGGGCACGGCTGTCGGCCCTGCGTGCTGCGCCGATTGCCCCGCACCTGCTCCAGCACCTGTTGATGACGCCCAGCGACCCGCATAGCTTGCGGCCCATTCACCTGCTGGCGGCGCTGTTGATCCTCGGTGGTGTTGCCGCCGCCGGGCCGACCTGGCAGCAGGATCGGCCAGATTTTCTGGAGAACCGCGCGCCGTTGATCCTGGCGATCGACTTGTCGTCCTCGATGGACGCCAATGACGTGCCGCCGTCGCGTCTGGAGGCGGTCAAGCACAAGCTGCACGACCTGATCCAGCGCCGCGCCGGGGCCAAGACCGGCTTGATCGCTTATGCCGGTACGGCGCATCTGGTGCTGCCGGCGACCCAGGACCCGCAGTTGCTCGATACCTTCCTCCAGGCCCTGAGCGCCGGGATGATCGATACTGTCGGCAAGGATGCCGTCGGGGTGATCGAGCAGGCCAAGCGCCTGCTGGCCGCCGAAGAATCGCCGGGCACCCTGTTGCTGCTGACCGATGGCGCCGACACCGAACAGCTGGGGCAGGTAAGTGACAGCCTCAAGGGCAGCAAGCTGCAGGTGCTGGTACTGGCGGTGGGCCAGGAGGATGTCGGCGCGCTGCGCGATGCCGAGGGCATGCCGCGCCTGGATGCCAGTGGCCGGGCGGTGCTGGGCAGTTTCGATGCCGACGCCCTCAAGCAACTGGCCAGCGCCGCCGATGCACCGCTGGGCAGCCTGACCCTGGACGACGACGATCTCGACTGGGTCGAACTGCATGCTCAGCGGCACCTGCAGGCGGCCAGTGGCGATGAGCAGGAGATTCACTGGAAGGATGCCGGTTACTGGCTGTGCTGGCCGCTGGCGCTGATCGCCTTCTTCTGCGTGCGCCGCGGCTGGAGCGTCAACTGGCTGGCCGCTCTGCTGTTGGCCTGCGGCATGGGGCTGCCAGGCACTCCCGCCCAGGCTGGTGCCTTGGCTGATGCCTTCTTCACCCCGGATCAGCAGGGCCGCTGGGCCTTCGAGCATGGCCACTATCCGCAGGCCGCCGAGCATTTTCACGACCCCTACTGGAAGGGCCTGGCCGCCTATAGCGGCGCGGATTACCAGGCCGCGCTGGCCAGCTTCGCCAGCGTCGACTCGGCGCCCGGGTATTTCTATCTGGGCAACACCTACGCTCACCTGCTCAAGTATCCCGCCGCTATCGATGCCTACCGGCAGGCGTTGAAGCTGCAGCCCGAGTTTCCCGAGGCCGAGGCCAATCTGGCCCTGGCCATCGCCCTGCAGAAGGACTTCGAGGAGCAGCAGGAAGTGGCGCCGGAAATGGAGCCGGACAAGGTCGAATTCGACAAGGACCCCGGCAAAGGCAAGGAAGGTCAGATGGACTCTCAGAAAGCCGCCTCGGACGCCCTCTGGCTGCAGAACCTGACCACTTCGCCGGCCAAGTTCCTGCAACAGAAATTCCGCATTCAGAGTGCCCGTCAGCAGGCCGGGGGAGAGCAGCCATGAAGCGCCTGTTGCTGATCCTGCTGCTTGGCCTGCAGCCACTGTTGGCCCTGGCCGAGCCCAAGGTGCTGGTGGAGGCGCAGCTGGTGCCGGAGGGCAAAGCCCTGGTCGGCGGCACGTTGACCCTGCAGGTGGACGTGCTGACCGACACCTGGTTCACCGAGGCGCCACAACTGCCCAAGCTGGATTTGCCAGGCGCCCAGGTGATGCCTGCGAGTAGCGACGCCAATCACCTGACCGTGCAGCGCGAGGGCACCACCTTCTTCGGCTTGCGCTTCAGCTACCAGATCACCCCGAACGAGGCGCGGCAATTCCAGATTCCCGCACTGTCGATCCAGACCGTACCGGGGCAGGGCAGCGGTCCGGTGACGGTGCAGACCGCGCCGCTGGATTTCGTCGCCAGCCAGCCCGAAGGCGTGGACGCCGGCCAGCAGGTACTGATGGCCAGGAGCCTCAAGTTCAGCCAGCAGATCGAGCCCTCGCACACGCCGCTGCGGGTCGGCGACAGCCTGGTTCGGCGGCTCGTCATCGAGGCCGAAGGTGCGCAGGCCATGCGCATACCCGCGCCGCAGTTCGACGAGGTCGAGGGCCTGCAGCGCTACGTGAAAACGCCCAAGGTTGAACCGCTGGGCGATGGTCGTGGCAGCGTCAGCGGTGGCCGGCGGGTGGATGAGGTCAGCTATGTCATCGATAAGGCAGGTGACTATCAGCTGCCTGCCGTGGAGTTGCAGTGGTGGGATTTGACGAGCAACCAGATGCGTACCGCGACCGTGCCGGCCCAGGACTTCGAGGCCAGCGGGGAACAGGCCTACCAGGCGCCGTTCTCGATTGCCGAGGATCTGCAGGCGCTGGGCCAGAGCGCGCGTATCCATATCGCCCAGCACTGGCTGCTGCTGGCCACCCTATTGCTATTCGGCGGGCTCGCCACCTACTGGGGGCTGCCCTGGTGGCGGCGCGGCAGCGCCGCCTTGCGCGCCTGGCGCAAACAGCGGCAGCTGGCCTATCGGCAATCCGCCGATTTCGCCTGGCAGCAGGTGGAACAACAGCTGCGCGGCCAGCCTGTCCAGGTCGGCGCGCTCTATTTATGGGGTCGGCGCAGCTCGGGGGCTCGCACCCTGGGTGAACTGGCGAGGAATGTTTCCGAGCCGTCTTCCCAGCGGCTGCTAGCTTTTCTTGACGCCTGTTACGGGGCGGCAGCCAAGCCTGATCAGGCTGTCACGACCTTGCAGCAGGCGCTGCCTGAACTGAAAAAAAGTGCTCTACAGCAACAGCACGTAACCGTGTCCAGGCACGGGCTCATGCCCATGAATCCTCGTCAGTCGATGACGGGCCCAACCCAAAGGGAAACCTCATGAACAGAACCTCGTATTCCCTCATTACCTGGCGCTGGCTGCTGTCTATGCTGGTTGCCCTTCCCCTGCTGGCCAGTGCCGCCGAGCCGTTACCGGCCTGGAAAGATGGTCCGTCCAGGCAGGCCATCACCCAGTTCGTCGAAGCCGTGACTCAGGAAGGCTCCAAGGACTATGTGGCGCCGGCCGAGCGTATCGCCGTATTCGACAACGACGGCACCCTGTGGAGCGAGCAGCCCATGTACTTCCAGGTGCTGTTCGCCTTTGACGAAGCCAAGCGCCTGGCCCCCGAACACCCCGAGTGGAAGACCGAGCAGCCGTTCAAGGCCCTGCTCGAAGGCGACAAGGAAACCCTGGCCGCCAGCGGCATGGAAGGGGTAATGAAGATTCTTGCGGCTACCCATACCGGAATCACCTCCGACGAGTTCGCCGCCAGAACCAAGGCCTGGCTGGCCAAGGCCAAGCATCCCAAAACGGGCAAGCCTTTCACCGAGATGGTCTATCAGCCGATGCTGGAGCTGCTCGACTATTTGCGCGCCAACGGCTTCAAGACCTACATCGTCTCCGGTGGCGAAGTGGCCTTCATGCGCACCTTCGCCGAAGAGGTGTATGGCATCCCGCCGGAGCAGGTGATCGGCACTACCTTTGTTACCGAGTTCCAGGACAAGGATGGTCAGCTGTCGATCCTGCGCCAGTCCAAGTTGCTGCATAACGACGATGGCCCAGGCAAGCCGGTGAGCATCGATCAGGTCATCGGCCGTCGGCCGATCCTCGCCTTTGGCAACTCCGACGGCGACCTGCAGATGCTGCAGTGGACGGCCGCCGGTGACGGCAAGCGCTTCATGGGCCTGGTACATCACACCGACGCGGCACGCGAGTGGGCCTACGACCGTGAGTCGAAGATCGGCAAGCTGGACAAGGCGCTGGATGCGGCCAAGCAGGGCAACTGGACGGTGGTGGATATGGCCAAGGAGTGGCAACGCATCTATCCGTTCGAATAATGAACGATTGAATCTTGAACGATGTGCGCCATGAGCCATGGCCTTGTGGCGCGCTGGGTATCCATCGACCGAGCTGGAGTAAAAGGCTGTTCCAGTCTGGTCGTCATGGCGCATCAAGGCCCATCACCCGCCTAGGCCTTGGTTGCTGCAAGCAGTACGCAGGCGATGTACGACCAACACTTGCATTCAGGAGTCACCGATGAAACGGACCATCTTGGCCTTGGCAGCCGTGGCTGCAATCGGCGCTGGAGGGCCTGCCCAGGTCCTGGCGCAAACGGAAAAGCCCAACATCATTGTTATTTGGGGCGATGACATCGGCGTGCACAACGTCAGTGCCTACAACCTTGGCGTGATGGGTTACCAGACACCCAACATCGATCGCATCGCCAAGGAGGGCATACAGTTCACTCACGCCTATGCGCAGAACAGCTGCACTGCAGGTCGCGCTTCCTTCATTCTCGGCCAGCACCCGTTCCGTACCGGCCTGCTGACCATCGGTATGCCCGGCTCGGAGCACGGTATTCCGGACTGGACGCCGACCATCGCCGACCTGCTCAAGGAACAGGGCTACGCCACCGGTCAGTTCGGCAAGAACCACCTGGGCGACCGCGACAAGCACCTGCCGACCAAGCACGGTTTCGACGAGTTCTTCGGCAACCTCTATCACCTCAACGCCGAAGAAGAGCCTGAGACTTACTACTACCCGAAAGATCCGGAGTTCCGTAAGAAATATGGCCCACGCGGAGTGCTACATGCCACGGCCGACGGCAAGATCGAAGATACTGGGCCGCTGACTTCCAAGCGCATGGAAACCATCGACGAGGAAGTACACACCAAGGCGATGGACTTCCTTGAGCGCCAGGTGAAGGCCGATAAGCCGGTATTCATGTGGTACAACTCCACGCGCATGCACGTTTGGACCCACCTGAAGAAAGAGTCTCTCGGCAAGACCGGGGTTGGTCTCTATCCGGATGGCATGGTCGAGCACGACGGCTATGTCGGCAAGGTACTCGACAAGCTCGATGAGCTGGGAATCGCCGATAACACCATCGTTGTCTACAGCACTGACAACGGCGCCGAGTCTTTTACCTGGCCGGATGGCGGGATCACCCCGTTTGAGGGTGAGAAGGGCAGTACCTGGGAAGGTGGTTTCCGCGTGCCGATGGTGGTGCGCTGGCCTGGCAAGATTAAGCCGGGGCAAATCTCCGACGCGATCATCTCCCAAGAAGACTGGATGCCGACTTTTGTAGCTGCGGCTGGTGAGCCGGATGTGGTGGAGAAACTGAAGAAGGGTTACAAGGCCAACGGCCGCGACTTCAAGATCCATCCGGACGGTTACAACTTCGTGCCTTTCCTGACCGGTGAAAGCAAGGAAAGCCCGCGCAAGGAAATCTACTACTTCGGTCAGGGCGGCGAGCTGAATGCCGTGCGGGTGCAGGACTGGAAGATCCACTTCGCTACCATCGACGGCAATATCGCCACAGGTACCCGCAAGGTCACCGGTTGGCCGCTGATCATCAACCTCAAGGCAGACCCCTACGAGAAGATGTGGAAGCACGGCGAGATGGGTTATCTACGCTGGTACGGCGACCAGATGTGGACCTTCGTGCCGGTGCAGCAGAAGCTGCGTGACTTCATGGCCACCATTCCTGAATACCCTTACCAGGCGGGCGAGAGCCTGAATGCGGCCGGTATCAGTTACCAGACGCTCAAGGTTCAGGAAGTGATGGAGAAGCTCAAAACCCTCAATCCTCCGCGCAACTAAGCTTGAGCCTGGCTTAACCCCAAGCGCCCCGACAGGAGTCGGGGCGTTTTTTATCCAGCTCAACAAGGCGACCTGAGGACATATTCAGGTGTTGCCTAGGACAGGTTCCGCCAAAGGCACCCTAGATATGTGTCTGGTACTAGCGTTGCGGCAAGCCGGCTGACTGGCGTGCCTTACCCTTAAAGACGGATACGCGGCGTAAGTTCTAGCTCTATCGGCTGCTCCAGTTCGTGCTCCAGCTGAGCTTTCAGGCGTTTCATTTGGCTGTAGGTGACGCCGCTACGCGACAGCACATCGGCGTGCAGCACAATGCGCTTGCCCTTTAGGCTGACTTGCACATTGCTCAAACTGATTTCTTTACCGTCGAGAATAAAGACCTGCCCGGCGGCCAGTTTTTCGATCTGCCAGTGCTTGGTGATTTCAACAAACGACACGGTCAGTGGAATCGCCACCAGCACCAACAACACTAACGACACACTCAAGCCACGCCGCGCACGCTGAAACGGCGCATAGCCCAGAAACAAGAAGGTCAGTGCTGCAGCCAGCGCAATCCCCACCAGGTTGGTCAGAAACAGCAGCATAGAGCCGCTGAATACATGCCAGTCGAGCCAGCCTAAACCAATCCCCGAGACGCACAGCGGTGGTACCAAGGCCACGGCAATCGCCACGCCTGATACGCTTTTTGCCACATCTTCACGCACGTTGGCGTAAGCCCCGGCAATGCCCGAAGCAATGGCCACACCCAGGTCGAGCAAGTTGGGCTGCAAGCGCCCGGCGATCTCGCTGGTGATACGTTCAATCGGCACCAATAAAGCCACCATGGCGGCGGTGCCCATAGCGAGGCACATGCCGATGCCAATGGTTTTTAGCGATTGCTCCAGCATGCCGCGATCACCGCGCAAAAGGCCCATCGCCAAGGAGATAATCGGCGCCATCAACGGGGCAAGCACCATGGCGCCGATAATCACCGCCGGACTGGAAAGGAATAAACCTAAGCTGGCCACGATGGCGCTCAACACCATCAAGGTTAGGAAGGTGCTGTGCGGTCGCGCCATGTCACGCAGGATGACAAACAGGTCGCGGAACTCTTCTTCCAGCGCATGGGTAAACAGCGGCAGGTGCGCCTCAATCATTTTCAGCCGCTCTTCGTTGCGCGGCAGTTGCTCGGTACGGTGCACTTCTTTGCTATCGCCACGGCCGAAATACACCTCGCTGACATTCATCAGCAGTGCTTTGGCGTGCAGTTTCAGCTCAATGCGCTTGGCTTCGCGGGGCTTGCCGTCAATGAAATAGGCCAAGGGCACGTCGCTTTCCAGGGTCAGTTCTGGGCAACGGATAAAGTTCACCGCGCGCGGTAACTTAGCCGGCGGTTGCTCGCCCTGAAAAATCCCCCGCAGCAAGAAGCCCAAGTATTCACCCACCGACTTAGGCGCAATCACCAGGGTGGAAATCAACCCATCTTGCACCTCTAGGCGAGTGCCCATCAGCCGCGCCGCGGGGCCACGAATGTCTTTTTCAATCGCCACTAAACCGGTGATGGCGGTGTGCAGCGCGTTTTCTCGCGAGGTGGTTAGGTACACCGGAAAGGGTTTGATCTTGAACAGGTTCAGCACGCTTAACCAAATCAAGGCTAAGCGATACAACCACTGCTCGATCAGCGAGTGGCCGCGGTTCTGAAACCTCTTACTACGGCCATCCAGAAACGGCGTTTCCCCCATCATCACCAAACCCAAGGTGATTTCGCCGTTGCAGCGCAGCACGTCAACCTTTTGCGGCTGGTCCGAGCAAGCTAGCGCAATTGCTTCGTCCACATTGCGCGGCAGGTTAAACCACTCGTGCAGACGGGTTTGCTTTTCGCGCGGTACCACACCCAGCACACAGCCCAAGCGCTCGGCCAGGTCTAAATAACCGGGCAATTGCTCATCGGTGAGCACGGCGAGCAAGTATTGTTGCTCACCCATAAACTCGGCAGGTGACTGCACAAAACGGCTCTCTGCCACCTCAGTCAAGGCAATCGCATTGTCGCTGGCATAACGGCGTAGCGCTTCCAGCCGACCGCACTCTTCATTGCCAACCACCAGCAATGCTTGTGTTATGTGCCCCATGCTACCCCCGAGTGAATAATGGCCGTTTAGGGTTCCTAAGGGACACGTCCATGCGCTTTGGATCCTCACTTTGCGATCAGGCAAGGATTCTACGGACCCTATCGACATTTTTCGGAACCCAAAGAAAAACCCCTGACTTTCTCTAGGAAAATCAGGGGCTTATTTGGTGGAGCCGGGGGGATTTGAACCCCCGTCCGCCAGCTCTCCACTATCGGTTCTACATGCTTAGCCATCTCTACTGAGTTAACTCCGCGCCGCCCGAGTGGCAGGGTGCTTGGAGCGAGCTGCATAAGTTTTAGCCGTTACACCTGCAGCGAGCTTGGCGGCGATCCTGTTCTATCTGACAGACCAAATCTTCGGGTTTACAGGCATCCCCTAGGGTCTGCTGGCGCCCTTAGGCGGCCAGAGCGTAGTTGTCGTCGTTGGCAACTATGAAGTTGTGGCAGCGGATTTACGAGAACTGTCACCTACTCGGCATGCCCCTCAAGTTTTGCTACCGGCGTCGAATCCTAATCGGCCCCAGAACGCTCTTGCGAGGTTGGAGGCGAAGTTTACGGCAAAGGTTCCCCTGCGTCGACCGCGGTAATGCCCGTACAATGGCTGGCCTATCTCAGGCCATGTGCCATTCTCTTCAGATTGGATTTCGAGGAGTGCTGGATGCCGCTTGCATCGCTCAAGCCTTTGCGTCGCTGGATCTGGCGAGCCTTTCTGCAGAGTGCGTTGATTCCACTGGTTTTGGTGGAGTCGGTGCTGATCGGCGTCTATCTCTATACCAACGAGTCCATTCGCGAGGCACAGATCGGCTATCTGCAGAGTAGCGCGCTACAGGATCTGGATCGGGCGGTGCGGCGCGAGGGGCAGGTGATCGATGAGCGCCTGCGCGCCATTGAGGCACAGGTCGGTATTTATCGCGATGCCGTTGGTGAGGCCCTGCAGGACAGTCGCTTCCAGCCGGATGAGCTGGAGCGCATGCGCCATGCCAGCACTGCCGATGGTGTTTTCCACAGCCGCAGTGATGATGGGCGGGCTGCTTCCTTTTATGCGGCCAGCACCCCCGCCGAGCAACAGGACCGGGAAAAGGCACTGCGTCTGTCGCGTCTTGATCCGTTGATGCGCTCGATCCAGCAGGCCGACCCGCTGGTGGCTGCTGTCTACTTCAACAGTTGGGATAGCTACAACCGCATCTACCCCTATTTTGATGTGCTGCAGCAGTATCCCCATGACATGGTCATTCCGCAGTACAACTTCTATTACCTGGCCGACGCCAAGCACAACCCGAGTCGCGGGCCCGTGTGGACCGAGGTTTATCTTGATCCGGCTGGGCTGGGCTGGACGATGTCGGCGATCGCCCCGGTCTACCGCGATGACCGGCTCGAAGGTGTCGTGGGGCTGGACGTTACAGTCGGCCAGATGCTCAGCGAGATCGGCAACCTGCAAGTGCCCTGGCAGGGTTACGCCCTGCTGGTGGGGAGTGACAACGAGATTATGGCCTTGCCGGCGGCGGGCGAGCGGGACTTCGGTCTGCGAGAACTGACCGATTATTCCTACGCTGAAGCGGTGCGCCGCGAGGTGCTGAAACCGGCCGACTTCAAGCTCGATCGACAATCGGGGCTGCAACCCGTGCTGGCGTCCATGGCTAAGCAGCGCCATGGCGTGCAGGAAGTTCAGCTCGGTGGGCGCAGTCAGCTGATGGCCTGGAGCGAAGTGCCGCAGACCCACTGGCGCCTGCTGCTGGTGGTGGACGAGGCCAATATCTTCCGTGAGACCAATGGTCTGGCCGAGCAGTACCTGGCGATCGGCTATTTGCTGATCGCCGGTCTGGTGTTCTTTTACCTGCTGTTCGGCAGTTGGATGTGGTTGCGCTCGCGACGCCTGAGCGATCAGTTGGCCGAGCCGATTGCCGGTATTGTCGAGATGATGCGTAGCCTGGGCGCAGGCGAGCGTCAGCCACAGCCGCCACCGACCAATATCCGCGAACTGGCCGAGATGGCCGAAGAGGTGCAGCACGCAGGTCAGCAGCTGCAGCTCAGCGAGCAGGGGCGAGAGGCGGTGCAGCGCACTTTGGAACTGGTGCTGGAAAGCACCACGGAGAGCCTCTGGGAGGTCGATGCGGCCAGCCTGAGTATTAGCATCAGTGAGCGTTTCGTCCGGCGTTTTGGTTTGCGTGACAGCAACCTGCCGTTCGCCGAGTTCAATCATCGTGTGCACCCTGACGATCTGCCGCGAGTGCGGCATCTGCGCCTGAGCATGGCTGAGGAAAGCCCGGTGGATTTCTTCGAGGCTGAGTATCGCTACGCCGATGCCCTGGGGCATTACAGCTGGCTGCTCAGCCGCGGCAAGGTCATCGAGCGCGATGCCGAGGGGCGAGCCGTGCGAGCTGCCGGCACCCATGTGGACATCACCCGGCTCAAGCAGGTGCAGGACGAGTTGCGCCGGGCCAGCCTGGAGGCGCAGGCGGCCAGCCAGGCGAAGAGCCGCTTCCTGTCGAGCATGAGCCATGAGCTGCGCACGCCGCTCAACGCCATCCACGGCTTTGCCCAACTGATCGAGCTGGAGGCGCAGGATCAGGCCGGGCGTGAGCAGGAGGCCGAGTATGCCCGCGAGATTGTCGTGGCCAGCCGGCATTTGACCTCGTTGGTGGACGATATTCTCGATCTCTCCAGCATCGAGAGCCGCCAGCAGCAGTTGCAGCTACAGGCCATCGATATCGGTCCTCTGCTGCGTGGCTGTGCCGAATTGGTGCAGCCGGAGGTGCAGCAGCGTCGCCTGCAGCTGCAGGTACAGGACGAAGCCAGCTCTCCGCTGTTCGTGCTCGCCGACCCGCGGCGGCTACGTCAGGTGATGCTCAATCTGCTGTCCAACGCAATCAAGTACAACAGCCAGCAGGGGCTGATTCGCATGGGGTATGAAGTGCGGCCTGGTGGTGTACGGCTGTGGGTCGAGGACAGTGGTTCGGGTTTGACCGCAGAGCAGCAGCAGAGTCTGTTCCAGCCCTTCCAGCGACTGGGGCGGGAGAATTCCAATATTCCTGGTACGGGCATTGGTCTGGTGCTGTGCCGCGAGCTGGCTGAGCTGATGGGGGGCGAGATGGGCTTTGTCAGCGATGTCGGTTTGGGCAGCCGTTTCTGGATCGAATTGCCCAGTGCCGCCGAACCTGCGCAGGTTGCCGCCGCTTCAGCGCAGCAACTGCAGCGCTCGCCCACCGCGCTGTTACCGGTGCTGTGTGTGGAGGATCACCCCGCCTGCATGCGTGTGCTGCAGGAGGGCCTGCGCGATATGGCGCGGGTCGAAGGCGTGCCCTCCGTACGTCGCGCCATGCTGCACCTGGCCGAGCAGACGCCTGCTCTGGTGTTGCTGGATATCGACCTGCCCGATGGCAGTGGCCTGGAGGTGCTGGAGTTGATGCGCAGTCAGCCGCGCCTGGCCGAGGTGCCGGTGCTGGTGGTCAGCGCTGCGGCGGATGAAGAGCTGCTGGCCGAGGCCCGCGCCATGGGCGCAGCGGCCAGCCTGCTGAAACCGGTGGATCTGCAGCAACTGCGGGAAATGGCGCTGTCGCTGCTTGGGCAGAGTCTGGTGAGCTGAAGTCGTCAGCTACAGCTGCTTATTCGCTGGCTTGCAGCAGATTGAGTGCCTCATCCAGCACCTTGACCGACTCGCTGTGGTTGCCGGCCTTGTGCAGTGCTTCACCTTCTGAGCGCAGGCGCTGCACTTCGGCCAGTACCTCGGGGTCGGCTGGTGGATCGCTCTTGAGCAATTGATCGATCTGGGCCATGTCTTGTGGGCAGTGCATGGCCCAGAGGTTGCCGCTGAACAGGCTGGCGCTCAGCAGGCCAAAGGCGAGAAGTTGGGGTATCCGGCGCATGGGGCACCTCCAGAGCAGGGGTGGAGGTATGAGTATAGAGAGCCTGGCGCAGGCCAACCCGGAAAGGTTGGCTCTGCTGTGCTTGCATCAGCTACCGCCTTCACCGCCTTTTTCGGTGTTTTCCAGCAGCATCAGCGCCTGGTTCGCGGCGGTGGCGCACTCTTCGCTCTTGCCGGCCTGCTGTGCAGTCATGGCCTGGGTTTTCAACTCTTCCACCTGGCTTTTCAGCGGCTCACCCAGGGTGGGGGTGGTGGTCAGTGCGTCGTCGAGCTTTTGCATGTTGAGGCTGCACTGGTCGCCAGCGGCGAATACCGGCGAGGCGATCAGAGTGGTGGCGAAAATCAGGGCAGTAGGTTTCATTGGGTGTCTCCTGTTGCTTCCTGTCGGCTCCCGGAGCGGTGTGCATCCGGGCTTAGGCAAGCCCGTGTGACGGGCCTGCAGTAGTGGACTGGACAGGTTGCGCAGGGGTTCAGAGTTTTTTGCCGGCGCCCTCAGTGGCCGTCGCAGCAGTTTCCCCAATGCTTTTTCTTCGAGGTGTGGCCAATGCCCGGGTTGAGGCTGTTGCTCGGGTCCAGCTCGCGGTAGAAGCCGGCCAGCGCCGGCTTGGCCACGTAGAGGTGGCCGACGTTGTGCTCGGCCGGGTACTCGGCGCGGCGCTCGTCCAGCAGGGCCCACATGCGGTGTTCCATGGCCAGCGGGTCGACGCCTTTCCTGATGATGTAGTCCTGGTGGAACACATGGCAGAAGAAGTGCCCGTAGTAGAGCTTGTGGAGGACCTGCTCCTCCATGTCGGCCGGCAGCACTTCCACCCAGTCGCGGTCGTTGCGGCGCAGGGCTATGTCCAGAGGCACGATGTCTTCCACGCTGCTGCGGTGCACTTCGCGGTAACGAATCGCCGCCCCGGCGATGGCGAAGCGGTGCAGGAAGGCCTTGCGTCCTTCCTCGGCGTCGCACTCGAAGAAGGCGCCGCTGCTGCGCTGGCCGAAGTAGTCGGCGAGGAAGGCGCGAGTGGCTTCCTTGGTGTCGTCGGAAACCCTTACCAGCAGGTGGTGCTCGTAGCGGTCGCGGTAGTCGCGCATGCGCTGCGGCAGGTGGCTGGGCAGCAGGTTCATCACGGCCTGGATGATCCGGTCGCTGACCCCGCGCAGGCCGAAACGCTCGAAGAAACCGTCGACCCGGCTCTTCATGGCGAAGGCGGCCGGCACCTTGGCGGTGCCGAAGGTGTTGATCACCAAGAAGGTGTCCTTGCCGTACTTTTCGCCGATGTCGAAGGCGGTGCGGTGGATGTACTCGCCGGCAATCGGCAGGCGCGGCAGGTGGGTAAGCAGGTGGCGGCGTACGGCGGAGAGGTCGTCGGCGTCGTTGCTGCCGATGTAGAACACCGAGCTGGCTTCCTTGGCATAGGTGTCCAGGCGCACGGCGAACAGGCACAGCTTGCCGGCCGAGCCGGACGCTTCGAACAGGCGTGATGGGTCGGCGTTGAAGCGCGCCGGGGTGTCGGCGTCGACATCGCGCACATGCTCGCCGTAACGTTCGTCCGAGGCTTTGCCGATGTCGTCGTTGCGAATCTGCTGCGGGGTGTAGTCACCCTTTTGCAGGCGGGTGAGGATTTCCTCGGGGCTGCTGCCCAGCTCTATCCCTAAGTGGTTGATCAGCTCCAGCGAGCCGTCTTCCCTGACCTGCGCATACAGCGCCAGTTCGGTGTAGGCCGGGCCGCGCCGCACCAGGGCGCCGCCGGAGTTGTTGCACACCCCGCCGAGCACCGAAGCGCCGATACAGGAGGAGCCGATGACCGAGTGCGGCTCGCGGCCCAGTGGCGCCAGGGCCTGTTCCAGGCGGTCGAGGGTGGCGCCGGGCAGGCAGACCACCTGCTGACCGTCGTTGATCAGCTGCACGCCGGTGATGCGCAGGGTGCTGACCAGCACGATCTCGCGGTCGTAGTCGTCGCCGTCCGGCGTCGAACCGCCGGTCAGGCCGGTGTTGGCGGCCTGCATGATGACGATGCGGTCGGCGGCCACGGCGGCCTGCAGCACGCGCCATTGCTCCAGCAGGGTGCCAGGACGCACCACGGCCAGCACGCCGCCTTCGCCGCAGCGATGGCCCTTGCGAAAGCGCCGGGTGCTTTGCTCGTCGGTGAGCACGTGGTCGGCGCCCACCGCGTCGCGCAGTTGGGCGAGCAGGGCGTCTCGGCTGACTGCGGTCATGCTCAGAGCTCCTTGACCAGCGAGTCGCGGCTGATTTCGCTGATCGACTTGGCGCCGGTCAGGGTCATGGCCACGCGCATTTCCTTGTCGAACAGCTCCAGCAGGTTGCTCACGCCGGCACCGCCGGCAGCGGCCAGGGCGTAGACGAAGGCGCGGCCGAGCATCACGCAGTCGGCGCCGAGGGCGAGCATGCGCACCACGTCGAGGCCGGTGCGGATGCCGGAGTCGGCCAGAATCTTCAGCTCGCCCTTCACCGCATCGGCAATCGCCGGCAGGGCGCGGGCGCTGGACAGTACGCCATCGAGCTGGCGACCACCGTGGTTGGACACGACGATGCCATCGGCGCCGAAGCTGACGGCGTCCTTGGCATCCTGCGGGTCGAGGATGCCCTTGATCACCATCGGGCCGTCCCAGAATTCGCGGATCCACTCCAGATCCTTCCAGGAAATCGACGGGTCGAAGTTGGCGCCCAGCCAGCCGATGTAGTCGGCTAGTCCGGTGGGGTTGCCGCGGTAGGTGGAGATGTTGCCCAGGTCATGCGGCTTGCCCCGCAGGCCGACGTCCCAGGCCCATTGCGGGTGGGTCATGGCCTGCAGCATGCGGCGCAGCGGTGCGTTGGGGCCGCTCATGCCGGAATGCGCGTCGCGGTAGCGGGCGCCGGGTACCGGCATGTCGACGGTGAATACCAGGGTGGTGACGCCGGCGGCCTTGGCCCGCTCCAGGGCGTTGCGCATGAAGCCGCGGTCCTTCAGCACGTAGAGCTGGAACCACATGGGCCGGTTGATGGCCGGGGCGACTTCCTCGATCGGGCAGACCGAGACGGTCGACAGGGTAAAGGGAATGCCCTTGGCCGCTGCCGCCTTGGCTGCCTGCACCTCGCCGCGACGCGCGTACATGCCGGTCAGGCCGACTGGTGCCAGGGCCACCGGCATGGCCAGCTTCTCGCCGAACAGCTCGGTTTCCAGGCTCAGCTCGGCCATGTTGCGCAGCACGCGCTGGCGCAGGGCGATGTCGGCCAGGTCGGCGACGTTGCGCTTCAGCGTGTGTTCGGCGTAGGCGCCGCCATCGATGTAGTGGAACAGGAAGGGCGGCAGCTTGCGCTGGGCGGCGGCACGGTAGTCGGTGGAGGCAGAGATGATCATGGGCAGATTTCCGTGAAGTCTGTTACGACCAAGCCCTGCGCGGGGCAGGGCATGGTCAGGCTGATAGTCAGAGCCCTTGCAGTGGGTCGCTGATACCGAAGACATGAATCGCCAGCAGAGCGATCACTCCAGTAAAGAGCACGTAGTACAGGGTCGGCCACACCGTCTTGCGCAGGGTGCTGCCTTCGCGCCCGAGCAGGCCGACCGTGGCGGAGGCGGCCACCACGTTGTGGATCGCCACCATGTTGCCGGCGGCGGCGCCGATGGCCTGCACGGCGACGATCAGCGCGGTAGAGATGCCGAGGTTGTGCGCCACGCCGAACTGGAACTGGCTGAGCATCATGTTGCTCACCGTGTTGGAACCGGCGATGAAGGCGCCCAGCGCACCAACCGAAGGTGCCAGAAGCGGGTATATGCTGCCGACGCTATCGGCCACGTAGCGCGCCATGGTGATCGGCATGCTGGCCAGCTCGGCGGCGTTGACCCCGGAGTTGATCAGGATGCGCACCATCGGCACGGTAAAGAGCAGGACGAAACCGGCGCCGAGCAGCACGCTGGAGGACTCCTTGACCGCGGCAACCATCTCGCGGGCCTTCATGCCATGCAGGAAGAAGGTGGCGATGACCACGGCGACCAGGATGCCGCCCGGCAGATACAGGGGCATGAAGTCGGCCTTGATGCCGGCTTCGCCGAGGATGTCCGGGAACACCACGACCACCGACTTGAGCGCGGCGCCGATCTCCGGGAACACGCGGCTGATCACCAGCAGGGCGCCGACCAGCACATAGGGCAACCAGGCGCGCAGGGTGCTCATCGGGCGGGCGGTGAGGCTGTCCAGCTTCATCTCTACGCTACCCAGCCACTCGCTCGGCCACTCGCTGGCCGGGGCGAAGTCCCAGGTTTTCTTCGGCACCAGGAAACCGAAGCGTGCAGCCGTGGTGACGATGGCCAGGCCGATCAGGCCGCCGAGCAGGGAGGGGAACTCCGGGCCAAGCAGCACGCCGGTGGCAGCGTAGGGCAGGGTAAACGCCAGGCCGGCGAAGATGGCGAAGGGCAGCACTTCGAAGCCGGCTTTCCAGCTTTTCTCGCGGCCGAAGAAGCGCGTCAGCATCAGCACCATCAGCAGCGGCATCAGGGTGCCGACGGTGGCGTGGATGATCGCCACTTCACTGGTGATCAGCTGCAGATAGGCTTCCCAGCTGGAGCCGTGTGCCGCCAACTGGCTGCCGATGCCGGCGCTGTCCAGGCCGCTGTTGACGCCGACGATGATCGGCGTGCCGACCGCACCGAAGGATACCGGGGTGCTCTGCACCATCATGCCGAGCAGCACGGCGGCCAGCGCCGGGAAGCCGATGGCGACCAGCAGCGGCGCGGCAATGGCGGCCGGCGTGCCGAAGCCCGAAGCGCCCTCGATGAAGCAACCGAACAGCCAGGCGATGATGATGGCCTGGATGCGCCGATCCGGGCTGACGGTGGCGAAACCGGCGCGAATAGCCGTAATGCCGCCGGAGTGCTTGAGGGTGTTCAGCAGCAGGATGGCGCCGAAGATGATCCACAGCACGCCGCCGGTGATCACCAGGCCTTGCAGGGTGGAGGCGAGCACGCGGTTGAAACTCATGTCCCACACCGTCAGGGCGATGCCTGCGGTGAGCAGGTAGACCAGGGGCATGGCGCGTTTGGCCGGCCAGCGCAGGCCGATCAGCAGAATGGCGGCAAGCAGGATGGGCGAGAACGCCAGCAGGGCGAGCAATCCGGAAGACATATGATGGCTCCGATCAGTTGCGCGCCAGGCGCGGCAGTGGATGTGACATGGGGTTACCTCGGCGCTTGTTGGATTTGTCGGTTGCGCTTTGAGTAATTGGTAATACCAATTTACAAAGTGTCTGGCTCAGGGTAAAAGTCGTGCTTGGCCGCTGTCAATTTTCGTGCCTTCGACTTTGGTCGCAGGACGCCGGCTTGCTGGCCTTGCCGGGTGGCGGATAGGCTTGCCGGAAATACCGGCCTGGCGCCGGGTAATAGGCAGTGGAGCGGGATATGGAAGTGGGGCAGGTGCGGCAGCGCCGATTGTCGGACGATATCGTCAGCCAGCTGGAGGCGATGATCCTCGAAGGCACGCTCAAGGCCGGCGAGCGCTTACCGGCGGAGCGGCAACTGGCCGAGCAGTTCGGCGTGTCGCGGCCATCGCTGCGTGAGGCGATTCAGAAGCTGGTGGCGCGCGGGCTGCTGGTCAGCCGGCAGGGCGGCGGCAACTATGTGGCGGCGCAGCTGGGCTCGACCTTCAGCGATCCGCTGCTGCAACTGCTGGAAGACAACCCCGATGCGCAGCGTGACCTGCTGGAGTTCCGCCACACGCTGGAAGGCTCTTGCGCCTATTACGCCGCGCAGCGCGCCACACCCGTCGATCACCAGCGCCTGCGCGCCGCCTACGACGCCTTGCAGGCCTGCTACGCCGAGGGCAGCAAGGCGACCCGGGCCGAGGAGGGGGCGGCGGATGCGCGCTTTCACCTGGCCATTGCCGAGGCAAGCCACAACGCCGTGCTGCTGCACACCATCCGCGGCCTGTTCGACCTGCTCAAGCACAACGTGGTGACCAATATCGGCGGCATGTATTTGCAACGCGGTGAAACCCGCGAGCGCCTGCGCGAGCAACATCGAGAGCTGTTCGAGGCGATCATCGAAGGTCGGGCCGAGGAGGCACGCGAGCGCTCCAGTCGGCATATCGACTATGTGCGTGAGGTGCTGGAAGAGGGGCAGCAGGAGGTCAAGCGCCTGGCGCGCGCCCAGCGTCGAGGCATCTGAGCGGGCAGAAGAAAGGGCGCCTTGGCGCCCCTGCTGTCAATCGTCGTCGCGACTGCCCTTGACCTTGGTACGCATGGCGCGCTGAACCTCGCGGTCGGCGTCACGCTCCTTCTCGGTGTGGCGTTTGTCGAAGTCCTTCTTGCCCTTGGCCAGGGCGATCTCGCACTTGATCAGGTGCGCCTTCCAATAGATCGACAGCGCCACGCAGGTGTAGCCCTTTTGCTGTACGGAGCCGAACAGCTTGTCCAGCTCGCGCTTGTTCAGCAGCAGCTTGCGGGTGCGGGTCGGGTCGGCGATCACATGGGTGCTGGCCGTGGTCAGCGGGGTGATATGACAGCCCATCAGCCAGGCTTCGTCATCCTTGAGCAGGATGTAGCTGTCGACCAGCTGCGCCTTGCCGGCGCGCAGGCTCTTCACTTCCCAGCCAGCCAGGACGAGGCCGGCCTCGAACTTGTGCTCGATGAAATAGTCGTGCAGCGCCTTTTTGTTCAGCGCGATGGTCCCGGAGGGATGTTTCTTCTGTTTGGCCATAGGGCGCGCATTATAGGGAGTCGCCACGGCGCTGGCGACAGCTGCGCTTGAGGGGGCAGGTCGAATTCCGCACAATGCGCGCTTATTTGCGCCTGCCTGGGCGGCGCTGCAGTTGTGGAAATGAAGGCTGATGAGCACGCGAATTCAACGCTCGGCGCTGCTGCCCTATCCGGCGCAGGCTCTCTACGATCTGGTCAACGATGTGGCCAGCTACCCGCAGTTTCTGCCTTGGTGCGCGGCCTCCGAAGTGTTGGAGGTGAGCGAGACGCACATGCGTGCCAGCCTGACGGTGGCCAAAGGCAATATCAGCCAACGCTTCATGACCCGTAACACCCTGGTGCCGGGGCAAAATATCGAGATGCTACTGGAGGAAGGGCCTTTCAGCCAGTTGCAGGGGATATGGGAGTTCAAGGCGCTCGGTGACAAGGCCTGCAAGATCAGCCTGGACCTGACCTTCGACTACGCAGGCTCGCTGGTGCGGGCGACGCTCGGCCCACTGTTCACCCAGGCGGCCAACACCATGGTCGATGCCTTCTGTCAGCGAGCCAAGCAGCTCTATGGATAAAGCCAATATCGTCGTCGAGGTGGTCTACGCCCTTGCCGACAAGCAGAAGTTACTGAGCCTCAGTGTGCCGGCGGGCACCACGGTGCGCGAGGCAGTGCTGCGTTCCGGGCTGGATGCGCACTTTCCTGGTTTGGATCTGCAGATGGCGCCGCTGGGGGTTTTCGGTAAGGCCGTGGCCAAGCCGGATGAGCGAGTGCTGGAAGAGGGTGAGCGGGTGGAGATCTACCGCCCGCTGATTGCCGATCCCAAGGAAGTGCGCAAGCAGCGGGCGGCGAGAGCGGCGCAGGCCAAGTCGGAAGACTGAGCGCTGGCCGAAAACGAAAAACCCGGCCTTGGCCGGGTTTTTTGTGCGTGGATTACTGAGGCTGAGGATCCAGCGGCTCCGGAATCGGCACGGCGATTGGTTCGGCGGAGTCGACTTCCTGCTGGATCTGCTCCAGCAGCGAGCCTGGTTTGGCGGGCTCTTCAACTTCTTGTGTCTGCGGTGCGCTGACTGCGCTGCCGGTGTCTTCGCCGAGAATTTCCTGGTCGCGACTGACGCCTGGCATGAAGTCACCGCCCAGGCCGATCAGCTGATCATTGCTGTCGAACATCAGAGCAATGCGTTCCTGATAGCGCTGACGGCCACCGGGCTGGGTGCTGTACAGGTAGTCCCAGCGCTTGGCGTGGAAAGTGTCGGTGATCAGCGGGTTGCCCATGATGAAGCGCACCTGACTCTGGGTCATTCCGGGCTTCAACTGGTCTATCATGTCTTGCGTAACGACGTTGCCCTGCTGGATATCGATTTTGTAAACCCCGGGAAACGAACAACCGGCGAGCGCGAACAGACCCACGAGAGTGAGGCTGGGCAGCAGGAGCTTGGTGTTTTGCATCGGTGGGTGACTTCCACTATCTTGGCTGGGCAAATAAACCCCGATCATACCCGCATAAACGGGAGCTGCGAAAGCAGCAGCCACGAGAAAGCTGACCATGGTTGAAAACAACGAACTGCGCAAAGCCGGCCTCAAGGTCACTCTGCCACGCGTGAAAATCCTCCAGATGCTCGACTCTGCCGTCTCCGGCCAGCGTCACATGAGTGCTGAAGATGTGTACAAGGCTCTGATGGAAGCGGGCGAAGATGTGGGCCTGGCCACTGTCTATCGCGTGCTGACCCAGTTCGAAGCAGCTGGCCTGGTCGAGCGCCATAATTTCGATGGTGGTCATGCCGTGTTCGAGCTGGCCGATGGCGGTCACCACGACCACATGGTCTGCGTTGATAGCGGTGATGTGATCGAGTTCTTCGATCCAGAGATCGAAAAACTGCAGAAAGAGATCGTCAAGCAGCACGGTTACGAGCTGGTCGACCACAATCTGGTGCTCTACGTGCGCAAGAAAAAGTAAGCGCTGGGTAAGCACATGAAAAAGGCGCCTTCGAGGCGCCTTTTTTGTTTGCGCTGGGCCTCAGGCCTGGGCGCTGGTGACCATCTTGCGGGCGTGTTGCAGTGACTCTTCGGTGAGGTCGACGCCGCCGAGCATGCGCGCTACTTCCTCGACGCGCTGGGCGGTATCCAGGCTCGACACCGCGGTGCGAGTCTCGCTGCTACCGCGCTGTTTGTGCACGAAAAGGTGGTTGTGGCCCTGAGCGGCGACCTGCGGCAGGTGGGTCACGGTCAGTACCTGGCCGCGCTCTCCGAGGCGGCGCAGCAACTGGCCGACCACTTCTGCGGTGGGGCCGCCGATGCCGACGTCCACTTCGTCGAATACCAGGGTTGGCACGCGTGAGGTTTGCGCGGTGATCACCTGAATCGCCAGGCTGATACGCGACAGCTCGCCACCGGAGGCCACCTTGGCCAGGGATTTCAGCGGCTGGCCGGGGTTGGCGCTGACCAGGAACTCGACCTGTTCCAGGCCGTTAGGATGTGGTTCGTCGCTGCTGCCGGCCTGTAATTCGATGGAAAAACGGCCGCCAGGCATGCCCAGAGCCTGCATCTCGACTTGTACGGATTCGGCCAGGTTGCTGGCTGCTTGCTGGCGCAGGGCGCTCAGCTCGCGGGCTTTTTCCTGATAGTGGCGAGCATAGGAGGCCAGCTCTTCGCCTAGGCGCTCTACGGCCTCGTCGTCGGCATTCAGCCCCTCCAGCTCTTCGAACAGGCGCTGTTGCAGTTCGGTCAGCTCAAAGGGTTGCACGCGGTGTTTGCGTGCCAGGCTGTAGATGGCGTCCAGGCGCTCTTCGATGAGTTGTTGGCGCTGCGGGTCGGCGTCGAAATGATCGATGAAGCGATTCAGTTCGCCTACCGCCTCTTCCACCTGAATCTGTGCGCTGGCCAGCAGGCTGGTCGCTTCGCTCAGGGCGGGTTGCCCGGCAAAAGTGCCGAGGCGGTTGAGGCTTGAGTTGAGTGCGGACAATACATTGCCGGCATCACTCTCGCTGCACAGCTCCAGCACCTGGCGGCAGGCGCCAAGCAGCTGTTCGGCGCTGCTCAGCGTCTTGTGCTCCTGTTCAAGTTGCTCCAGCTCGTTGTCGCCCAGGGCCAGGTTGTCCAGCTCTTCCAGCTGGTAGCTGAGCAGCTGGTGGCGTGCGCGTTGCTCATCGCCAGTCGAGCTCAGGCGTTGCAGCTCCTGGCGGGTCTGGCGCCAGCGTTGGGCGGCCAGTTGCACCTGGCGGGCCAGCTCCTGGCTGCCGGCGTACTCGTCGAGCAGGCGACGGTGGGTGTCGGGTTTGAGCAGAGACTGATGCTCATGCTGGCTGTGGATATCGATCAGCAGTTCACCCAGAGCCTTGAGGTCGCCCAATGGGCAAGGGGTGCCGTTGATGTAACCGCGCGAGCGACCTTCGCTGGTGATTACGCGACGGAGGATGCACGGGCCGTCGTTGTCGAGGTCGCGTTCTGCCAGCCAGGCGCGGGCCTCGGCGATGTCCTCCAGATCGAAGCTGGCGAGGATGTCGGCCTTGTCCGCGCCGGGGCGCACTACGCCGTTGTCGGCGCGGTCGCCCAGGGCCAGGCCGAGGGCGTCGAGCATGATCGATTTGCCGGCGCCGGTTTCGCCGGTTATCACGCTCATGCCGCGCTGCAGTTCGAGATCCAGGTGTTCGACGATGGCGTAGTTGTTGACCGACAGGTGCACCAGCATGGTAAGCGCTCCCAGAAGTGTGTGCTGTGTATTTATACAGTGTTTTGTTTGGCGTCGGCAATAACCCTTGAAACCTTGCGGATGGGCCCCATATAGAAGGCCAGAAGCGCGGGCCATGACCCGCTGTCGCATTCACAGGAGGACCCGATGGCAGACGAACAGACCCTGGACACGGCGCAAGCCGAAGACAACCTGGCCCCCGAGGCGAGCACCGACGCTGATCTGGGCGCTCGCGTACAGAGCCTCGAAGAGCAGCTGGCTGCCGCCCAGGATCAGTCCCTGCGCATGGCGGCCGACCTGCAGAACGTGCGTCGCCGCGCCGAGCAGGATGTGGAGAAGGCGCACAAGTTCGCCCTGGAAAAATTCGCCAACGACCTGCTGCCGGTGGTCGACAGCCTGGAGCGTGGCCTGGAGCTGACCAGCGCCGCCGACGAGGCCAGCAAGGCCATGCGCGAAGGCATGGAGCTGACCCTCAAGCTGTTCCAGGACACCCTCAAACGCCACCAACTGGAGGCGATCGAGGCGCACGGCACGCCGTTCAACCCCGAGCATCACCAGGCCATGGCCATGGAAGAAAGCATCCATTGTGAGCCGAATACCGTGCTCAAGGTGTTCCAGAAGGGCTACCTGCTCAATGGCCGCCTGCTGCGCCCGGCCATGGTTGTGGTCAGCAAGGCGCCGACCACGCCGCCGCCGTCCATCGACGAGCAGGCTTGAAATAGCCGGTAACGCCCCCATCTACAGGGCAAGCGATTCAGTAGCTGACGCCGCGTGATCAAACCGCGGCGTACTCAAGGTTAAAGACAAGTTTCGGAGAGTTTGAATATGGGCAAAATCATCGGTATCGACCTGGGGACCACCAACTCCTGCGTCTCCATTCTGGAAAACGGCAACGTCAAGGTAATCGAGAACGCCGAAGGCGCTCGCACCACGCCGTCCATCATCGCCTACGCCAACGACGGCGAAATCCTGGTTGGCCAGTCGGCCAAACGCCAGGCGGTGACCAACCCGCACAACACCCTGTACGCGGTGAAGCGTCTGATCGGTCGTCGCTTCGAAGAAGACGTCGTGCAGAAAGACATCCAGATGGTGCCGTACAAGATCGCCAAGGCCGACAACGGTGACGCCTGGGTCGAAGTCAACGGCCAGAAGATGGCACCGCCGCAGATCAGCGCCGAAGTGCTGAAGAAGATGAAGAAGACCGCCGAGGACTACCTGGGCGAGACCGTGACCGAAGCGGTGATCACCGTTCCGGCCTACTTCAACGACAGCCAGCGCCAGGCCACCAAGGATGCCGGTCGCATCGCCGGTCTGGACGTCAAGCGCATCATCAACGAGCCGACTGCCGCCGCACTGGCCTACGGCATGGACAAGGCCAAGGGCGACCACACCGTGATCGTCTATGACCTGGGTGGCGGTACCTTCGACGTGTCGGTGATCGAGATCGCCGAGGTCGACGGTGAGCACCAGTTCGAAGTGCTGGCTACCAACGGCGACACCTTCCTCGGTGGCGAGGACTTCGACATTCGTCTGATCGACTACCTCGTCGACGAGTTCAAGAAAGAAACCGGCATGAACCTGAAAGGCGATCCGCTGGCCATGCAGCGCCTGAAGGAAGCTGCCGAGAAGGCCAAGATCGAGCTGTCCTCCAGTCAGTCGACCGACGTCAACCTGCCGTACATCACCGCCGACGCCAGCGGTCCGAAGCACCTGAACGTGAAGATCTCCCGTTCCAAGCTGGAAGCGCTGGTCGAGGATCTGGTGCAGCGCACCATCGAGCCGTGCCGTATCGCCCTGAAAGACGCCGGTATCGATGTCGGTTCGATCAACGACGTGATCCTGGTCGGTGGCCAGACCCGTATGCCGCTGGTGCAGAAGACCGTTGCAGACTTCTTCGGCAAGGAAGCGCGCAAGGACGTCAACCCGGACGAAGCCGTGGCCATGGGCGCTGCCATTCAGGGCGCGGTACTGGCTGGCGACGTGAAAGACGTGCTGCTGCTCGACGTGTCCCCGCTGACCCTGGGTATCGAAACCATGGGCGGCGTGATGACCGCGCTGATCGAGAAGAACACCACCATCCCGACCAAGAAGTCGCAGGTGTTCTCTACTGCCGACGACAACCAGAGCGCCGTGACCATCCACGTGCTGCAGGGCGAGCGTAAGCAAGCCGCGCAGAACAAGTCGCTGGGCAAGTTCGACCTGGCCGAGATTCCGCCGGCGCCGCGTGGTGTGCCGCAGATCGAAGTGACCTTCGACATCGACGCCAACGGCATCCTGCATGTCGGCGCCAAAGACAAGGCCACTGGCAAGACCCAGTCCATCGTGATCAAGGCCAACTCCGGCCTGTCCGACGACGAAATCGAGCGCATGGTGCGTGACGCCGAGGCCAATGCCGAGGAAGACCGCAAGTTCGAAGAACTGGCTGCCGTGCGCAACCAGGGCGATGGTCTGGTGCATGCCACTCGCAAGATGGTCACCGAAGCGGGCGATAAGGCCACTGCCGAGGAGAAAGCGGCCATCGAGAAAGCCATTGGCGATCTGGAAGTGGCACTGAAAGGCGACGACAAGGCCGAGATCGAAGCCAAGATCAACGCGCTGTCCGAAGCCACCACGCCGCTGGCGCAGAAGATGTACGCCGAGCAGCCGCAGCCGGGCGCCGAAGCCCAGGGCGCAGAAGGTGCCAAGGATGCCGCTGACGACGTGGTCGACGCCGAGTTCGAAGAGGTCAAGGACAACAAGTAAGTCACAAGGCTTGCTGTGTTCTGCCGGTCGGAGTCATCCGGCCGGCCGCTCGACCACGCGGGGGCTTGCTCCCGCGTTGGCGTGTCTGGAGCGTGCAGATTTGAGGTGTTGAGGATTTATGGCCAAACGTGACTATTACGAAGTGCTCGGTGTGGAGCGCGGCGCCAGCGAAGCGGAGCTGAAAAAGGCTTACCGTCGCCTGGCGATGAAGTACCACCCGGACCGCAATCCGGACGACAAGGCGGCGGAAGAGAAATTCAAGGAGGCCAACGAGGCCTACGAGATTCTCTCCGACGCCGGCAAGCGCTCGGCTTACGACCAGTACGGTCATGCCGGCGTCGATCCGCAGATGGGCGGCGCGGGTGCTGGCGGCTTTGGTGGTGCCAACTTCTCCGACATCTTCGGTGATGTGTTTAGTGATTTCTTCGGTGGTGGCGGTCGCGGCGGCTCGCGCGGCGGTGCTCAGCGCGGCAGTGATCTGCGCTACACCCTGGAGCTGGACCTGGAAGAGGCTGTGCGTGGCACCACGGTAACCATTCGCGTGCCGACCCTGGTCGGTTGCAAGACCTGCGATGGCTCGGGTGCGAAGAAGGGCACCAGTCCGGTGACCTGTACCACCTGTGGCGGCATCGGCCAGGTGCGCATGCAGCAGGGCTTCTTCTCGGTGCAGCAGACCTGCCCGCGCTGCCATGGTAGCGGCAAGATGATCAGCGACCCTTGTGGCAGCTGCCACGGCCAGGGTCGCGTGGAAGAGAGCAAGACCCTGTCGGTCAAGGTGCCGGCGGGAGTCGATACTGGCGACCGTATTCGTCTGACCGGCGAAGGTGAGGCGGGCTCCCATGGCGGCCCGGCTGGCGACCTTTACGTGGTGGTCAATGTGCGCGAGCACGCGATCTTCCAGCGTGATGGCAAGCACCTGTATTGCGAGGTGCCGATCAGTTTTGCCGATGCGGCGCTGGGCGGCGAGCTGGAAGTGCCGACCCTGGATGGCCGGGTCAAGCTGAAGATTCCGGAAGGGACCCAGACCGGCAAGCTGTTCCGTCTGCGCGGCAAGGGCGTGGCTCCGGTGCGTGGCGGCGGTGCGGGCGACCTGATGTGTCGGGTGGCGGTGGAAACACCGGTCAATCTGGATAAGCGTCAGCGCGAACTGCTTGAGGACTTCCGCAAATCGCTGGAAGGTGACAGTTCCCATTCGCCCAAGGCCAGCGGCTGGTTCGACGGCATGAAGCGTTTCTTCGGCGATATCTAAGCACCTGCCGGCAGCCCGAGCGGGTGCCGGCCTGGTGTGATCAAGAACAGGCTCTGGCTCGCGTGCTCGCGGGCCGGCACTGAGGATACAGATGATGCGACGTATTGCAGTCATGGGCGCCGCCGGGCGCATGGGCAAGATCCTGATCGAGGCCGTTGGCCAGGCCGAGGGTGGTCAGCTGACTGCGGCCATCGATCGCCCGGACAGCAGCCTGATCGGCGCCGATGCCGGTGAGTTGGCGGCGCTGGGCAAGATCGGTGTTTTCCTGGTAGGTGATCTAAGTGCGGTGCTCGAACAGTTCGATGTATTGATCGACTTCACTCATCCGTCGGTGACCCTGAAGAATCTGGAAATCTGCCGCCAGGCCGGCAAGGCCATGGTCATCGGTACCACCGGCTTTACGCCGGAGGAAAAGCAGCTGCTGAGCGAGGCGGCGAAGCAGATCCCCATCGTCTTCGCCGCCAACTACAGTGTCGGCGTCAACCTGTGCCTGAAGCTGCTGGATACTGCGGCGCGCGTGCTGGCCGATGATGTCGATATCGAGATCATCGAGGCGCACCATCGGCACAAGGTCGATGCGCCGTCCGGTACTGCGCTGCGCATGGGTGAAGTGGTGGCCAATGCCCTGGGGCGCGACCTGCAGAAGGTTGCTGTCTACGGTCGCGAAGGCCAGACCGGCGCTCGCGAACGCGAGACCATCGGTTTCGCCACCGTGCGTGCCGGCGACGTGGTGGGGGATCACACTGTGCTGTTTGCCGCCGATGGCGAGCGCGTGGAAATCACCCATAAAGCCTCCAGTCGCATGACCTTCGCCAAGGGTGCGGTGCGTGCCGCGCTTTGGCTGCAATCGCAGCCTGCGGGGCTTTATGACATGCAGGACGTGCTGGGACTCAACTGAATACCTTTTCGGTCCATGCAAACGGTGGACCGAAAAGGGACTTTCCTGTAAGCTTCCCGCTTTAGTGTGTCCACTAAAAGTTACGCAGAATGAATCAGATAAAGAAGCGGGGTGACGGTCAATACGTCATCCCGCTTTTTTACAACCTGCGTTTGAGCAAGCAGCAGATCTAAGGGAGGTCTTCTTGACTAAGCCAGCCATACTCGCACTCGCCGACGGCAGCATTTTTCGCGGCGAAGCCATTGGTGCCGATGGCCATACCATTGGTGAGGTGGTGTTCAACACCGCCATGACCGGCTATCAGGAAATCCTCACCGATCCTTCCTATGCCCAGCAGATCGTTACCCTGACCTACCCGCACATCGGCAACACCGGCACCACGCCGGAAGATGCCGAGTCCAATCGCGTGTGGGCTGCCGGTCTGATCATTCGCGACCTGCCGCTGATCTCCAGCAACTGGCGCGACAAGCAGCCGCTGGACGAGTACCTGAAAGAAAACGGTACCGTCGCCATCGCCGGCATCGATACCCGCCGCCTGACCCGTATTCTGCGCGAGAAGGGCTCGCAGAACGGCTGCATCCTGGCTGGCGATGACGCCACCGAGGAAAAAGCCCTGGAGCTGGCACGCAGCTTCCCCGGCCTGAAGGGCATGGACCTGGCCAAGGAAGTCACCTGCAACGAAACCTACGAGTGGCGCTCCAGCGTGTGGAGCCTGGAAAGCGATAGCCATCCGGAAATCCCTGCCGGTGAGCTGCCTTACCACGTGGTCGCCTACGACTACGGCGTCAAGGTCAACATCCTGCGCATGCTGGTCGCGCGCGGTTGCCGCCTGACCGTGGTGCCGGCCAAAACCCCGGCCACTCAAGTGTTGGCGCTGAACCCGGATGGCGTGTTCCTCTCCAACGGCCCTGGCGACCCCGAGCCGTGCGACTACGCCATCGCCGCCATCCAGGAAGTGCTGCAGACCGAGATTCCGCTGTTCGGCATCTGCCTCGGCCACCAGCTGCTGGCCCTGGCCTCCGGCGCCAAGACCGTGAAGATGGAAACCGGTCACCACGGTGCCAACCACCCGGTGCAGGACCTGGATTCCGGCGTGGTGATGATCACCAGCCAGAACCACGGTTTCGCCGTGGACGAGGCAAGCCTGCCGGCCAACCTGCGTGCCACTCACAAGTCGCTGTTCGATGGCACCCTGCAGGGCATCGAGCGTACCGACAAGGTGGCCTTCAGCTTCCAGGGTCACCCGGAGGCGAGCCCTGGCCCGCACGACGTGGCTCCGCTGTTCGACCGCTTCATCGAAGCCATGGCCAAGCGCCGCTAAGCCCCGCCGACTGACCCAAGGATTCGAGTAAGAAACATGCCAAAACGTACAGACATCAAAAGCATCCTGATCCTCGGCGCTGGCCCCATCGTTATCGGTCAGGCCTGTGAGTTCGACTACTCCGGCGCCCAGGCCTGCAAGGCCCTGAAGGAAGAAGGCTTCCGCGTCATTCTGGTGAACTCCAACCCGGCCACCATCATGACCGACCCGGCCATGGCCGACGCCACCTACATCGAGCCGATCAAGTGGGCCACCGTGGCCAAGATCATCGAGAAGGAGCGTCCGGACGCCCTGCTGCCGACCATGGGTGGCCAGACCGCGCTGAACTGCGCGCTGGACCTGGAGCGCCACGGCGTTCTGGAGAAATTCGGCGTCGAGATGATCGGCGCCAACGCTGACACCATCGACAAGGCTGAAGACCGTTCGCGCTTCGACAAGGCAATGAAGTCCATCGGTCTGGCCTGCCCGCGTTCGGGTATCGCCCACAGCATGGAAGAAGCCTACGGCGTACTGGAAATGGTCGGTTTCCCGTGCATCATCCGTCCGTCCTTCACCATGGGCGGTACCGGTGGCGGCATCGCCTACAACCGTGAAGAGTTCGAAGAAATCTGCGCCCGTGGTCTGGATCTGTCGCCGACCAACGAGCTGCTGATCGACGAATCGCTGATCGGCTGGAAGGAATACGAGATGGAGGTGGTCCGCGACAAGAAGGACAACTGCATCATCGTCTGCTCCATCGAGAACTTCGACCCGATGGGCGTGCACACCGGCGACTCGATCACCGTGGCTCCGGCGCAGACCTTGACCGACAAGGAATACCAGATCATGCGCAACGCTTCTCTGGCGGTGCTGCGTGAAATCGGTGTGGAAACCGGCGGTTCCAACGTGCAGTTCGGTATCTGCCCGAACACTGGTCGCATGGTCGTCATTGAAATGAACCCGCGCGTGTCGCGTTCCTCGGCGCTGGCTTCCAAGGCTACCGGCTTCCCGATCGCCAAGATCGCCGCCAAGCTGGCTGTCGGTTACACCCTCGACGAGCTGCAGAACGACATCACCGGCGGCCGCACCCCTGCGTCCTTCGAGCCGGCCATCGACTACGTGGTGACCAAGGTTCCGCGCTTCGCCTTCGAGAAGTTCCCGAAAGCCGACGCCCGTCTGACCACTCAGATGAAGTCCGTGGGCGAAGTCATGGCCATCGGCCGTACTTTCCAGGAATCCGTGCAGAAAGCCCTGCGTGGCCTGGAAGTCGGCGTTGCCGGCTTCGATCCGAAGCTCGATCTGAACGATCCGGAAGCCGAGAGCACTCTGCGCCGCGAGCTGACCGTGCCGGGCGCCGAGCGCATCTGGTACGTGGCCGACGCTTTCCGCGCCGGCAAGACCGTTGAAGAGGTCTTCGACCTGACTCGCATCGACGAGTGGTTCCTGGTGCAGATCGAAGATCTGATCAAAGACGAAGAACGCATCAAGACGCTGGGCCTGTCCGGCATCGACGCCGATCTGATGCGCAAGCTCAAGCGCAAGGGCTTCTCCGACTCGCGCTTGGCCAAGCTGCTCGGTGTTACCGAGAAGAATCTGCGCAGCCATCGTCACAAGCTGAAAGTGCTGCCGGTGTACAAGCGCGTGGACACCTGCGCCGCCGAGTTCGCCACCGACACCGCCTACATGTACTCGACCTATGAGGAAGAGTGCGAAGCGGCTCCGTCGAGCCGCGACAAGATCATGATTCTGGGTGGTGGCCCGAACCGTATCGGCCAGGGCATCGAGTTCGACTACTGCTGCGTACACGCGGCACTGGCGATGCGTGAAGACGGTTACGAGACCATCATGGTCAACTGCAACCCGGAAACCGTGTCCACCGACTACGACACCTCCGATCGCCTGTACTTCGAGCCGGTAACCCTGGAAGACGTGCTGGAAATCGTCCGCGTCGAGCAGCCGAAAGGCGTGATCGTGCAGTACGGCGGCCAGACTCCGCTGAAGCTGTGCCGTGCCCTGGAAGAGGCTGGCGTGCCGATCATCGGTACCTCGCCGGACGCCATCGACCGCGCCGAAGACCGCGAGCGCTTCCAGCAGATGGTTCAACGCCTCGGTCTGCGCCAGCCGGCTAACGCCACCGCGCGCAGCGAAGACGAGGCCCTGGCCCTGTCGAAGAACATCGGTTACCCGATGGTGGTGCGTCCGTCCTACGTGCTGGGCGGCCGTGCCATGGAAATCGTCTACCAGGAAGAAGAGCTCAAGCGCTACATGCGCGAAGCGGTGAAAGTGTCCAACGACAGCCCGGTGCTGCTGGACCACTTCCTCAACTGCGCTATCGAAATCGACATCGATGCTGTGTGCGACGGCGAGACCGTGGTGATCGGCGCGATCATGCAGCACATCGAGCAGGCTGGTGTGCACTCCGGTGACTCCGCGTGCTCGCTGCCGCCGTACTCGCTGCCCAAGCACATCCAGGACGAGATCCGCGAGCAGGTCAAGAAGATGGCCCTGGAGCTCGGCGTGGTCGGTCTGATGAACGTTCAGATGGCCGTACAGGGCGAAGACATCTACGTCATCGAAGTGAACCCGCGCGCCTCGCGTACTGTGCCGTTCGTCTCCAAGTGCATCGGCGAGTCGCTGGCCAAGGTGGCTGCGCGCGTGATGGCTGGCAAGTCGCTGGCGGAAGTTGGCTTCACCCAGGAAATCATTCCGCCGTTCTTCAGCGTCAAGGAAGCGGTGTTCCCGTTCAACAAGTTCCCGGGCGTTGACCCGATCCTCGGCCCAGAAATGAAGTCGACCGGCGAGGTGATGGGCGTTGGCGACAGCTTCGGTGAGGCCTTCGCCAAGGCTCAGGCTGGTGCCAACGAGATCCTGCCGAACACTGGCTGTGCCTTCATCAGTGTGCGTGAGGACGACAAGGCCGAGGCCGTGCAGGTTGCCCGTGATCTGGTCAGCCTGGGCTTCGAAGTGGTCGCCACTGCCGGTACGGCCAAGCTGATCGAAGCTGCCGGTCTGCCGGTGCGCCGCGTGAACAAGGTGACCGAGGGTCGCCCGCACGTGGTCGACATGATCAAGAATGACGAAGTCACGCTGATCATCAACACCACCGAAGGTCGTCAGTCCATCGCTGACTCCTACTCCATTCGTCGTAACGCTCTGCAGCACAAGATCTACTGCACCACCACCATTGCGGCGGGTCAGGCGATCTGTGAGGCGCTCAAGTTCGGTTCGGAGAAGACCGTGCGCCGTCTGCAGGATCTGCATGCAGGAATCAAGGCATGAATAAATACCCCATGACCGTCCAGGGCGCCCGCGCCCTGGAAGAGGAGCTGGCGCATCTTTCCAAGGTCGTTCGGCCCAAGCTCAGTCAGGACATTGGTGAGGCGCGCGAGCTGGGTGACCTCAAGGAAAATGCCGAATACCACGCCGCGCGTGAGCAGCAGGGCATGGTTGAGGCGCGTATCCGCGATATCGAGGGGCGCCTGCAGAATGCGGTGATCATCGATGTCACCACCATCGCGCACACTGGCAAGGTGATCTTCGGCACTACTGTCGAGATCGCCAACTGCGATACCGATGAGAGTGTGACCTATCAGATCGTCGGTGAGGACGAGGCCGACATCAAGGCCGGCAAACTGTCGGTCAGCTCGCCAATCGCGCGCGCATTGGTGGGCAAGGAGGAGGGTGACGTCGTCGCCGTCCAGACGCCGAGCGGCCTAGTCGAGTACGAGATTGTCGAAGTCCGCCACCTTTAAACGCCAGCCCTTGCGTGCGGGGGCAATCAGTTGGCAGCTGGCTCAGACCTTCTGGGTCGGCGGCCTCTGGCTGCTGCATTTCGTCATGCTACCGGCGTTGGAAAAGCTGGGCTTGGCGCCCCTGCTGGTCGAGGAGATCAATGGCGTACTGGCGCCGTTGCTAGTCGGCTTCGCTGCTTTCTGCGCCCTGTTGCAGGGCGTGGTATTGGTTCAGGCAGAAGGCTTTAACAGTCTGTGGCGCGACATGCGTGGCCAGCTGTTGCTAGTCGTGCTGCTCATGGCAGTGGCGTTCTTTGCCGTGAGCCACCTGCTGCCGGACGCCGAGCGTTGGCTGCTGTTCAACTATCTAGTGGTGGCTCTGTGCGGGCTGGTGCTGGTGCTGCAGCCGCTGCCGGGGCAGCGACACGACTGATGTGTGCCGCTATCAGGCCTGATAGCGGTGAATGTTGGAGAGGTTCTTGTTCGGCTTTGGGTTCTTGCGGTAGATCAGGGCCATCTTGCCAATCACCTGAACCAGCTCGCAGCGGCCTACGCTGGCCAGCTCATCTATCAGCGCGCGGCGGTCATCGCGCTCGCTCAGGCGGAATTGCACCTTGATCAGTTCGTGATCATTGAGTGCTCGCTCAAGCTCGGCCAGTACGCCTTCGGTCAGGCCATTCTCGGCCACGATCAATACAGGTTTTAGGTGGTGGCCGATAGATTTGAAGTGTTTCTTCTGTTCGTTGGTAAGCGCCATAATCTGATCCTGCTGCTGTGATGGACGGTTGACGCGACAGTGCGGCTGAGGCCTGCATCTGTGTCGCCGCCAATGGCCGGCCGCAAAAACCGCGTAGTCTACCTGAGAGGAGTGCACTGCGCTGCTGTCTGTTCCGGTTGGGTTTAGCCTAGGCTGAACCGAATCAATCGACAGTCTCTTGGTCTGATGGACTTGTGCGGTTGTGAAAGCACAACAATGCCGATGGTGCCCTTGTGATTTCTCGCATCAGCCCCATATTGTTGTTCTAGACCGATCAGTCGTGTGGGCGCTTGACGTTCGCGGGCCTAGACTGGATATCGCGAGCGCCGACCGTCCGTGGCTCATAAAGGGTTACAGACGGTGCCTGCCAGGTGCCGGGTTGTGTAGTAAGTTAGGCGGGTATTTCTCCAGCCGTTATGCGGAGCGCGTTTCAGGACGGGGCTCGCTTCAGAGGGTAGCTAATTGAACGACATGGCAAAGAACCTGATCCTGTGGCTGATCATCGCGGCCGTTTTGGTCACCGTGATGAACAACTTCTCCAGCCCGAGTGATTCCGGCAAGCTGAATTACTCGGAGTTCATCCAGCAGGTTCAGGGCGGCAAGGTCAAGCAGGTCACCGTTGATGGTTACATCATCAGTGGGCAGAACCAGGATGGCACCACGTTTGAAACCGTGCGTCCAGCCATCGAGGATCGCGGCCTGATCAAGGATCTGATCGACAACAACGTCGAGATCGTCGGCAAGCAGCCTGAACGCCAGAGCATCTGGACCCAGTTGCTAGTAGCCAGTTTCCCGATCCTGGTGATCATCGCCGTATTCATGTTCTTCATGCGTCAGATGCAAGGTGGCGGCGGCGGTCGTGGCGGCCCCATGAGCTTTGGCAAATCCAAGGCGCGTCTGCTCTCCGAAGACCAAGTCAAGACCACTCTGGCTGATGTTGCTGGTTGCGATGAAGCCAAGGAAGAAGTTGGCGAGCTGGTCGAGTTTCTTCGCGATCCAGGCAAGTTCCAGCGTCTGGGTGGCCGTATCCCGCGTGGCGTGCTGATGGTAGGCCCGCCCGGTACTGGTAAGACCCTGTTGGCCAAGGCCATCGCGGGTGAGGCCAAGGTGCCGTTCTTCACTATCTCCGGTTCCGACTTCGTCGAGATGTTCGTTGGCGTTGGCGCCTCCCGCGTGCGTGACATGTTCGAGCAGGCTAAGAAACACGCGCCTTGCATCATCTTCATCGACGAGATCGATGCCGTTGGTCGCCATCGTGGCGCCGGTCTGGGTGGCGGTCACGACGAGCGTGAACAGACGCTCAACCAGTTGCTGGTGGAGATGGATGGCTTCGAGATGAATGATGGCATCATCGTCATCGCCGCCACCAACCGCCCGGATGTGCTGGACCCGGCGCTGTTGCGTCCTGGTCGCTTCGACCGTCAGGTGGTGGTTGGCCTGCCGGATATTCGTGGTCGTGAGCAGATTCTTAAGGTGCACATGCGCAAGGTGCCGGTCGGCGACAATGTCGAGCCTGCGGTGATCGCGCGCGGTACGCCGGGCTTCTCTGGTGCCGATCTGGCCAACCTGGTGAACGAGGCATCGCTGTTCGCCGCACGTGCCAGCAAGCGTTTGGTAGAGATGAAAGAGTTCGAGCTGGCCAAGGACAAGATCATGATGGGCGCCGAGCGCAAATCCATGGTCATGTCCGAGAAGGAGAAGCTCAATACGGCCTACCATGAGGCGGGACACGCCATTGTTGGGCGCTTGGTGCCTGAGCATGACCCGGTCTACAAGGTATCGATCATTCCTCGCGGTCGAGCTCTTGGTGTGACCATGTTCCTGCCGGAGGAAGATCGCTACAGCCTGTCCAAGCGTGCACTGGTCAGTCAGATCTGTTCGCTGTTCGGTGGTCGTATCGCTGAGGAGATGACGCTGGGTTTTGATGGTGTCACTACTGGCGCCTCCAACGACATCATGCGGGCGACGCACCTGGCGCGGAACATGGTGACCAAGTGGGGCTTGTCCGAGAAGCTTGGTCCGCTGATGTACGCGGAAGAAGAGGGTGAGGTCTTCCTTGGTCGCAGTGCTGGCAGCCAGCACACCAATGTGTCTGGCGAAACGGCTAAAGCCATCGATGAGGAAGTGCGAAGCATCATCGATGGTTGCTATGGCACCGCCAAGCGCTTGCTGGAAGAGAATCGCGACAAGCTGGATATGATGGCCGATGCGCTGATGAAGTACGAAACCATCGACTCCGAGCAGATCGATGACATCATGGCGGGGCGTCAGCCACGAGAGCCGCGTGACTGGGAAAATGGTTCGGGAACTCCGCCTGCTCCCAAGCAGGAGGCCGAGCGTCCGCAGACTCCCATAGGTGGCCCTGCGGGCGAGCACTAAGGCTGGTAATGACTGCTGCGCAACATCCAACCCGACTGCCTTGCGGTAGTCGGGTTCTTGATCTTACCCATCCGCAGGTGATGGGTATTCTTAATGTCACCCCTGATTCCTTTTCCGATGGCGGTCGTTTTGCGGCGCGCGACGCGGCATTGCGTCATGCGGCTGAGATGGTGGCTGCTGGCGCGACCCTGATCGATGTTGGTGGTGAGTCAACTCGTCCTGGTGCTCGCCCGGTTTCGGCCGTGGAGGAATTGGAGCGCGTCGCACCGGTGGTCGAAGCTATTGCGGCTGAGTTGGACGTGATCATTTCCCTGGACACCTCTACTCCGGCAGTGATGCGTGAAGGTGCGCGCCTGGGGGCGGGGCTGATCAATGATGTGCGTGCCCTGCGTCGCGATGGTGCTCTTGAGGCGGCGGCCGATAGCGGTCTGGCTGTCTGTCTGATGCATATGTTGGGCGAGCCCGGCAATATGCAAGAAGATCCTCGATATACCGATGTGGTGTTTGAGGTGCGCGAGTTTCTCGCGGGGCGCATGGCGGCGTGTGTGGCGGCTGGAATTTCGGTCGAGAAGATTGTTCTTGATCCTGGGTTCGGCTTTGCTAAAAGCCTGGCGCACAACCTGAGTCTGTTTCGTCGTCTGGAGGCGTTGCATGAGCTGGGGTGTCCGCTATTGGTTGGTGTCTCGCGAAAAAGCATGATTGGGCAAGCACTGGGGCGAAAAGTGCATGAGCGCTTGGCTGGTGGTTTGGCTCTGGCTGCGCTGGCGGTATCCAAGGGGGCGAGCATCGTGCGTGTCCATGATGTGGCTGAGACTGTGGATGCTGTGCGCATGGTTGCTGCGGTGCAGTGCGCGGAATAAGAGTTTGGAGTCGTAATGAGCAGAAAGTATTTCGGCACGGATGGTATTCGTGGGCGCGTAGGTCAGTTTCCGATTACCCCTGAGTTCATTCTCAAGCTGGGTTGGGCGGCAGGCATGGCTTTTCGTCGCCAAGGCAAATGCCGGATCCTGATTGGCAAGGACACGCGAATTTCAGGTTACATGTTCGAGTCGGCGCTTGAGGCCGGGCTTTTGGCGGCCGGAGCGGATGTGATGTTGTTGGGGCCCATGCCGACGCCGGCAGTGGCCTATCTGACAAGAACTTTTCAGGCTGAGGCGGGCATCGTCATCAGTGCTTCGCACAACCCTCATTACGACAACGGCTTCAAGTTTTTCTCTGGATTCGGCGCCAAGCTTCCGGATGAGATCGAATTGATGATCGAGGAATTGCTCGATCAGCCGATGACCGTGGTCGAGTCGGAGCAGCTTGGCAAGGTCACGCGCATCAATGATGCAGCGGGTCGCTATATCGAGTTTTGCAAGGCCAGCGTGCCTAATCACACCAGTTTTGCCGGTCTCAAGGTGGTGTTGGATTGCGCGCATGGAGCTACCTACAAAATCGCGCCCAGTGTGTTTCGCGAGCTGGGTGCGCAGGTCTCGGTTCTGGCGGCGCAGCCTAATGGCTTGAACATCAATGACAGTTGTGGCTCCACCCATGTCGACTCGTTACAGTCGGAAGTGCTGGCGCAACAAGCGGATCTCGGGATCGCCTTCGATGGCGATGGTGATCGGGTGATGATGGTCGATCACACCGGGGCTGTAGTCGATGGTGATGAGCTCCTGTACATCATCGCGCGTGATCTAAAGCAGCGTGGGAAGCTACAGGGTGGAGTCGTTGGTACTCAAATGAGCAACCTGGGGCTGGAGCTGGCTCTGGCTGAGCTGCAGGTGCCTTTCGTGCGGGCAAAGGTTGGTGATCGCTACGTGATGGCTGAGTTACAGGAGCACGACTGGCAGCTGGGTGGTGAGAATTCCGGTCATCTAGTGTGCTTCCAGCACACTACCACTGGTGATGCGGTGATCGCTGCGCTGCAGGTGTTGATGGCGCTTAAGCGCAGTGGTGAAACGTTGGCGCAGGCTCGGTTGGCCTTGCGTAAATGCCCGCAAGTACTGATCAATGTGCGTCTTGCAGGGGGCGTCGATCCGCTGGAGGCGGAACAGGTGCAGAATGCTTGTGCCAGCATTACAGAGCGCATGGCAGGGCGTGGTCGAGTCCTGCTGCGCAAGTCTGGTACCGAGCCCCTGGTGCGGGTAATGGTCGAGGGCGATGACGAGGCTCAGGTCCGCAGTTACGCTGAAGAGCTGGCTAAAGTCGTCAGTGATCTGTGTGCCTGATTTCGGCTTGCTAGTGCATAAGCTCTTGGGTAACATCTGCGCCCACTTTGAACGACGAGGTCTGGCATGCGTCGCCCCTTGGTAGCTGGTAACTGGAAAATGCACGGTACCCGCGCCAGCGTCGCAGAGCTGATCAAAGGCTTGCGTCAACTGGCATTGCCTGCTGGCGTCGAAGTTGCTGTGATGCCGCCTTGCTTGTATATCGGCCAGGTTATTGCTGGGTTGGATGGCAAGGCTATATCGGTCGGTGCACAGAATTGTGCTGTTGAGCCGATGCAGGGTGCTCTGACTGGTGAGGTTGCTCCGAGTCAGTTGGCTGATGCTGGTTGTGAGTTTGTGCTAGTCGGGCACTCCGAGCGTCGTCTGATTCTCGGTGAGCGTGACGAGCAGCTGAGTCGCAAGTTCGCTGCTGCGCAATCCTGTGGTCTAGTGCCGGTGCTGTGCATTGGCGAGACTCTGGAGCAGCGCGAGGCGGGGCGTACTCTGGATGTGGTTTCTGCTCAGCTGGGTAGTGTGATCGAAGAGTTGGGTGTTGGAGCGTTCTCTCGTGCTGTCGTGGCCTATGAGCCTGTTTGGGCAATAGGAACCGGGCTGACTGCAGCGCCGCAGCAGGCTCAAGAAGTTCATGCTGCTATTCGTGCGCAGCTTGCTGCAGAAAATGCGGAAGTGGCACGTGGTGTGAGAATTCTGTACGGCGGCAGTGTCAAGGCTGCCAATGCTGCCGAATTGTTCGGTATGCAGGATATCGATGGGGGGCTCATTGGTGGGGCCTCCTTGAATGCGGATGAGTTCGGTGCGATCTGTCGCGCCGCAGGAAGCTGAAGAGATGCTGGAAACAGTCGTAATCGTTGTACATCTGCTGGGTGCTCTCGGGATTGTTGGCTTCGTCCTGATTCAGCAGGGTAAGGGTGCCGATGCTGGTGCGTCTTTCGGTGCTGGTGCTTCTGCTACCGTTTTCGGTAGCCAGGGTTCTGCCACCTTTTTGAGTCGCGCGACCGCCATCCTTGCGGCAATTTTTTTCATTACTAGCTTGGGTTTAGCTTTCTTTGCTAAACAAAAGTCTGATAATCTTACTCAAGCTGGTTTGCCGGGTCCGGCGGCGTTGGAAGTGCAGCAGAAGCCTGTTGTCGAAGATGTCCCTGTTCTGGAAGCTCAGAAAGAGTCGAGTGGTTCTGCTGACGTACCAAGCGCTCCTGAGTAATAAAACCCTCTTTGCCGAGGTGGTGGAATTGGTAGACACGCTACCTTGAGGTGGTAGTGGCCATAGGCTGTAGGGGTTCGAGTCCCCTCCTCGGTACCATATTGAACAAGGCCCGCTAATAGCGGGCCTTGTTGTTTCTTTCGGGTCAGGTTGACCGGTTTTAGTGGGCTCCGTATAATCCACGCCCAGCTTTGTGGTGGTGTTGATCGGTTTGGTGTTTTGTTCAGCCCACAATTGGCAGTCAAAAAGCCCCTTTCAAGGGGCTTTTTGCTAGCTGGACAGTCTGCCGTAGACATTCGTGATGTCGAACGGCGCGATGGATGGGCGTTTCGCCCATTTTTTATTTCTACGACATCTGCGGAGGGCTTCGAGTGTCGAGCAAGCTGGAACAGTTGCAGGCCATGCTGGCCCCTGTGGTCGAGTCCCTCGGCTATCAGTGCTGGGGCGTGGAATACATTTCCCAGGGGCGGCACTCCGTGCTGCGCATCTATATCGATCACGCCAATGGGATTCTGGTCGACGACTGCGAAGTGGTTAGTCGACAGGTCAGTGCGGTCCTGGATGTCGAAGATCCGATCACCAGTGAGTACACCCTGGAGGTGTCGTCGCCCGGCATGGACCGGCCGCTGTTCACTCTTGAGCAGTTCGCGGCGCATGTTGGTGAGCAAGTAAAGATCAAGCTGCGCTCGCCCTTTGAGGGCAGGCGCAATTTTCAGGGTCTCCTTCGAGGTGTGGAGGAGCAGGACGTGGTGGTGCTGGTGGATGACCATGAGTTCCTGTTGCCGATCGATCTGATCGACAAGGCCAATATCATTCCCCGTTTTGATTGAGACGCGGATCCCGCGGATCCAATGGATTGCGAAAGGCGAGGCGTACGATGAGTAAAGAAGTACTGCTGGTTGTAGAGTCGGTATCCAACGAAAAGGGTGTGCCGGCTGGTGTGATTTTCGAGGCGCTTGAGCTGGCGCTGGCGACGGCCACCAAGAAGCGTTTTGAGGACGAGGTCGAGCTGCGTGTGGCGATCAATCGCCAGAGCGGCAACTACGAAACTTTCCGCTGCTGGAAAGTCGTCGAAGAAGATGAGCTGGAAAACCCGGCTGCCGAGCTGACTGTCGAACAGGCCCAGGCGCAGAAGCCTGGTGCAGTGGCTGGCGACATTGTTGAAGAGTCGGTGGAGTCGATTGAGTTCGGTCGTATCGCCGCTCAGACTGCCAAGCAGGTCATCGTGCAGAAAGTGCGCGAGGCAGAGCGTGCTCAGGTCGTCGACGCCTATCGCGAGCGTGTTGGCGAGATCATCTCCGGTACCGTAAAGAAGGTCACCCGCGACAGCGTTATTGTCGATCTGGGCAACAACGCCGAGGCCCTGCTGGCCCGCGAGGACATCATCCCGCGTGAGACTTTCCGTGTCGGTGCTCGCATGCGCGCGCTGCTCAAGGAAATCCGCACCGAGAACCGTGGTCCGCAGTTGATCCTGTCGCGTACTGCGCCGCAGATGCTGATCGAACTGTTCACCATCGAAGTGCCGGAAATCGCCGAGGGGCTGATCGAAGTGATGGCTGCCTCCCGTGATCCGGGCTCACGCGCCAAGATCGCTGTGCGCTCGAAAGACAAACGCATCGACCCACAGGGTGCCTGCATCGGCATGCGCGGTTCGCGCGTTCAGGCGGTCTCCGGTGAGATCGGCGGTGAGCGTGTCGATATCGTGCTGTGGGACGAGAACGTCGCTCAGTTCGTGATCAATGCCATGGCTCCGGCCGAGGTGGCAGCGATCATCGTCGACGAAGACGCTCATGCCATGGATATCGCTGTTGCCGAGGACAACTTGGCGCAGGCCATTGGTCGCGGTGGTCAAAACGTACGTCTGGCCAGTCAGCTGACCGGCTGGACGCTGAACGTGATGACCGAAGCGGATATCCAGGCCAAGCAGCAAGCCGAGACTGGCGACATCCTGCAGAACTTTGTCGACGAGCTGGAAGTTGACGAAGACCTGGCCCAGGTGCTGGTTGAGGAAGGCTTCACCAGCCTTGAAGAAATCGCCTATGTGCCGATGGAAGAAATGCTCAGCATCGATGGGTTTGACGAGGATATCGTCAATGAGCTGCGTGCTCGTGCCAAGGATCGTCTGCTGACCAAGGCCATTGCCAATGAAGAGAAACTGGCTGACGCCCAACCGGCTGAGGACCTGGTATCTCTGGATGGTATGGACAAGAACCTGGCGCAAGAACTGGCGGTTCGCGGCGTAATCACCCGCGAAGACCTGGCCGAGCAGTCGATTGATGACCTGCTCGACATCGACGGCATCGACGAAGAGCGTGCCGGCAAGCTGATCATGGCCGCCCGAGCCCATTGGTTCGAGTAAGCGGTTGCGGCCTGAGGAGAGAAGTGCATGACGCAAGTCACGGTGAAAGAACTGGCCCAAGTGGTCGACACACCGGTGGAGCGCCTGCTGCAGCAGATGCGTGAGGCAGGTTTGTCTCACACCAGCGCCGAGCAAGTGGTGACCGATAACGAGAAGCAGGCCCTGCTGGCCCATCTCAAGAGCAGCCACGGCGAAAAGCTGGAAGAGCCGCGCAAGATTACCTTGCAGCGCAAGACCACCACCACCCTGAAGGTCGCCGGTAGCAAGACCATCAGCGTGGAAGTGCGCAAGAAGAAAACCTACGTCAAGCGTAGCCCGGCAGAGATCGAGGCCGAGAAGCAGCGTGAGCTGGAAGAACAGCGCGCCGCTCAGGAAGCCGAACGCCTGAAGGCCGAGCAGGAGGCTGCTCGCCGTGCCGAGGAAGAGGCCCGCAAGCAGGCTGCTGCCAAGGCTGAAGAGCCTGTTGCTGCTGAGGCACCTGTGGCGCCGGCAGCGCCTGCGCTGGAGCCTGTTGCTGCGCCTGCGCCCGAGCGCAAGAAGGACGAGCCGCGTCGCCCCGAGAAGGAACGCAACGACGACAGCGATCGTCGTGGTGGCGAGCGCAAGAACACTCAGCACCGCCCGATGGTCAAGGAAAAGGCTCCTGCGCCGCGCGTTGCGCCGCGTACCGTCGACGAAGAAACCGATGGTTTCCGTCGTGGTGGCCGTGGTGGCAAGAGCAAGCTGAAGAAACGTAATCAGCACGGGTTCCAGAGCCCGACAGGACCGGTAGTGCGCGAAGTCTCGATTGGCGAAACCATTACCGTTGCCGATCTGGCTGCGCAGATGTCGGTCAAAGGCGCCGAAGTCGTCAAGTTCATGTTCAAGCTGGGCACTCCGGTGACCATCAACCAGGTGCTGGATCAGGAAACGGCCCAGCTGGTTGCAGAGGAGCTGGGCCACAAGGTCAAGCTGGTCAGCGAGAACGCCCTGGAAGACCAGCTGGCTGAGTCCCTGCGTTATGAGGGTGAGGCTGTTGCCCGCGCACCGGTGGTGACCGTCATGGGTCACGTTGACCACGGTAAGACCTCGCTGCTCGACTATATCCGTCGTGCCAAGGTCGCATCCGGTGAAGCGGGTGGCATCACCCAGCACATCGGTGCCTATCACGTGGAAACCGAGCGCGGCATGGTCACCTTCCTCGATACCCCGGGTCACGCCGCGTTTACCGCCATGCGTGCTCGTGGTGCCAAGGCGACCGACATCGTCATCCTGGTGGTGGCGGCTGACGACGGCGTGATGCCGCAGACTCAGGAAGCCGTGCAGCACGCCAAGGCTGCTGGTGTACCGATCGTGGTTGCCATCAACAAGATGGACAAGCCGGAAGCCAACCCGGACAACATCAAGAACGGCCTGGCCGCGCTGGATGTGATCCCGGAAGAGTGGGGCGGCGACGCACCGTTCGTAGGCGTATCGGCCAAGGCTGGTACCGGTGTCGACGAACTGCTGGAAGCCGTGCTTCTGCAGGCTGAAGTGCTCGAACTGAAAGCTACGCCGTCGGCCCCTGGCCGTGGTGTCGTGGTCGAGTCGCGTCTGGACAAGGGCCGTGGCCCGGTAGCCACTGTGCTGGTTCAGGACGGTACCCTGCGCCAGGGCGACATGGTTCTGTGTGGTGTCAACTTCGGTCGCGTCCGTGCCATGCTCGACGAGAACGGCAAGCCGATCAAAGAGGCTGGCCCGGCGATTCCGGTCGAGATTCTCGGCCTGGATGGTACTCCGGATGCCGGTGACGATCTGACCGTGGTGGCCGACGAGAAGAAGGCGCGTGAAGTCGCCCTGTTCCGTCAAGGCAAGTTCCGCGAAGTCAAACTGGCTCGCGCCCATGCCGGCAAGCTGGAAAACATCTTCGAAAGCATGGGCCAGGAAGAGAAGAAGACCCTCAACATCGTCCTCAAGGCCGACGTGCGTGGTTCTCTCGAGGCTCTGCAAGGCTCGCTCAGCGGCCTGGGCAACGACGAAGTGCAGGTGCGTGTGGTCGGTGGCGGCGTCGGTGGTATCACCGAGTCCGATGCCAACCTGGCCCTGGCCTCCAACGCGGTGCTGTTCGGCTTCAACGTCCGTGCCGATGCCGGTGCGCGCAAGATCGTCGAGGCCGAAGGCCTGGATATGCGTTACTACAACGTGATCTACGACATCATCGAAGACGTCAAGAAAGCCCTGACCGGTATGCTGGGCAGCGATGTTCGCGAGAACATCCTGGGTACCGCCGAAGTGCGTGACGTATTCCGTTCGCCGAAGTTCGGTGCGGTGGCTGGCTGTATGGTCATCGAGGGTACCGTGCACCGTAACCGTCCGATCCGCGTACTGCGTGACGACGTGGTGATCTTCGAAGGCGAGCTGGAGTCCCTGCGCCGCTTCAAGGACGACGTCTCCGAAGTGCGTAACGGCATGGAGTGCGGTATCGCGGTGAAGAGCTACAACGACGTCAAGGTCGGCGACAAGATCGAAGTGTTCGAGAAGGTCGAGGTGGCTCGTACGCTGTAAGCGCGAGTCGCAACACGCAACGCCCGGCCCCGCAATCGCGCGGCCGGGCGTTTGCCGCTTTTGAACCCGTAGCTACAGGCGGCGGGTGAGGTAAGAGAAATGGCAAAAGTTTATAGCCGTACCCAGCGCATCGGCGATCAGATCCAGCGTGAGCTGGCGCAGATGATCCCGCGCGAGGTCAAGGATCCACGTCTGGGCTTCGTCACCGTTACCGCTGTGGATGTCAGTCGCGATGTCGGTCACGCCAAGGTGTTCATCACCGTAATGGGCGAGAATGACGCCGAGAAAATCCAGCAGAACCTGCGCGTACTGAACGACGCTGCGGGCTACCTGCGCATGCTGTTGGGCAAGGCGATGAAGCTGCGTAGCGTGCCGAATCTGCATTTCCACTATGACGAAAGCATTTCCCGTGGTGCGCATCTGTCCTCGTTGATCGAGCGTGCCGTGGCCGAAGACAGCAAGCATCAGGACGATTGAGCGTGGCCCAGGTCAAACGTATTCGCCGCAACGTCAGCGGCATCATCCTGCTGGATAAGCCGCGCGGCTTCAGCTCCAACGCCGCGCTGCAGAAAGTGCGCTGGCTGCTCAATGCCGAGAAGGCCGGCCACACCGGTAGCCTGGATCCACTGGCCACCGGCGTCTTGCCGCTGTGCTTCGGTGAAGCGACCAAGTTCTCCCAGTACCTGCTGGATGCAGACAAAGGCTACGAGACTCTGGCCCAACTGGGCGTCACCACCACCACCGGCGATGCCGAAGGTGAGGTGCTGGAGCGTCGCGAGGTGACCGTCGGTCGGGCGGATGTGGAGGTGCTGCTGCCACGTTTTCGCGGGGAAATCAGCCAGATACCGCCGATGTACTCGGCCCTCAAGAAGGATGGCCAGCCACTCTACAAGTTGGCCCGTGCCGGCGAAGTGGTGGAGCGCGAGGCGCGTTCTGTTACTATTGCGCGCCTGGATTTACTGGCCCTGAATGATGCGCAGATGCGCCTCTCCGTGGCCTGCAGCAAAGGCACCTATATTCGCACCCTGGTGGAAGACCTCGGTCAGTTGCTGGGCTGCGGTGCTCATGTGGCAGAGTTGCGGCGCACCCAGGCCGGCCCGTTCAGCCTGGCGCAGACGGTGACCCTGGAAGAGCTGGAAAAGGCTCATGCCGAAGGCGGCAACGAGGCGCTGGATCGCTTCCTGTTGCCATCGGACAGCGGCCTGGAGCATTGGCCGCTGCTGCAGTTCAGCGAACACAGCGCCTACTACTGGCTGCATGGTCAGCCGGTGCGGGCACCGGAAGCGCCGAAGTTCGGCATGGTGCGGGTGCAGGATCATACCGGTCGCTTCATCGGCATCGGTGAAGTGAGCGAAGACGGGCGCATTGCGCCGAAGCGTCTGATTTCGACCAAGGCCTAGCCTGGGTCAACAAGGATTCGGTCGAGTGACCGAAGCGGATCGTCGCCGAGCGATGGTGCGTAATGAGGGTGGCTGTCAGCAGGCACGGTCATTCCTCTTATTTAAAACACGGGATTCGTCCCGGCCTGTTCACTTAGGAGCCCATTACCATGGCACTGAGCGTTGAAGAAAAAGCCCAGATCGTAAACGAGTACAAGCAAGCTGAAGGCGATACCGGTTCTCCGGAAGTGCAGGTTGCCCTGCTGACCGCCAACATCAACAAGCTGCAAGGCCACTTCAAAGCTAACGGCAAAGACCACCACTCCCGTCGTGGCCTGATCCGTATGGTTAACCAGCGTCGTAAGCTGCTGGACTACCTGAAGGGCAAGGACACCTCGCGTTACAGCGCCCTGATCGGTCGCCTGGGTCTGCGTCGCTAAGACGTAAACCTTAAGTGAGAAGCTGGAAGTCTGAAGCAGCAGGCGGGTTGAACCGCTTGTGGCTTCGGGCTTCCAGCTTCTGGCTTTCTGCACAGCTGATTTAGAGCCTGTTCCAAATGCGCTGCTTGCGCGGCGGATTCTGAACAGACTTTCGGGGCGCAGCCTTGCCCCACCCGTTCCCCCCAAGGCAACAAAGAGAAGGAAGACACCGTGAACCCGGTAATCAAGAAGTTCCAGTTTGGTCAATCGACCATCACCCTCGAGACTGGCCGTATCGCCCGTCAGGCTTCCGGCGCCGTGCTGGTCACCGTCGACAATGACGTCAGCGTTCTGGTCACCGTGGTAGGCGCCAAGAGCGCTGATCCGGGCAAAGACTTTTTCCCGCTGTCCGTGCACTACCAGGAGAAGACCTACGCTGCCGGCAAGATCCCGGGCGGCTTCTTCAAGCGCGAAGCGCGTCCTTCCGAGAAGGAAACCCTGACTTCGCGTCTGATCGACCGTCCGATCCGCCCGCTGTTCCCGGAAGGTTTCCTCAATGAAGTGCAGGTCATCTGCACCGTGGTTTCCACCAGCAAGAAGACCGATCCGGACATCGCCGCGATGATCGGTACCTCGGCTGCCCTGGCTGTTTCCGGCATCCCGTTCAACGGCCCGATCGGTGCCGCCCGTGTCGCCTTCCACCCGGAAACCGGCTACCTGCTGAACCCGAGCTACGAGCAGCAGAAAGCCTCCAGCCTCGACATGGTCGTGGCCGGTACCGAAACCGCCGTGCTGATGGTTGAGTCCGAAGCTAAAGAACTGACCGAAGACCAGATGCTGGGCGCCGTGCTGTTCGCTCACGACGAGTTCCAGGCCGTGATCAGCGCAATCAAGGAATTCGCTGCCGAAGCTGGCAAGCCGACCTGGGACTGGCAGCCGAAGGCCGAGAACACTGCCTTGCTGAGCGCCATTCGCAGCGAGTTTGGCGAGGCGATTTCCCAGGCTTACACCATCACCATCAAGCAGGACCGCTACGCGCGCCTGGGTGAGCTGAAAGATCAGGTAGTAGCCAAGTTCTCCGGCGAAGAAGGCCAGCCTTCCGCTGGCGAAGTGAAAGAAGCCTTCGGCGAAATCGAATACCGCACCGTGCGCGAGAACATCGTCAATGGCAAGCCGCGTATCGACGGCCGTGACACCCGTACCGTACGTGGCCTGAACATTGAAGTCGGCGTGCTGGACAAGACCCACGGCTCGGCCCTGTTCACCCGTGGCGAAACCCAGGCTCTGGTGGTTGCCACCCTCGGTACCGCCCGTGACGCGCAGCTGCTCGACACCCTGGAAGGCGAGAAGAAAGACCCCTTCATGCTGCACTACAACTTCCCGCCGTACTCGGTCGGTGAATGTGGTCGCATGGGCGCCACCGGTCGCCGCGAAATCGGTCACGGTCGCCTGGCCCGTCGTGGCGTTGCCGCCATGCTGCCGAGCGCCGACGAGTTCCCGTACACCATCCGCGTGGTTTCCGAGATCACCGAGTCCAACGGTTCCAGCTCCATGGCTTCCGTGTGTGGTGCTTCCCTGGCGCTGATGGATGCCGGTGTGCCGATGAAGGCGCCGGTTGCCGGTATCGCCATGGGCCTGGTCAAGGAAGGTGACAAGTTTGCCGTTCTGACCGACATCCTCGGCGACGAAGACCACCTGGGCGACATGGACTTCAAAGTGGCCGGTACCGCCAATGGCGTGACCGCACTGCAGATGGACATCAAGATCCAGGGCATCACCGAAGAAATCATGGAAATCGCCCTGGGCCAGGCCCTGGAAGCGCGCCTGAACATCCTCGGCCAGATGAACCAGGTTATCGCCCAGTCGCGCAGCGAGCTGTCGGCCAACGCTCCGACCATGCTGGCGATGAAGATCGACCAGGACAAGATCCGCGACGTGATCGGCAAGGGTGGCGCCACCATCCGTGGCATCTGCGAAGAAACCAAGGCCTCGATCGACATCGAAGACGATGGCTCGATCAAGATCTTCGGCGAAACCAAGGAAGCTGCCGAGGCTGCCAAGCAGCGCGTACTGGCCATCACCGCAGAGGCGGAAATCGGCAAGATCTACCTCGGCAAGGTTGAGCGCATCGTCGACTTCGGCGCCTTCGTCAACATCCTGCCGGGCAAGGACGGTCTGGTGCACATCTCCATGCTGAGCGATCAGCGTGTCGAGAAAGTCACCGACGTGCTGAAGGAAGGCCAGGAAGTGGAAGTGCTGGTACTGGACGTGGACAACCGCGGCCGTATCAAGCTGTCCATCAAGGACGTTGCCGCAGCCAAGGCTTCCGGCGTCTAAGCTGGTAACCTCGCTGCACCAGAGAGGGCCCCTTGCGGGCCCTCTTTTTTTGCCCGGACAATAGCCTCCCCTGCAGTACTCAAGGATGCTCTTACACATGGAAGTCACTTACTGTCGCTACCACCCTGCGCAACCGGCGACCTGGCACTGCCCGGCCTGCCCGCGTGACTACGGCGACTGCTGCGTGCCGCTCAATGCCGAGGCGCCGGACGAGCTGCCGTTATGCCCGCTGTGTCGCGACAAGCTGCGCTTTCTCGGCGCTGCCAATACCGCGCAGCCGTTCTGGCAGCGCATCCCGCAGTTCTTTCAATACGGCCTGCAACCTGGTGCCCTGGCGTTTGCTGCCGCGCTGTGTCTGGCCAGCCTGTTCATGCCGGCCTGGAAACTGTTGTGGTTGGCGCTGTTCTGTGTGGCCAGCAAATACCTGCAGGCGGTGATCGAAGACTCCAGCCTCGGCATACGGGACTGCTGTCGGCCTTTTCGGCCGAGGGGTTCAGCCTGTTCTGGCGGGTTCTGGTGATTTTCCTGATCAGCTTTGCCGCGGTATGGCTGGCCGCTGACTTTCACAGCGAAGCTCTGTTCTGGGCGGTCACGCTGGGTGTGCAGCTGCTGATCCCGGCCAGCCTCATCCGCCTGGCGCTGGACAAGACCCTGGGGGCGGCACTCAGTCCCGACCAGGTCGGTGCGGTGATCAAGGCCATGGGCTGGCGCTATCTGATTCTCTGGGCCTTTCTGTTCATTCTCTGGCAGTCGCCGGGGTGGGTGACCTACATACTCGCCGGCGGCCTGCCCAAGGTGGTGCTGATGCCCGTTGCGGCGCTGCTGTTCGGCTACTTCAGCGTGGTGATGTGCGCCATGATGGGCTACGCGGTGTTCCAGTATCAGGGGGCGCTGGGCTACGCGGCCGTTGAAGACGAGACGCAGGGCTACCCGGCCGAGGAGTATCGCCGGCGCAAGGCGCTGGCAGAGGCCGAGATTCGTCTCAAGGAGGGGCAGGGCACCCAGGCGCTGGAATTGCTGGCCGTGGCTCTGGATGCGGCACCTAACGACTTGCGCCTCAATGAGCGTTTCCACCAGCTGCTGTTTGGTCTGGATGCCCGCGAGCGTTGCCTGCGCCATCTGGCGCACTATCTGCCTCTGGCTGCAAGGCTCAATCCGGCCCAGGCTGCAATGGCGCTACTCAATGCCAGGCAACTGCGCGCTGATTACCTGCCAGACGACGCCCTGGTTTGTGAGCGTATCGCCCAGGCGCTGCTGGAGCGCCACAAGACTCGCGAAGCACTGAGTCTGCTGCGCAATCTGCATCTGCGCTTTCCCGATTACCCACATATTCCCAGGGCCTACCTGCTGGCGGCACGTGGTTTTGCCGAGGGATTGGGCCAGATCGAGCCGGCACAACGCCTGCTGAGCTTTATTCGCGGCAAGTATCCACAGTCCCCCCTGCTGGTTGAGGTCGAGCAGTTGCAGAACACGTTGGCGCGTATGGTCGAGAGAGGCTAAGCGCAAGCATTGCAATCTGCACGGCTCGTTTGGGCCTATTGGGCAATTTGCACTGAGTAGCTATTTTTTGTTGTGTTTAAGTATTTGATTTTAAAGAGTTTTATTTTTAGGTGGGGCTGGCATAGGGCTTGCGATGTAACTCCTGCAGACGCAGCCAAGGGATAGATTGGCTGCCGAAACTTCAAAGCAACCAGGAGAATATCGCTATGAAAAAGCCACTCACTCAATGGACCCTTGCTGCCCTGACTGCCACTGCCCTGAGCCTGCCGCTGAGCAGCGCTTTCGCTGCCGAACCACTGCAAGTGGCTGCCAATGACACCATGGATGAGGCGCAGGAAGTGGTTTCCGATACCTGGATCACCAGCAAGGTGAAGGCGGACTTCCTGGCCGACGACAGCATCAGCGGTCTGGATATCAAGGTCGAAACCAACAAGGGTGTGGTGTCGTTGTCTGGTGTGGTGCCGAGCAACGCCGAGCGTGACCTGGCGGTCGAGAAGGCCAAGATGGTCAAAGGTGTGAAGGCTGTATCGGCCGATGGTCTGAAAGCAACCGACTAATGCCCGCTGTCGGCTTTGCCGACAGCCTCGATTCGAGGATAGAACCATGAATTCCGATGTGATCAAAGGTAAGTGGAAACAGCTCTCCGGCCGCATCAAAGAGCGCTGGGGCAACCTCACCGACGACGACCTGGATGTGGTCGAGGGCCATAGCGAATATCTGGAAGGGAAGCTGCAGGAGCGCTATGGCTGGACCAAGGAAAAGGCCCAGGAAGAGATTCGCAGCTTCAGTCGCGACCTGTAACCGGCTGCGATAGAAAAAGCCCCGCCTGGCGGGGCTTTTTTGTGGGCGCTCAACGGCTCAGATGCTGTTGGTAGAGGCTCAGCTGAACGGTCTGTTCTGCCTCGGGGAACACGCGGCGCAGGTATTGGGCCAGCTCGGCGACGGCACGCAAATCCTGCTTCGGTCCCAGTTGCTTGGCCAGTTGCAGAGTCAGAGGCGGCAGCTGCTTGATGGGTTGGCCTGCCTGGGTGAGTCGGCGCCAGGCCGCCAGTGCATGCGGTCCTTCACCGGCCTTGAGCAGCTTCTGCAGCAGATGCAGTTGTACGGCGGGGTGAGCCAGCCAAGGCTGTTTGGGGCTGGCGCTGTCTGTAGCAAGGCGTAGCAGCAGCCGGCGGGTTTCTTCCGTGTCGGGCAGGGCGAACAGCTGTTTGAGTACCTGGCTCAGCAGGGCCTTGTCCTGGCGACCGCTGGCAACGCTGTAGAGCCGCTCCAACAGGTCCGGGCGGCCTGGATAGCGCGCGAGCAAATCGGGCCCGCGTGTGGCGGCCTGGGCCAGGGCAAACTGGCTGATAAGCTGATCCAGCGCAGCCAGCTCACGCTTGAAGGGGGCCTCCGGGTCTTCCTTGTGCAGATAGGCTTCATCCATCTGCAACCGCCCAGTGAGTCTGGCCAGCCAGATCACCAGGAAACCCGCTCCCAGGCCGCCCAGGTGGGCGTAGTAGTTGACGTGATCGTCCGCGGCCAGCAGGCCGAGCAGTTCCTTGCCCAGCCACACTGGCAGCACCCACAGGGCAGGAGCCTTGAAATAGCCGATCAACGGGCCCAGCCAGTAGAAGAAGTTGATCCGCCGCAGGCCGTATACACCGATGTACATGCCCATCAGTCCGGAGATGGCGCCGGATGCGCCGACACCACTGATCCATACCGGGTCGAGTGCCCACCACAGCAGGTGCGAGGCCAGGCCGCTGAGCAGATAGAGCCCGAGATAGACCGCCTTGCCCAAGGCGATTTCCAGGGCGAAACCGAAGATGAACAGGAACAGCATGTTGCCCAGCAGATGGTCGAAGCTGCCGTGCAGGAACATCGCGCCGAACAGGCCTTCGATGCTGAACCTGGCCGGGATGAAGCCGAAGCGTACAGTGCTCAGCCGATTGCGAGCGGCCTCGGCTGACTCGCGTGCCGCCTGCCAGGCTGTGTCGGCCTGGTAGTCGGCCCGCTGGTGCAGTTGCTGTTCGAACTCCAGGTCGTGCAGTACCCAGGCCGCCAGTTCCTGGCGGCGCATGCCGTCGACATAGGTGCGCTCCTCGGCGTCGAAATCCCTGCGCTCGCTGACGCTCTCGACGAACAAGGCCCGCTCACGGTTGAGCAGGCCGCCGTCGAGGTAGGCGTGTACCGCGACCTCCAGGCGTTCTTCGTCGCCGCCCTGGTAGCCGAAGTAGATCAGCACATTGAGCAGGATCAGCAGCAGGGTAACGACAGGAGGGCGCTTCCAGTCCAGCGGGTGTTCGGCGGGAATGATCAGCATCGTAGTGTGGCGGCCCGCAGTTCAGCGTAGGCAGGGTGCAGCAGGGTTGAGGCGGGTAGTGTCTTCATGACGAGCATCCTTGTTCCGAGAGGGCATTCATTTGCCGCGTTTGCTTTCGATCTTGACGACCCGATTACCTTCAAGGCGCAGGAAGTGGTACATGCCGTTGCGCGGTCCGTAGATCCATTCTTCGATCGCCACTTCCTGGGTAAGGCCGTAGTAGACAACTACTTCTCGGTAGCCGAGAAAATCACGGCTGACGGGCGTTCCGCATTTCGCCTCGACTTCGCTGGCAAGGTCATCCAGGCTGATCAGCTTGCTGCCGCAACGCAGTGTCGAGCTAGCCTCGGCCACTGCGGGGAGCAACAGGCATAGTGCGGTAATGGTGGGTTTGAACATTTCGATCAGGGCTGCGCGGGGTATTGTCGGCAGCCTACACCTTGCCGTGCCGGGCTGTCAGTTGGCGCGCTTGGTTTCGATGCGCACCAGGCGATTGCCCTGGAAGGTGAGGATGCTGAGCATGCCGTTGTTGGGCCCGTACACCCATTCCTCGATCACCAGATCACGGTCGCTTTGATAGCCGCCGGTATAACCGACTAGGTCGCGGTGGACGGGTGGCCCGCATTTGCTCTCGACCTCGAAGGCGCGGTCGCCTTCGTTGATCAGTTTGCTGCCGCAGCGCATCGTGCCGGCCTCAGCCGTGGCGCTGGCCAGAGCCAGCGCGGTGAACAGCAGGGTTCCTTTCATTACAGGCTCCCAAGATGTAGTGCAGTGTCGACCGGGGCGCCAGCGGCGCCTTCGGTAAGGCCGACATCCAACAGGTAGATGCGCTGGTCTTGCAGGCCGCCGCGCTCTACCAGGTAGTCCTTGATGCTGGCTGCACGGGCCTGGCCGAGTTGGCGCAACAGCAGTTCGCTCTTGGCCCAGGATTGCAGCACGGCGTCGCGCATCTTCGCCGTGCGTTCTTCATCGGGCAACTCCTTCCATTCTGCAGGTGGCTGTCGCTTGAGGCGTGCCCGGTAGATGCCTTCCAGCAGGATCGCCTTGTCGTCTTCGTCCACCACCAGCTGCTCCGGTTCTGCGGGTACATCGTCGCCGCTGCGCTGGAGAATCTTGTACTGGGTATTACGGTACTCGCGCTCCAGGCGCTGCTCGGCCACCAGCGGGCCGTCGCTGGCGCTGGCGCTGATGCCCTCGACCTCCAGGCGCAACACCGGGCGTTCCTTGAGCGCATCGGCCAGGGTATCCAGGGTTTTCTGGGCGGCGCCGTCCAGCTCGCTGCTGCCGGCGGCGAACTGCACCTGGCTAAGGTCGGCGTCGCTGCCGCCGACCAGGCCGGCGATGAACTTGAAGGGTGCCTGGGCGGCGCGCAGCACAAGGTTGCGCAGGGTCTGCCAGACGATAGGCATGACGCTGAACTCGGGGCTGTTGAGGTCGCCCTTCACCGGTAGCTGGATGTCGATGTTGCCCTGGGTGTCCTTGAGCAGGGCCACGGCCAGGCGGATCGGCAGATCCACGGCGTCCTTGCTGTCGACCTTCTCGCCCAGCTGCAGGTCTTCCAGCAGCAGCTTGTTGTCGGCATTCAGCTGGCCCTTCTCGATCTGGTAGTGCAGGTCGAGGTTGAGGCGGCCCTTGCGGATGCGGTAGCCAGCGAACTTGCCAGAGTAGGGCGTGAGGGTAGTCAGCTCGACATTCTTGAAGCTGGTGGCGATATCCAGGCTGTTCATCGGGTCGAACGGGGTCAGCTTGCCTTTGATGCTGACGGGCGCGTACTTGTCGACCTTGCCCTTGATATCGACGCTGGCGGCCTGCGGGCTCTGGTTGTCCAGGGTGCCGATCTGACCGTTGAGTTGTTGGATGGCGGTGGCGAAGTTGGGGGTCAGGCTGAAGTCGGCGAAGTTGGCCGAGCCATCCCTGATATTGACCCCGCCGATACGGATGGGCAGCGGCTTGCCGGCGGGCTCGGCCTTGGCGCCTTTCTGGGCCGGCTGGGGAATCATCAGGTCATTGATATTGGTGGTCAGGTCTTCGTTGATGATGAAACGGGCATAGGGCTGTTGCAGGTTGACCTGCTTGATGGCCAGTCCTTCACCGTGGCGATAGTCCAGTCCCTCGACTTGCAGTTGCTGCCACTTGAGAAAATCTCGGTTCTTCAGGGTGTCCAGGGTATGCAGCTGATTGACCTCGGCGCGCCCGTCGATGCTGAAGGCCAACGGCTCGACGCTCTTCAGGTTGACGGCCAGGTCGCTGCCGAGCTGGCCGCTGCGCAGCTCCAGGCGCACGAAGGGGCTGATATAGGCCTGGGCCAGGCGCAGGTCGATATTCTGGGTCACCAGCTGCAGCTGGGCCGTGGTCGGTTGCAGCTGTACCTGGCCCTCGGCCTTGAGCTGGCCGCGTTTGTTCACTCCGGTGTCGAGCTTGAGGCCGAAGGGCGAGGTGCCCAGGCTGTCGAAGTTGCTGATGTCCAGGTTGAGTGGCATCAGGTCGAGCTTGACCTCCTGCTCTCCGGCGGCGTGGTCGGCCAGGTGCACCTGGTACTCGCGTAACTGCACATCGCGCAGCAGCACCTGCCAGGGCTTGGCTGGTTCTTCGGATTTTGCCGGCTCTGCCGGAGGCGTAGCGTTGGCGGTTTGTTGCTGGGCTTCTGCAGGCGCAGGCTCGGTTTTCTCCGCGACTGCAGGTGCTGGTGTGGAGTCTGTACCACCCTCGTTCGGAGCCGGAGCCTCAGTCGCGACAACGGGCTCTGGCGCTGCGGCAGGCGTGGCTGTAGGCGCTGGCTTGCTGTGGCTGGCGAACAGCTTCTGCCAGTCCAGTTGGCCGTCCTTCTCCCGTGCCGCCCAGGTTTCCAGCTTGTGGCTGCGGATCTTGCCGACGATGACCTGCTGTTTGGCCAGATCCAGACTGGTTTCGCTGACTTCCAGGCTTTCCAGGCGAGCCAGTGGCTTGTCCTCGGGACTCTTGATGGCGAACTTGCTGAGTGCGGCACTGACGTTGCTTAGCTGCAGCTCGGTGCTCTTGGCCAGGTTCAGCGAGTAGTCGGCGCTGAGGTCGAGCACGCCGTCTTCGAGTACCAGCGGCACGGCGTCGCGGGCATAGGGCCACACGCCCTTGAGCCTGCCGTCGGTGAGCTTGAGCTGGCCTTGCGAACTGATCGGGCTGAGGCTGACCTGGCCGTGCCAGTCGATACGCCCGCCATAGGGGCCGGTCGCCACCAGGCTCATGTCGGCGCTGTCTTCAGGCAGGGTGCTGAGGTTGTTCAGCTCCAGGTTCAGCGAGTCGTAGACGAACTCGACCGGCTCGCTGGGGCGCAGGTCTTCGAAGTGCAGGCTGTTTTCGATCAGCGCGATGCGTTCGATGCGCATTGGGAAGGGTTCGCTCTGCTCTTCCTGGGCAGGCTTAGGCTCGCTTGGCGGTAGTTTGAACAGGCCGGTCAGGTTGAGCTGGCCGTCCTTGGCGAACAGCACTTCGGTATGAGCCTTCTCCAATTCCACGTCGGCCAGGTGCAGGGCTCTGCGCCACAGACTGTCGAATTGCAAATTGGCGTACAGGCGCTGGAAGGCCAGCTGCGGTTTGTCCGCCTCGCCGATATGCAGGCCCCAGAGCTGCAGCTCCAGGCTGAAGGGGTTGAGTTCGACACGGTCGAGGCGGGCTGGCACGGTGGCCAGCTGGCTGAGTTGCTGGTTGGCCACGCGCTGGCCGATGCCGGGCAGGATCAGGAAGCCGAGCAGGGCATAGAGGCCGAGTACGACCGCGACGGCGTAGGCGATGCGTTGCAATCCTTTGAGCATGGGGCAGCGTCTTCTTCCAGACTGAGGAGTCTGGAGTATGGCATGGGCCCTCGTGCTTTGTGGGCCAGCACTCTGCCTCGGGTGTGACTCAGAAGCGCAGGATCAGGGTTTTCAGCGGTGGCTGGCCGTCGCGGGAGGGGAAGTCGGCGCCAGGCAGCAACTGCTCGCAATCACGCACCGGGCGGCCGAGTTTCTCGGCGCAGCGCAGCACCTGGGTGCGCCAGTCTTCCAGGGCGACTTTCGCCAGGTTGTTGCAGCAGATCAGCACGCCATCGTCGGCCGTGGCCAGGATCGCCGGCTTGAGCAGGCTCTGGTAGTCGCGCAGCAGGTCGACGGTACCGAAGGCACTTTTGGCCCAGGCGGGTGGGTCGAGCAGTACCAGATCGAACTGGCGCTGCTCCAGGCGCGGGTAGCTGGGCAACTTGTGGCCGCGGCGCGTGGTGATGGGCAGGCCGGCCAGCTGGCGGATGGCGGGGAAGTAGTCGGACTGCACGAAGTCCATCGCCAGCCCTGGGTTTAGCGCCAGGTTTTCCCGGCCCACGGCCAGATTGCCTTCGGCGAAGTCCAGGTTGAGCACCTCGCGGGCGCCACCGGCCGCAGCGCACAGGCCGACGCCACAGGTGTAGGCGAACAGGTTGAGTACGCTTTTGCCGGCGCTGTTGGCCTTGATCCAGCCGCGGGCATTGCGCAGGTCGAGAAACAGCAGCGGGTCCTGGCCTGGATGACGGCCGCGCACCCGGTAGTTGAGCCCCCATTCCTGGCCGGTCATGTCGGCCAGCGCCTCTGGCGTAGGCTGGTACACCTCATCGCGCCGGTCGATACGCGAGTTGCCGCCGGAGCGGTCGTTGTAGACCAGTTGCAGGTCCAGCCCCTGGCGCTTGTTGATCTGCGCGTGCAGGGCGAGCAGGGCCTCGCGCTCCAGTGGTTGGTGGAAGCTCTGCACCATCAGCTGCGGGCCGTAGCGGTCGACCGTGAGGCCTGGCGCACCCTCCTGGCTGCCGTGAAACAGGCGATAGCAGTCCGTCTGCTGCTGGTGCAGCTCGTTCAGCAGGGCTTGGCGGGCGTCGAGGGCGGCGGACAGCGCCTGGTCGAGAGAGGACATGCGCAGTGTCTCGGAGCGGGAGGGCGCGCAGTTTAGCAAGAAGCGCCTGGCGCGGCAGACCGTTATGGCGCGAAGGCGGGCGCCTGCGGGCTGAGGCCGCCACTTGGCGAGTGGGGCGGGGGGCTGAAGCCGGAGGGGTCGTTGTCGATGTTCTGCAGCTCAAGCAGGTAGCTGCGGAAGATCTGCCCAAGCACCTGGCTGGCGACCTGCAGTTCTTCCCGGGGCATTTGTTCGGCGACCTGGTCAGCGTTGTCCATGGCCTCGTCCGAGCCGTTCACCGCGGCCATTTTCAGCACGATGTAGGCCTGTACCTTGTTTGGCGGCACGCTTTCGCCGTGGAGGAACATGTTGCCCAGGCGCAGCTGGGCATCGGCATTGCCCTGCAGCGAGGAGAGTTCGAACCAGCGGCGGGCCTTGGGCAGGTCGGGCTGGGTGCGCTGGCCGTTGTAGTAGAACTCGCCAAGCTCGTACTGAGCCTGGGCGTCACCAAACTTGGCGGCTTCCTCACAGGCGGTGAGGGCGCCGGGCAGGTCTTCGTCGGGAACGTTCAGGGCACAGCGGCTTTCGGTCGGCACCAGCAACGAGTTGTCGCCGGCGCAGGCCAGGAGAGGTGTTGCGAGCAACAGACAACCCAGGAACAGGTTGCGGCCGGTGCATTTCATGGAAATCGGAGTGCCTCGCGAAACGGTCGGGCTTCATGCCCTGCCGGCGAAACGCGCCGGCCGTCACATTATGTGGCAAGCCGGGGCGTCCTTACAAAGCCTTTACCGAGAATCCCGCCATTGGCTGTGCCAGGCACGCCGGTTGGCGCGGTCTCACTTGAGCTTGGCGAAGGCCCGTTCGGCGGCGGAGAAGGTGATTTCCAGCTCGCGGGTGCCGTGCACGATGGAGGTGAAACCGGCTTCGAAGGCGCTCGGGGCCAGGTACACGCCACCTTCCAGCATCAGGTGGAAGAACTGCTTGAAGCGCTCGGCATCGCTAGCCATCACATCGGCGAAGGTGACGATGTTGTCGGCGCCGCTGAAGTACAGGCCGAACATGGCGCCGGCCTGGGTGGTGACGAAGGGGATGCCGGCGGCATCGGCGCGCTCCTGCAGGCCGGCCAGCATGCGGCTGGTGTAGTCGGACAGGTCGGCGTGGAAGCCCGGGCGGCTGATCAGCTTGAGGGTGGTCAGGCCGGCGGCCATGGCCAGCGGGTTACCCGACAGGGTGCCGGCCTGGTAGACCGGGCCGAGCGGGGCGATGCATTCCATGATCGCGCGCTTGCCACCGAAGCAGCCGACCGGCATGCCGCCACCGACGATCTTGCCAAAGGTCGACAGATCCGGAGTCACACCGTAGTGCGCCTGGGCGCCGCCGAGGGCAACGCGGAAACCGGTCATCACCTCGTCGAATATCAGCACCACGCCGTGTTTGTCGCACTGCTCGCGCAGGCCTTCGAGGAAGCCCGGCGCCGGCGGCACGCAGTTCATATTGCCGGCCACCGGCTCGACGATGATGCACGCGACGGTCGAGCCGACGTCGGCCAGGGTCTTCTCCACGGCGGCGATGTCGTTGAACGGCAAGGTCAGGGTGTGTTTGGCGAAGTCCGCCGGCACGCCGGCCGAGCTCGGTACGCCCTGGGTCAGCAGGCCGGAGCCGGCTTTCACCAGCAGGCTGTCGGAGTGCCCGTGGTAGCAGCCTTCGAACTTGATGATGGCGTCGCGGCCGGTGTAGCCACGGGCCAGGCGAATGGCGCTCATGGTCGCTTCGGTGCCGGAGCTGACCATGCGCACCATTTCCATCGACGGCACCAGGCTGCACACCAGGTCGGCCATCTCGGTTTCCATGGCGGTCGGCGCGCCATAGGACAGGCCGTGCTGCAGCTGGTTGCGCACCGCGTCGAGCACCTGCGGGTGAGCGTGGCCGAGGATCATCGGGCCCCAGGAGCCGACGTAGTCCACATAGCGCTTGTCGTCCTCGTCCACCACATAGGCGCCTTCGGCGTGCTTGAAGAACAGCGGCGTGCCGCCGACGCTCTTGAAGGCGCGCACGGGCGAGTTGACCCCGCCTGGGATGTGTTTCTGGGCGTTGGCGAACAGTTGCTCGGAACGGGACATGGCGAACTCTCTCTCGAATCAGGTGGTGGCGAACAGCGCGCTCAGGGCGCGCGCGCGGGCCTCCACCTCGACGGTGGAAGGGGCGGAGAACAGGGTGTGGATGACGGCCAGCAGGTCGGCACCGTGCTGGATCAGCTGTGGGCCGTTGCTCAGGTCGACGCCGCCGATGGCAACGATCGGCAGGCCGAAGCGCTGGCGGGCTTCGCCCAGCAGTTCCGGGGTGGCGGCCGGCGCGCCGGGCTTGGTCTGCGAATTGAAGAAGCGGCCGAAGGCGATGTAGCTGGCGCCTTCGTCTATGGCCTGCTCGGCCAGGTCGAGGCGGGCGTGGCAGGTGGCGCCGATGATCGCCTTGCGCCCGAGCAGGGCGCGGGCGGCGGCCAGCGAACCATCACTCTGGCCCAGGTGCAGGCCGACGCCGAGCTTGGCGGCCAGCTCGGCATCATCGTTGATGATCAGTTCGGCAGCGTGGCGCGCGCACAGCTCGGCCAGTTCGGAGGCCTCGCGCAGGCGCCGCGCCTGGTCGCTCGATTTGTCGCGGTACTGCAGCAGGCGCGCACCGCCTTTCAGGGCCGCTTCCACATAGGGCAGCAGCTTGCCGTCGGCCAGCAACTGGCTGTCGGTGATGGCGTAGAGGCCGCGCAGCTTGCCGTTCACGAGCTGCTCTTCATAGTGAGAAATCCAAAGGCAGGCGACGCGGCACGAACTGGCCACGGCCGGGTTGCTCGGCATCGCGCAGGGTGCGCCAGGTGTAGTCCAGGGCGCTGCGCACGGCGCTGACCACTTCTTCACCCAGGGCCAGGCGGCCGGCCAGGGTGCTGGCCAGGGTGCAGCCGGAGCCGTGGTAGCTGCCCGGCAGGCGGGCGCAGGTGAAGGTATGGCATTCGCCGCCGCGCACATACAGGCGGTTGTGTACTTCGGCCTCGTCGCCGTGGCCGCCGGTGATCAGCAGGTGCTGGCAGAAGGGTGCGAGCTTGGCCGCGCATTCGTCTGCCGTGCCCTCGGGCAGTTCGGCAAGAATGCGTGCCTCCGGCAGGTTCGGCGTGGCCGCCGCAGCGATTGGCAGCAGGCGCTCGCGCATGGCGAAGCCGACATCGTCCTTGCCCAGCGAACCACCACCGCCGGCACGTAGCACTGGGTCGCAGACCAGCGGCACGCCGGGCAGGCGTTGCATGATCTCGACCACGGTGTCGACCATCTCCACCGAGCCGAGCATGCCCAGCTTGACGGCGGCGACCGGCAGGTCGGCGATGATGGCGTCGACCTGGGCCATCACCCAGGCGCGGTCCAGCACACGGAAGTCGGAAACGTTGACGGTGTCCTGCACGGTCAACGCGGTGACCGCCGGAGCGGCGTGGCAACCCTGGGCGAGCAGGGCTTCGATATCCGCCTGCAGACCGGCACCACCGGAAGGATCGTGGCCGGACAGGCAGAGGACAACGGGGCGGGAGTTATGTCTGTTCATGGCCGGCGAGCTTACCACCAGCCGCCCTTAGGCCCAATGCGCGAGTGCTGCAACTTGTCCGAGGCGACGGCTTTTTCCCGGCATGGCCTGTGCTAGAGTGCCGCCCATACCAATCAGAAGGATTCTGCGGGCCGCGCCATCGGGAGAAGAGGGCTCTGTGTGCGGCTGCGCGAGATCTATGCGGGGCGGCATGCGTTACTGTGTTTTTCTTATCCTGTGCGGGCTGTCCTGGCTGGCGCACGCCGTCGAGTTCGACGAGCACACTCGGCGCCTACCCCTGGGCGCGGTGATGTACGTGTTCGAGGATGTGCGCGCCGATGCCACCATCGAGGACGTCAGCTCGCCAGCCTTGCAGGGCAGCTTCCGCCTGCACAACCAGCCAGTGCTCAATGCCGGCTATTCGCGCTCGGTATTCTGGGTGCGCCTGGATCTGACCTACAGCCCGAGCGCCCAGAGCGGACCGCAACCCTGGTTGCTGGAGCTGGCCTACCCGCCGCTCGATCATTTGGAACTCTACCTGCCCGATGGCGCCGGCGGTTTCCGCCTGGCCCAGCGCACTGGCGATGCCCTGCCGTTTTCCAGCAGGGAGATCAAACAGAACAACTACCTGTTCCTGCTCGACCTGCCCCCCGGCCAGGAGCAGCGCCTGTACCTGCGAATGCAGAGCCAGGGCTCGATGCAGGTGCCGCTGGCGCTGTGGTCGCCCCAGGCCTATCTGGAAGACCAGCCCACACGCATCTACATCCTCGGCATCATCTATGGCGTGCTGCTGGTGATGCTGATCTACAACCTGTTCATCTTCCTCAGCGTGCGCGACACCAGCTACCTCTACTACATCCTCTACATAGCCTCGTTCGGCCTGTATCAGGTGTCGGTGAACGGCGCCGGGATTCAGTATTTCTGGCCGGACAGCCCCTGGTGGGCCAATGCCGCCACGCCCTTCCTGATCGGCTCGGCGGCGCTGTTCGGTTGCCAGTTCGCGCGCAGCTTCCTGCATACCGTAGAGCACAGTCCCTGGGCCGACCGTGCGCTGAAGTTGATGATGGCCGGCGGCGTGCTGGTGATGGTCATGGCGCTGACCAGCAGCTACGCCATCGCCCTGCGCCTGGCCACCCTCCTGGCGTTGGCGTTCACCATCGTGGTGTTCGGCTCCGGGATTCTGGCCTGGTTGCGCGGCATGCGCGTGGCCCGCTACTTCATCTTCGCCTGGACCGCCTTCCTGGTTGGCGGCCTGGTCAACACCCTGATGGTGCTGGGCTATCTGCCCAACCTGTTCATCACCATGTACGCCAGCCAGATCGGTTCGGCGCTGGAGGTGGGCCTGCTGTCACTGGCCCTGGCCGATCGCATCAACGCGATGAAAGAGGAGCGCACGCGCATCCTGCAGGAGGCCGGTCGTGAGCTGGAAACCCTCAACCGCGAGCTGGCCGACAGCAACCGCCTCAAGGACGAGTTCCTCGCCACCGTCACCCACGAACTGCGTACGCCGATGAATGGCGTGATCGGCTCGCTGGAGCTGATGCAGACGGTGAAGATGGACGTGGAGCTGGAGCAATACCAGAAGACCGCTGCCAGCTCGGCCCGCGACATGATGCGCATGGTCGGCGACATCCTCGCCCTCAATGAGCTGCAGGCCGGCAAGCTCTACCCGCGCCGCGAGCCGTTCAGCCTGCGCGGTCTGGTGGATGGTCTGCGCGCCCAGTACGGGCCGCAGGCGAGCGACAAGGGGCTGGAGTTCGTCGTCGAGCTGGAAGACAACCTGCCCGATACCCTTGAGGGTGACGCGGCAAAACTGACGCAGAGCCTGGGCTATCTGCTCGACAACGCCATCAAGTTCACCCATGAGGGGCAGGTCAGCCTGCGGGTCTCGGCGGCCGGGCCGCTGACGACCAATACGCCGCTGCGCTTCGAAGTGCTCGATACGGGAATCGGCTTCACCACGCCAGAAGGCGGCAAGCTGTACCAGCGCTTCCATCAGCTGGACAGCTCCCTGACCCGTCAGTACGGCGGTCTGGGTATCGGCTTGGCGATCTGCCGGCAGTTGGTCGATTTGCTCGGCGGCAACCTGCAGCATCAGTCACGTGTGGGCCAGGGCAGTGCCTTTGCCATTACCCTGGAACTCACCCAGCCGAGCCAGCCGCGGACCGGTACGCCGCCGGTACGGCGCATCGGCGGCCTGGCGCAGCGCCGGCCGGAGCAATGCACCGTGCTGATTGTCGAGGACAACGCCATCAACCAGCTGGTGACCCGCGGCATGCTGCTCAAGCTGGGCTACCGGGTGCGGACTGCCGACAACGGCAGCGAAGCCCTGGAAATGCTGCGCAGCGAGCCCATCGATGCGGTGCTGCTGGACTGCCAGATGCCGGTGATGGACGGTTTCGCCACCTGCCGTGCCCTGCGCCTGTTGCCGGGCTGCGCCGAGCTGCCGGTACTGGCCATCACCGCCCACAGCCACAGTGGCGACCGTGAGCGTTGCCTGGCCGCTGGTATGAGCGACTATCTGGCCAAGCCGGTGAAGTTCCTCGAACTGCAAACCCTGCTACATGACTGGGTGCTGTGCCAGCCGGCCAGTGCCTGAGCTTCCCGCGTGAGGTGGTAATCGGCGCAGCGCTTTCCACCCTGCGGCTGCTGATCAGCTAAAGACGTCAACTTTGGCTGAAATGCCATTTCCTTAAAACAATGAACCGTGATTCACTTTCGGCAAATGCTGAATCGGGATTCATTTTATGGCTTCTGCTCTCCCTACGACTCGCCTGGAACGTGCCCAGGAACTGCGTGAACGCATTCTGGCCTGCGCCCATGCACGGGTCGCCGAAGGTGGCTTCGTCAGCCTGACCATGCAGGCGCTGGCCGAAGACGCCGGTATCGCCACCGGCAGCCTCTATCGCCACTTCAGCGGTAAGGGTGAGTTGGCGGCGGAAGTGTTCAGCAATGCCTGCCGTGTCGAAGTGGATGCCCTGGCCACCGTGTTGCGCGGTAACGGCAGCGTGGTCGAGCGCCTGGCCGCTGGCCTCGACCAGTTCGCCAGCCGTGCCTGGCACAGCCGGCGCCTGGCCTTTGCTCTGATCGCCGAACCGGTCGACCCGGAAGTGGACGAACAGCGCCTGTTGTTCCGCGAGGCCTATGCCGAGCTGTTCGTCGACCTGCTGGAAGAGGGCGTGCAGAGCGGTGAGCTCCGCGTCACCCAGGTGCAACTGGTGGCCGCCTGCCTGGTGGGCGCCATCGCCGAGGCGCTGGTCGGCCCGCTGTCGCCGCCGGCCCGCGCGGCCCGTGAAGCCGGCCAGGCCAGCGTCGATCTGGCCACCGTCAGCCAATCCCTGATTACCTTCTGCCTGCGCGCCGTCGGCGCCCCGGAGTCCTGAGATGTCCCAGCACCAGTTCGCGGAAACCCACGAAGTGTTCAACCAGGTGCCGAGCCTGGATGGCGCCAACCTGTATCGCCTCGACCTGCCGCTGCAGGAGTGGATTCGTCGTTACGACGGCGGCTGGGCCGAGGACAAGCTGAATGCCTACGGCGCCCTGGCCGGCGGTGCGCTGATGCAGGCCGGCTTCCAGGCCAATGAGAACAAACCGGTGTTCAAGAGCCACGACCGCTACGGCAATCGCGCCGATCTGGTCGAGTTTCACCCGGCCTACCATGAGCTGATGCGCACGGCCATCGAGCATGGTCTGCCGGCATTGCCCTGGACCGATCCGCGTGCCGGCGCCCATGTCGCCCGTGCCGGCCTGACCTACCTGCACAGCCAGGCCGAGGCTGCCAGCGGCTGCCCGCTGACCATGACCTTCGCCGCCGTGCCGGCGCTGCGCCTGCAGCCCGATGTGGCCGAGCAGTGGCTGCCGAAGATCCTCTCGACCCAGTACGACCCGCGCAACCTGCCGATCGAGCAGAAGACCGGCGCCACCATCGGCATGGCCATGACCGAGAAGCAGGGTGGCACCGATGTGCGTGCCAACACCACCCGCGCCTACCCGGTGGGCGTCGGCGGCCCGGGCGAGGCCTACGAGCTGGTCGGCCACAAGTGGTTCTGCTCGGCGCCGATGTGCGACGCCTTCCTGACCCTGGCGCAGACCGACAAGGGCCTGAGCTGCTTTTTGCTGCCGCGCCATCGCCCGGACGGCACGCGCAACCAGTTCTACATCCAGCGCCTGAAGAACAAGCTGGGCAACTGGGCCAACGCCTCCAGCGAGGTGGAATACCGTGGCGCCTTCGCCTGGTTGATTGGCGAAGAGGGCCGTGGCGTGCCGACCATCATCGAGATGGTGGCGATGACCCGCTTCGACTGCATGGTCGGCTCCAGCAGCCTGATGCGTCAGGCGCTGACCCAGGCCGCGCATCACTGCGCGCACCGCCAGGTCGGCGGCAAGCTGCTGGCCGACCAGCCGCTGATGCAGAACGTGCTGGCCGACCTGGCGCTGGAAAGCGAGGCGGCGCTGGCCCTGTCGATGCGCATGGGCCGCGCTCTGGATCACCTGCATGACGAGCAGGAAGACAAATTCGCCCGCCTGGTCACCGCCGTGGGCAAGTACTGGATCTGCAAGCGCGCGCCGGAGATGGTCTACGAGGCCAGCGAGTGCATGGGCGGCGCCGGCTATGTCGAGGAAACCATACTGCCGCGGCTGTACCGCGAGGCGCCGGTCAACTCGATCTGGGAAGGTTCGGGCAACGTGCAGTGCCTGGACGTGCTGCGTGCGTTGTCCAAGGAGCCGGGCGTGCTCGACGCGCTGTTCGCCGAGCTGGGCGACGGCCACGGCGACGCGCGCCTGAAGGCGCATATCCAGCAGCTCAAGAACGATTTTGCCGACACTGCCGACATCCAGTACCGCGCGCGCCAGCTGACCGAGGACATGGCTGTGGCCCTGCAGGCCAAGCTGTTGCTGGAAGCCGGCAATGCCACGGTCAGCGATGCGTTTATCGCCAGCCGGCTGCAAGGTCGTGGTCGGGTCTACGGCACTTTGCCGCGTGGCGTGGATGTCGAGGCGCTACTGGCGCGCAGCACGCCCCACCTGGCTTGAGTCAGCGGACCTGCTGGCGCCGCCAGTAGGCCAGGTAGACCAGGGCCAGCAGGGCGGCCAGCGCGGCCGGGCCGAACAGGGCGCGGTAGTGCCAGCCGAAGTAGCCCAGGGCGCCGAGCACGCCGCCGCCGATGAAGCCGCCGATCAGGATCAGGTAGAGCAGGATGCGCCGGCGGTCGGCCGGCTGCCCGCGCAGCTTGAGGCCGAGCATGATGCCGAGGTCGGTGAACAGACCGGTGACGTGGGTGGTACGCACCACCGCGCCGCTGTAGGTGCTGGTCATGGCGTTCTGCAGGCCGCAGGCGGCCGAGGCCAGGTAGTGGCCGAGGTCGCTGCCGCGCTCCAGCATCAGCATCGCCAGCAGCAGGGCCAGGCTCTCGGCCAGCAGGGCGGCGCTGTAGCGGCGGCCGAGCTTGAGCGACTGGTTGCCGATCACGCAGCCGCTGATGGCGGCTCCGAGTACGAAACTGAGCAGGATCAGCAGCAGGTGCAGGGCTTCGCCCAGATCTGCCTGGGCCAGCTCCACGCCGAGCAGGCTGGAGCTGCCGGACAGGTGCGACACACCCTGATGGTTGAAGCCGAGCAGGGCGATAGCGTTGACGCTGCCGGCGATCAGCGCCAGGCAGAAGCCGCCGACCTCCACCCAGCGTGGCAGTTGATTGATCATGGCGAGACGCCTCCCCCGGTCGTCGTCGCCTCGTTATGCCCGAAATCCGCCGGGCGTGCTATGCGCGCTTAGGAGAACACCCGGCGTGCCAGTGGCAGCGCGCCGAAGGCGGCCACCACGAACAGGCTGGCGGCCAGGCACAGGGCCAGTGGCACACCTTGCGGGCCAACGCTCATCAGCGCGCCACTGAGCAGCGGGCCGAGCAGGCTGCCGACACCCCAGAGCAGACCGACGCAGGCGTTGGCGGTGACCAGATCGGGGCCGCGGAAGTGCTGGCCGATCAGCACCAGGGCCAGGGTATAGATGCCGCCCGCCGCCGCGCCGAGGATTACCAGCGCCGGCCACAGCAGTTCACGCTGGCTGATCAGCCAAGGCAGCGCCAGGCCCAGGCCGAGGGTCAGTACGCCGCAGCCCAGGTGCAGGGCACGGCGGTCGAGACGGTCGGACAGCCAGCCCAGCGGCACCTGGAACAGCATGTCGCCGCCCAGGATCACGCTGGCCATCAGCGCCGCCACGCCCACGGCCCAACCGTGGCTGCTGGCGTACACCGGGAACAGCGACAGCACCACCGCATCGAAGAAGGCGAAGAACAGCACGCCCAGGCACAGCGCCGGCGCGACACGTACGAAACCGAGCAGGGAGAAGCTGCGCGGCGTTTCTTCGGCAGCCTCCGACCAGTCCGCCGGCAGGCTGTGCCAGACCCAGGCCAAGGCCAGCAGGTTGCAGCCCAGCACTACCAGCACCGGCCAGTCGCTGGCGGCGCCGAACAGGCTGATCATTGCCGGGCCGCCCAGCTGGCAGCCGGTGAAGCAGGCGGCGTACAGCGCGACGATCTGGCCGCGCTTGCGCTCGTCGCACAGTTCGTTGACCCAGGACTCGCCGAGGATCACCAGCACGCCCATGCCCACACCCAGCAGCAGGCGCGCGGCGGCCAGCACCGGCAGGGCCGGGGCATCGGCCAGCAGGGCGGCGCAGCCGAGCAGGCACAGGGCGAAGCACAGCAGGTACAGCTGGCGACCGCTGTAATGGCGGCACAAGGGGGTGATCAGGATGGCGGCCAGCATCATCCCGGCGGCCGGCAGGGCGGACATGATGCCGATGGCCAGGCTGCCGGAACCGGCCTCGTGCAGGCGCAGCGCCACCAGCGGCAGGGTGGCGCCCATGCTCAGGCCGACCACGGACACGGCGAAGATCAGCACGCCGAGCAGATAGCGATTGTTCATTTTTCTCTCCAGCCCGTTTGCGGCCCGGGCGCGGCCAATAAGCGACGGATGCCCTCGCGCGTTGGCGGGGCGGATCTAGGAGTCGGTGGCGTTGCGGCGCGGGCCGCAGGACTCAGCGCAGCGAGGCGGGCGGAGAGAAGGTGAAGGCGAACAGCACGCTGCGCCGGCGCTTGAGCTTGCTGTCGCCCGGCCAGGTGCGCGCCAGCAGCTCGGGATCGGGCTGGGCGGAGCAGGGCAGGTGGGCGAGCGGCAGCATGGCAGCGAGGTGTCTGGTCAGAAAGGGGCGCGCAGTCTATGGCGCGGCCTGGGTGGGGTCAATCTATCCCGGATGTCCGGCAGGAAACACTGTTTTTTAGCGGGAGCTGCGGGTAAGGTGGCCGCCGATGGTTCCGCCCCACGGCGGATGAAAAGGGAACAGGGTGCGGCGCACGTCGCCAATGCCCTGGCTGCCCCCGCAACTGTAAGCGGCGAGCGAAGCCCACATGCCACTGACCACTCCGGTCGGGAAGGCGGGCCGAGCGTCGAGCCGCGAGCCAGGAGACCTGCCATCGCACCTCTAGCTCATCATCCAGATCACCGCGCGGTGGGCGCGGAAAAGGAATAGTCATGCATATCGAACCTGACGTCGTCACAGGCGGCAAACTCCTGCTCAGCTATGCCACTGCCGCTGGTGCATTCGCTGTTACCGCCAAGCTGGCGCTGGACGGCATTCGCAGCAATGGTGGCGCGATTGCCCTGCTGCTGCGCAGCCTGCTTACCACCGCCCTGGTGTTCTGCTTCTTCGAGGTGTTGCCGCACCATCCGGTGGGCGTCTCGGAAGTGCACTTGATCCTCGGTTCGACCCTGTTGCTGCTGTTCGGCGCCGGTGCCACGGCCATTGGCCTGGCGGCAGGTCTGCTGCTGCAAGGCCTGTTCTTCGCTCAGTTCGACCTACCGCAGTACGGCATGAACGTCACCACCCTGCTGGTGCCGCTGTGGGGCATTCACCTGCTGGCCAAGCGCATCATCCCGGTGGGTACTGCCTATGTGGACACCAGCTACAAGCAGGCCCTGGCCCTGTCCACCGCCTACCAGGGCGGCATCGTTGCCTGGGTGGCCTTCTGGGCCTTCTACGGTCACGGCTTCAGTGCCGAGAACCTGGCGTCGGTGGGCAGCTTCGGCCTGGCCTACATGAGCGTGATCCTGCTCGAACCGCTGGTCGATCTGGGCGTGCTTGCCGCCGCCAAGTCTCTTGCCCGCTTCAGTCAGGGCCCGCTGTTCAACGTGCGTTTGCACCAGCCGGCATAAAGCCTCGGGCCCGGCCGGATATGCCGGCCTGGCGCCTTGGGCGCTCCATTACAGACCCAGCGCCGACAGCCCCGGATGGTCATCCGGGCGACGCCCCAGCGGCCAGCGGAATTTGCGCTCGGCCTCGCTGATCGGCAGGTCATTGATGCAGGCGAAGCGGTGGGCCATCAGACCGTTGTCGGCGAATTCCCAGTTCTCGTTGCCGTAAGAGCGGAACCAGTTGCCGGAGTCATCGTGCCATTCGTAGGCGTAGCGCACGGCGATGCGGTTTTCGCTGAAGGCCCACAGTTCCTTGATCAGGCGGTACTCCAGTTCCTTGTTCCACTTGCGCCGTAGAAAGGCTTCGGCTTCGGCACGGCTGGTGGCGAATTCGGCGCGGTTGCGCCACTTGGTGTCTGGGGTATAGGCCAGGGCCACCTTGGCCGCATCGCGGCTGTTCCAGCCGTCCTCGGCCATGCGCACTTTGAGGATGGCGGTCTCGCGGGTGAATGGCGGCACCGGTTGGCGGATTTCGGGCGTGGACATGGGCTTGCTCCTGTTGGCGAAAGTGATTGGTTGATCAGTAGCGCACGGCACCGGCCGCTGGCTGGCGAATGCTGGTGCGCAGTGCGCGCCACAGGTCGACCAGGTGGTTGGCCGATGCGGCGGAGCAGGGATGTTCCAGCGCCGCAGCCATCTGCGGTAGCAGCAGGTTTGCTTCCCACTCCATGGCATCGCGGTTCGGCGACGAAGATGTGGGCGCGTCGTGCCACTGCACGGACGGCTGCATTTCCCAGCTAGGCAAATCGCTTCTGTTCATCTCGCGGCCTCCTCGTCAGATATCCAGCACCAGGGGTTGTGGGCTGTCTTCGGTTTGCGCCGGTACGGCGCAGCAGATCAGCACCTTGTCGCTGTCCGGCAACTGCGCCGGCGGATTGGGGTAGTGCACGGCACCGCTGACCAGCCTGGCGGCGCAGGTGCCGCACGAGCCGCCACGGCAGCTGAACTCGGGGCTCAGGCCACGGCTTTCGGCCAGCTCCAGCAGGCTGCCGCTGTCGGGCTTCCAGCGTGCCTCGGTGGCCGAGACGGAGAAGTACACCGGTACCGGCACCGTGGCTGCTGGCGGTTGCTCCAGGCTCGGCGGCTGCTCGCTCTGCGAGCGACGCAGGGCGGAGGGGCCGAAGGCCTCGGCGTGGATGCGCTGGTCGGGGATGTTGAGGCCGCGCAGGCCGTCGTACATGTCCTGCAGAAAACTGCTGGGGCCGCACAGGTAGAAGTCGTAGTCGTCCAGCGGCAGGCGCGCCTTGACCTGGGCGAAGCTGAGGCGGCCAGCCAACTGGTAGTCGTGTTCGAGCTGCGCCTCGGCGCCGGGGCTGCTCAGGGCGCGGTGGATATGCAGCAACCCGCCCGCCTGCTGTTGCAGCGCGCTCAGCTCCTCGCGGAAAGGCAGCTCGGCCAGGCTACGGGCACTGTGGAACAGATGGATATGCCGCGCGCGCTGGTGCAGACGGTTCTGCGCCACCAGCTCACGGGCCATGGACACCATCGGAGTGATGCCGACGCCGGCGCCGATCAGCACCACCGGCCGCTCGGTTTCATCGACCAGGGTGAAGCTGCCCAGCGGTGCGCGCACCTCCAGCAGGTCGCCGATCTGGACGTTCTCGTGCAGGTGGCGCGAGGCCTTGCCCTGCAGTTTCACGCTGATGCGGATATGCCCGTCGGACGGCGCGCTGGAAACGGTGTAGGTCCTGACCAAAGCCTCGTCGCTGGCCTGCAGGCGCATTGGCAGGTGCTGGCCGGCGGCGAAGAGCACGCTGGCGTCGTCCGGCGGGGCGAGGAACAGCGAGCGGATATCGCTGCTCTCCTGCTGCACCCGCGTCACGCGCCATTGCTGCCATTGCCGGCGCTGCTCGTACTGGCGCACGCGCTCCTCGGTTTCCGCCCAGGTGCCGGTGGCCAGGCTGGTGGGCGCGTAGTCGTGGAACTGCCAGCGAATGCCCACGGCGGCCGGGCGCAGCACCACGTGCTCGACCTCAACCGTCCACAGACGCTCCGCGCCTTCGAAGGCCTTGATCAGTGGGCTGTCGAGCAGCAGCTCGGTGCGCCCGCTGAGTTGCAGCACATCGCCGCTGGCGAAGTCGACGAACAGCAGGCCGGCAATAGGGTTGGCCTGCAGGTTGCCGAGGGTGTTGAAGAACAGGTTGCCGGCGTAGTCGGGAATAGTCAGGCGGTTGCCTTCGGCCCTGACGAAGCCGGCACGGCCGCCACGATGGGAGACGTCCACCGAGCGGCTGTGGTCGTCATGCTCGACGTAGCTGGCGATGAAGAAGGTGTCGGCGGCGCGGATCAACGCGCTGCTGTAATCGTCCAGGCCGCTGAAGTCCTGGCGCGGCGGCAGGCTGCCGGCCGGTGCGGTGACGCGGGTGTAGGAGCGTTCCTGGATGTACTTGGGGCAGTTGCCGTAGGAGTGCTCGACTTCCACGGCGAAGCCTGCGGCCGAGGCCTGCTGGATAACGCCGTTGATACGGTTACGCCGGCGCGTGTGCAGCTCGATGCCGAGCATGCCGATGGCGCTGCCTGCTTGCAGGCCGGTGGCGGCCGGGTCCTGCGGATCGGGCTGAGTGGCGAGGAACAGGTGCTGCGGATCGTCCGAGGTGACGAAACCCTCCGGCCCTTCGAGCAGAGTGGCCCAAGGGCGGCCATCGCCATCCACCGCACCGACCACCATGAACGGCAGCTGGTGGTAGAACTCGCGGTGCTGGTCGGGCATGTAGTCGCGGATGACCTTCTGCCCGATCACTTCCATACGCTCGGTGGCGTGCACAGCTTCCTGCAGCTGGCGCTCGCCGGCATGCCAGGGCGATTTACGGTGCTTGGGCAGATGGTCCATGACGTGCTCCTCGGAAGGGCTGCCGAGATACCCGGCAGCCGGGTCGACACTCAGCTGGCTTGCAGACCTGCGGCGGTGCGTTGCATGGGCACGAAGCCGGGCAGGGCTTCGATGCGTTGCAGCCAGGCGCGCACGTTCGGGTAGGCCTCCAGCGAGACGTTGCCTTCCGGGGCATGGGCGATGTAACTGTAGTTGGCGACATCGGCGATGCTCGGCTCGTGGCCGGCGAGATACGGGCTGTTCGCCAGTTCGGTTTCCATCACCTTGAGCAGGGCGTGGGCGCGGGTGATGACCTCATCGGCATTGAAGGCTGCACCGAACACCGTGATCAGCCGTGCAGCGGCCGGGCCGTAGGCGACCTGGCCGGCGGCGACCGACAGCCAGCGCTGTACGCGAGCTTCGTGCAGCGGGTCGTTGAGCTGCCAGCTGCCGCTGCCGTATTGCTTGGCCAGGTAGACCAGGATCGCGTTGGAGTCGCTGAGCAGGGTGCCGTTGTCATCGATCACCGGCACCTGGCCGAAGGCGTTGATGGCCAGGTACTCGGCCTTCTTGTGCGCACCGTTGGCCAGGTCGACGAACACCAACTCGGTGGGCAGGTTGAGCAGCGAGAGCATCAGCTCGACGCGGTGGGCATGGCCGGACAGCGGGTGGCGGTAGAGTTTGATGGCGTTGGTCATGATCGTGGCTCCGTAACTGGGTGGGGTGGTCAGCGCGCTGTGCGGGGTGTTGCGCTGTTGGGGCCATCCTGCGCCCATGCAAGGGCGAGCAGAATCACCACGCCGGGCAATCCATAATTCCGCTTTCTGAAAGAGTGGCGAGTGAGCGCTAGCCGCAGAAGGCGGGATGGGCGCGCAGCCGTGGGGTGGCGAAGTCGATGAAGCTGCGCACCCGCGCCTCGGCGCGGCGGCCGTGGCGGTAGATCAGATGTGCCGGCACGCCGGGGCTGGCGAAGGGCTGCAGCACCGGTTCGAGCAGGCCGCTCTGCAGTTCGGCGTGGGCCTCGTAGCTCAGGCAGCGGACCAGCCCCAGGCCCAGGGTGGCGGCATGAATCGCCGCCCCCTGAGTGCTGCAGGTCAGCGCAGGATGCGGCTTGACCAGGCGTGTGCTGCGCCCGCACTGGAACTTCCAGGAGGCCTCGTAGCCGGGCGATGAGGTGATCACTGCGCCGTGGTGCTTGAGGTCTTCCGGTGCCTGCGGCCGGCCTTGCCTGGCCAGGTAGCTCGGTGCGGCACAGACAATCGGTCGAACCCAGCCCAGAGCCACGGCGAACTCGGACGAGTTGGCCAACTGGCCCAGCACCAGGGCCACATCGAGGCCGTCCTCAAGCAGTTTCGGCTCACCTTCGCTGGCCCGGGTGATCAATTGAACGTCGGGGAACGCGTCGAGGTAATCGAGAGCGATGGGGGTGACGACCTGGTGATCCATCAACAGAGGCAACGCCAGGGTCAACTGCCCGCCCGAGCAGGCATGCACGCCGGCCGCCGAACGCTCGGCCTCCTCGGTCTGTTCGAGAATGTATTGGCAGCTCAGGGCAAATCGCTCACCTTCAGGGCTCAGATCGACTCCGCGTGGCCCACGGTGGAGCAGGGTGGCATTCAGGCGTGTTTCCAGGGCGCCTACGGTGCGCATGACGGTCGCCACGGACAGCCCAAGCTGGCGTGCAGCGGCGGCCAGACTGCCAGCCTGTGCCACGGCATCGAACACTTGCATCTGCCGATAGCGACTCATGCCTCAGACCGCTGCCGCCTGCAGGGCCGGGTCCTGTTGGAAGCGGCGGATACAGTAGTCGACGAAGGTGCGCACCTTCGCCGGCACCCTCTTGCTGCTCTGATAGAGCACGTGCACCGGCAGCGCCTCGGTCTCGTAGGCCTCAAGGACGATCTCCAGTTCGCCCTTGGCCACCAGTTCGGCGACCTGGTACGACAGCACCCGGGTCAACCCCCAGCCCATGCGGGCGGCGGTGATGGCGGCCTGGTTGGAACTGACCATCAGGCGTGGCTGCGGATGCAGGATAAGCGCGCCCTGGCTGCCGTTGAACTGCCAGTCGGTGAGCAGGCGGCTGGCCGATGACATGACGATGGGGGCGGCCATGACATCCTCGGGTATCTTGGGGCGGCCAGCACGAGCCAGGTAGGCCGGCGCGGCACAGATGACCGGACGAATCTCGCCAACCTTAACTGCGTTCAGGCCGCTATCGGCCAACTTGCCGATGCGAATTGCCACGTCGAGACCTTCGTCGATCATGCTCACCAGCCGGTCGACCAGCAGGGCGTTGATCGAGACCTCGGGGTGCTCGGCCAGGTACTCGGTGATCAGCGGAATCAGAAACAGCTCGCCGAACATCACCGGCGCCGTCACCGTCAGGTTGCCCCGGGCGCGGCTGCTGCTGCCGGCCGCCAGTTCGTCGGCCTCCTCCAGATCCAGCAGGATGCGTTTGCAGTCATCGACATAACGCCGTCCCGCTTCGGTCAAGCGCAGACTGCGGGTGTTGCGCGCCAGCAAAAGCGTACCAAGGCGCTTTTCCAGGCCCGCGATCACTCGGGTCACACTGGGCGGCGACATGCCGACCCGTTTGGCGCCGCCGACAAAGCTCTCCGCCTCCGCGACGGCCAGCAGCACCTTCATCTCCTGAAACCTGTCCAAGCTCACCGCCAGTTTGCCGAGTGGGTGGGTTACCAGAGCTTAACGTTTGCCGACGCTGCAGGCATTTCGAAGGTTTCGCAGCCGGTTTGGAGATTGCCCGGTGGTTGCCTGTCACCGCCTCTGCCAGGTCATCTTGCCGGTATTGCTCTCGGTAATCAGATACGGCTCGTTGAAGCGGTAGCGAGCCGCCGGCTGGTAGTTGCTGGCGCCCTGCAGTTGTACCAGCAGCAGGCCATCGTCACTGCGCCAGCGACCGCGATATTGCAACTCGCCGGGGCGGTCGTAGCTCCACTCGCTGCCGCCGGCCACGCTGCGGCGCCATTGGGCGATGCTGCCGTCGGCGCGGATGCGCAAGGTGGTGACGGTGCTCAGGGAGGCGAATTCCAGGCCGGTGCTATTGGTCATCTGCTCGTAGACCCAGGTGCCCACCAGGGCCGGGTCCTGGTTCGGATCGACGGGGGGCGGTGCGGGTGCAACCCGTTGAAATAGCGCCTCGCGCAGCAGCGGCTCTCCGCTGGCCGGATCGCGTGCAGCCAGGCTGGCGCTGAGCATGCCGTCGCCATAGTTGGCGTTCATGTTGGCCAGAACCTGGCCAGACTTGGGGTCGCTGATCTGCGCCTGCAACAGGGTGCCGTCGAACTGGCCGGTAAGGCGCAGGCGCAGATGTGCGCCTTCCACATACTCGCCCTCTACTCGCTGCTCATGGCTGCGCAGGATCAGTTCGGTCGGTTGGTTGTCGAGGGTAGCCTGGTAGCGGCCGTCCAGTTCGGTGGCCAGTACGGGGGCAACGAGAAACAGGCAGAAAATGGGCAGGCAGCGCACGACAGCTCTCCACGGATGCTCTGTACAAAGCGTAGAACGCCCCGGTAGAGCTCGCCCCAATCACTGCGCGGGTACTGGCACAGGACGTGTGGACGGGCGCAAGATAGACCGTCAGACCAAGCCAGGAAGCTGCCCGTGACCCATATGCCGCACACCGACTTCATCGTTGCCGCCACTGCAGAAGAGGCCGTCGACCGCCTCGCCGATCTGCATCGCCAGGCCACCAGTGCGTTGAGCCTGGCGCTCAAGCGTTATCTCAAGGAGCGTGCTCAGCCGAGCGAGATCGAGCGCGCGACCTTTCGTTATCCAGAGTTGCGCCTGACCTACCACTGCCAGGGTGAGGTGCCGAGCAGCGTGCGGGCTTATGCCAAGGTGCAGGTGCCCGGTACCTACCGCACGACGGTGACCCAGCCGGAGGCGTTCCGCGGCTACCTCATGGATCAACTCAGCCCGCTGATGGAAGACTACTCCGTTACCGTCGAGGTGGGCTTCAGTCAGCAGAACATTCCCTATCCCTATGTGGTCGACCAGGGCGACGAGCTGGCGGGCTCCGGCGTCAGCGCCGCCGAGCTGGCGCGGGTATTCCCCAGCACCGATCTGTCCGCCGCCACCGACTCGGTGGCCGATGGCCTGTACGGCTGGGGCGATAGCGCCGATCTGCCGCTGGCGCTGTTCGATGCGGCGCGTACCGACTTCTCGCTCAAGCGCATCCAGCACTACACCGGCAGCGACTGGCGCCATGTACAGCCGTGGATCCTGCTGACCAACTATCACCGCTATGTCGATCAGTTCATCCGTCATGGCCTGGAGCAGCTGCGCAGCGACCCGCGCTTCGTGCGTATGGTGCTGCCGGGCAACGTGATCATCGAGCGCGATGCCAGCGAGGAAGATGCCCAGGCCGTGGCTGACGCCATCGTCTGGCACCGCTACCAGATGCCGGCCTACCACCTGATCGCCAACGACGGCCATGGCATCACCCTGGTCAACATCGGCGTCGGCCCGTCCAACGCCAAGAACATCACCGACCACCTGGCCGTGCTGCGCCCGCACTGCTGGTTGATGATCGGCCACTGTGGCGGCCTGCGTCAGTCACAGACCATCGGCGACTACGTGTTGGCGCACGCCTATATGCGTCGCGATGGCATCCTCGATCGGGTACTGCCGCCGAACATTCCCATCCCGGCCCTGGCCGAGGTGCAGCAGGCGCTGCAGGAAGCGGCGGCGCAGGTCACCGGCGAGCGTGGCGAAACCCTGAAGAAGCGCCTGCGCACCGGTACCGTGCTGACCTACGACGACCGCAACTGGGAACTGCACTGGGCTCATGAGCGGCCACTGATCAACCTGTCGCGCGCCGTGGCGGTGGACATGGAAAGCGGCACCATCGCGGCCCAGGGCTACCGCCTGCGGGTGCCCTACGGCACCCTGCTGTGCGTGTCTGACAAGCCGCTGCACAGCGAGATCAAGCTGCCCGGCTCGGCCAGTGGCTTCTACCAGCGCGCGGTCAGCCAGCACCTGGCCATCGGTATCGCCGCGCTGGATCTGATGCGCTGCCAGCTCAACTCGCTGCACTCGCGCAAGTTGCGCAGCTTCGACGAGCCGCCGTTTCGCTAAGCACCGTTCAGGGACGCGTAGCCGGATGCAATCCGGGATCAGGCAACTCTATTCCCCGGATTGCATCCGGGCTACGCCCTGAGCCTGTCAGGCGCTCTCGCGCAGGCGCAGGTGCAGCAGGGGAAAGGGGCGGTTAGCGCCGTCCAGCGCGGAGCGGCCGATGCGCACGAAGCCCTGGGCGATGTAGAAGCCCAGGGCTTCGTGGTTCTGTTCGTTGACATCGACCAGGCGTACGCCGCGCTGCTCGATGCTGTGGCGCAGCAATACCTTGCCGATGCCCTCGCCGTGATGGGCGGGGTCGACGAACAGCATTTCCAGGCGGTCCTCTGCCGTACCGGAAAAGCCCAGAATCCGCCCGCGTTCATCGCGCAGGCAGATCAGCCGCACCAGGTCGAAGTACTGCTCGGCGAGCATGCGCCGGTAGAACTGGATGTCCTCCTCGGCGAGGAAGTGGTGGGTGGCGCGTACAGCCGCCTCCCACACGTCCAGCAGGCGCGGCCGGTCGGTGCCGTCCACCGCGCCCAGGTGCCAGGCACCGTTGCGGCGCCAGTGGAACAGCTCGGTCATCGACTGGCGTCCAGCACCACACGGTAACGCGCCTTGCCCGCGCGCAGGTGATCCATGGCAGCGTTCACCTGGCTCATGGGGAACTGCTCGACCTGCGGCAGGATCTGGTGGCGGGCGCAGAACTCCAGCATGGTCGCCATGGTTTTCGGCGAGCCCACCGGCGAGCCGGACAGGCTCTTCTGCTGCGGAATCAGGCTGAACACATGGGTGGGAATGGCGCTCGGCACGATGCCGACGAAGTGTAGGCGACCCTTGCCGCGCAGGGTGGCGAGCAGGGCGTTCCAGTCCAGGTCGGCGCTGGCGGTGACCAGCAGGAAATCCAGGGTGCCGGCGATCGCCTTCATCGCCGCGCTGTCGGTGGAGGCCACCACCTTGTGCGCGCCCAGGCGCTTGGCCTCGTCCTGTTTGCTCAGCGAGGAGGTGAAGGCGGTGACGTCGCAGCCCCAGGCGTTGAGGAAGCGCAACGCCAGGTGGCCGAGGCCGCCGATGCCGACCACGCCAACCCTATCGGTGGGCTTGATATCGAACTCCAGCAGCGGGCTGAACACCGTAGAGCCGGCGCAGAACAACGGGCCGACCAATGCCGGGTCGAGGCCTTCCGGCAGCGGCACGGCCCAGGCCCAGTGCGAGCGCAGGCGGTCGGCAAAGCCGCCGTGGCTGCCGACGATGGTCGGTTTCACTGTGCGGCAGAGGTTGTGCGAGCCTTCCATGCACGAGCCGCAGTGCATGCAGCTGCCCTTGTACCAGCCGATGCCCACGCGCTGGCCAAGTTTGAGGCCGCGCACCTGCTCGCCCACTCGTACGATGGTGCCGACCACTTCATGGCCAGGGATGAAGGGATAGCGGGCGTTGCCCCACTCGTTGTCGATCATCGACTGGTCGGAGTGGCAGATGCCGCAGTACTCCACCGCCACCTCGACCTCCTCGGCGCTGAGCGGGCCTGGGTCGTAGCTGAAACGTTCCAGCGGTGCGCCGGCGGCGGTGGCGGCCCAGCCGGTGAAGGTGGTGACTTCGTTGCTCATGACGCGTCCTCGTGACGGATGATTCGACCCCGGCAGCTTAGCTGCAGCAGCGCCATCTGAGTGCATCATCAGCGCGGTTGATAGTGCTCGGTTAAACTGCCGGCCTGTTCACTGCTTCTGGTCATTAGCATGCCGCGTCCACCTCGCCCCTCCGCCACTCGTCGTCCCGCCCCGCGCCGGGTGGCCAAGGCGCCGCCGGCCGAGCCGCGACTGATCATGCTCAACAAGCCCTTCGATGTGCTGACCCAGTTCAACGACGAGCAGGGCCGCGCCACGCTCAAAGACTTTGTCGCCGTGCCCGGCGTCTATCCGGCTGGGCGTCTCGATCGCGACAGCGAGGGCCTGCTGCTGCTGACCAATGATGGCCGCCTGCAGGCGCAGATCGCCGATCCCAAGCACAAGCTGGCCAAGACCTACTGGGTGCAGGTCGAGGGTGAGCCGAGCGAGGAGCAGTTGCGTCAGTTGCGTGAGGGCGTGCAGCTCAACGATGGCCCGACCCTGCCGGCCGAAGCGCGCCGGCTGGAAGAACCGCAGCTGTGGGAGCGCAACCCGCCGGTTCGCTTTCGCAAGAGCGTACCGACCAACTGGTTGGAGCTGGTAATCCGCGAAGGGCGCAACCGCCAGGTGCGGCGCATGACCGCTGCCGTTGGCCTGCCGACGCTCAGGCTGGTACGGGTACGCATCGGCCCCTGGAGCCTGGACGGGTTGCAACCGGGACAGTGGCGCGAGCTGGAGCCGCGCTTGTAGACGACAGATTTCTGTAGGAAGTTAATTTACTGTCATTTGGTAATAATTCTTATTTGTGCTAGCGTGCCGGCTCTTTTCTTCCCTTCATTCATGCCGTGTCCGACTCGCAGCACAGACTCGACCTTTATCTCTCGCACCGCTCCGGGCTAATCGACTATGCCTCGCCCATCGTCGGGAGCCGTGCAGGGGCCGAGGATGTCGTGCAGGAGGCCTGGCTGCGTTTTGTCGCTGTGCAGGGCGCAATTACCCAGCCAGTCGCCTACCTGTATCGCATTGTGCGCAACCTGGCGTTCGATTACGTGCGGCGGGATCGGGGTGAGGACTGCGGGGACGCCGAGACTTGGTTGGATGGTGTTGCCGATCAGGCTCCGGGGCCGGAGGCTCATGCCGTCAGCAGCAATGAATTGCAGCGGGTAAGCGACGCGTTGGCGAGGCTTCCGGAACGCACCCGTCGTGCCTTCGAACTCTATCGCCTGCAGGGCCACACGTTGCAACAGGTGGCCGATGCCATGGATATCTCCATCGGCACTGTGCACCAGCTGGTGCACACCGCGCTGCGTAGTTGTGCCGAAGCGCTGGAGTAGTGATCTGTTGAAAATCCCCAGCGCTTGTAACGTCTTTTGGTCATCCGCAATGTCCTGTGCGACCCTGTGCGCCCTTTTTCGGAGCGACTCACCACCATGACCATCGATCCCCGCGACCCTCTGGACGTGGCTCTGGACTGGCTGCTGGAGGTACAGCAGCGCCCGGAGGATGGTCTGCTGCGTGAGCGCCTGGCTGCCTGGCTGGCCAGTGATGAACGTCATCTGGTCGCCTACCGTCAGGCCGAGCGGGCCTGGCAGGTCAGTGGTCTGATTGTGCCTGCGGCGCAGCCCACGCCAGCCGCTTATGCGTCACCCGCGCCGATGCCGGCTCGGCCACGGCGCAGGGCGCGGCGTCTGCTGCAGACGTGCGCCGCCATGGCCGCCTGCTGCACGGTGGCGCTGCTGGTGCAGAGCTTCTATCCGAGCTGGCAGGCAGATGTGCATACCGCCAATGGCGAGCGTCGTCAGTTGCAGCTGCCGGATGGCAGCCAGTTGACCCTTAATGCACAGTCCGCCGTTGCTCTAGATTTTACCGGCGGAAAACGCGAGGTGCGGGTGCTGGAAGGGCAGGCCTATTTCGAGGTGAGGAAGGATGCGCAGCACCCGTTCCGTGTGCATACCGATGAACTGAGTGTCACGGTGACCGGCACGGCGTTTTCTGTCGATAGCGCTCGTCAGCGGGTGAATGTGGCCGAAGGCCATGTTCGCGTCGGCGCGCCGGGGGCGGCGGAAGTCAGTCTCGACCCGGGTGCTGGTGTGGTCCTAGACCAAGGGGGCGCCTTGCAGGCGCACGATGAACCAGCCGGTCAGGTGGCCGCCTGGCGGCAGGGCCGCTTGATATTGCGCCAGGAGCGTATCGCCGACGTGCTCGATGCGCTGCGCCCCTATTGCCGAGATCTGCTGGTACTGCGCGACAGTGCGCTCGGCGAGCAACGCATCACCGGCGTTTATGATCTGGCTGCGCCGGAAAAGGCCTTGCGTGCCATCGTCCAACTGCATGGTGGCGAACTGCGGCGCATGGGCCCCGTGCTGCTGATTGGCCGCGCAAAATAAATTTTTAAATAATTCTGAAAAAAATCCTGCCTCGCTGCGTCTTTGCTCCCGAGCGATCCAACTGATACGGATTCGCATTAACTTTATCGGGAGTTCGCGGTATATGCAGGTGCTCAGCAGCAGTGACCGTCCACGCCTATCCCTACTGGCCCTGGCGCTAGGTACTTGGTTCTCGTGCATGCCGCTCGTGGCTGAGGCGCAGGATGGTTCTGATCTGGTGCATGTGCGCCATTTCGCCATCGAGGCCCAGTCGCTGAGCGAGGCGCTGATCGAGTTTGCCCAGCAGAGCGGTGTGCAGGTCAGTGTCGATACCGCCTTGCTGGCCGGCCTGCGTAGCCAGTCGATCAAGGGTGAGCTGAGTGGCGCCGAGGCCCTGCGGCAACTCCTGCAGGGCAGCGATATCGAGTGGCGCCTGGAGCAGGGCGTACTGACCTTTCAGCGCCGGGAGGACGGCGGTAATGCACTGAGCCTGGGTACTACCCATGTGCTGGGGCGTGCGCTCAACCCCTATCAGGGCGAGCAGCAGATCGACCGTCGTGCCATCGAGAACTTCCCTGGTGCCAATGGCGACCTCACCAGTCTGCTGAAAATGCACCCGAGCGTGCGTTTCGACACCACCCAGCAGAGCTCCAACACCCCCGGCGAGTTGAATCCTGCGGATATCAGTATCAATGGCGCCAAGTTCTACCAGAACAACTTCATGGTCGACGGCGTCAGCATCAACAATGACCTTGACCCCGAGGCCAGCAGCGCCAGTCGCAACGACTACAACGGTATCTATGATCTGCCCAGCAATGCTTTCGGTATCGCGCTGGACGCCGATCTGCTGGAGGAAGTACGGGTCTACGACAGCAACGTGCCGGCCGAATACGGGCGCTTCAACGGTGGTGTGGTCGATGCCATCACCCGGCGTCCGCGCGAGGGCTTCCACGGCAAGGCCTCCATGAGCATGACCCGTTCGGAGTGGACCGAGTACCACCTCAACGGTGATGAGATCAGCGACGAGGAGTTCGAGCTGTCCAGCGACCAGGCCAACCAGCCGGAGTTCAAGAAGATCACCCAGCGCCTGATGCTTGAGGGCATGCTGACCGAGAACTTCGGCCTGATCGGCAACTTCGTACGCAAGACTTCGGAGATCCCCGTCTACTCCTATGACAATGGCTTCCAGAGCCAGGGTGATGCACTCAAGCGCGAGCAGACCCGTGAGATCGACAACTACATGCTCAAGGGCTTCTGGACGCCCAACGACCGCCTCGATCTGACCTTCAGTCTGGTGGATGCTCCGGCCGGCGGGCAGTACTACAAGGCTAACCAGAAGAACTCCGGTTTCACCATCGACCAGGGTGGTCAGACCGCGGCCCTGCAGGCTGTATGGTCCGGCGATGCGCTGACCTTGACCAACAAGCTGTCCTACAAGCAGGTGCAGACCTCGCGCGATGCCGACAGCAATGTCATCAAGCAGTGGCGCTGGTCGGAGGAGAAGAACTGGGGCAACCCTTACCGTAACGGCGTGCTGTCGAGCACGGCCACCAGTTATGAGGGTGGCATGGGTGATCTGGAGCAGAGCCAGACCGGTTATGAGTACAGCCTCAAGGGCGAACTGCAGGCGTTCGACTTCCTGAACGCCACGCATCGCATCAGCAGCGGACTGGAGGTCGGCTATCAGAAGGCGCGTTATGAGGTGATGGAGGATTCCTGGACGGCCTCTACACCGTATCTGACCACCGCCAGCGGCAGCACCTCCTGCGTCACCGCTAGCGGGGCAGTGGATGACGAATACTGCTCGGTCAGTGTCAACGCCACGGGTACCGCACAGCGCCAGTACTTCCGTAACCTCAACTACTTTCGTGCTGGCGAAATCGAGGTTGAACAGACCGACTTCGCCCTGTTCCTGCAGGACGACATCCAGGTCGGAAGGCTCAGCCTGCGCCCCGGCCTGCGCCTGGATGGCGACGACTACATGGACAAGAAGACCCTGGCGCCGCGTTTCGCTACCAGCTACGACTTCTTCGGTGACCAGAGCAGTGTGCTCAGCGGCGGCCTCAACCGTTACTACGGGCGCAACCTGTTCAAGTATCGCCTGGCCGATGGCCGCGAGTCGTTGCTCTGGCGCGCTACGCGGGGCTCTTCCAGCGGTAGCACCATCACCGACTTTGGCGATCTGGTGAATTATGGTGTGGATGACACCAGCTTCCGCCGTCTGGACATTCCCTATGACGACGAGTGGACCGTGGGCTTTGCCCAGGATCTGGCGGGGCTGCGCTTTGACCTCAAGTACGTGCACCGTGATGGCCGCGACCAGGTGGTGCGTGCCCGCTCTCGCAGCCTCGGTCTGGATGATGGCGACGGCAGCACCACCATCGCCAACTACTACGCCTACACCAATGCCGGTGAGAGCCGCAGCGAGACGGTGACGTTGAGCGTAACGCCGCTGGAGAGCCTGCGCTTCGCCGGTACCCTCAGCACCTGGCAGCTGGCCCTGGACTGGAACGAGACGGAAAGCAACAACTCTAGCTACGAGCAGGTCTTCAGCGAAGAAGCGCTGGCCGATGAAGACGTCTATTTCGACGGCAAGCTGATGCCTTATAGCGAACTGCCCACGGACAACTTCAATCGCCCGTGGACGGCGCGCCTGAACACCGTCACCAGCATCCCGCAACTGAACCTGACCTGGAGCAACTTCTTCCGCTACCGCGGCTCCTACGAGCAGATCTACCAGGGCAATCCTGACAGCATCGTCATCGATGGCACCACCTACGACTACTACCAGACCGGCAAGGTGCGTGCGGCGCCCACCTGGGATACCCGCATCAAGTGGGAGATGCCCACTGCAGACGAGCAGGCCCTGTACGTAGCGGTGGATATCACCAACCTCACCGACGAGGTCAACGACATCGTCAGCGACAGCGGCACCCTCAGCTACGAAGTCGGTCGCCAGTACTGGCTGGAAGTCGGTTACACCTTCTAAACATAACGAGAAAGCCTGATGAGAATTCTACGCACGGGGCTGCTGGCCTCGCTGGCGCTGCTCGGCATCGCCTGCAGCCAGCTGCCGACCGCTGGCCAAGCCGTCACTGCGCCAAGGGACGAGCGGGTTATCGAGGGTCGTCTGGACAATGGCCTGCGCTACCGCCTGGTCCCCATCCAGGAGCAGCCGGGTCGCCTGGATATTCGCCTGCGGGTCGCTGCCGGTTCGGTGGACGAGACGGCCGAGCAGGTCGGCGTCGCCCATCTGCTGGAGCACATGCTGTTCTACAACCGCGATGCCCAGCAGCACAGCGTGCGCCAGCTCCTGCAGGCCGCTGGCTGGGTGCAGGGGCGCAACTTCAATGCCATGACCAGTGCCGAGCGTACCCAGTACCTGCTCAGCCCCCCGGACGGCAACCGTGAAACGGAGCTGGCGCTGGAGGTGCTGGCGCAGTTGCTGTTTCGCCAGGATTTCGGCACCGCCGAACTGGAGCAGGAGCGGCCCATCGTCATCGAAGAGTGGCGCGGCGGGTTGGGCGTGGCGCAACGCATGAACGACCAGCGTCGCGATAGCCAGCGGATCGGCTCGCGCTACGTTGGGCACCCGACTATTGGTTCCGAGGCCGCCATTCGCCAGGCTGCGGTGAGCCAGCTGTGGGATTTTCAGCAACGCTGGTATGCACCGAACAACATGCAGCTGAACATCGTCGGCGACTTCGATCCTGCGCAGCTGCAGGCCCAGATAGCCCAGGCCCTGGGCGGTGTTCCGGCGCGTGAGTTGCCGCCGCGTGAGCTCGACCTGCCGTACCTGCCGGGGTTCAAGGCGTTCCACCTGCACGACAGCGAGAGTGGCAGCCATCAGGTCAACCTGATGTTCCGTGGCCACTACCAGGCCAATCGTACCGACTCACCGAATGGCCAGCGCGAACGCCTGCTCGATCGTCTGGCCTCGCGCCTGTTGCTGGTGCAACTGCAACGCCAGCCGCTACCGGATGGCGTGCGTGCGTTCAGCATGCAGCGTGCGCTGATCGGTGAGCGTTCCGAGGTGCTGGCCCTGTCGGCAGCGCTGGAGCGCCCGGTGCATGAGCAGGCGCTGCAGGCGTTGCTGACCGAGGTGCAGCGCATCCGCCGCTTCGGCCTCTACCAGGCCGATCTGGACGTGGAGAAAGACAAGCTGCGCAAGGTGGCAGCAGACATGCTGGCGCGTGGCGACGAGCGTGACTTTGCCGACTGGATTCAGCAACTGGCCGACCCCAGCCAGGCCGAGCGCCGCATCCAGACGCGCAGCAGTGTTGCCCACAGCAGCCTGCCGCTGATCGACTCCATCGAGCTGGCCGAGATCAACCAGCGGGTCAGGCGCTGGACCGATAGCCAGGATCTGGTGCTGCAGATGAGCGCGCCGAACAGCCGCCCACTGCAGCTGCCGGATGCGCAGCGCTACCAGGCGCTGCTGGCGTCTATCGACCCCGTTGCATTGGCTGCACCGCAAGCACTGCAGCCTTCTGCGCCGGTGGTGGTGCCGCCGCTGCCAGCTGCCGAGCGCCACGGCAGTGTCGTCAGCGTGCGGCGCTACCCGGCAGAGCAGGTGCAGTACTGGACGCTGAGCAACGGCGACCGACTGGTCTGGCTGCGGCGGTCGGACGCGGAGGGCAAGGCCCACCTGCAGATCGACTCCGGCAGCGGCTATCGCCGGGCAGGGGCGGCGTCCTGGCTAGCGCAGAGCGCCAGCCAACTGGTGTGGAACAGTCCGCCGCAGGGCTTCGACGAGGCACAGTGGCGGGCCTGGCAGCAGCGCGAACGTCTGCAATTGAGTCAGGATCAGCAGGCACTGCACACGCAGTTCACGGCTGCGGCCGAGACGGAGCATCTGAGCAGGCTGTTCGTCCTGTACCGTTTCCGCATGACTCGGCCCGACCTGCCCGAGGAGGCCGTGACGCAGCTGCAGGCAGATCTCAGCCGACGTCTGCAACAGGAGTCGCCTACGGCACGTCAGGGTCAGGAGCGCGCCCTGGCTCAGCTACGCTTCGGCCCTCAGCCCGGCGGCCTGCCCAGCGCCGCGGAAATTGCCAGTTTGCGGCGCGAGGATCTGTTGTCTGCCTGGCGCCAGCAGGTGGCGGCGCCAGTCACCTACTACCTGGTTGCCGATGTGGATGAAGCGCAGCTGCGCCAATGGGCGAGCAACGAGCTGGCCGGCATTCCACGCGGCGCGGTACAGGCGGGCGAGCCCCTGCTGCAGCAACCGGGCAAGCGCCAGCAACGCCTGGCCAGTGCCATCGAACCGCGCGCCAGTCTGCAGGTGCTGAGCTATGCCGAGCATGCCTGGACGCCGGAGGACGCCGTGCGTGTGGCCAGCCTGCGCCAACTCGCCAGCGATGCTCTGAAGGCCCAGTTGCGCGGCGAGGCTCGCGGCCTGTATCAGCTGACCTTCGACAGCGAGTTGAATCCGCAGACCGGTCGCCTGGAGACGCGCCTGCTGTTCAGCTGCGACCCACAGCGTCTGGACGAGCTGTGGCAGCAGGCCGATGCCGTGCTGCGCGAGCTGCCGAAGCACATCGACGAACAGCGGGTCGCACAGCTGCGCCATGACCTGCGTCGCGATGAGCAGCTGCGTCTGGCAGATAACGCCACCCAGCTGCATCGCCTGATCCTCAGTGACAAACGCTGGGGCGACCCGCGCTACCTCTCCAGTCAGCAGAAGCTAGCCGATGCCCTGCAGCCCGAGGCGCTGCGTAAGCTGGCCGGCCAACTGCTGCCGGCGAGCAACCGCGTACGTCTGGATGTGCTGCCCCGCCCGGAGCCGGAGGCATGAAGCTCTTGCGTACCTTTCTGCGCCTGGTCGCGCCTTACTGGCTGGACCGGCGCAACTGGCAGGCCTGGCTACTGCTGGCGAGTATCATCGGCCTGGGCCTGGGCATCGTGCAGATCAATGTGCGGATCAACGCCTGGAGCAAGACCTTCTACGACACCCTGGGAGAGTTCGATACCAATGCCCTATACGGGCTGATGGGCGAGTACTCGCTGTACATCGGCATCTTCGTGCTGATCGCCGTGTACAAGGCCTGGCTGCGCAAGGCGCTGCTGCTGCGCTGGCGACAGAGCATGAGCGAGCGCCTGATTGGTGACTGGTTGGGTGGCCAGGCGTTCTACCGTCTGGGCCTGGACGGCGAGCCGGACAACCCCGACCAGCGCATCGCCGAGGACGTCAACCTGCTGGTCACTCGTAGTGTCGATTTGCTGGTGTCCTTCATCACCAACATGGCGCAGGTGACGGCCTTCGTCGGCATCCTCTGGGCGCTGTCCGGCAGCCACGAGTTCGAGTTGTTCGGCCAGCGCCTGCGGGTCGAGGGCTACCTGGTGTGGATCGCCGTGCTCTACACGCTGGTCGGTACTCTGGTTACTCACTGGCTGGGGCGGCCGTTGCATCGCCTCAACTACGCCCAGCAGAGCCGCGAGGCGGACTTCCGTGCCGACCTGCTGCGCAAGCGCGACCATGCCGAGCAGATTGCCCTCTATGGCGGTGAGGAGGCGGAGCGGCAGCAGTTGCGCGTGCGCTTCCAGGCTATTGCCGAGAACTGGTGGCGACTGATGGCACGCGAGCGCAACCTGGGCTTCTTCGTGGTCGGTTACGACCGGGTCAGCAACATCATCCCGGTGTTCGCTGCGCTGCCGTTGTTCCTGGCCAAGACCCTCACTCTCGGCGGACTTATGCAGGTGCGCACGGCCTTCAGCGCGGTGCAGGGTTCGCTGAGCTGGTTCATCGGCGCCTATACCCTGCTGGCCGAGTGGAGCGCCACGGTCGAGCGCCTCGGCCAGTTCGAAGCGGCCATCAACCGCACCCGCCAACAGCTGCGCGAGCCAAGCTGTGGCGACTGCCTGCGCATGGAGCGTGTGGATGTGTTGTTGCCCAGCGGCGAGCCACTATTGTGTGATTTGCATGGTCAGGTACTGCCTGGCGAGTGGGTGCGTCTGGCCGGGCCCAGCGGGCAGGGCAAATCCACCCTGCTGCGTACCTTGCAAGGCCTGTGGCCCTATTGTCGCGGCACCTGGCAGTTGCCCAGCGGGCGCAGCCTGCTGTTACCGCAGAGACCTTATTTGGCGTCACTGCCATTGCGAGAGCTACTGGTCTACCCGTCCGCCGAAGTAGTGCCTGATGAGCCGCTACAGGGCGTTCTGCAGAAGGTCGGGCTGCAGCGTCTGCAGGATCAACTTGATCGCCACGCCGAGTGGGAGCGCGAGCTATCCGGGGGCGAACAGCAGCGTCTGGGGCTGGCGCGTGTGTTGCTGTATCGGCCGCACACCCTTTATCTGGACGAGGCAACCAACCAGCTTGACGACAAGGCTGCGCAAGCACTGCTGCTCATGCTCCGGCGCGAGCTACCGCAGTGCACGGTGATAGGCGTCAGCCACCAGGCGCAGGTGCAGACCTTGTTCGATCGCAGTCTGGAGCTGATCTCACCGCGTTATGAGCGGGCTGAGGCTCTACCGGCCTAGCCGCGTGGTTACGTGCCTCAGCCGTGAATACCGCGGGTCACTTCGATGATGTAGGTGATCAGCGGTTTGGCCAGGAAGGCGAACAGGCACAGGCCCAGGCCGAGGAACAGGATGGCGGTGCCAAGGCGCCCGGCCTTGGACTTCTTCGCCAGGTCCCAGATGATGAAGAACATGAACAGCATCAGGCCGCCGACCAGGACGTACATCATCAGGTTTTCGAACTGTTCGGTTTCCATCGGGGGCCTCTTGCGGCGATAGCGGACAACGGGGCGCGATTATACGCGCCCGTGTCGGCCATGCAGCAGAATGCGGTCGGCCCTGCGGCGATCAGCCGCGCAGGTGCTCCAGCGGCAGCTCGGTGCTGGACAACACCTGATTGAGCACGAAGCTGGAGCGCACGCTGGTCACGCCCTCGATGCGGGTCAGCTGGCCGAGGAGGAATTTCTGGTAATGATCCATGTCCGGCACCACCACCTTGAGCTGGTAGTCGGCGTCCATCCCGGTCACCAGGCTGCATTCCAGCACTTCCGGGCACTGGCGGATCACCGCCTGGAAATGCTCGAAGCGTTCCGGAGTGTGGCGATCCATGCCGATCAGGACGAAGGCGGTCAGCGTCAGGCCGAGCTTCTTGCTGTCCAGCAGGGCCACCTGGCGGGCGATGTAGCCATCATCCTCCAGCTGCTTGACCCGCCGCGAGCAGGGCGAGGGTGACAGGCCGATGCGCTCGGCCAGCTCCTGGTTGGAGATGCGCGCGTCGCGCTGTAATTCGGCGAGGATGCGCAGGTCGTAACGATCAAGCTTGTTCATGAAAGTGTCTTTTTCTTAATTGATTGCGCTTGAAACTCTATCAGGGGTGAAAAATTGCGCAAGTAATGTGTCAGTGAGCAATATTCGCAATCCTGTGCCGGCGCCGCGCCGTTAAGCTTTCCCTCAGTTTCAAGGCCCGGACGTCAATGTCCACCCGCCACGCCCAATCAGGTGTCGCGGCGCCGGCGGTCCTACCGGATCGTGCAGGCACCCGGGTCCGCACTGCCCAACCAGGCAGGCGAGGAAAGAAGCGGCGACAAAATTGCTTGCGACGGACATGAAAAAGGGGAGGCCTGGAGCCTCCCCTTTTTCTTGCCTGCGATTTAGACCAGCCCGGAGAGCTTGAGCAGCCACCAGATCAGGATGACCAGCTGCACCAGCCAGCCGGCGAAACGCAGCCAGACGAACAGCGGGCTGGTGCTGATCAGGTGCATCAGCGACTGGAACACGCGCGCCCCCAGCAGCGTACAGGCCAGTGGATCGGTCACCGCGGTGAGGCCCACCTGCATGGCGTAGAGCAGTACGGCGGCCTGCATCGGCAGGTTCTCCAGGCAGTTGGCATGAGCGCGTACCAGGCGCTGGCCGAAGGCACCAGGCGTGTTGCTGCCATCGGGGGCGAAGGCGTTGACCTGCATGCGCCCGCTGAGCACCAGCAGACCTCGCTGGTTGAGCAGCAGCAGGGCGAGAAACAGGGTCCAGGCGACCAGCCCGAGCAGGGCGACGGCGGACGGGGAGAGGGACATGGCGGCTCCTTGTGATTGTTGTTGTGCAGCGGAGCCAGCTTAGAGTTTCTAGAGTAAATGCTCTAGACGGTTCGCTCGACCGCCATGTCGGCGCCGGCCTGGCTGCGCCAAGCCCCGGGCGAGCTGCCGTTCCAGCGATTGAAAGCGCGGGAGAAGCTGGCGGCATCGGCATAGCCCAGACGCTGGGCGATGCTGCCCAGGTCCAGGCTGGAGTCGCGCAGCAGGCGCTCGGCCAGGCGCCGTTTGATCTGTTCATTGAGCTGCTGGAAAGCATGTCCCTCGGCAGCCAGGCGCCGATGCAGGGTGCGCTCGGACAGGCCCAGGCGCTCTGCCACGGTACGGCTGGCGAGCAGCGTGGCCGAGTCACGAATCAGCACCTGCTGCACCAATCGCGCGATGGGTGCAGCCACCAGGTCGTGGGCAATCTCCGTGCACAGGCGCTCGCACAGCTGTTCGCCTTCGAGCTGGGCGCTGATATGTGCCTGCGGCAGGCTGAGTTGCAGTTCGCTACTGGCGAACAGGATGCCGTCGCGCGTTGCTGCGTAGCGCACCGGGTAGGGGAAGTCGGGCTGTAGATCGATTGCGCTGTCGGGAGCTTCGGCCGTCATTTCTACCGCCAGGGGCGTGGCCGGGCGTTGCAGCAACTCGGACGTCACGCTCAGGCAGCCGGCCAGCCCGCGTTCGATGACGAAACGGCGCGCGTCCTGCGGTAGCACGCTGGCATCGAACAGCAGCCAGGTGCCACGCCGCTCCGTCTCGATGCGCGCCGGGCAGAGCGTCAGGGCGAGTGGCTGGTAGCGGCGGAAGGCGGCGAAAGCCTCGTCCAGCGTGCGGCTGGCCAGCATGGTGAAGCCCAGCAGGCCCAGGGAGGTCAGGTGGTAATGGCGCCCGGCTACGAAACCCAGGCCGGGGCGTCCGGCGTGTTCCAGCAGGTTGCGGATCACCGCCAGCTCCTGCCAGGCCTCGATCTGCGCATTGGCCTGCTGCAGTGCTTCTGCCGAGATAGCGCTACCGATCAGGCAGGCCGGGACGTCCACGCTCTCGACGCGGGCGACGTCGAGCAGGTAGCGCACGCCGGTCAGCGGGCGGCTCTGGCGCCAGTTCATCGTGGGATCACCTTTGGCAGTAATTATCAATTTGTGGCGGTAACTATCATAGATCGGCGGGCCGCTTGAGTCGCATGCTGGAGCCACTCACAACAATGAGAATTGCCGCCATGAGTGAATTCATCTACGCCCTGCCCAGCCACAACCGTGCCGCCGACTATCGCCATTTCCGAGTGACTCCGACCACCGGCGCCATCGGCGCCGATGTCGAGGACCTCGATCTGACCCGGCTGGGCGACGAAGGCTTTGCCGAATTGCGCCAGGCCCTGCTGGCGCACAAGGTGATCTTCATTCGCGAGCAGAAGCTGAACCCTGCCGATCTGGAGCGAGTCACCCAGCAGCTCGGCGAGTTCGGCCGCGAGCCTTATGTGAAGACCATGGCGGAGCATCCGCATGTGGTGCACGTGGTTAAGGAGGCCGACGAGAAGACGCCCTTCGTGTTCGGCGGCGCCTGGCACACCGACTGGACCTTTCAGGAGCGTCCGCCGGCCTTCACCCTGCTCTATGGCCACGACATCCCGCCCTTTGGCGGTGATACCTGCTACGCCAACATGGCGCTGGCCTATGAGTGGCTGTCGCCGCGCATGAAGAAAATGCTGGAGGATCTCGATGCTGTGCACAGCCCGGAGCGCGGTTATGGCGTGGGCTCCAACCACAATGCCCTGCTGGAGAACATGGCGATCAACTACGGCAAGGACACCTCCGGGGACACGCGCAGCCATCCGCTGGTGATCCGCCACCCGGAGACCGGCAAGAAGGTGCTGTTCGTCAATCCGGGCTACACCGTGGGCATCAAGGGGTTGCGCGCGGAAGAGTCCAAGCCGCTGCTCGACTACTTGTTCAGCCTGGCCACCTCGCCGGCCTTCACCTGTCGCATGCGCTGGCGCCAGGGCACCCTGGCCATCTGGGACAACCGCAGCACCTGGCACCTGCCGATCTCCGACTACCACGGCATGCGCCGCGAGATGTTCCGTACCACCGTGGTCGGCGAGGTGCCCAGCCGATGAGCCTGCACGCCGCTGTTAGCGATACCCGTCTGCGGGATGCCGCCAGTGCCATGGCCTCGGCGCGCAGTCAGCGCCAGCCGGGGCCACGGGTCAGCGAGACTTTCGCCCTGGCCAATCTGGACGAGGCCTATGCGGTGCAGGCCGCCGGCATCCAGCAGGCCCTGGCGCAGGGCCGTCGTCTGAGCGGCGCCAAGGCCGGGCTGACCTCGGCCGCCCTGCGCGCCGCGCTCAAGGT
>JAYQUJ010000005.1:0-123922 GCA_038147895.1 Pseudomonas sp.
GGCAGACAACGGAATCATGTCTCTAAAAAACGAAAACTTCCGGTGCTCAGTTATCCAGTCAATCTGTTGATCCCAAAAGAATTTTTTGTGAGCAAGCCATCCCGAGAACAGTATGTGCTTCCTCTGGCAGGTCGCTCTGAATTCGGCAGTTATTCGATCCAGTTCGAGTTGATCATCAGGGGTAAATTGGCCAGCGGATTTGCACTGAGCACTCATTCCCTTCAGCTGATCAAGCAACTGGGTCAGCGTGTTCCCCGCCTGGAAATACTGCTCTTTCGTATCGGAGTAGTAGGTGATGTAAAGGCTACAGATGCCGACCACCGTAATGACGGCCGAGACATGTTTGGCCGCCAAAAAATCGATGTAGAGAGATAGCACGCCAATCACAAGAGAGATCAAGCCAATCCATCCCGGCGCCTTCTCTACGATGTCGTATGTAGAAAAATGAAGCTTGGCGGAGTACCCAACGTCGTAAGCTTTCTCGGCGATCAATTTCAGCGCTATCTGCTGATCCATGTACCGTCCTCTGAGTTTTTTCCGCCTTACAGGCGATGGCTAGTGAGTGAAGGAGGCAGATTTATTTTCTCCCCCGTCACTCTTCATCGAAGTAGTCACTATCTAGCTTCGGCAGCTTGAGTAGGCGAGAGGTCACGCCAACCTCATGATCCATCATCAAGTTGACCAGTCGACTGCCGTCGACCAGCACCATGCCCTCCACTGAACGGGAAAAGTCGATTGCTTGGGCGGTGAAACCAGAGGTGGTGATAAACACTCCACGTTTGGCTTTTTGCCCTGCGAGTGCGCCGTAGAAGGCTTGCAACTCTGGCCGACCAACCGTGCCTTGCCAGCGCTTGGCTTGCACATAGACCTTTTCCAGGCCGAGCTTGTCGAGTGAGATCACCCCATCGATCCCGCCATCCCCGCTGCCGCCGACGCGCTGAAGATCGTTGCGGCTAGCGCCGTAGCCAAGGCTGTGGAGCACATCCAGCACAATGACTTCGAAGCGGTTGGGGCTGACTTGAAGGAGGCTATCGAGTAAGTCCGCTGCCGTTGCCTCGCGTAGCTCACGCAGCGCCTGCTCCAGACGGTCGTCAGGGCTAACAGTGGCTGAGCTAAGCGTCGGCGCTGGCTGATCCTGCCCATCGAGGGGGATGGCGTCGGTCGGGCTCTTGAGTTTCACGTCCATAAAGCCGATGGCGAGCTGTTCGATCTTATTCGCAGGCAGAGGGGCGGGGTGCTGGATGGCATAGGTAATGCCAGCGTCAGTCAGCTTCCAGTACCCACGTTTGGCGCTGCTGGACAGGCCGGCGCGTTTGAGGCGGTCATGGGCCCAGCCTGCACGGTTTTTGTAGATGGCCTGGCCGCTTGCGATTAGCTCTTGGCGCTGTGCTTCCGACAGGTTTAGCGCATCAGCAGCGGCTTCATGGGCGTCACGTGCTGTCGCGCCCTCGGGCGTGGCGGCCAGGTAGCGCAGGAGCGGTTCAATGAACTGGTCGTAGGTTGGGACGGACATTGCGACTCCAGGCGCAGGGTTGATGGTATGGCCGCGTGTTAAAGGCTTTGCATGGTTCGGCATTTGGGAAACGCCGAGCAGCCCCAGAATTGCTGCCCCGTTTTCGGCCCTGATTTCACGGTGCGAATCAGTAGCGCGCCGCCGCACTTAGGGCATTGCCGTTCGGCTGTCGGATCACTTCGGCGCTTGAGGTTTTGCACGTGCTCGAGATGGGTGGCGAGGGTTGGCGCGCGACGGTCGGTTTGCAGTGCGTGCAGCATGGCGTCGACTTCAGCCTCGCTGAATACCGGCTGCTGGAATGACTTGATATAGCGGATAAAGCCGATGCCCTGGGTGACGTTGGCCGGCACTTCGGTTTTGAAGGTACTGCCGCCGACAAAGGTGATGACCGAGTGCAGGTGCTCGGGATTAACGCCAAGGGTGGCTTCCAGGGCTTTGAGGTGCTTGTAGTTCTGGCGTAGTGGGTTCTGGAATTTGAAGGTGCGTTTATAGAGCTTCTGCGTCCACTGCGCCTGCTTCTCGCTGCCGAAGATCCAGCCGCTCATGTTCTTCGTTTCCAGCACGAAGATGCCGTAGGGCGAGAGGAATACGTGGTCGATCTGCGTGGTGCCGTCAGGCGTGTTCAGGGTGACGTTGTGCAGGCGGCGGTAGGTCTGCTTGTCCAGCTGCCAATGGGCAAACAGCCGTACCAGGAGCTCGCCAATATGGCCCTTGGCCCAAGGCGACTTGAGCAGGCCGATCAGCAGCATCAGCGGGATCAACCATCCCAGCGTTCCCCAGACCTGCGCAATGATGGGGGTGAAGTCCATTTCTTGTCCCAGTTATCCAGAATTAGCCGGATAGTACCGAAACCAGCCGTGATGGCACTACACCATTACGACGCGTCCGGGGCGCTGCTTGTTTCTGCAGGGTCAGCCTTGAGCGCTTGCCGAGTGCTGTATCTGATAGCGCGTGCTGCGCCCGCCGCCCGGTAGCCGGGCAAGGCAGCCCTTCTCGACAAGATCGCTCAGATGGCGCGTGGCAGTGGCTTTCGAGACCTTGGCCACGGCCTGGTATTGAGCGGCGCTGATGCCGTTCTCGAAACCCCGTTCGCCGCCATCGAGCAAGCGGTTAAGCACTTTGATCTGCTCGGCAGACAAGGCCTGGCTGCGGTGAGCCTGCCAGAAGCGCGCCTTGACCAGCACACGGTCGATACGAGCAAGGGCCTGCTCCAGGCTCTTGAGCAGTGTGGCGAGGAACCACTGCAGCCAGGCGGTGATATCCAGCGTGCCTTTCTGGCTCGCTTCCAGGGTGCGGTAATAGCCGGCGCGGTCGTCGAGGATGCTCGCCGACATGGCGTAGAAGCGGATGGCCTGCTGTTCGCCCTGAGCCAGTGCCAGGTCTGTGATGGCGCGGGTAAGGCGACCGTTGCCATCATCGAAGGGGTGCAGGGTAACGAACCAGAAGTGCGCAATGCCGGCACGCAGAAACGGGTCGAGGCAGGCATCGCTACGGCTGCTCTCGAACCAGGCGAGGAAGTCGTCCAGTTGCACTTCCAGCCCGGCGCGGGGTGGGGCCTCGAAATGCACGGTAGGGCGGTCGAGTCGGCCGGAAACTACCTGCATTGGCTCTTCGCCGCGCAGCATGCCGATGCGTAGCGGGCGGGCCAGCAGGTGGTCATCGCTGGGGAACAGCCAGCCATGCCAGGTGAAGAGCCGCTGTAGATCGAGCGGCTGCTGATAGGCGCGAGTGGCATCGAGCAACAGTTCCGCCAGGCCTTCAGAGCGAGAGGTGGTGCGACCTTCTTCGTGCAGCCCCAAGCGTCGTGCCAGTGATGAACGCACCGAGCCGACATTCAGCTGCTCACCTTCGATGGCGGATGAGGTGACGATGTTCTGCAGCATGGCATCCAGGCTGCTCTGCACTTCCGTGTCACCACCTACAGCTCCGAGCATCCCGAGCAAACGGCCCTGAGTCTGACCGCAAGCACGCAGCAGTTGGGCAAGCACATCGGCCTGCCAGCTGAAGTGCGGCCAATCGGGCTGCTGCCAGATCCAGAACGGGTCATTCATGGGTGTTGCTCGTCTGTGAGCCGATTAATGAGCTTATTCGGCTCATATGGTGAGCCGATAATGCCGGCTATTCGGCTCAGTGTCTAATCCATGAAGTCGTAGTAGGGTTCTGCTCCGGTAGCTCTGCGCAGAATGAAAAAAGCCGCGCAGTGCGCGGCTTTCTATACAGATGGTGGGCCCAGCAGGACTTGAACCTGCGACCAATCGATTATGAGTCGAGTGCTCTAACCAACTGAGCTATAGGCCCTCAGAAGGAGCGGCGGATTATACCGGCGCGTTTTCCGCGCTGCCAATCGGCAAGGGGCCAAGAAAATTGCTGGCGAAGGACTCGGCGGGCAGGGGGCGGCTGACCACGTAGCCCTGGATCTGTTCGCAGCCTTCGCTGGTGAGGAACAGTTCCTGGGCTTTGGTTTCCACACCTTCGGCGATCACCGTCATCTGCAGGCTGCGGCCGAGGGCGAGGATGGCGCGGGTGATGGCGGCATCGTCGGGGTCACCGGGTAGGCCGCGGACGAAGGACTTGTCGATCTTGAGGATGTCCAGCGGCAGGCGCTTGAGGTAGCTGAGCGAGGAGTAGCCGGTGCCGAAGTCGTCGATGGCCAGTTGCAGGCCTAGCGCTTTGAGCTCATGCAGGATCGCCAGGGCCTCTTCGGCCTGGTTCATGATGAAGCTCTCGGTGATTTCCAGTTGCAGCTTGTCGGCGGTCAGGCCGAAGTCGTCGAGCATGCCGGCGATGCGTTCGGCCAGTTGGGGTTGGCGCAGCTGGCTGCCGGCAAGGTTGACCGAGAGTGGGCCGAAGGGGGCGTGGCTGTCCTGCCACTGGCGCATCTGACGGCAGGCCTCCTGCATGACCCAGTCGCCCAGCTGCAGGATCATGCCGTTATCTTCGGCCAGGGGGATGAAGCGGTCCGGCGGAACTTCGCCGAACACTGGATGGTGCCAGCGAATCAGCGCCTCGGCGCCGACCAGGTGGCCGCTGTGCAGGCACAGTTTGGGTTGGTAATGCAGGCTCAGCTCGTTGCGCTCGATGGCCCGGCGCAGCTCCAGTTCCAGGGTCATGCGCTCGGTGGCCTGAAAGGTCAGCTTGCGGGTGTAGAACTCGCTGCGGTTGCGTCCCTTGGCCTTGGAGCTGTACATCGCGGCGTCGGCGTTCTTGATCAGCGTGGCGACGTCGCTTCCGTCCTGGGGGAACAGGCTGATGCCGATGCTGGCGCTGGTGAAGAATTCATGGCCATCGGCCTGGAAGGGGGCGCCGAAGCAGGCCAGCAATTTGGTGGCGACGCGCTCGGCATCACGCGGCTGGTGCAGGCCGGGAAGAAGTACGATGAATTCGTCGCCGCCCAGGCGGGCTACGGTGTCGATGTCGCGCAGTTGTTCGCGCAGGCGCAGGGCGATGGCTTTGAGCAGTTGGTCGCCAATCGGATGCCCGAGGCTGTCATTGATATGCTTGAAACGGTCCAGGTCAAGGAACAGCACGGCACCGCTCTGGTGGTCGGTGCGGGCATCCTTGAGCGCGGTGTCCAGTCGGCTTTCGAACAGCATGCGGTTGGGCAGGCCGGTCAGTGGATCATGGTGGGCCTGGTAGTCGAGGCGATCCTGGGCCTGTTTGAGCGAGCTGATGTCGGCGAACACGCCGACGAAATGGGTGATCTGGCCGCTCTGGTCCCGTACGGCGCTGATGGTCAGCCATTCGGGGTACAGCTCGCCATTCTTGCGCTTGTTGCACACCTCGCCCTGCCAGTGCCCGTCGGCGGCCAGCTGGTGCCACATCGCGGCATAGAAGGCGCTGTCGTGCTTGCCGGAGGCCAGCAGGCGCGGCGTTTGGCCCAGGGCCTCGGCCTCTGCGTAGCCGGTGATATCGCTGAAGGCGCGGTTGACCGCGGTGATGCGTTGTTCGAGGTCGGTGATCATCACGCCTTCGGCGGTGCTTTCGAATACGGTCGCGGCCTGGTGCAGGCGCTCCTGCATCTGCTCGCGCTCGGTGATGTCGCGGGCGATGGTCAGCATGCAGGGCTCGTCGTCGATCATGATCGGCTGCGCTGCCAGCTCGCCGAGGCGGCGCTGGCCCTGGTTGTTGAAGATCCAGGCGCGGAAATCCCTGGCCATGCCATGCTGGCGCACCTGCTCGATCATGCGCAGACGATCGTCGGGGTCGACCCATAGGCCCAGCTCCGCCGTAGTACGACCGACGGCATGCTGGTAGTCGTGGCCGGTAATGTGGCTGAAGCCTTCGTTGGCTTCCAGCAGGCGACCATCGCTGAGGCGAGTGATCAGCATGCCGTCCGGGGAGGCGTGGAAGGCCTTGGCGAACTTCTCTTCGGAGACCTTGAGTTGCTGCTGGGTCTGCTTGAGCTGGGTGATGTCACGCACGGCTACGACCAGGGCAGGTTGGCCGTCCAGCACAATATGCTGCGCCGAGATCAAGCCGGTGAAGTGCTCGCCGTTGCGTCGCCGGAAGGGCATTTCGATATTGTTCAGCGCCTGCTGTTGCAGGCGGTCGAGCAGCATGGGGCCAATGCCGGTGTGGCCCCAGATATCGAGCTGGGTGGCGGTTTTGCCGATGGCCTCGGCCGCACGGATGCCGAGTTGCTGCTCGAAGGTGTGGTTGACGCTCAGCAGAATGCCGTCCTCCCGGCGAGCGATGACCAGAATGTCCGGGCAGTTATGGAATACCGAGGCGAACTTTTCCTCGGACAGGCGCTGAGCCTGCTCGGCCTGTTTGGCGGCGCTGATGTCGATCATCAGCCCGCGTATCACCAGGCGGTCGTTGCGTTTGAACAGGGTGATGATGTCGCGAATCCAGACGATGTTGCCTTGGCTGTCGAGCATGCGGTACTCGACCTCATGGTCGCGCACCTGTTTACGCTGGTCTTCACAGCAGGCCAGTGTGCTGGGTAAGTCATCGGGGTGTACCGTCTGCCGCCAGAACCCTGGCTGAAGCCAGTTTGTCAGGGGGTAGCCGAGCAGCTTTTCGGCGTGGGGCGACACGTAGGTGAACCGGTAGTCCTCGGAGTCGGCTTCCCAGGCGATGGCCGAAAGGCTTTCGACCAGGCCGCGGTAATGTTCTTCGCTGGTGCGCAGGCGCTCTTCCAGGGCCTGGCGACCCTGCATCTCCTGGCGCAGGCGCCGGTTGATGCCGAGAACGATGGCCAGCACTGCCAAGGCCAGTAGGAATGTAGGCAGGCCATACAGCAGTGCCTGACGCCAGACCTGGCGACTGTCCAGTACGCCGCCGACCCATGGCTCCTGCAGTGCAGTGACTTCGCTAGGGCTGAGGTCGGCAAACAGCTTGTCGAGGATGCCGATCAACAGGGTCTGACTTTTCGGTGCAGCCATTGCCAGCTGGTAGCGGTAGGGTGTTTCGCCACTGATCTGGAGCCCTTCCAGCTTCAGTTGGCGCATGCTCCAGACGCTGGAAGCGAGATCGCCGACAACGGCGTCGGCTTGCCCGGCGGCCAGCGCCTGCAAGGCCGCATTGACGCTGGGCAGGGGCAGCAGGCTGAGATCGGGGTGGCGGTTGCGCAGCAGTTCGTGGGGGGCGTAATCCTTGACCACGGCGATTTTCAGGCCGTAGAGATCCTGCATGTCGGCTGGCTGAGGGCCGTCTCGGTGGGCCAGGATGACAATCGGGAAGTCCAGATAGGGGCGGGTGAAGGCCAGATCGCGTTGCCGCTCCGGTGTCGACATCACGCCTGGCAGCAGATCCAGCTTGCCGTTCTTGGCGCTGGCGAGCACTTCGCTCCAGCTCTGCGGTTCGACCGGCACTATGCGCAGCTTGAGGCGTTCCTCGATCAGGTGCACATAGCCGGCGCTGAGGCCGCTGTAACGACCTGCTTCATCGCGGAACTCGAAGGGTGGCCAGGAGGTGTCGATGCCCAGGCGGATCTGTGGGTCGCTGGCAAGCCAGGCTTCTTCCTCCGGGCTCAGGTCGAGCGCCAGCGCGGGCTGCATCCAGCACGCCAGACACGACAGAAGAATGGCCAGCAGACGCGACATGCGGTGATTCCGGGAACGCCATTGACTGCTTGCAGTGTAGCCCGCAGGAAAACAAAAACCCCGACAATCTGTCGGGGTTTTCATCATCACTCGTCGAGGAAGGAGCGCAGATGCTCGCTTCTGGTCGGATGGCGCAGCTTGCGCAGCGCCTTGGCCTCGATCTGACGAATACGCTCGCGGGTGACATCGAACTGCTTGCCCACTTCCTCAAGGGTGTGGTCGGTGTTCATGTCGATGCCGAAGCGCATGCGCAGAACCTTGGCCTCGCGGGCGGTGAGCCCGGCCAGCACTTCGCGGGTGGCTTCCTTGAGGCTTTCCACGGTAGCCACCTCGATCGGCGACTGCATGGTGGAGTCCTCGATGAAGTCGCCCAGGTGCGAGTCTTCGTCGTCACCGATCGGCGTCTCCATGGAGATCGGCTCTTTGGCGATCTTCAATACCTTGCGGATCTTGTCCTCAGGCATCTCCATGCGCTCGCCCAGCTCTTCCGGCGTCGGTTCGCGACCCATTTCCTGCAGCATCTGGCGGGAAATACGGTTGAGCTTGTTGATCGTCTCGATCATGTGCACCGGAATACGGATGGTGCGCGCCTGGTCGGCGATCGAGCGGGTGATCGCCTGGCGAATCCACCAGGTGGCGTAGGTCGAGAACTTGTAGCCGCGGCGGTATTCGAATTTGTCCACCGCCTTCATCAGGCCGATGTTGCCTTCCTGAATCAGGTCGAGGAACTGCAGACCGCGGTTGGTGTACTTCTTGGCGATGGAGATCACGAGACGCAGGTTGGCCTCGACCATCTCTTTCTTCGCCCGGCGAGCCTTGGCTTCACCGATGGACATGCGACGGTTGATGTCCTTGATTTCGGCAATCACCAGGCCAGCATCGGCCTCGATGGCGATCATTTTTTCCTGGCAGCGCTGGATGTCGGCCTGCACATTGGCAATGGCCTCGGCGTACTTGGCCTTGCCTTTGGCCAGGCCGGCAGCCCAGGTGGTATCCACTTCATTGCCGGGGAACTGCTTGAGGAAATCGGCACGCGGCATGCGGGCATCACGCACGCACAGCTGCATGATGGCGCGTTCCTGGGCGCGAACCTGCTCCAGCGAGCCGCGTACACGGTCGACCAGGGCTTCGAACTGCTTGGGGATCAGTTTGATCGGCATGAACAGCTCGGCCAGAACCAACTGCTCCTCAGTGGCCTGCTTGCTGCCACGGCCATGCTTCTTCAGGACCTTGAGGGTTTTTTCCAGCTGATCGGCGACGGCGCCAAAGCGGCGGGCGGCTTCTTCCGGATCCGGGCCACCATCGCCTTCGTCGTCGGAGTCGCTATCGCCGTCTTCTTCTTCGTCTTCGTCGTCTTTCTCTTCTGCAGCGGCTTCTTTGAGCTCGGGCTCCACTTCCTCGGCCGGCACATTACCGTCATCCGGGTCGATATAGCCGTTGAAGATGTCGGACAGGCGGCCGCCTTCGCTGGTGACGCGCTCGTACTCGGCAAGAATGCTGTCGACGGTGCCAGGGAAGTGGGCGATGGCGCCCATGACTTCGCGGATACCTTCCTCGATGCGTTTGGCGATTTCGATCTCGCCTTCGCGGGTCAGCAGCTCCACGGTACCCATTTCACGCATGTACATGCGCACTGGGTCGGTGGTGCGGCCGATATCGGTCTCTACCGCTGCCAGCGCGGCCGCAGCTTCTTCGGCTGCGGCCTCGTCGGTGTCGGCTTCGGCCAGCAGCAGGGCATCCGCATCCGGAGCGCTCTCGAATACGTTGATCCCCATGTCGTTGATCATGCGGATGATGTCTTCCACCTGTTCCGGATCGGAAATATCCTCCGGCAGGTGGTCGTTGACCTCGGCGTAAGTCAGGTAACCCTGCTCACGACCACGGCTGATCAACTCTTTCAAACGAGATTGCTGTTGCGCTTTTCCGGACATAGCACCCTATCCACTGAAGGTCTTGGCGGGCTGAAAATAAGCCGAGGATTATACCTGATTTTGGGGCTCAGGCGCCAGTTTGGCTCTTTTCATCGGTCGAAGAAGCCTGGCTGAAGTGTTCTCTCAGCAGGGCTTTCTCTTCCTCGCTGAGCTCGCCTGGGCTCTTGTGCATGACGCTGCGGAGCAGCTGATCACGGCGTTTTTGCAGCTGGTTACTGGCAAGTGTAGTAATGGTGTCGAAGAACTGCTTTTCAAGATTGTCGCCTTCGATCAGCCACTCCTTTTCAGCCAGGGCGCGCAGTAATCTGCCCTGATCGGTGCCGTGCCAGCGGGCGATCAGTTGCAGTGAGCGCAGCTTGGGGCTCTTCTGCAGGGTGCCGATCAGGGCGACCAGGAGCTGGGCGTAGGTGTCGCTTTCGTCGGCGAAGTGGCCGACATCTTCCACGCCTTGTGCCAGCTGCGGATGGTGCAGCAGGGTGCGCAGGGCGGTCAGGGTCGGTGATTCGACATTGACCGGTTTGCGTGGTGGCGCGTTATCCCGCGAGCCTTTGCGCCAGTCACCGCCTTTTTTCCAGTCGCCATCCTTCTTCCAGGATTTGCCGTCGCCTTTCTGCCAGGGTTTCTTCTGCTCGTAGGCCTCGGCGGGCGGCTCGATATGGTCGGCATAGTCGGCGATGTCGCCGTATTCCGGTTGGGCGTCGTAATAATGGCCGTAATCGGCAGGAGGCTCTTGGCTGGAGGGGGCTGCAGTGGCGGCTGGCGGTGCGCTCTGCGCAACCTGTTGCAGCATCTCGCCGGACAGGCCGGTGATTTCCGACAGACGCTGGCGCATCAGGGCGCGCAGGTGGTTGCCGGGGATCTTGTCGATCAGTGGCGCGGCCAGGGTCACTAGGTGGGCCTTGCCTTCCAGCGAGCGTGGGTCTGCTTCTTCCGAGAGCTGCTGGAAGAAGTAGTCGGCCAGCGGCTGGGCGTGCTGGTTGATGCGCGCGCGGAAGGCGTCGGTGCCTTCACTGCGAACCAGGGTGTCCGGGTCCTCGCCTTCGGGCAGGAACAGGAAGCGTGCGCGGCGGCCGTCCTGCAGGTTGGGCAGGGTGGCTTCCAGGGCGCGCCAGGCGGCCTTGCGCCCCGCGCCGTCGCCATCGAAACAGAAAAGTACGCTGGGCACCAGGCGGAACAGGCGCTTGAGATGTTCCTCGCTGGTCGCCGTGCCGAGGGTTGCCACCGCATTGCGCAGGCCCTGCTGGGCCAGGGCGATGACGTCCATGTAGCCCTCGACCACCATGATCTCGTCGAGGTCGCGGTTGCTCTTGCGTGCCTCGTACAGGCCGTAGAGTTCCTGGCCTTTGTGGAAGACCGGGGTTTCCGGGGAGTTCAGGTACTTGGGTTTGTCGTCGCCCAGCACGCGACCGCCAAAGGCGATGATGCGGCCGCGACTGTCGCGAATGGGGAACATCACGCGATCGCGAAAGCGGTCGTAGATGCGCCCGTTTTCGGCGTTCTCGATCAGCAGGCCGGCGTCGATCATGGCCTTCTGCTGCAGCTTGTCGCCGGCCAGGTGTTTGTGCAGGTTGTCCCAGCCGGGTGGGGCGAAGCCCAGGCCGAAGTCGCGGGCGATTTCGCCGGACAGGCCGCGACCCTTGAGGTAGTCCACTGCCGACTTGCGCGTCGGGTGGCTCTTCAGCGCCTGGCGATAGTAGTCGGCGGCGGCGGTGAGCAGTGGGTAGAGCGGCGAGTCGACCGGCTGACGCGGAGTGCGTCCGCGGCCGCCTTCTTCGCGGGGGATATCCATGCCGGCGCGCTTGGCCAGTTCCTCGACGGCCTGGGGGAAGTCCAGGCTGTCGTGGTCCATGACGAAACCAAGGGCGTTGCCGCCGGCGCCGCAGCCGAAGCAGTAGTAGAACTGCTTGTCCGGGCTGACGCTGAAGGAGGGGGTCTTCTCCTTGTGGAACGGGCAGCAGGCCGTGTAGTTCTTGCCGGCCTTCTTCAGCTGGATGCGCGAGCTCACCACCTCGACTATGTCGGTGCGGTTGAGCAGGTCATCGATGAAGGACTGTGGAATCAGACCAGCCATGGTTCGTCAGCGTAGAAGGAGAAAGGCGGCAGCATAAACGAAAAAACTCCGATCATCGCCGGAGGGCGAAGCGGAGTCAGAAATGCAAAACCCGGCCGAAGCCGGGTAGTGCGGAAGCCTTTAGCGGCGCGACTGATAACTCAGTACAGACGCTCGCGGCGGCGCTGCTCGCGCTGCACTTTCTTGGCGTGACGCTTAACAGCAGCAGCTGCCTTGCGCTTACGCTCGGTGGTGGGCTTCTCGTAGAACTCGCGGCTGCGAACTTCGGCCAGTACACCGGCCTTTTCGCAGGAGCGCTTGAAGCGACGCAGAGCTACGTCGAAGGGTTCGTTCTCTTTAACTTTGACGGCTGGCATCCAGGTCGTACCTTCACTGTTTTACCGAATGGACGACGCGATCCGGCAAGGGCACGGGAGTACGTCGGTTTTCAAGGGCTGCGGATATTAACGCCTCATGCAAGGGAATGCAAAGCCTCTGATCGAAAAGCGCTGGCCGGGCCGCCGGACGGCGATTATCATCCGCGCCTTCTAATCGACCCCCTTCTATAGGCCACAAGCCATGCTGGTGCTGGGACTGGAAACCTCCTGCGACGAAACTGGTGTCGCCCTTTACGACAGCGAGCGCGGCTTGCTGGCCGATGCGCTGTTCAGTCAGATCGAGCAGCATCGGGTGTTTGGCGGCGTAGTGCCGGAGCTGGCTTCGCGTGATCACGTCAAGCGCATGCTGCCGCTGATTCGCGAAGTGTTGGCCGAGGCCGATGTCAGTCGCGAGCAGATCGAAGCCATCGCCTATACCTCTGGCCCGGGGCTGGTCGGCGCATTGCTGGTCGGTGCTTCCTGTGCCCAGGCGCTGGCCTTTGCCTGGGGCATTCCGGCCGTGGGTGTGCATCATATGGAAGGCCACTTGCTGGCACCGATGCTGGAAGAGCAGCCGCCGGCCTTTCCGTTCGTCGCCTTGTTGGTCTCCGGCGGTCATACCCAACTGGTGCGGGTCGACGGTATCGGCCAGTACCAGCTACTTGGCGAGTCGCTGGACGACGCCGCCGGCGAGGCCTTCGACAAGACGGCCAAGCTGATGGGTCTGAATTATCCCGGCGGCCCGGAAATCGCTCGCCTGGCTGAGCAGGGTGCGGCGGGGCGCTTCACCTTCCCGCGGCCGATGACCGATCGCCCCGGGCTGGACTTCAGCTTCAGCGGCCTGAAGACCTTTACCCTTAATACCTGGCAACAGTGCCGCGACGCCGGCGATGCCAGTGAGCAGACTCGTGCCGACATCGCCCGCGCCTTCCAGGATGCAGTGGTCGATACCCTGACCATCAAGTGCAAGCGTGCGCTCAGGCAGACCGGCCTCAACAGCCTGGTGATTGCTGGTGGTGTCAGCGCCAACCAGTCCTTGCGCCGTTCGCTGGAAAACATGCTGGCAGGGCTCAAGGGCAAGGTGTTTTATGCGCGCCCGCGTTTCTGCACCGATAACGGTGCGATGATCGCTTATGCGGGCGCTCAGCGCCTGCTGGCGGGTCAGCACGAAGGGCCGCAGATCAAGGTGCAGGCGCGCTGGCCGATGGAGCAGCTGCCGGCAATCTGAGTCGGGCTCAGGTCGCGGATTAGAAATGCCGTTCGCGCCCGCCGAGCAGGTCGCGTAGATTGCCGCGATGACGCCAGACGATCAGCCCGGTTAAGACGCACATCGGCAGCAGTGCGCCGGGCTGCTGCCAGGCCAACAGTGGCAGGGTCAGCGGCGTAGCGATCAGCGATGCCAGTGAGCTGGTGCGGGTGAGAAAGAACACCAGTGCCCAGGCGCCGAGCGCCAGCAGGGCGGCCGGAGGATAGAGGCCTAGCAGCATACCGGCCGCAGTCGCCACGCCCTTGCCGCCGCGAAAACGAAAGTAGACTGGGTAGAGATGGCCGACGACGGCGGCCAGGCCAACCCAGGCCTGTTGCTGGATGCCGAGGCCGAACAGATCGGCGACCAGCACCGGCAGCAGACCCTTGCCCAGGTCGCCAAGCAGGGTGAGGATGGCCAGCTTCTTGCCGGCGACGCGCAGCATGTTGGTGGCGCCCGGATTGCCCGAACCACTGGCGCGCGGGTCTGGCCCGCCTGCGAGGTGGCTGAGCAGGATGGCGAAGGACAACGAGCCAAGCAGGTAGGCGAGTGGGACCAACAGCCAGAACATGGTGTCCATTCCGGGGCGAGGGAGTCCCGATTCTAGCGGCGTGACGAGTGGAGTGAACAGGTGGATAAGGTTTTCATCGAGGGGCTGGAGGTCGACACCCTGATCGGCGCCTACGATTGGGAGCGCGGTATTCGCCAGTGCCTGCGCCTGGATCTGACCTTCGCCTGGGACATTCGCCCGGCTGCGGCTAATGATGATCTGGCCAAGGCGCTCGACTACGCGGCGGTCAATCAGCACATCCAGGCCTTTGCCGCAGCGGCTCGCTTCGAGTTGGTGGAAACCTTCGCCGAGCGTTTGGCCGAGAGCCTGCTGTCTCAGTTCGGCGCGCCCTGGCTGCGCCTGCGTGTGACCAAGCCCGGGGCCAACCCGCTGGCTCGTGGAGTGGGCGTGGAAATCGAGCGCTCGCGATGACCAGGATATTTCTCGGGCTTGGCAGCAATTCCGAGCGGGACCTGCGCCTGCAGGCCGGTCTCGAGGCGCTTGCCGCGTTTTTGCAGGATCTGCGCTGTTCACCCGTGTTCGAGAGCCGCCCGGTCGGCATCAAGAGCGCGAATTTCTACAACCTGGTCATCAGCGCCCGTACCGATCTGCCGTTGGCGGAGCTGGATCGCCGGCTCAAGTGCATCGAGGCCGATAACGGCCGTTATGCGCCAGAGCGCAAGGGCTTGCCGCTGGATATCGATGTGCTGCTGTATGGCGAGCAGGTCGGCAACTTCGATGGCCTGGTGCTACCGCGCGCGGAAATCCTCAAGAATGCTTTCGTGCTCTGGCCGCTGGCGTTGCTGGCTCCGGGCGCCATTCACCCTGAGACAGGCAAGTCATTTGCCACGCAGTGGGAGGAGATGGCCTGTGAGCAGCAGCTGTGGCCGGTGGCTTTCCAGTGGCGCGGCGCGGAGCTGACTCCGGAGGAATTGCGGCAGGCTTGCCCGGCCCCTGTGTAGACCAGGCTAGTGCAGCGCAGCCCAGCGTATGCCCCTTATTGCTGGGTTTCGGCGCATTGCGCCTCTACCCAGCCTATGACTGGCCGAGTTGATCCAGGCCAACCCCGCCTCTCTGTAGCCCGGATGCAATCCGGGGAGGCCGCGCCCGGATTGCATCCGGGCTACTTTTGCGCAGCGCTTTCCTTGTAAGCCTTGAGGGCCTTGAGGGCCTTGAGGGCCTTGAGACGTTCGCGCTTGAGCGCCTCGCCCAGTTCGGCGCCCTTGAAGCCTTGTTCCAGCAACGGCTGTACGGCGACTGAGCGCGCTGCCTGCATCGCGCCGTGCAGGTAGGCGGCCTGTGGATAGTCGCGCTCCTCGAAACCCAGGCGGCCACGCGCGTCCATCTCGCAAGCGGCGATGAATTCCTCGAAGCGCTGCGGACGGCGATACACATCGAAGCTTTGCAGCAACTCCAGCAGGGTATCGGCGCGCAGTTCCAGGGCGCGATGGCCGTGGGTGTGGTATTCGCCGACCAGCAGGGCCAGTTCGGCGCAGTCCCGGGGCACCTTGCAGCGCTGGTTGACCGCTTCGATCAGTTTCAGCCCGCGCTTTTCGTGGGCGATATGCCGTGGCCATTCGGCCTCTGGCGTGCGGCCCTTGCCCAGATCATGCAGCAGGCAGGCCCAACGCACGCTCAGTGGCTGATCGTGCAGAGCGCACTGCTGCAGCACCATCAGGCAGTGCACGCCGGTATCGACTTCCGGGTGGTGAGCGGCGGTTTGCGGTACGCCGAACAGGGTGTCCAGCTCCGGCAGTAACTCGACCAGGGCGCCGCAATCGCGCAGCACCTGGATGAATACGTCCGGGCGTGGTTCGAGCAGGGCGCGGGAGATTTCCTTCCAGCTGCGCTCGGCGGTCAACGCCTGCAGCTCACCGGATTCGGCCAGCTGGCGCATGAGCGCGAGGGTTTCCTCAGCCACGCGAAAGCCCAGCGGTGCATAGCGGGCGGCGAAGCGCGCCACGCGCAGCACGCGCAGTGGGTCTTCGGCGAAGGCGGGCGAGACATGGCGCAGCAGGCGGGCTTGCAGATCCTGCTGGCCACCGTAGGGGTCGATCACCTGGCCGTGGTCATCCTCGGCCATGGCGTTGATGGTCAGGTCACGGCGGATCAGATCTTCTTCCAGCGTCACCTCCGGGCTGGCGTGGAAGGTGAAGCCGCCGTAGCCCTGGCCCGATTTGCGCTCGGTGCGGGCCAGGGCATACTCCTCGCCGCTTTGCGGGTGTAGGAATACCGGGAAGTCCGCGCCGACCGGGCGAAACCCCTGAGCCTGCATGGCCTCGGCGCTGGCGCCCACCACCACCCAGTCGATATCTGCCCCCGGGGGGCCTAGCCGGCGGTCGCGCCCGGCGCCGCCAACCTGTTAGATCGGCATGTCGATGCCTCCGTTGCGGCGGTGGATAAGCGAAAAATAGGGTGGGCGCCGTTGTAGGAGCGAGCTCTGCTCGCGAAGCGGCGCTGACCTGCTTTTCGCGAGCAGAGATCGCTCCTGCCTAGATCGGCGGTATCACCAAGTCCAGGCGCGGGTACTCGTTCTCGCTGTCCGGTTCACGCTTGGGTGGGACGTGCTGCATGCCGACCACCTGGTCGCCGCGCATGCTTTCCAGGTGAATATCGAAGCCCCACAGACGGTGCAGGTGCTTGAGCACCTCGCCGGTGGATTCGCCCAGTGGTTTGCGCTCGTGCTGCTGGTGGCGCAGGGTCAGTGAGCGGTCGCCACGGCGGTCGACACTCCATATTTGCACGTTGGGCTCGCGGTTGCCGAGGTTGTACTGGGCGGCCAGGGTTTCGCGGATCTGCCGGTAGCCGAATTCATCGTGGATGGCCGGTATGAGCAGGTCGTCCTGCAGGTCGTCGTCGAGCACGCTGAACAGCTTGAGGTCGCGGATCACCTTGGGCGAGAGGAACTGCAGGATGAAGCTCTCGTCCTTGAAGTTGGCCATGGCGAACTTGAGGGTTGACAGCCAGTCGCCGCCGGCGATGTCGGGGAACCAGCGTTTGTCTTCCTCGGTGGGGTTCTCGCAGATACGGCGAATGTCGCTGTAGATGGCAAAGCCCAGGGTGTAGGGGTTGATGCCGCTGTAGTAGGGGCTGTCGAAGCTGGGTTGGTAGATCACCCCGGTGTGCGACTGCAGGAACTCCAGCATGAAGCCGTCGGTGACCAGGCCCTCGTCGTACAGGTCGTTCATCAGGGTGTAGTGCCAGAAGGTGGCCCAGCCCTCGTTCATTACCTGGGTCTGGCGTTGTGGGTAGAAGTACTGGGCGATCTTGCGCACGATGCGCACCACCTCGCGCTGCCAGGGCTCCAGCAGTGGCGCGTGCTTCTCCAGGAAGTACAGGATGTTTTCCTGGGGCTCGGCCGGCCAGCGCTTGTTGTCCTGCTCGCGATCCTTGCCGGTGCCCTTGGGGATGGTGCGCCAGAGGTCGTTGATCTGCCGTTGCAGATGCTCCTCGCGATCCTTTTGCCGGCGCCGCTCTTCCTCGGCGGAGATCGGGTAGGGGCGTTTGTAGCGGTCGACCCCGTAGTTCATCAGCGCGTGACAGGAGTCCAGCAGCTCCTCGACTGCATCGATGCCGTGGCGCTCCTCGCACTGCATGATGTACTGCTTGGCGAACACCAGGTAATCGATGATCGAGCTGGCGTCGGTCCAAGTGCGGAACAGGTAGTTGCCCTTGAAGAAGCTGTTGTGGCCGTAGCAGGCATGGGCAATCACCAAGGCCTGCATGGTGATGGTGTTTTCCTCCATCAGGTAGGCGATGCAAGGGTCGGAGTTGATCACGATCTCGTAGGCCAGGCCCATCTGCCCGCGGCTGTAGCCTTTTTCGGTGGCCAGGAAGTGCTTGCCGTAGGACCAGTGGTGATAGCCCAGCGGCATGCCCACCGACGCGTAGGCATCCATCATCTGCTCGGCGGTGATCACTTCGATCTGGTTGGGGTAGGTGTCCAGCGCGTAGCGCTCGGCGATGCGGGCGATCTCGCGGTCGTAGGTGCGGATCAGCTCGAAAGTCCATTCCGAGCCGGTGGAAATGGGCTGACGCTTCTTGGCTGGGGCATTCATGGGCTGACCCTCAGGTGACCATGCGGCGCTGGAACAGCTCGCGGAACACCGGGTAGATGTCCGCGGCGGAAACCAGCTGCTGCTGGGCGAAACTCTCGGCGAAACTCTCGCTGACCTGTTCGTATTCGAACCACAGCGCCTGGTGCTCGCGCGGGGTGATCTCGACGTAGGTGAAGTACTGCACGAACGGCATGATCTGGTTGATCAGAATATCGCGGCACACCGGCGAGTCGTCGTTCCAGTTGTCGCCGTCCGACGCCTGGGCGCCGTAGATGTTCCATTCGTTGGTCGGGTAGCGCTCGGCCATGATCTCCTGCATCAGCTTGAGTGCGCTGGAGACGATGGTGCCGCCGGTTTCCCGGGAGTAGAAGAATTCCTCCTCGTCGACTTCCTTGGCGCTGGTGTGGTGGCGGATGAACACCACCTCGATGCGTTCGTAGTTCCGCTTGAGGAACAGGTACAGGAGGATGAAAAAACGCTTGGCTACATCCTTGGTGGCTTGGGTCATGGAGCCGGACACGTCCATCAGGCAGAACATCACCGCTTTGGAGCTGGGGTTGGGGTGTTTGACCAGCAGGTTGTACTTGAGGTCGAAGGTATCGAGGAAAGGCACGCGATGGATGCGTGCACTGAGTCGCTCGATTTCTGACTCGATTTCCTGAATATCGCCGAAGTTGTCTGGCTCTTCACGGCGCAGACGCTCCAGTTCGGCCTTGGCTTCGCGCAGTTTGCTGCGGCTGGAGCCGGACAAGGCGATGCGCCGGGCATGGGCCGAGCGCAGGGTGCGGACGATATTGATGCGCGAGGGGTTGCCCTCGTTGCTGATGCCGGCGCGCACCGTCTTGAAGGTGTCTGTGCCGGTCAGGTGGCGCTTGACCAAGTTGGGCAACTCCAGCTCCTCGAACATGAAGTCGAGGAATTCCTCCTGGGTAATCTGGAAGACGAACTCGTCCATGCCTTCGCCGGAGTTGCTGGCCTTGCCCGCCCCGCGCCCGCCGCCACCGCCTTGCGGGCGCTGCACATGGTCGCCGGCGTTGAATTCCTTGTTACCGGGGTGAACGATGGTCTGCCGTCCACCCCGGCCATGGTGCAGCACCGGCTCGTCGATATCGCGGCCGGGGATGCTGATCTGCTCGCCATGCTCCATGTCGGTGATGGAACGGCGGCTGACGGCTTCCTCCACCGCCTTCTTGATGTGGTCACGGTAGCGCCGCAGGAAGCGCTGGCGGTTCACCGTGCTCTTGTTCTTGCCGTTCAGGCGTCGGTCGATCACATGACTCATAACTGCCCTCCGTGCGCTGCAGGCATCGGCCGCAGCCGGTGGAGGCGCTTTGCGTGCACTCCACCGGGTTTGCGGCCCGTCGCGTCAGGCCACCTTATTGCGATTTGCGAACCCGCAGATACCACTCGGAGAGCAAGCGCACCTGCTTGTCGGTGTAGCCGCGCTCGACCATGCGTTTGACGAAGTCGTTGTGTTTTTGCTGATCCTCCTTGCTGGCCTTGGCGTTGAAGCTGATGACCGGCAGCAGATCCTCGGTGTTGGAGAACATCTTCTTCTCGATCACCACGCGCAGCTTCTCGTAGCTGAGCCAGGTGGGGTTCTTGCCGTTGTTGTTGGCCCGGGCGCGCAGCACGAAGTTGACGATCTCGTTGCGGAAATCCTTCGGGTTGCTGATGCCGGCCGGCTTCTCGATCTTCTCCAGCTCCTCGTTGAGGGCCACGCGGTTGAGGATCTCGCCGGTTTCCGGGTCGCGGTATTCCTGATCCTGGATCCAGAAGTCGGCGTACAGCACGTAGCGATCGAAGATGTTCTGCCCGTATTCGCTGTAGGACTCCAGGTAGGCGGTCTGGATCTCCTTGCCGATGAACTCGATGTAGCGCGGCGCCAGGTATTCCTTGATGAAGCGCAGATAGCGCTCGCGCACTTCGGCGGGGAACTGCTCCTGTTCGATCTGCTGCTCCAGCACGTAGAGCAGGTGCACCGGGTTGGCGGCCACCTCATGCGGGTCGAAGTTGAACACCTTGGACAGGATCTTGAAGGCGAAGCGGGTCGACAGGCCGTTCATGCCTTCGTCGACGCCAGCGGAGTCGCGGTATTCCTGGATCGATTTGGCCTTGGGATCGGTGTCCTTGAGGTTCTCGCCGTCGTAGACGCGCATTTTCGAGTAGACGTTGGAGTTCTCCGGTTCCTTGAGGCGGCTGAGCACGGAGAACTGGGCCAGCATCTTCAGGGTGTCCGGTGCACAGTGGGCCTTGGCCAGCGAGCTGTTGATCAACAGCTTGTCATAGATCCTGATCTCGTCCGAAACACGCAGGCAGTAGGGCACCTTGACGATATAGATGCGGTCGATGAACGCCTCGTTGTTCTTGTTGTTGCGGAAGCTGTGCCATTCCGACTCGTTGGAGTGGGCCAGCAGAATGCCGTTGTAGGGAATCGCGCCCAGGCCCTCGGTGCTGTTGTAGTTGCCCTCTTGAGTAGCAGTCAGCAGCGGGTGCAGCACCTTGATCGGTGCCTTGAACATCTCGACGAACTCCATCAGGCCCTGGTTGGCCCGGCACAGGGCGCCCGAGTAGCTGTAGGCGTCGGCGTCGTTCTGCGGGAATTCCTCCAGCTTGCGGATATCCACCTTGCCGACCAGCGCGGAGATGTCCTGGTTGTTCTCGTCGCCCGGCTCGGTCTTGGCCACGGCGATCTGATTGAGGATCGAGGGGTAGAGTTTGACCACGCGGAACTGGCTGATGTCGCCGCCGAACTCCTGCAGGCGCTTGGTCGCCCAGGGCGACATGATGCTGTTCAGGTAGCGCCGTGGGATGCCGTAGTCCTCTTCGAGAATGGCGCCGTCCTCGGCGTCATTGAACAGACCCAGGGGCGACTCGAATACCGGCGAGCCCTTGATGGCGTAGAAGGGCACCTTCTCCATCAGATGCTTGAGCTTTTCGGCCAGGGACGACTTGCCGCCGCCCACCGGGCCGAGCAGGTAGAGGATCTGTTTCTTCTCCTCCAGCCCCTGCGCGGCATGGCGGAAGTAGGAGACGATCTGGTCGATGCACTCTTCCATGCCGTGGAAGTCGGCAAAGGCCGGATAGCGGCGAATGACCTTGTTGGAGAAGATCCGTGACAGCCGCGAGTCGGTGGAGGTATCCAGCAACTCCGGCGAGCCGATGGCCAGCAACAGGCGCTCCGCCGCGGTGGCGTAGGCGCTGGGGTCCGTCTTGCACAACTCCAGGTACTCCTGCAGGGAGTATTCCTCCTGGCGTGTGGCTTCGAACCTTTGCTGGAAGTGGCTGAATATGCTCATGACTGCACCTCGCTGGCTTGCATGGAGTCGGCGCGGGGCATTCGGGCGGGTGCGTGGGGAGGCGGCGTAAACGCCGTGGAACAACCCCCAGAACACCAAGAGACGCTACCGATGGCCCGGAACCGGTGGACCGGCTCTCCTTTTGGACGGCCTCGTCCTAAGCGTAGTTCGCTTTCGTCCGGCGCAAGGGCTGCAAACAGGTGACAGTGTGTTGCCGTCGGTCGGTTATTTCCCTGTAGACGGCATGCTGCGCGGCTTTGCACCGCACAGAATTTTTTTATTCGGCGTCGCTGACGGACACCTGGTCCGGGTACTGGCCGCGCCACAGCTCGAAGCCGCCATCCAGGCTGTAGACCTCGGCGAAGCCCTGGTGGGCCAGGTAGGCGGCCGCGCTCTGGCTGGAGTTGCCGTGGTAGCAGGTGACGATCAGCGGCTGGTCGAAGTCGGCGGCGGCGATGAAGCCTGCCAGGCTGTGGTTGTCCAGATGGGTGGAGCCACTGATATGGCCATTGGCGAAGCTCTGCGGGTCGCGGATGTCGACTACCACGGCGCCTTGCTCGCGCAGGGCCTGGGCCTGCTCCGGGGGAATGCGTTTGAACTCGCTCATTTCAGATCCTCGCAACTGCAGCGGTGAAGTTCGCCGCTGTCGATATTCATCAGGGTCATGGCGCCGCCCCACACGCAGCCGCTGTCGAGGGCGAACAGGCCGGGTTCGTCGCATTTGCCTTCCAGCGCCGCCCAGTGGCCGAAGATGATCTTCTGTCCGCGGGTCTTGCGCGATGGCCAACTGAACCAGGGCGCGTAGCCAGCCGGGGCGGTGCCGACGCCTTCCTTGCTTTTCAGATCCAGGGTGCCGTCTTCGCGACAGAAGCGCATGCGCGTGAAGTAGTTGGTGATCACCCGCAGGCGGGTGACGCCGTGCAGGTCGCTGTCCCAGCAGGCCGGCTCGTTGCCGTACATGCCGTCGAGGAACAGCGGCAGGCGCGCATCGTCGCGCAGTGCTTCCTCGACTTCGGCAGCACGCTTGAGGGCTTTCTTGACGGTCCACTGCGGGGCGATGCCGGCATGCACCAGGGCTATGTCGCGCTGTTCGTCGTAGTGCATCAGTTTCTGCTGGCGCAGCCAGTCGATCAGCTCGGCGCAGTCTGGCGCGTCGATGATTTCACGCAGAGTGTCGTTCTTCTTCAGGCGTTCGATATTGTGCGCGGCGGCAATCAGGTGCAGGTCGTGGTTACCCAACACGCAGACCAGCGAGTCGCGCATGGCGAACAGGAAGCGCAGGGTTTCCAGCGATGCCGGGCCGCGGTTGACCAGATCGCCAACCAGCCACAGCTGGTCCTTGGTCGGGTCAAAGGCGACCCGCTTGAGCAGGCATTTCAGTGGTTCCAGGCAGCCTTGCAGATCGCCGACGGCGTAGGTGGCCATCAGTGCAGGGCCCCGGGCATGGCCAGGCGGAAGGGGGCGATGGGCGCTTCGAAGCGGGTGCCATCGTCGGCAATCATCTGGTAGCTGCCGTGCATGTTGCCCACCTTGGTCGCCATCACCGTGCCGCTGCTGTAGGTGTGGCTCTCGCCGGGCTGCAAGTGCGGCTGCTGGCCGATCACGCCGGCGCCACGCACTTCCTGCACGCGGCCGTCGCCGTCGGTGATGATCCAGTGGCGGGTCAGCAGCTTGGCGGCGACCTCTCCGCTGTTGTGCAGGGTCACGGTGTAGGCGAAGGCGTAGCGATTCTGCTCGGGCGTCGATTGCTCCGGCAGGTAGCGGGTCTCGACGCTGACGTCGATCTGATAGGGCGAGGCGGCCATCTGGGTGAACTCGATAGACTGGATAGGCAGTTTAGTCGGCTTGACTGGAGGGCTGGCGTTCGGCCAACTGATCGGCCAGGCGCACAAAGGCCGCCAGATCTAGCTGTTCCGGACGCAGCCCGCCATCCACCCCGGCGGCCTCGATGGCCTCGCTCGGCAACAGCTGCTTGAGGGTGTTGCGCAGGGTTTTGCGGCGCATGTTGAAGGCCTCGCGCACGACCCGTTCGAGCAGACGATGGTCCTTGGCCGGGTGCGGCAGGGTCTCGTGTGGCACCAGGCGGACAATGGCCGAGTCGACCTTGGGCGGCGGGTTGAAGGCGCCCGGGCCGACGTTGAACAGGTGCTCCACGCGGCAGTGGTACTGGACCATGATCGACAGGCGGCCCCAGTCGCCACCGCCCGGCTCGGCAGCCAGGCGCTCAACCACCTCTTTCTGCAGCATGAAGTGCATGTCGCGGATCAGTGGCGCGTTGTCCAGCAGGTGGAAAATCAGCGGGGTGGAGATGTTGTACGGCAGGTTGCCGACCACCCGCAGGCTGCGTGGCGCCGCGTCCAGCCGGTTGAAGTCGAATTTCAGGGCGTCGCCCTGGTTGAGCTTGAAGCGCGGATTGTCGCCGAACTTGCCCTGCAGGATGGGGATCAGATCGAGGTCCAGTTCGATCACGTCGAGCTGGGCGCCGCTGTTCAGCAAGCCTTCGGTTAGCGCACCCTGGCCCGGGCCAATCTCCAGCAGGCGCTCGCCTTCCTTGGCGTGGATGGCGCGCAGGATGCGGTGGATTACGCCGGCATCGTGCAGGAAGTTCTGGCCAAAGCGCTTGCGGGCGCGGTGTTGGTATTCGGACATCAAGGGCTCCAAGCTTCAAGCCACGAGCTCAAAGCGCAATGCTAAAGGGCGGCAGTTTAACAGCATCGCCGACGCCAGCCGTAGGCTGGGCAGAGGCGCATGGCGCCGAAACCCAGCGTTGTGTTGATGGACCAGCTGGATTTCGCTGTGCTCTACCCAGCCTACGCGTTGCGTGCGGCAGCCATCTGGTAGGCCGTTTCCAGGGCGACGCGCAGGCTGCCGGTATCGACCTGGCCGCTGCCGGCCAGATCCAGCGCGGTGCCGTGGTCGACCGAGGTACGGATGATCGGCAGGCCCAGGGTGACATTGACCGCCGCGCCAAAGCCCTTGTACTTGAGTACCGGCAAACCCTGGTCGTGGTACATGGCCAGTACCGCGTCGCAGTGCTCCAGATGCTTGGGGGTGAACAGGGTATCGGCCGGCAGAGGGCCTATCAGGTTCAGCCCTTCATCGCGCAGTTGTTCCAGGGTCGGCTCGATCACCTCGATTTCTTCGCGGCCCAGATGCCCACCTTCGCCGGCGTGGGGATTGAGGCCACAGACGAGAATGCGCGGCTGGGCGATGCCGAATTTTTCCACCAGGTCGGCGTGCAGGATGCGCGTCACCCGCGCCAGGCGCTCGGCGGTGATAGCGGCGGCGACATCCTTGAGCGGCAGGTGGGTGGTGACCAGGGCCACGCGCAGGCCGCGGGTGGCCAGCATCATTACCACCTGATCGGTGGAGGTCAGCTCGGCGAGAAACTCGGTGTGGCCGGAGAAGGGGATGCCGGCTTCGTTGATCACACCCTTGTGTACCGGGGCGGTGATCATTCCGGCGAAGGTACTGTCGATGCAGCCCTGGCCGGCGCGGGTCAGGGTCTGTAGCACATAGGCTGCGTTGTCCTTGTTCAGCTGGCCGGGCTGCACGTCTGCCGCTAAGGGCGTATCCCAGACATACAGGCTGCCGGCGGGGGCTGGCGCTGCTGGCCAGGTGCCGGGGCCTACGCTCAGCAAATCGATGCTCAGGCACAGCTGCTGGCTGCGTTCGGCGAGCAGCTGGCGGTTGGCGATGGCGACCAGCGCTGCTGGCTGCGCTTCTCGTGCCAGCAGCAGGCACAGATCGGGGCCGATACCGGCGGGTTCTCCGGGGGTCAGAGCGAACAGGGCCATGAGAAGTTCTCGTCGTTCAGGAAGGACAGTTTAGGGGCGAAAAAAAGCCCGGCGCCAGGCCGGGCTTTTTTGCTGCGAGGGATTACAGCTTGATCTCGACGTAGGCCTCATCGCGGATCTGGCGCAGCCAGGCCTGCAGTTCCTCGTCGTACTTGCGGTTGCGCAGGGCGTTCATGGCCTGCTGCTTGCGGAACTGATCGCTGCTGTCGGTGGCGCGGCGGCCCAGTACTTCCAACACGTGCCAGCCATATGGGCTCTTGAACGGCTTGGACAGTTGGCCGCTCGGGGTCTTGGCCATCACGTCGCGGAATTCCGGTACCAGGCTGTTCGGGTCGATCCAGTTGAGGTCGCCACCGTTAAGCGCCGAGCCCGGGTCTTCGGAGAAGCTCTTCGCCAGTTCGGCGAAGTCTTCGCCAGCAACAATGCGCTGGTACAGGCGCTCCACCAGGCGTTTGGTTTCTTCTTCGCTACGAATGGCGTTGGGCTTGATCAGGATATGGCGCACGTGCACTTCGTCGCGCATCTGAGTGTCGCCGCCACGTTTTTCCTGCAGCTTGACGATCATGAAGCCGCCTGGCGTGCGCAGTGGCTCGGTGATGTCGCCTACGGACAGGCTGCGAATCAGCTCGGCGAAGGCCGGTGGCAGTTGGGCACCCTTGCGCCAGCCGATGTCACCGCCCTCCAGGGCGTTCTCGCTGCCGGAATTGGCGATGGCCATCTGTGCGAAGTCCGCGCCGGCACGCAGTTTGTCGTAGACCTCGGCAGTCTTCTGCGCTGCGGCGCGAATCTGGTCCGGCGAAGCCGCATCGGGTACTGGGATCAGGATATTGGCCAGGCGGTACTCTTCCGCGAGTTGCATCTGGCCCAGATCGGAGGCGAGGAAGTTGTTCACTTCCTGGTCGGTGACCTGGATGCGCTCGGCGACGCGGCGCTGGCGTACACGGCTGATGACCATCTCGCGGCGGATCTGCTCACGGGCCTGCTCGTAGGACAGACCGTCACGGGCCAGGGCAGCGCGGAACTGATCCAGGGTCAGATTATTGCGCTGGGCAATGCTGGCCATGGCCTGGTTGAGTTCTTCATCAGTGATGCGGATGCCCGAGCGATCACCAATCTGCAGTTGCAGATTCTCGACAATCAGGCGCTCCAGCACCTGTTGCTGCATGACGTCCTGGGGCGGCAGCTGACCGCCGCGTTTGCTCAGGCTCTGCTCGACTTCGTGCAGGCGCTGGTCAAGCTGGCTGTACATGATCACGTCGTTGTCGACGATGGCGACGACGCGATCAAGGGGTTGTACTTGTGCCTGAGCGGCAGAGCCGAGGAAAACTGCGCCCAACAGCAGCGGGCGCAGGCAATCAGAAAGCTTGTTCTTCACGTTCACGGTAACCTTGAATGCCTTGGTCGAGGAAAGTCTCGGTCGAGCCGCCCAGCACATTGCCGAGGCCCTTGAGGACGATCTGCAGGAAGATGCCGCGGTCGCCTTCCTCGTTGGTGTCAGGATTGAGGCTGGTCTCGTCGTAATCGACCCAGTAGCGGTTGATCAGGCGCAGCTTCCAGCAGCAGCTGTCGTACTCGAAGCCGCCGAAGGCTTCCAGGGTGCGGTTCTGCGCGTAGTCATGCTGCCAGCGGGCAATCACGCTCCATTGCGGCACGATCGGCCAGATCACCGAGAAATCGTGCTGCTGGATCTTGTAGTAATCCTCGACGTAGTTGGGCTGACCTTCTACGCCGAAATCATTGCCGTATACCCAATTACCGGTTGCCTGGTCGTAACGCATGGTGTCGTTGCGATAGCGGTAACCGAGGTTGACCACCTTGTTCGGTTCATCTTCCGGCTGGTAGTGGAACATCAGACTGCCGGAGCGGGTCTGGTGACTATCCGGATCCCAGTTGAAGTCCGAGCTCAGGCGCCAGTCGCGGTTGAAGCGGTAGAGGTATTCCAGGGCGTAGGGCGAAACGTCCGACTGATAGTCGTCGCGATCCTTCAGAGTGCCGGTGCGATCCGGCATGGTGACCTTACGATCAGCGAAGTACACGGCCTGGCCAATGCTGAAACGCTGACGCTCGAAGCCGTTGCTCTCGATCCAGCGGCTGGTCACGCCGAGGGACAGCTTGTTCTCGTCGCCGAAACGGTCACGGCCGCTGAAGCGGTTGTCGCGCCACAACGAGGAGTAATTGAAGCTCGGCTCGCTGGTGTCGAACACCGGAATGTCGTCCTGATCTTCCTCCGGCACATAGAGGTAGAAGGCGCGGGGCTCCAGGGTCTGGCGGTAGCTGTTGCCGAACCAGCTGGTGTTGCGGTCGAAGTACAGGCCGCTGTCGACACTAGCGATGGCGACGCCGCGATCCGGCGAGTCTTCGAAGTCGCTGCCGGCTTGAGCCTTGCCGATGGAGTCCAAGTCCAGATCATACTGGGTGTAGGCGTACTTCAGGCTGGGCTTGATATAGCCCCAGGCATTCTCGACTGGCAGGCTGATGCCCGGCTCGACATGGATGCGGTCGCCAGTAGCACGGTCAAGTCCGAAGACGTTGTTGTCATACCAGGCCTCCGCAACGCCATCTTCATCAATGAAGTTACCGCTACGCAGATCGCGATCGAAGCGCACATATTCCGTGGCGTAGAACATGTTCAGCCCGCCTGGCTGAACCGGCAGCTTGCCATCCAGGGTCAGCTGCGGCAGACGCTCGTACGGAGTGATGTCGATAACGCTGGTTGCCTCATAGGCATGCGCATTAAGCCGTGCGGTATAGCTGTCGCCACGCCAGGTCAGCGTGCCACGCTGGTTGAGGAAGTCCGGCGTTTCGAGGTTTTCCAGGTCACTGCTCAGATCCTGGAAGTAGTAGGGGTCGCTGATGTCGGTGTAGTCCACCTCGGCCAGCAGGCGCTCATCCAGGCCGCCCTTGTGCTGCCAGTTGTACATCCAGCGCTGATCTTCGTAGTCGGACTGCAGCTTGCGGTCGTCGTTCTGGTCGTCCAGCCAGGAGGCGCCGAACTGGCCTTCGCTGCCTTTGGTCAGGTAGCGGAACTCACCCTCAAGCAACATGCCGCGCTTGGCCATGTAGGTCGGGTAAAGGGTGGCATCGTAGTTTGGTGCCAGGTTGAAGTAGTAAGGCGTCGACAGGGTGAAGCCGTTGTCGCTCGACGAACTCAGGCTGGGGGCGAGGAAGCCGGACTGGCGGCGGTCGTCGATCGGGAAGTAGATGTAGGGGGTGTAGAACACTGGAATGTCCTTAACCCGCAGGGTCACGTTGGTCGCGGTGCCGAAGCCGGTGGCAGGGTCCAGCTTGACGTTGTTGCCTTTCAGGTGCCAGGCGTTGCTGCCCGGTTCGCAGCGGGTGTAGGTGCCGTCCTTGAGGCGGACGACCGCGCTTTCCTCGCGCTTGGCATACAGCGCGCTGCCGCGCACATGGCCCTTGTGGATCACGTACTCGGCGTTCTCGACTTTGGCCTCGCCATTGTCCAGCTGAATCTCGGCGCGGTCGCCGACTACCAGCATGCCGTTGTCGCGCAGGCGTACATTGCCTTTCAGCTCGCCGCGGTTCTCGGCCTGGTGCAGGGTGGCTTCATCGGCCTCGACCTGCATGCTGGCCTGGCGCAGAACCACGTCACCGGCGAGGGTGGCCGCTTCCTTCTCCTGCTCATAGCGCGAGGCTTTGGCGGAGACGAACAGCGGCGCTTCGTCCATCGGCGTGTCATCGCTCATGCCCGGGCGCAGCGGCTCGACATAGGCGCCTGCGCAGTACGGGCCGGTCTCGGCCAGCTGGGCTTCGGTGAGCTGCTCGCGCGGTACCCAGTCCAGATGGCTGTAGTCGGCGCTGCGGCTCTGCAGGCCACGGCCTTCGCTTTCGGTAACCAGAGTCGTGCGTTCAGCCCCGTCGGATACGGCTGCTGCACCTGCCACGGCGCTGACCGCGGTGGCGGTGTGCTGTGGGCGTGGCAGTTGGCTGGTGGCGGCAGATTTCGGAGTGCAGGCCCAGCCGCCGGAGGCGGAGGCAGCACAGTCGAATTGCTCGGCAGCGACAGCGAAAGGGGTGGCAAGAGGTTGTAGCGCCAGCAAGCCACTGGTCATCAACAACGGGAATTTTTTACGGAATACGGGGAGTTTTACTGCCATCTTGTTAGTCCGGGCTTCCTGCGCGCCTCCGGCCCCGCAGGGACCGCACGCCTCTCGATGGGCTGAAAAAGATGCTGGATAATAAAGCATGACCCGCGCAACGGCTAGCGCCGTCGGAGACCCCTGTAATGCCTGAACAAGATGTGCGTCTTCAGCTCCTGCAGAGCTGGTTGGAAGAATCCTTACCTGTGCTGTTTCAGCGTGAGGGCTGGGGGAAGGTGCCCTCTGGCGGCCTGACGCCGGCCAGTAGCGATGCCAGTTTTCGCCGTTATTTTCGCTGGCAGGCCGAGGGGCGCAGCCTGATCCTGATGGATGCGCCACCACCTCAGGAAGACTGCCGCCCCTTCGTCAAGGTCGCTGCAATGCTGGCTGCGGCAGGGGGGCATGTGCCGCGTATTCTGGCCCAGGACCTGGAGCGCGGCTTCCTGCTACTGGACGATCTGGGCAGCCAGACCTGGCTGGAAGTGCTCGATGCTGATAATGCCGACGAGCTGTTCGAGCAGGCCCTGCAGGCGCTGGTGAAGTTCCAGCGGCTACCAGTCGATAACCAATTGCCGGCCTATGACGACGCTCTGTTGCGCCGTGAACTGCAGCTGTTCCCTGACTGGTATCTGCAGCGCCATCTCGGCGTCGAGCTGGATGCCGTGCAGCAGGCGCAATGGCAGCAGGTCTGCGACCTCTTGGTGGCCAGCGCCTTGGCCCAGCCGCGGGTGTTCGTGCATCGTGACTACATGCCGCGCAACCTGATGCTCAGTCAGCCCAACCCCGGCATCCTCGACTTTCAGGATGCTGTGCATGGCCCGCTCAGCTATGACGTGACCAGCCTGTTCAAGGATGCCTTCCTCAGCTGGCCTGAGGAGCGTGTGCAGGTCTGGCTGCAGCGTTATTGGCACTTGGCCCGTGAGGCGGGCATCGCGGTACCGAAGGACTTTGCCGAGTTCCATCGTGCCAGCGACCTGATGGGCGTGCAGCGCCATCTCAAGGTGATCGGCATCTTCGCCCGCATCTGCCATCGCGATGGCAAACCCAAGTACCTGGGTGATGCACCGCGCTTCTTCGCTTATATAGAAGCTGTGTTGGCGCGCCGGCCGGAACTGGCGGTGCTTGGCGAGCTGCTGGCCAGCCTGCCGCAGCGCGAGGCGCAGCCGGCATGAAGGCGATGATTCTCGCGGCCGGCAAAGGCGAGCGCCTGCGCCCGTTGACCCTGCACACCCCCAAACCACTGGTGCGCGCCGCCGGCACGCCGCTGATCGAGTTCCATGTGCGCGCCCTGGCCGCGGCGGGGTTCACCGAACTGGTGATCAACCATGCCTGGCTCGGTCAGCAGATCGAGGACTACCTGGGCGATGGTTCGCGTTTCGGTGTGCGCATCGTCTATTCGGCCGAAGGCGAGCCGCTGGAGACCGGCGGTGGCATCTTCAAGGCGTTGCCGCTGCTGGGCGATGAGCCGTTTCTGGTGGTCAATGGCGATATCTGGACCGACTACGACTTCGCATCTTTGCACCGTCCGTTGGCGGGTATGGCGCATCTGGTGCTGGTGGGCAATCCTGCCCATCACCAGGGCGGCGATTTCCGTCTGCGCCAGGGGCGCGTCGAGGATGCGCCTGGTGCAGCGGACAGCCTGACCTACAGCGGTATCTCCGTGCTGCACCCACGCCTGTTCAGTGGCTGCCAGCCTGGTGCCTTCAAACTGGCGCCGCTGCTGCGGGCGGCCATGGCCGATGGTCAGGTCGGCGGTGAGCACTTCGGCGGGCGCTGGATCGATGTCGGCACCCACGAGCGCCTGGCGGAAGTCGAGCGTCTGCTGCAGGACGAGGGCTGACATGCTCTGGCCGGCGACCCTGATTGGCGCTGCGGCGGGGCTGGCTCTGGCCAGTATCCCGGGGGCGCTGCTGGGCGGCTTGCTCGGCCAGATGCTGGATCGGCGTCTGCGCCTGCGTTCACTGGAGCAGCTGCGCCAGCTGTTCGGGCTGCAGCGGCCGCAGATGGACGACGAAGATCTGCTGTTCATGCTGCTTGGGCGTCTGGCCAAGAGTGACGGGCGCGTACTCGACAGCCACATCCAGATGGCCGCCGGGGAAATGCAGCGCATGGGGCTGGATGAGCCATCGCGCCGTCGTGCCATGCAGGCCTTCGCCCGCGGTAAGCAGGCGGACAAGGAGCTACGTGGGCCATTGCGGGGTCTGCAGGCGCGCCCGGAGCGGGCCGAGGTGGTGCTGCGCACCTGTTGGCGCATGGCCTGGGCCGATGGGCGTCTGAGCGAGGCGGAGCAGCGGCTGATCCAGCAGTGGGGGCGCTGGCTGGGCTTCAAGCGGACGGCCTTGCAGGCCATGGCCGACGAGTATCGGCCACAGCCTTCAGTGCCGGAGACTCCCGGCGGCGATTACCAGGCCGCCTTGCGCTTGTTGGGCGTGCGCGCCGATAGCGAGCCCAAGCTGATCAAGCAGACCTACCGGCGCCTGCTCAGTCGTCATCATCCGGACAAGCTGGCCGGCGCTGGCGCCAGTGCCGCGCAACTGCGTGCAGCCACCGACAAGACCCGTGAGCTGCACGCCGCCTACGAGCTGATCAGTCGGCGCCACGGCTTCCGCTGACGCCTACTGTTTCTCCAGCCAACCCCGTATGCGGCGGAACAGCTGCTCCTGCTCGGCGGCCTGATTGCCCGGCAGAGCCTTGAGGGCGATCTGCGTATAGCTGTCGTGATCCAGCCGTTTGCTGGCCTGCAGACGGCGCACGGCGGCGCTGCGGTCGGCAGCCTGATCCTTGTAGAAGAAGTCGCCCGTGGCCAGTTTGAGGCCGGGTATCAGCTCCTCCAGTGCTGGCGTCTGTCCGGCCGGCAGTTGCGCCGCCACCGTGACCAGCTGCTTGACCTGGGCGGGCTTGCGCTCCTTGAGATGCAACGCTGCCCAGTAGGCGCCATCGCCGTGGCCGAGCAGCACGATGCTTTTTGCGTCCTGTTGCTCGGCAAAGGCGATGGCTGCGTCGATGCGGGCGAAGACCCGCTGTGCAGGGTCGACCGTCACCGGGGCCGGTGCTTCGGTCGTGGGTTCGCTGGCAGGTGTCTCTGTTGCCGGCTCGGCGGTGCTGTCGGCGGTATCGACCGTCACCGGCTCCGGTGTGCGCGGCAGTACGGCCTCGGGTAACGGCTCCTTGGGGCTGTCAGGCAGATTCAGGCTCAGGCTGCTCCAGGCGATGTCGGGCAGTTTGCTGCGTAGAGGATTGATTGCCTGCGGCCAGTCGGCACTTTCATTGGCGCCGGGAACGAGGATCACCACGCCCTTGGCTTCCGGCGCGTTGGCCGGTTTCCACAGGGCCAGGAAGCTGTTGCCATCGGCTTGCAGCATCTGCTGCTCGTCCTTGGGCAGTTGCCGCTCTAGCGCTTGGGCATTGTCCTCGCTGCGCTCTTCGAGAGGCTGACGTGGCGCTTGCTCGGCAGGTGCCGAAGTCTCTGCTGCATCTGGGGTGGTGGCTGGGCTGCCTTCTTCCTCCGCCAGGGCGGGGTGTGCGAGGCTCAGCAATAGGGCGATGAGTGTCGAGAAGACTGGACGGCGCATCTCAGGGGCTCGGCGTGGTGAGGGTTCTAGCAGCCTAAGCGCTACGCGGTGGTTTGTCAGGTAAGGTAGCAGGCCGGAGGTTGCTGTTGTGCGCATGATTCGAGTGTTCTGTGGGTGGCTGTTGCTCGCAGCGCTGACTGTCCAGGCGGCGCCGCTGCGTCTGGCCCCGGCCGAGCAGGCCTGGCTGGCCGAGCACCCGCGCCTGCGCGTGGGCGTGGTGTTGCAGGCGCCCTATGCCGAGTACCGCCGTCGCCAGCAGCAGTTGAGCGGGCTGAGTATCGAGCTCACCGAAAAGCTGGCGAAGAACCTCGGTGTCGAACTGAGCTGGCGCAGCTTCGACAGCCTGGCGGCGCTGGAAGAAGCCTTGCGCGCCGGGCGTATCGATCTGGCGCCCGGGCTGCAGCAAAGCCCGGCCGGGTTGCGCCTGTGGCAGTTTTCCGACCCTTATCTGCGCATTCCACACCTGCTGGTGGGCGAGCCAGGTGGCGAAGTCGGCCTGGAGCTCGAACAGCTGGGCGAGCAGGATGCGATTGCCGTGCGAGTGCCCAGCGCAGTGGCCGACTATCTGCGCAGCAACTATTTCAACCTGCAATTGCAGGCCGAACCTTCCGAGCGCGAAGCGCTGCGCGCGGTGCTGGAGCAGAAGACGCGCTTTGCCGCCATCGACCAGGCTCAGCTCAGCCGCCTGACTCAGGAGAGCGAGTTTGCCAACCTGCGGGTTCTGGCCGATGTCGGGCTGCCGCTGCTGTTGCGTGTCGCGACCCGGCGCGACTGGCCGGAGCTGGCCGGCATCGTGCAACAGGGCCTGCGTGAAATGCCCGCCGAGGAGCTGGACAGCCTGCAGCGTCGCTGGCTGACCGCGCATTCGCCGGGCTTGGGGGATTCGCCGCGCTTCTGGCGCAGCCTGAGTCTGTTGTTTGGTCTGATGCTGCTGGTCTGCCTGCTGCTACTCGGCGTGCTACGCCGCCAGCGTAGCCAGCTGGAAAAACGTCTGCTCGATGCGCGGCAGGTCCTCAGTCAGCGCGAGGTGGCCGAGGAGGCGCTGCGCCTGGCGCAGTTCTCCCTCGACCACAGCACCGTGGGCATTCTCTGGGTCAGCTGGGACGGTCGTGTGCGCTATGCCAACCAGGCCGTGGCCGGCATGCTCGGCTACAGCGAAGCGGCCATGGTCGACCGCCCCGTGCAGGACTTCGAACGCACGCTGGGCATGGATCGCTGGCTCAACCTGTGGCGACGGGTGCGCCAGCAGGAGGGCGCTGCCCTGAGTTTCGAAAGCCTCTGCCAGCGCGCCGATGGCAGTGATATGCCGGCCGACGTCACCCTGGGCTTTCTGCGTTTTCGCGAGACCGAGTATCTGGTGGTGTACCTCAGCGACGCTACCGAGCGGCGCCGCGCTCGTGCTGCCCTGGAGGAAAGCGAAGCGCGCCTCAAGGGTATCGCCGGCAACGTGCCGGGCCTGGTGTTCCGCCTGGAGCGGGCGCACCTCGATGCGCCGCCGGATTTTGCCTTTATCAGCGAGGGTAGCGAGCAGCTGGTCGGCTATCCGCCGGCGACCATCATGGACATCGACTTCGGTATCCGCAGCCTGGTGCATCCGGATGATCGTCCGTCCTATCACCGTACCCAGGACGCCGCCCTGGCCACTGCCAGCGACTGGCACTGGCAGGGGCGCATCCTCACCCGTGACGGGCGGGTACGTTGGGCCGACATCAAGTCGAGCGCCCGTCAGCTGGGTGACGAACATGTGGTGTGGGACGGCGTGGTCTGGGACATCAGCGAGAACAAGGCCATCGAGCTGGAGTTGGCCGAATCCCGTGCCCAGCTGCGCGAGTTGTCGGCGCACCTGGAGAGCGTGCGCGAGGAAGAGAAGGCGCGCATCGCCCGCGAGGTGCATGACGAACTGGGCCAGGTACTGACCGTGCTCAAGCTGGAAACCTCCATGTGCGAACTGGCCTTCGCCGGACTCGATGCGGGCCTGCAGGCGCGTCTGGACAGCATGAAGAAGCTGATCGCCAACCTGTTCCAGCTGGTGCGCGATGTGGCTACCGCGTTGCGCCCGCCGATCCTCGATGCGGGGCTGGCGTCGGCCATCGAATGGCAGGCGCGGCGTTTCGAGGCGCGTAGCGGCATCGCCTGTCTGGTGCAGGTGCCGGAGCAGCTGCCGAAGCTGGCCGATGCCAAGGCCGTAGGCCTGTTCCGCGTACTGCAGGAGGCGCTGACTAATGTGCTGCGCCATGCCGAGGCGCATACGGTGGAGATCAGCCTGAGTGTCGCGGGTGATGAATTGTGCCTGCTGGTCAGTGACGATGGTCGGGGTTTCGATACCCGTGCGCCGCGCGCACAATCCTTCGGCCTGGTGGGCATGCGTGAGCGCGTACTGATGCTCGGCGGCAGCCTGGATATCGACAGCCAGGCGGGCGAAGGCACCACCCTGCGGGTGCGAGTGGCACTGGATGAAGAGGTAATGGCGTGATTCGAGTACTGGTGGCCGAAGACCACACCATCGTCCGCGAGGGCATCAAGCAGCTGATCGGCCTGGCCAAGGATCTGCAGGTGGCCGGCGAGGCGAGCAACGGCGAGCAGTTGCTGGAAACCCTGCGCCACACGCCCTGTGAAGTGGTGCTGCTGGATATCTCCATGCCCGGTGTCAACGGTCTGGAGGCGATTCCGCGCATTCGTGCGCTGAGCAATCCGCCGGCAGTGCTGGTGCTGTCCATGCACGACGAAGCGCAGATGGCGGCGCGCGCGCTGAAGATCGGTGCGGCCGGCTATGCCACCAAGGACAGCGACCCGGCGCTGCTGCTCACCGCCATTCGCAAGGTGGCTGGCGGCGGTCGCTATATCGACCCGGAGCTGGCCGACCGCATGGTCTTCGAGGTGGGCTTGACCGACTCGCGACCGCCCCATGCACTGCTCTCCGAGCGCGAGTTCTCGGTGTTCGAACGCCTGGTGCGCGGCGAGGGCGTCAACGAGATCGCCCTGCACCTGTCGGTCAGCAGCAAGACCATCAGCACCCACAAGGCGCGCCTGATGCAGAAACTCAACCTGCATTCGGTGGCTGACCTGGTGAAGTACGCGGTGGAGCACAAGCTGCTCTGATGGCTGCCTACCGGCCGTAGCTCGGATGCAATCCGGGGTGGTGTTGTCTGTTTCCCGGATTGCATCCGGGCTACTCGCCACATGCATGTAGGGCGATCCCTACACGCCGTCGTCCTGCCGCCTTATAGCAATCTCTCATTGCGCCCGATTTGCGCCGCCTGCAGGGCTTCCTAGTCTTACCGCACGGCAACGAGAACAAGGGTGCGGCAATGGCCGAGAATGCTTCCAGCGATGTGCTCGTCAGTTTCAAAGGCGTGCAGAAGAGCTACGACGGCGAAAGCCTGATCGTCAAAGACCTCAATCTGGACATCCGCAAGGGCGAGTTCCTCACCCTGCTCGGGCCGTCCGGCTCCGGCAAGACCACCAGCCTGATGATGCTGGCCGGCTTCGAGACGCCCACCGCCGGGGAAATCCTCCTCGCCGGGCGCTCGATCAACAACGTGCCGCCGCACAAGCGCGACATCGGCATGGTGTTCCAGAACTACGCGCTGTTCCCGCACATGACGGTGGCCGAGAACCTGGCCTTCCCGCTCAGCGTGCGCGGCATGAACAAGACCGACGTTACCGAGCGGGTCAAGCGCGCGCTGTCCATGGTTCAGCTCGACAGCTTCCGCAACCGTTACCCGGCGCAGCTTTCCGGCGGTCAGCAGCAGCGTGTGGCCCTGGCTCGCGCACTGGTGTTCGAGCCGCAGCTGGTGCTGATGGACGAGCCGCTCGGTGCGCTGGACAAGCAGCTGCGCGAGCACATGCAGATGGAGATCAAGCACATCCATCAGCGCCTGGGCGTGACCGTGGTCTACGTGACCCACGACCAGGGCGAGGCGCTGACCATGTCCGACCGCGTGGCGGTGTTCCATCAGGGTGAGATCCAGCAGATCGCCCCGCCGCGTGACCTCTATGAAGAGCCGAGCAACACCTTCGTTGCCCAGTTCATTGGCGAGAACAATCGCCTGGCCGGTGAGCTGGTCAGCCGCGATGGCGAGCGTTGCGTGGTGCGTACGCCCCGCGGCGAACAGATCCAGGCGCTGGCGGTGAAGGTCGGTGCGCCGGGCGAGCCGGTGAGCCTGTCGATCCGGCCCGAGCGGGTGCGCATCAATGGCGCCAGCGAGAGCTGCGCCAATCGTTTCAGCGGCCGCGTGGCCGAGTTCATCTACCTGGGCGACCACGTGCGCGTACGCATGGAGGTCTGCGGCAACCCCAACTTCTTCGTCAAGCAGCCGATCGCCGAGCTCGACCCCGCCCTGGGCGTGGGCGACGTGGTGCCGCTCGGCTGGCATGTGGAGCACGTCAGGGCGCTCGACCCGCAAGCTGCGGAATAACGGCGCCAGGCATTACCAACCCTGCACTCTGGAGAAAAACAATGAGCACAGCTGTTCGCAGTACCTTCCGTCTCGCCGCCCTGGCTTTGGGGCTGGCCGGTGCGACCCAGGCCATGGCCGCCGATCTGACGGTGATTTCCTTCGGTGGCGCCAACAAGAACGCCCAGCAGAAGGCCTTCTACCAACCTTGGGAAGCGGCCGGCAAAGGTAAGATCATCGCCGGTGAGTACAACGGCGAGATGGCCAAGGTGAAAGCCATGGTCGACACCAACAGTGTGTCCTGGCACCTGGTGGAAGTGGAGTCGCCGGAACTGGCCCGCGGCTGCGACGAAGGCCTGTTCGAGGAGCTTGATCCCGAGCAGTTCGGCAATGCCGATGACTTCATCGAAGGCGCCATCCAGCCTTGCGGCGTCGGCTTCTTCGTCTGGTCCACCGTGCTGGCCTACAACGCCGACAAACTGGCCACCGCACCGACCAGCTGGGCCGATTTCTGGGATGTACAGAAATTCCCGGGCAAGCGCGGCCTGCGCAAGGGCGCCAAGTACACCCTGGAATTCGCCCTGATGGCCGATGGCGTGAAGCCTGCGGATGTCTACACCGTGCTGGCCACCAAGGAAGGCCAGGACCGCGCCTTCAAGAAGCTCGACGAGATCAAGCCGAGCATCCAGTGGTGGGAGGCCGGCGCGCAGCCGCCGCAGTTCCTCGCCTCGGGTGACGTGGTCATGAGCTCCGCCTACAACGGCCGTATCGCCGCCGTGCAGAAGGAAAGCAACCTGCAGGTGGTGTGGAACGGCGGCATCTACGACTTCGACTCCTGGGCCATCCCGCGTGGTGCCAAGGACGGTGACGCCGCCAAGGCCTTCGCCGCTTTCAGCGTGCAGCCCGAGCAGCAGAAGGTCTACTCCTCGAACATCGCCTACGGCCCGGCCAACAAGAAGGCCGTCGAGCTGCTCGACCCGGCGTTGCTCAAGGACATGCCGACCACCCCGGAAAACATCGCCAACCAGGTGCCGATGAACGTGACCTTCTGGGCCGACTACGGCGAGCAGCTGGAGCAACGCTTCAACGCCTGGGCGGCGAAGTAAGTATCCCGTGCAGTGCCCCCTTCGCATGAAGGGGTTTGGTAGGAGGAACGTTCCCCCGTTCCTCTCGAACCCTCGCCCGAGGTTGGGCGGGGGTGCTTTGTCCCGGTTTTCTGGAGCCTGCGATGGCCACTACCGCTACCCTAATCGACTCCTCCGGCCTGACCCTGAAGCAGAAGCTGGCCCGCGCCGAGCGCGTCAATCGGCTCAAGGCTCAGGGGCTGATCCTGCCGCTGCTGGTGTTCCTATTCGCGGTGTTCCTGCTGCCTATCGGCATCCTGCTGTACAAGAGCGTGGAGAACCCCGAAGTGGTCGGCAGCCTGCCGCGTACCGTCGAGGCGATTGCCGCCTGGGATGGCCGTGGTCTGCCGGAAGAGCCGGTGTACCGCGCCCTGGCCGACGACCTGGCCGAGGCGCGTAAACAGCAGACCATCGGCGATCTGTCCAAGCGCCTGAACATGGAACTGGCCGGCTACCGCAGCCTGATGGCCAAGACCGGTCGCGCCCTGCCGTTCAAGCAGCAACCGGAGTCCTACAAGGACGCCCTGGAAAACCTCGACGAGCGTTGGGGCGACCCGGCCTACTGGCAGGTGATCCGTCGCAACAGCTCCGCCTTCACCCCCTATTACTTGCTGGCCGCGCTCGACCATCGTATCGACGATCTTGGTGAGCTGGCGGCCGCCACTCCGGACCAGGCCATCTACCTGGACATCTTCGCCCGTACCTTCTGGATGGGCGTGGTGATCACCGTCATCTGTCTGCTGCTGGCCTACCCGCTGGCCTACCTGTTGGCCAGCCTGCCGACCCGCAGCAGCAACCTGCTGATGATCCTAGTGCTGCTGCCGTTCTGGACTTCGATCCTGGTGCGCGTGGCGGCGTGGATCGTGCTGCTGCAGTCCGGTGGCCTGATCAACGGCGCGCTGATGGCCATGGGTATCATCGATGAGCCGCTACAACTGGTGTTCAACCGCGTCGGTGTGTACATCTCCATGGTCCACATCATGCTGCCGTTCATGATCCTGCCGATCTTTAGCGTGATGAAGGGCATCTCGCCCAGCTACATGCGCGCGGCGATTTCCCTCGGCTGCCACCCCTTCGCCAGCTTCTGGCGGGTGTACTTCCCGCAGACCCTGGCCGGTGTCGGCGCCGGCTGCCTGCTGGTGTTCATCCTGTCGATCGGCTACTACATCACCCCGGCGCTGCTGGGCAGCCCGAGCGACCAGATGATCAGCTACTTCGTCGCCTTCTACACCAACAGCACCATCAACTGGGGTATGGCCACGGCCCTCGGCGGCCTGCTGCTGCTGGCCACCATGCTGCTCTACGTGGTGTACAGCTGGCTGGTTGGCGCCAGCCGCCTGCGCCTGGGATAAAAATGCCTGCGTTGCAGGCCAACTGATGACCCTCGCCCCTTTGGGGGGAGGGTGCCCGCAGGGCGGGAGAGGGGCGAAGCCTATGCAGCCCTCTCCCCCAGCCCCTCTCCCGCAAGCGGGAGAGGGGAGTTGATTGGAGAGTGCATATGCTGAGCCCCTACAAATCCCCCATCGAGCGCGCCTGGTTCTGGACCCATCGCAGTCTATGCGCGCTGGTGCTGCTGTTCCTGATCCTGCCGGTGCTGGTGATCATCCCGCTGTCGTTCAACTCCGGCAGCTTCCTGGTCTACCCGCTGCAGGGCTTCTCCCTGCGCTGGTACGAAACCTTCTTCAGCTCCGCCGAATGGATGCGTGCGCTGAAGAACAGCATGATCATCGCCCCGGCGGCGACCCTGCTGGCGATGGTGTTCGGCACCCTGGCGGCGATCGGCCTGACCCGTGGCGAATTCCGCGGCAAGGCGCTGGTGATGAGCCTGCTGATTTCGCCGATGGTCGCCCCGGTGGTCATCGTCGGTGTCGCCAGCTACCTGTTCTTCGCCCCGCTGGGCCTGGGCAACAGCTACACCGGGTTGATCCTGGTGCACGCGGTGCTGGGCGTGCCCTTCGTCATCATCACAGTGTCCGCGACCTTGCAGGGCTTCAACTACAACCTGGTGCGCGCTGCCGCCAGCCTGGGCGCCTCACCGCTGCTGGCGTTCCGCAAGATCACCTTGCCGCTGATCGCCCCCGGGGTGATTTCCGGTGCGCTGTTCGCCTTCGCCACTTCGTTCGATGAGGTGGTGGTGACCCTGTTCCTCGCCGGCCCCGAGCAGGCCACTTTGCCGCGGCAGATGTTCAGCGGCATCCGCGAGAACCTGTCGCCGACTATCGCCGCCGCCGCGACCTTGCTGATCGGTTTCTCCATCGTCCTGCTGCTGACCCTGGAGTGGCTGCGTGGGCGCAGCGAGAAGATGCGTACGTCGCTGCCGGAGTGATCCGGAGGGGGCGCGTCGTTGTGCCGCCCCGTTCTGCGACCATTGGCTGACACATGACCGCCGCGTCAGCTTCGTGCTCAGGCTACAATCGCGTCACCGTGATTCTGCCCTGAGGCCACCATGCAACCCTTCGCCATCGCCCCGTCGATCCTCTCCGCCGATTTCGCCCGCCTGGGCGAGGAAGTCGACAATGTCCTCGCCGCCGGTGCCGACATCGTCCACTTCGACGTGATGGACAACCACTACGTGCCCAACCTGACCATCGGCCCGATGGTCTGCTCGGCGCTGCGCAAGTACGGCATTACCGCGCCGATCGACGCGCACCTGATGGTCAAGCCGGTCGACCGCATCATCGGCGACTTCATCGAGGCCGGGGCCAGCTACATCACCTTCCACCCGGAAGCCAGCGAGCACATCGACCGCTCCCTGCAGCTGATCAAGAGCGGCGGTGCCAAGGCCGGCCTGGTGTTCAACCCGGCCACCCCGCTGGACGTGCTCAAGTACGTGATGGACAAGGTCGACATGATCCTGCTGATGAGCGTCAACCCCGGCTTCGGCGGGCAGAAGTTCATCCCCGGTACCCTCGACAAGCTGCGTGAGGCGCGTGCGCTGATCGATGCCAGTGGCCGCGAAATCCGCCTGGAGATCGATGGCGGGGTCAACGTACAGAACATCCGCGAGATCGCCGAAGCGGGCGCCGACACCTTCGTCGCCGGCTCGGCGATCTTCAACCAGCCGGACTACAAGGCCGTGATCGACGCCATGCGTGCCGAGCTGGCCCAGGTGCGCACGTGATACTGGAGCTGTTTCGCGGCGAGCTGCCGCGTCTGGTGATGTTCGATCTCGACGGCACCTTGGTCGACTCGGTGCCCGATCTGGCCGCCGCCGTGGACCAGATGCTGGTGCAGCTGGGCCGCGAGCCGGCCGGTGTCGAGCGCGTGCGTCATTGGGTCGGCAACGGTGCGCGCGTGCTGGTGCGTCGCGCCCTGGCAGGCGACATCGAGCACAGCACCATCGACGAGGCGACGACTGCCCAGGCGCTGGAGCTGTTCAACGAGGCCTATGCCGGCAGCCACACGCTGAGTCGCGTCTATCCGGGCGTGGTCAGCTCGCTCGACTGGCTGCGCGGCGCCGCCGTGGAGCTGGCGCTGATCACCAACAAGCCGGAGCGTTTCGTTGCGCCGCTGCTCGACGAGATGGGCCTGGGTGGCTACTTCCGCTGGATCATCGGCGGCGACACCCTGCCGCAACAGAAGCCCGACCCGGCGGCGTTGCTGCACGTACTGCATCTGGCCGGCGTTGCTCCTGAGCAGGCCCTGTTCATCGGGGATTCGCGCAACGATGTGCTGGCCGCGCACGCCGCCGGCGTAACTTGCGTGGCGCTGTCCTACGGCTACAACCATGGCCGGCCGATTGCCGAAGAAAACCCGGCGCGTGTCATCGACGACCTGCGCCAACTGCTGCCTGGTTGCACGGGCGAGGGCGCTGGGGTAATGTCCCCGGACTCCTCTGATTACCCCTCGCACGAGACAGCATCGTGGTAGTTGCCCACAAACACTGGATGAAATTGGTCAAGGCCCTGGCCCGCTGGCGCTGGCGCGCCTGATTTCTTCCTGGCCGGTCGTTCCGGCGCGTTTGTTCAACTCCCGTTTACCCTCCCCACGAGGCTGTGTGCATGATCCGCGAAGAATTTCTGCGTTTGGCCGCCGAAGGCTACAACCGCATTCCGCTTGCCTTCGAGACCCTGGCCGACTTCGACACCCCGCTGTCGATCTACCTCAAGCTGGCCGATACCCCCAATTCCTACCTGCTGGAATCCGTGCAGGGTGGTGAGAAGTGGGGGCGCTACTCGATCATCGGCCTGCCGGCGCGCACCGTGCTGCGTGCCCATGGCCACCACGTCAGTGTCAGCGTCGACGGCGTCGAGACCGAGAGCCTCGACTGCGAAGACCCGCTGGCCTTCGTCGAGCAGTTCAAGGCGCGCTACAAGGTGCCGACCATCCCCGGCCTGCCGCGCTTCAACGGCGGTCTGGTCGGCTACTTCGGCTACGACAGCGTGCGCTACGTGGAGAAGAAGTTGGCGCAGTGCCCGAATCCCGATCCGCTGGGCACCCCAGATATCCTGCTGATGGTGTCCGACGCCGTGGTGGTGTTCGACAATTTGGCGGGCAAGATGCACGCCATCGTTCTGGTCGACCCGGCGCAATCCGACGCCTTCGAGCAGGGCCAGGCGCAATTGCGCGAGCTGCTGAACAAGCTGCGTCAGCCGATCACCCCGCGCCTGGGCGTGGACCTGGCCAAGGCATCCGGCCCGGAGCCGGACTTCGTCTCCAGCTTCAAACGTGACGACTACGAGGCGGCGGTCGGTGCGATCAAGGAATACATCCTCGCCGGCGACTGCATGCAGGTGGTGATCTCCCAGCGCATGTCGATTCCGTTCAAGGCTGCGCCGATCGATCTGTACCGCGCGCTGCGCTGTATCAACCCGACGCCCTACATGTACTTCTTCAACTTCGGCGACTTCCATGTGGTCGGCAGCTCGCCGGAAGTGCTGGTGCGCGTCGAGGATAACCTGGTCACCGTGCGCCCGATTGCCGGTACCCGTCCGCGCGGGGCCACCGAGGAAGCCGATATCGAACTGGAAAAGGACCTGCTGTCCGACGCCAAGGAGATTGCCGAGCACCTGATGTTGATCGACCTGGGTCGCAACGACGTTGGTCGCGTGTCCAGCACCGGCACGGTGAGGGTCACCGAGCAGATGGTGATCGAGCGCTACTCCAACGTTATGCATATCGTCTCCAACGTCACCGGCCACCTGAAGGAAAACCTCTCGGCCATGGACGCCCTGCGCGCCATCCTGCCGGCCGGCACCCTGTCCGGTGCGCCCAAGGTGCGCGCCATGGAAATCATCGACGAGCTGGAGCCGGTCAAGCGCGGCGTCTACGGCGGCGCCGTGGGCTACCTGGCGTGGAACGGCAACATGGACACCGCGATTGCGATTCGTACGGCGGTGATCAAGGACGGCGAGCTGCATGTGCAGGCCGGCGCTGGCATCGTTGCCGACTCGCAGCCGGCGCTGGAGTGGGAAGAAACCCTGAACAAGCGGCGCGCCATGTTCCGCGCAGTCAGCCTCGCCGAACAGTCCGTGCAGTAAGGGAGACGCCAACATGCTGCTGATGATCGATAAGCAGCATTGGCTTCTTGTGATGTCCGTTGGCGTCTATGCCATCCCATTAAGCCCTTTATTTTAGAGGGCTCCACGTTTGTTGGCGTCCATGGCGTCCGTTGGCATCTACGGATAATGCGGGTATCGTTGCGGGTATCAATGTACGGATACCCGCACCATGCCTCTAACCGACGCCAAGATCCGCAACGCTAAGGCTGGCGATAAACCCCTCAAGCTCACCGATGGAGGTGGGCTGTACTTGGAGGTTCGGCCGACCGGTACCAGGCTATGGCGTTTGCGCTATCGCATAGACGGTAAGGAGAACGTGTTTGCTATCGGCGGTTATCCGGAGATCGGCCTGGCCGATGCGCGTGATGCGCGGGAAAAAGCCAAGCCGCTGATTCGTCAAGGCATCCATCCATCACACAACCGGCAGGCTGAGCGACTGGCTAACAGCGCTGCAAATGCGAACACCTTCGAGGCGGTTGCTCGTGAGTGGATCAAGAAGAAAGCTCCCAGTTGGACTCCGTACTACTTACGGCAGGTTGAGAGGTTCATGGCGGCCGACGTCTTCCCCTTCGTGGGGAGGCTGCCGATACGCAATGTATCTGCCGCGCATCTGTTGGAGATTCTCGGTCGGATTGAAGCCCGAGGCGCTGCAACGGTGGCTCTGCTCGTAAGGCAGTGGTCGTCGGCAGTGTTTCGATACGCTGTCGCGACATTACGCGCCGACGCCGATCCGGCGGCAGCTCTGAAAGGCGCTATCCATCGGCCCAGGGTTCAGCATCACAAGCCGCTCAGTCGTGAGCAGGTAGTCGACTTCTCCAGGGCATTGGAACAATACGGCGGCTACAGGACTACGGTGATCGCGCTGCGTCTGATGTTGCTCACATTTGTTCGCACCGTAGAGCTCCGCAAGGCGGAGTGGAGTGAATTCGATCTGGATCGGGCTGAGTGGCGTATTCCTGCAGAGCGAATGAAGATGCGAGAGCCACACATCGTTCCGTTATCCAGGCAGGTGGTGGATCTGCTGCGTGAACTGCACACCCACACTGGTGGTCGTCGGCTGCTATTTCCCAACTATCGCAAGCCGAACGAGTGCATGACTGCCACGACGCTGAACCGGGCGCTTGAACGCATGGGGTTCAATGGCAAGGACAGCATTGGCTTTTCGGCGCATGGCTTTCGTGCGACAGCTTCGACCATGCTGAACGAAATGGGATATCGCTCAGACGTGATCGAGCGTCAGTTGGCACATGCCGAGAGAAACAAGGTACGTGCAAGCTACAATCAGGCTGAGTATCTGGAAGAGCGACGCCAGATGATGCAGGCGTGGGCAGACGATATTGATGTTCAAATTTTAAAGGGGAAATGCTCCTGAGTTGATACCCAATCGCCTGGTTGTGTTCTTGGGGTTGCAGAACTTATATCGGGTCATGCTTGTGTCTTTGGGTGACATGAGTGGGGTCATCAATCAGCGAAAGTTCTAGATGTCTATCAGGGGGTTTAGTTTTTTTGGAATGTAAGCTCCTTTTTCTTCCTCCATCTGTAACAGTATCTCCAAAACTTGAGTACGCTTCAGGTCATGCTGCTCGGCTAGCTTGTCAAGGCGTTTAATGGCTTTGTCGGACATGATGAAGTTGTACTGCTTCTTACCGGTCATTTTTGCGCGGTATTTGTTTTGACTCCATCGTTTCTTGATGGAGTCCATTAGTAGTATTTTTTCTGGTGTGGTGAGAGTTGATGAGTCAAGGGAAATGATTAAGTCATCTTTTTCCTGGGATTGGCTTTGCTGAAAGAAGATGAATGGGTATTTGCTTTTGGCTATTTCCCATGCTGTGATCAGTTTTTCCTTCTCGTCGGGGGCGTCGAACCATTTAAATATATGGTCTGAGCTTGTATGGCTCTCCCATTCCCATTTTGTTTGGTTGACTAGCGCTGATTTTTGAGCGAGGTCTATTGGCCAGGTATCAATTGTTGCAATGGTTAGGTCTCTTCCGGTTAGGTTGGTGTGGCCGGTTATGTAGTTATTTCCATTCTTCTCGGCAAGTTTTCTGATTAGAAAAATATTTTGTCTTTTGTCGTCAGTTATCCACCTCAAATTTTGCTCGGGCAGAAGGAACATGGCGCTTTGTGCTTCGATAAATTCTGCGCGGCGAGCATCCTGATTGATTGCTTCTGCCATTCGATCGCGCATTCCGGGGCTTCTGAACTCGCCTAAATTTGTTTGCGGGGACTGGGACTTTATAAAGAACCATAGCCAGGTGCTGAATCGACTATTGGCATTCAAACCGTTAAGTGTCTTTTGAAGTTTGTCGTTGAATTGGAATGACATGTATGCAGCTCTGGCTGGTGGGGTGTAGGACGGCTCTTGCTTGATCTCTAGTGGAATCATAGAGAAGAAATAGTCTTTATTTAGCTATTTTTTAGCGCAATTCTCATGCTTTTCTAGAATGTCGAATTGGCTCGGATGCCAGTATACACGGGGCTTTTATGAGGTAAAGCAAGGCCAATGGGCATTTGGTTATCTCCAAGGGGGCGCTATCAGGGGGGCTTGCGAGTGGAGTGGGCTGTGCCCGGTTGAGCTGAGGTGATCGGCTGGCAGCAAGGTGCGACTACAAATGAGGAGGCTGAACATCGAGCGCTTAGATTCATTTTCCTGCACAACTCCCCCTCTTGACGTGGAGTCGTATGAGGGGTCCGTACATCTGTATTTCTGCTGTGAGCGCGGGGCGAGACTGCTATGGGTATTTTGGATTGAAGTTTATTCCCTGTTTTCTGAAGCGGACGCTGCTCGCTGAATGTAAAGAATTACGCGCAAGCCAGATCTGATGAGTCAAATTAGGAGCTCATCATGAAAGTAATTCGACTGCAGCAGGTGATGGAAATGACTGGTCTTGGGCGCTCGACGGTTTACAAGTACGTCTCTGAGAACTGGTTCCCTAAGCCTATTCCTTTGGGCGGGCGGAGCGTGGGGTGGTTGGAAAGCGAGGTCAGTGAATGGATCCTGGGTCGAATTGAGGAACGAGACTCCCAGGCTTCCTTGTCGGTGTGATTTACAGGTTTGAAATGGAGGGGTTGCCATGGCTAGGTCGATTGGCTGTGGCAATTTTTCTCCAGAGTTTGTTTTTGCCATTTTATAAGGCTTTTGTGGGATGTATCCCTGATGGCTTCTGGAGGCTCAAAGTTGTTGATCTTTCGGTATTGGTATTATGTTTATTGTTGGTATTTCAAGTGTCATTAGGTGTTGGTTTGTATTGATGGTGAGTGTCAGTCATCCCCAAATGACTGAGTGGCGTGACCGGTGGTGTGCTGTTAAAAAATACTCATTGCTAGAAGGATATGAAACTAGCAATGGAGTAATTGGTGATGCAGCGTCATTCTCAGAATCAAAATCTAATAATTCACAATGCAAACGACTACTGTGGAATGCCTATTCAGGTAGATAAGGGGCCTTTTATCCAGCAGTACTTGGAAAGGCTTCGCAGTACTATGGAGAGGGCTGTTCAGCAGTATCCACGGGTATTCGCTTTTAGAGTTGACTTGAGGTTCCCGGCAGGCGTCGCTCTACCTGAAAGCCACTACACGAACCAGGTGGTTGAACGCTTTGTCGAGTCATTAAGGGCGAAGATACGGCACAATCGTGAGATGGCGCGCATGGAGAATAAGTGCGCGCATGACAGCACTGTTCGCTGCGTCTGGGCCAGAGAGTTGGGGCAACATGGGAGGCCTCACTATCACATGGCCTTCCTGCTGAACTTCGACGCTTTCAATGCCCTTGGTCGGTACGAGACAGGTAGGGACAACATGTTCAACCGCCTTGAGCAGGCATGGGCAAGTGCCTTGGGGTTGCCGGTTGAGGCGGTCAGCGGGCTGGTCGAGATACCGGCAAATTCCGCCTACTGTCTGCGTCGTAATGATCCGCAGAGTCAGGCCGACTTTTTCTACAGGGCCAGTTACCTCTGCAAGGCAGCCACCAAGGTTTATGGTGATGGCCAGCATGGTTTCGGTGCGAGCCGGATCTGACTGGTCTTCGTTATGTAATCGCTAAGTCGTTCTGCCTAGAAATGACCTGAAGCCCTGGTTGGGGGGGCTTCAGTTTTATTCAGGCTCGGGCTGGTAGTGAGATTCACTGGCACATCGACGTAGGGGGCGTAGAGTATGGCTTGAATCAAAATGATCTGTAATTGATATTCTGATGATTTCTGATTGCCGGTGTGGTGATCGCAACTTATGCTTGCCCGGTTTTTACCCAGGGCCGTCCCAGTCATGACCACCGGTGCCATTGCGCAGTTGACCCAAGCCCAGCGCGACCGCTTGGCTTACATTGAATTGCGTTTGCGCTTTGTCGGGGAGGTCGGGCGTCAGGATCTGATCCAGCGTTTCGGTATTCAAACGGCTGCCGCAACTCGTGATCTCACCACCTATCGTGAGCTGGCAGGCAACAACCTGGTCTATGACCACAGCAGCAAGATCTACACACCGACAAAAGACTTTCGCCCTCTCTTCACCTTCTCTGCCGACCGGGTTCTGGTCTGGTTGGCGGAGGGGTTTGGTGATGGCGAGCCGGCAAGCAGTGCGCCGGGCATCTCCTGCGTAACTTCGGGACGGTTTACCCAATTGGATCTGGACACGCTGGCAATGGTGACTCGCGCCATTCACCACCGTTGTCCGCTGCGCGTGGAGTACTACTCCCAGGGCAGTGGCAAGGCCCAGTGGGAAATCGTGCCGTTTGCCCTGATTGATACGGGCTTGCTCTGGCATGTGCGTGGCTACGATCGCAAGCGCGGTGTATTCCGGGACTTTGTGATTAGCCGTATCAGGCGGCCGAAGCTGCTGATGGAGTCTCCAGTCGCTGAGCACGAGCGGCCGGAGCAGGATGTCCAGTGGAGCCGGATCGTGGAGGTCGAGTTGGTGCCTCACCCGGATCAGCCGCATCCGGAGATTACCGAGATGGACTACGGCATGCACGGTGGGGCGTTGCGTATACGCCTGAGGGGCGCCACCGCCGGCTATGTACTGCGCAAATGGAGTGTCGACTGCTCGTCCGAGCATCGGTTGCGCGATCCAGAATACCGCCTCTGGCTGAAAGACCCACTGCTGCTTTACGGCGTGGAAACAGCGGAGCTGGCGCCGGGTTACCGAGCCGGCTGAGCGAACGATTGCATACCCGCCGAGATGCATTCAGTCATCCGGCGACACGAAAACTGAGAGTGATTACCCGCCCCATGAGCAACAGCAAAGAGCTTGAACGCGCCGAACTGCACAAAACCATCTGGCGCATCGCCAACGACCTGCGTGGCAGCGTCGATGGCTGGGATTTCAAGACCTACGTACTGGGCATGCTGTTCTACCGTTTCATCTCGGAGAACCTGACCGACTACCTCAACGAGCAGGAGCGTCGTGCGGGCAGTGCGGACTTTGATTACCGCGATCTGGCAGATGCCTCCGCCATCGTGGGCCGATACGAGACGGTTCAGGAGAAGGGCTTCTACATTCTGCCTTCGCAGCTGTTCTCCAACGTGCGCAAGCGGGCCCGGAATGACGCCAACCTCAACGAAACCCTCTCGCGCATCTTCGCCGACATTGAAGGCTCAGCCACGGGCAGTGACAGCGAGGACGATCTCAAGGGGCTTTTCGACGACCTCGACGTCAACAGCAGCAGGCTCGGGCCTACGGTTGCTAAACGCAACGAAAAGCTCGTCAAGCTGCTCGATGCCATCGGCGATCTACCGCTCTCCAAGGGCGGTTTTTCCGCCAACAGTATCGACCTGTTCGGTGATGCCTACGAATACCTGATGCAGATGTACGCCTCCACCGCTGGCAAGTCCGGTGGTGAGTACTATACCCCGCAGGAGGTTTCCGAGCTGCTGGCGCGCATCACCGTGGCCGGCAAGAAGGAGGTCAACAAGGTCTATGACCCAGCCTGTGGCTCCGGTTCGCTGTTGCTCAGCTTTTCCAAGGTGCTTGGTCAGGGCAAGGTGCGGCAGGGCTTCTATGGCCAGGAAATCAACCTCACCACCTACAACCTGTGCCGGATCAACATGTTCCTGCACAACGTGAACTACGAGAAATTCAACATCGCCCACGGCGACACCCTGACCGCCCCTGCGCACTGGGATGACGAACCCTTCGAGGCCATCGTTTCCAATCCGCCGTACTCGATCAAATGGGACGGTGATGCCAACCCGCTGCTGATCAACGACCCGCGCTTCGCCCCGGCGGGTGTGCTTGCTCCCAAGAGCAAGGCCGACCTGGCCTTCACCATGCACATTCTGAGCTGGCTGGCGGTCAACGGCACGGCCGCGATTGTCGAGTTCCCCGGCGTGCTCTACCGCGGCGGTGCCGAAGCCAAGATTCGCAAGTACCTGATCGACAACAACTACGTCGATGCCGTCATCCAGCTGCCGCCGGATCTGTTTTTCGGCACCACCATTGCGACCTGCATCATCGTGCTGAAGAAGTCCAAGCGCGACAACGCCACCCTGTTTATCGATGCCTCCAGCCTGTTCGTGCGCAGCGGCAACAAGAACAAGCTGCTGCCCAAGCACCAGGAGGAAATCCTCGGTACCTTCACCGCTCGCCAGAGTAGCGATCACTTCGCCCGCCTGGTCGAGAACGGCGATATAGCCGCCAACGGCTACAACATCGCCGTCTCCAGCTATGTCGAGCAGGCCGACACCCGCGAAGCGGTGAACATTCGTGAGCTCAACGAAAAAATCAGAGGTATCGTTGCCAGGCAAACGGAATTGAGAAAGCAGATCGACGCCATTGTTGCGGATCTGGAAGGAGTGCAGGCATGAGCGAGCAGCCAGCGGGTGAGATAGTCCTGTACCAGCGCGGCGATGCTCCGGCCATCGATGTGCGGCTTGACGGCGATACGGTCTGGTTGAGCCAGCAGCAGTTGGCCGACCTGTTTCAGACCTCGCGAACCAACGTCGTAGAGCACATTGCCAACATCTACGCCGAAGGCGAGTTGAGCCAGGCGGCAACCTGTCGGGAATTCCGACAGGTTCGTACCGAGGGTACTCGTCAGGTCACTCGCACGCTGCCCTTCTACAACCTCGACCTCATCATTTCGCTGGGCTATCGCGTCAAGTCCGCCATTGCCACGCAGTTCCGCATCTGGGCCACCGAGCGTCTGCGTGAATATCTGGTCAAGGGCTTCACCATGGACGACGCACGCCTGAAGAACCTGGGCGGCGGAAGCTACTGGAAAGAGCTGCTGGATCGCATCCGCGACATTCGCTCCAGCGAGAAGGTGCTCTACCGCCAGGTGCTCGACCTGTATGCCACCAGCGTGGATTACGACCCTAAGGCCGAAGCAAGCGTGGTGTTCTTCAAGGCTGTGCAGAACAAGTTGCATTACGCGGCCCACGGTCAGACGGCGGCGGAAGTGGTCAGGCAGCGTGCCGATGCGGGTAAACCCTTCATGGGCCTGCTGTCCTTCAGCGGCAAGCAGCCGACCAAGGCCGAAGTCACTAACGCCAAGAATTACCTCAGCGCCGACGAGCTAAAACGCCTCAACACCTTGGTATCGGCCTATTTCGATGCCGCCGAGTTCCGTGCCATGAACCATGAGCCGACCCATATGCAGGATTGGCTGGCGCACCTGGAGCAACTGATCCTGGCCATGGGCGGCAAGGCCCTGGAAGGTGCCGGCAAAGTCAGCCATCAGCAGGCCATTGCTCACGCCGAAACGGAGTACGCCAAGTTCCGCGCCCAACTGGCCGAGCAGCCGAGCGAGGTGGAGGCTGCCTACCTGGAAACTGTGAAGACGGTGCAGAAGAAAATTACCGGGAAGAAAAAGCCATGAGCAGGCTTGAGAAGCTGATTGCAGAGCTTTGCCCGGAGGGGGTTGAGTTTAAGGAACTTGGTTTATTAATAAGGATAAATTTTGGTGAACGAATAACCAAGCTAGAGAATTCAGGCACCCTCTACCCCGTATATGGCGGTGGCGGTGAGAGTTTCCGTACGGATAATTTCAATCGTGAAGACGAATATGTCGTGTCCCGGTTTGCGATGTCAGAGCGGTGTGTTCGCCGTGTCGACGGTCAGTTCTGGATGCTCGACTCGGGTTTCACCTTCGATCCGATAGATGACTCCATTGATAAAGATTTCATCGCGTACCTTCTTTTCAGCATGCAGGCAGAGATATATGCCTGTAGTAGCCAAGGTGCGCAGAAAAATTTGAAGACTGAAGCCTTCAAGCAGCTTCGGCTTCCTGTACCTCCCATGGAGATTCAACTGGAAATCGTGAAAGTGCTTGACGCCTTTACGGAGCTTGAGGCGGAGCTTGAGGCGGAGCTTGAGGCGGAGCTTGAGGCGCGTCGCGCTCAGTACCAGTACTACCGCGACGCCTTGCTCGCTTTCAGCGATCAAGATATTCGCTGGGCCGCGATGGCTGAGCTCGGAGAGTTCATCCGGGGGAGGCGTTTCACCAAGGCTGATTATGTTGAAGACGGTGTGCCCTGTATCCACTATGGCGAGATTTACACCCGCTATGGGACAGCTGCAGATGCAGCGATCTCACATGTGCGCTCGGAGATGGCTGCCTCACTGCGTTACGCCAAACCTGGCGATGTAGTGGTTACTGATGTTGGGGAAACCGTGGAGGATGTTGGTAAGGCTGTGGCCTGGGTTGGCAATGAGAACGTTGCTATCCATGATCACTGCTATGCCTTCCGTCATTCGATGAATCCGAAGTTCGTTTCCTACTGCATGCAAACGAGCGCATTCATCGCTGAGAAGGCCAAGTATGTGGCGCGTACCAAGGTCAACACCTTGCTGATCGGTGGTTTCTCGAAGATTCGCATTCCTGTGCCTCCGCTTGAAGAACAGGAGCGCATCGTTGCGATCTTGGAAATATTCGATGCACTGGTAAATGACATTTCCGTAGGCCTGCCCGCCGAGATCGCCGAGCGCCGCCAGCAGTACGCGTATTACCGCGACCGTTTGCTTACCTTCAAGGAAGCCGCATGAGCATAGAGACCACGCCGTATCGCTACGAGGCCATTGCACTCTCCAACGAGAGCACGGTGGTTGCCGAGTTTTTGCCCGAAGGGGTTAAGGAAACCGGCTACCAGAGCGAGGCGGCGTTGGAGCAGGCCTTTATCGAGCAACTGCAGCGGCAGGCCTACGAATTTCTGCCGATCAGCTCGGAGGCCGAGCTGATCGGCACCCTGCGTGCTCGGCTGGAGCAGCTCAACAAAACGGTGTTTTCCGATGCCGAGTGGCAGCGCTTTTTCGCGACCTGCATCGCGGGTGCCAATGACGGAATTCTGGAGAAAACCGCGCGCCTGCAGGAAGACCATATTCAGGTCTTGAAGCGCGACGATGGCAGCAGCAAGAACATCTACCTGATCGACAAGGCCAATATCCACAACAACGTCTTGCAGGTGATCAACCAGTACGAAACGCCGGGCGGTGAGGATGGGGGCAAGCACGCCACGCGCTTCGATGTGACGGTGCTGGTCAACGGCCTGCCAATGGTGCATATCGAGCTCAAGCGCCGTGGCGTGGATATCCGCGAGGCTTTCAATCAGATCAACCGTTACCAGCGCGACAGCTTCTGGGCGGGCTGCGGGTTGTTCGAGTACGTCCAGCTGTTCGTGATCAGCAATGGCACGCTGACCAAGTACTACAGCAATACCGTGCGTGATGGGCATCTGAAGGAGCAGGCCGGCAAGCGCAGCAAGGGCAAAACCTCTAACAGCTTTGCCTTCACCAGTTGGTGGAGTGACGCGCGCAACCAGCCCATTACCGAACTGACGGGTTTTACCAAGACCTTCTTCGCCAAGCATTCACTGCTCAATGTACTCACCCGCTACTGCGTGTTCGATGTGGATCGCAAGCTGCTGGTGATGCGGCCTTATCAGATCGTGGCCGCCGAGCGCATCCTGCAGCGTATTGCCACCTCGACCAACCACCGGCAGTTGGGCAAGTTGGCGGCAGGCGGCTATGTCTGGCACACCACGGGTTCAGGCAAGACGCTGACCAGCTTCAAGGCTGCACAGCTCGCCCGTGGCCTGCCTGACATCGACAAGGTGCTGTTCGTGGTGGATCGCAAGGATCTGGACTACCAGACCATGCGCGAATACGAGCGCTTCGAGAAAGGCGCGGCCAACTCCAACGCCTCCACCGCGGTGCTGCAGAAGCAGCTGGAAGACCCGAACGCGCGGATCATCATCACCACTATTCAGAAGCTCTCGCGCTTCGTGGCCAAGAACAAGGCGCACCCGGTGTATGACGCGCATGTGGTGGTGATCTTCGACGAGTGTCACCGCAGCCAGTTCGGCGATATGCACGGCGAAATCACTCGCGTGTTCAAGCGCTACCACCTGTTCGGCTTCACCGGCACGCCGATCTTCGCGAAGAATTCGGGATCCGGCGGCAACCCGTTGCGGCGCACCACCGAGCAGGCCTTTGGCGACAAGCTGCACACCTACACCATCGTCGATGCGATCAACGACAAGAACGTGTTGCCGTTTCGCATCGACTACATCAACACCCTCAAGATGCAGGCGCGAATCAAGGACAAGCAAGTGTCGGCCATTGATACCGAGCGTGCCCTTCTGGCGCCGGAGCGTATCAGCCAGATCGTCGGTTATATCCGCGAGCACTTCGAGCAGAAGACCAAGCGCACCAGCACCTATCGCCATGATGGCAAGCGAGTGGCCGGGTTCAACTCACTGTTTGCCTGCGCCTCGATTGATGCGGCCAAGCGTTACTATGCGGAATTCGTTTCGCAGCAGAAGGATCTGCCGGAGGCCCAGCGTCTCAAGGTGGGGCTGATCTACAGCTTCGCTGCCAATGAGAGCGACGAAGACGGTTTGCTCGACGAAGAGGAGTTCGAGGTAGAAGGGCTGGATCAAAGCTCGCGGGATTTTCTGAACGACGCAATCCAGGATTACAACACGCTGTTCGCTACGAGCTTCGACACCTCGGCGGACAAGTTCCAGAACTACTACAAGGATCTTTCACAGCGCCTGAAGAGGCGTGAGCTGGATCTGGTCATTGTGGTCAACATGTTCTTGACCGGGTTTGACGCCACCACGCTGAACACACTGTGGGTGGACAAGAACCTCAAGGCGCATGGCCTGATCCAGGCGTATTCGCGCACCAACCGCATCCTCAACTCGGTCAAGGCCTACGGCAACATCGTTTCCTTCCGCAATCTGGAGCAGGAGACCAACGATGCGCTCGCCCAGTTCGGCAACAAGGACGCCAAGGGCATCGTGCTGCTGAAGCCTTACGCTGAGTATTACGCCGAATACCAAGCCCGAATCGGCGAGCTGCTCGACAAGTACCCGCTGGGGCAGGCCATCGTCGGCGAAGCGGCGCAGAAAGCCTTCATCAAGCTGTTCGGCTCGATCCTGCGCCTGAAGAACATCCTGACGGCCTTCGACGATTTCGCGGGGAATGAAATCCTCAGCCTTCGCGAGTTCCAGGATTACCAGAGCATCTACCTGAACCTGTATGCCGAGTTCCGGGCGACATCGGAGGCGGAGAAGGAGTCGATCAACGACGACGTGGTCTTCGAGATCGAGCTCATCAAGCAGGTGGAAATTAACGTCGACTACATCCTGCTGCTGGTCGAGCAGTACCTGAAGAAAAAAGGCACGGGGGATGACAAGGAAATCCGCGCCACCATCGAGCGGGCCATCAACTCCAGCCCCAGCCTGCGCAATAAGAAGGATCTCATCGTGCAGTTCGTGGAGTCGGTCAATACCCAGGCCAAGGTGGATGCTCAATGGCAGAGCTTCATGGCAGCCAAGAAGGCTGAGGAGCTGGAGCGCATCATCACCGAAGAAAACCTCAACGCCGAGGCGGCGCGTGAGTTCATCGACAATGCCTTCCGCGACGGCAGAGTCCCCACGAGTGGCACTGCCATCACCAAGATCCTGCCGCCGGTATCACGGTTCGCGCAGAACAACGGGCATGCCACCAAGAAACAATCGGTACTTGGCAAGCTGGCGGTGTTCTTCGAGCGCTATTTCGGGCTGGTCTGACGTTTCAATAGCAAAAAAGAAATGAGCAAAGCATGGGCAGCCCGGAGGCTGCCCATGCTGTTTCTACTGCGCTCATTGAGAGGGTTGGGTGCTGGTGTTCAGCAGCCTGCTGACGATCCAGCAGGTCAGTAATACCGCAATGAGTATTGGCGGGAATCGCACCATCAGAAGCACCAACAGCAACAGTGTCAGGCACCCGGCCAGGATGCTGGCGAACATGGCTGCGGCCACCAGGATACGTAGTAGTTTCATTGTTTGCTTACCTCACAGATAGCCCTGTTCCGCCAGCGACACGCAACCTTCGCGGCCCACGACGATGTGATCCAGCGTGCGCACACCAACCAGGCTCAGCGCTTCCTGCAGTTTCTTGGTGAGGGTGCGATCAGCCTGGCTGGGGTCTGGGTTGCCGGAAGGATGGTTGTGCACCAGGATCATGGCTGCAGCGTTGTATTCCAGGGCGATCTTGACGACCTCTCTGGGGTAAACGCTGGCGCCGTCGAGCGTGCCCCGAAACACCTCCTGGAAGGCGATTACTCGGTGGCAACTGTCGAGCATGAGCAGGGCGAAAACTTCGTGCTCGTAGTCGGCCAGCAGGGCCTGCAGGTGGCTGAACACCTCCTGAGGCGACGTCAGTGCTCGTCCCCGGCGCAGGCGCAGAGTGGCCAATTGCCGAGCCATCAGCAGAATGTCGGTTTCCGTGAGCGGCGACTCGGCCAGGTAGGTGCCGGTCGATTCACAGGCCTTCAGTTTGTGCAGGCGCATGTGGGGCTCCTTCATGGTGATTAATCTGGGGGGGTATGACGCTGGACTTGTGCGTCCAGCTTCTCGGTCAGGCTGGCTTTCGTTGCGCGCTGGGGAGTGGTGGTTGGAGATAGGCTTTCTTCGGTGGGGTAGAACTCCTCGACGATGGCGCCAATGTCTTCTTCGCTATCCTCGAACGCACCGTTGCTAAATCCTCGTCGTGCCGCTTCATCCAAAGCTGCCTGGTCGAAGCCTGCAGCCTGGCGCTGTGAATCGAGTTCACTAGTTGTTACCAGTGCCTCGGCCATATCCATGCCGCCGCGCACTGTGAGATCGGCATAGAAGATCGGCGTGCCATGGCTTTGTCGCGTCGACTTCCCCCGTAGACGCAGTTCCAGTGGCAGGCAGGCCAGGCGATTGCCCGAGATAGCCTGGAAGTAATGCAGGCGAGCGGCGAGGGTGCGGATGCTGTTAAAGCCGGTGGTGCGAAACACAAAGCTACCCAATAGGTCGTCGTCTCCAATCACCACGTTCAGTCGGCCATAGGGTTTGCAAGCTCCGCCCTTGGCCAGCGCGCAGGCATCCGGTGACGGGCAGGGCAGCGATTGCATGCCGTCCTGCGTGACCCGCTTGCAGGTTTCTCCATTGCCGACGCAGATAGGACGTCCGGACTGCCGGTCGAACAGCGTGTAGTCGGCGCGGAAATTCAGCTCCGGCTCGTTGAACAGCAGGCGCACTGGAATGCTGCGTAGCTTGTCGTCCTTGCCCTGACGCAGCTCGTCATTGAGCGGGTGCAGCAACCAGCCGTCCTTGCCTTGCACTTGGGAAGTGATGGTGAACTGGTCATCTTTCTCCGGCAGGCGCTTGCCGTTCTTCTCGATGACCTTGCCAATGGAAATCCTGCCGAGTACCGGCGGGGTGATAGCCAGACCTTTGAGCATGATGGCTCTCCTGGAAATGAAAAAGGCCAGCCAGGCAGCGCGAACTGCATGGGCTGGCCAAGGGGAGGGAAATGTGGGAAGTGAAAATCAGCCGACCAGGAAGCGCCGCGCACCTGGTTTCGTCAGCGGATACTTGGCCTGCAGGTAGGGCTTGTCCTGGAGCAGTTGAGCGACATCGAGACCGATGCTGTCCTTGGCCTTACGCCAGCTGACGTAGCCGCTGGAGAACTCCGCCCGACTGGCATCGCCCATGGCCTGCTGCAGCATCTGCTTGAGCTCGGCCTCGCGCTTTTCCTTGTCGGAGATCGACTGGCGCACTGCTTTCAGCTCGATATAGGCAGCGGTTAGCCCAGCACAACTGCTGAAGTCGACGACTTGGCCGTTGTCCTCCGGGTAGAGGCAACGTAGGGCAGCGTCAGCGGATGCTGTGCCATCGGCCGGCGGTGGCGTATCGGTTTCCACGTACTGCCAGAACTTGCGCTCCAGCTCGATCAGGCGAGCAATCATCTGCTCGTCACGCTCGATACGGTGGATCTCCAGCGTCTGGCCACCGAGTAGCACGGCTACATCAGCAGCCTGCTTGCCGGTGACTGCGAGCTGGTGCATCACTTGAAGCTGGACATACTCGGGCACGCCCTCCTTCCAGAGGCGTGCCCCGTTTATGCCGGCGGTTTTGCACTCAAGAATCTGCACATCGTCGGCACCGATCACCTCGCGGTCGATGTTGGCCAGCATCCAGGGCAGCTCAGGATCTGGGTGCTGCAGCACAGCGTTGATACGCCGTACCTTGTTCTTAGTGCGCTTGCTGTAGTGCCAGGCCACGATGGGCTCCAGCACATTGCCCCAGTACATCGGGCTTTCCTCATCCTGGGGATCTGTCTTGGGCATACCTGCATTACGGCCGGTTTTCTCAAGCCACAGCTCCAGCTGCGACTTATAGGGGTTCAGGCCTACGGCAGCGGCTGCATCCGAACTACCGATGCCTTGCTTGCGGATCTGCAGCCAGTCCTCGCGCGGCAGCTCCTTGGTGCTGACCAGGCGCAGGGCAGGACGTTTCTTGCTGGTGCTGCCATTCAATGACGTTGCTTTCATGCTGTTCACCTGCAGACATAAAAACGCCCGACCAGCACAAGGCTGACCGGGCGTGAGGGAGGGTGTGAGTGAGGGTTAAGCGGCGAGTTGCAGTGCGGCATCCAGGGCGCGTTGTTTGATCTGCGCTCCATGGCCGAACCAGGCCGAATCCATGCGGTACTCGTTGCTGCGCGCACGGCGCTCGTGGTCGACGTACTCGGTCACGGCGTTGAGCAAGCCCCAAGCTGTGCCATTGGCTGACTCAAGATTGCTGCCACGACCGCGCCCCTGATACAGGCTCTCCACCTTTTGCATGGCGCGAATGTTCGGTACGACCTCGGCTTGCTGGCCACGAGGAGAGTGGTCACCCAATACGGTGGTGATGAAGCTCAGCGCCTCTTTGGTCTTCACCTTGCGTTCGGCGAGCGCACGCATGCGGTACATGAAGTCGTCCCACTGAGATACCGCAATGCCTAGTTGCTTCTTCACCGCATTGGGATCGAAGCGGGTGTTGTGCGGCACCTTGATTGCACGGCTGCTGCCGTCCAAGGCGATGGTCAGGGTGTTGTTGCAGACCACGCGCACGGTGGTCGGCGTTGCCGTGGTGGCCAGGGTGCCATCGCAGGATGTGGCCAACAGCAGGTAGCCATTGACCTGGTCGTTGCCCTTGAGCGCAGCGCCTTGGCCGGTACGCGCTAGCGCCCAGAACTTGCGCCCGCCCTTGAGCACGCCGGCGGTTTCCAGCTCGTAGCCGGAGACTTCGGTCAGGTCGCGATAGAACTCCAGCACTTCCCGCGGCTGCACAGTGTGGTAGCGCTGGGAGACCACTGACAGCGGGGTTTTGGTATCCGAACGAAAGAGAACCTTCTGCTGGGGGAAGGAGTGGATGGTGCCCAGGTGGCCGACGGCGTCCGACTTGAAGTGCACGGGGCTTTCCTGGATCTGCCAGTCCATGCCGGCTTCGCGCTGCCAGACTTCGATGGGCTGTTTCTGAGTGAGTCGGTTGCCCAGACCGTGCCACGGTGTGGTGCCAGCGTAGGCCATGGTTTCGATGAGATGTGCCATTGGGAAATTCCTTGTCGGTACGAGCGACAGACGGCATAAAGCCTGGCCCGCATTGGGCCAGGCTTTATGCCGTGCAGATAGTCGATAAAGGGAAGGGGGCGGTGTAGCTGAGGTGTACTGGTCAGTAATCGCTTTGGGAGAAGGTAAGGCCGCAGTGTTGGCACTCGAAGTTGTCTAGCACGCGGGAGTCGATTTCTTCGCCCATTCGCGCCCCAGCCAGGCTGCCGGCAGTGCCGCCCGCCAGACCTCCGAGGATTGCACCGGCCAGACTGCCCAAGGTGATCCCAATCGGCCCAGCGATTGCTCCCAGGGCTGCACCACTTTGTGCGCCGGATAAGGCGCCAGCTGCTCCGCTGGCTGTTCCACCAACCGCGCCCACTACCCCGCCGATTTTGCGAGCGTGGTTACGCACGACAACGCGTAGAGAACCGCAAGAAGGACAACAAGTAGTCATTTCCAAGCTCCTGAATCACTCGATATCAATGAAAAACAGGCAGTAGCTGCCCGTGCTCACATGAGTAATAAAGGTCTGAAATTTTTTTGATTTGAGTCTGGATGGTGAGTCGTACGGCAAGATGAGCCAAATCGCTCTTTCAAAAGCCCCCATCAGTAGCTAGTGCCCAGCTAGCTACTCCCTTACTAACCGGAAACCCAAGTTGTTTGGTGGTACGCCAACGGAGCAAGCTCCTCCAATGGGATCACGTACGAAATCGGACAGACTACTAGGGTGCTGCCCAGCAGCTATACGCGCTCCGCAGAAACCTCCCGGACTGAAGCAGCTGTCTGTCCACTCCCAGACATTCCCTGCCACATCTAACAGACCGTTGGCATTAGTGCCCTGGCTGCCGAATGGCAGTGGTTGTGGCGTTAGCGTTATGCGCATTGCCTCGCGCTCGTACTCCGCTAACCAGCGTTGTGCGGGATTAGCCGAGTCGTCAAAGACCTGGGGCTTCTCCTCCTTCAGGCCTCACCCGCAGCGAGCACCCACTCACCGTAGCTGGGTAAGCGGTGAGAAATGCCTGTTTGCCGTGTCAGCCACTTTGCGTAAGCAGTGGCATCGAGCCAACTGACACCCACTACGGGCAGGTCGTGGGCTTTCGACTGACGTCGCATGCCATCCAAAGGCAGGCAGGCTTGAGCTGCAACGCAAGCTGTATATTCGGCCTGGCTGACCTGGTGGCGCATGATGGAGAAGCTATTGAATTGTTCCTGCACGATGCCACTGCCATCGACTGCATGGTATCGAGCGGTGCCCTCAGCCACTCTGGCCCATTGGCGTCGTAGAGTCGCCCGGCAAGATCTGAAGTTTTCAACCCTTTTCAAACCGTCCGTGGAAATGGGGTAGAACCCCAGTTTCTCTTTCGATGACTCGCTTACTCAGCGCCGAGTGTTAGCTATTCATCAATCGCTCTAGGCGCCTGGAAGCGCGTCTGCATACGCTCGCTGCCCAGCAGTTCAACTACACCAAGGTAGACCTGCTCTACTGTCTCGTTGCTGAAATCCTCTCCGTAACGTTTTTTCAAACCGTACTTGCTGAGGACCAAGTGCTGGCTGGCCTTAACTCCATGCTGGTCGAGGCAACCACGGACGCATTGTAATGGGCAGCCGTCGATGGCCAGGATCGGCCGGCCGCTGTTGGCCTTGCTGACCAGTGAGGCCACGCGTCCGCCGACGCCGGCGATGCACGACATTTCCGCCAGCCCGGCGCGGTCCAGGCGCACGGCCAGGGTGTTGGCCAGTTGCGCCACGTTGGAGCAGCCGGAACAGGAGTAGACCAGGGGCAGTTTCGGATCGTGCATGGGGAACTCCTCTCGTGGGACGCGATGGTGTCTATTCGTGGTAGTTGGCCAGGCTGGGGCGGTCGAGCACGCGGATCACCCGGCGCTCCATGGCGATTAGGCCGGCATCGATCAGTCGGTGCAGGATGCGCGAAAATGTTTCCGGCTGGATGCCCAATTGCGAGGCAATCAGGCGCTTGGGCACGCAGAGCTGGATATGGCCGTTACCGGCCTCCTGCTCCTGGCACAGGTAGCGCGCCACCCGGCGGCTGGCATTGCCCAGGGTCAGGGTGTCGATTTCGTTGAGGCGCTGGTGCAGGCGCACGCTGAGGCTGCCGAGCAGCTCCAGGCAGGCCTTGGGCTGCTCTTCCAGCACGCGTCGATAGTGCGCGCCGTCGATGCTTACCAGGCTGCTCGGCTTGAAGGCCGATGCGGTCACCGGGTAGTGGCGGGCGCCGCTGAACAGCAGGGCTTCGGCAAAACTCTGGCCGGGAGCGATGACCTCCACCAGCTTTTCCTGGCCCTCCGGCAGCACGCGGGTCAGGGTCATCTGGCCTTCGATCAGCAGGTAGAAGCGATCTGCCATATCCCCCTGATGGAACAGGGCGGAACCGGCTTCCAGGCGACGGTGGTTGGCCAGGCAGCAGACCTCCTGGAAGAGGGGCTCCGGCAGCCGGTCGAACAGATGGTGTTGGCGTAGAGACGCCTGGGTTGCGCAGTCGGTAAGCATGGTCCACCTCCATGTCCGGCATGGTAGGTGGGGGGCTGTGGTCGGCCCATTCCTCTGAGGCGCTACCTCCAAAGAGGCAGTTTCACTGCTCCGGCCGCTCCAGGCGCTGCAGGCTGTGCAGCAGGCTGCTGCTGACATGGTGCAGCCAGGGCGCGCCAGGTTCGTGCGGTGGCATGCTGTGCAGCCGATCCAACTCGCTCAACAGGTCGGCGATTTCCTCATGGCAGCGGGCGAGGCTGCTCAGTTCGTTGAGCGCGCCGTGGCAGCGCATCCGGCATTCCAGCAGCAGCGCGGGGCGGTCGATCTGCAGTGCCGCGGTGTCGCGCACGGCCAGCAGGCAGACCGTGCGCTGGCTATAGGTATAGGCCTGGCCGCAGAGGGCCAGCCAGCGCGCCACCGGACCCGGGCCGCCGACGGCCAGTGCCGCGGCTAGGGCCAGGGTACGCGCCAGCAGGCTCTCGGAAAGCAGCAGGGCAATGCGCCGCAGGTCGTCGCCGCTGGCGGCCGGCAGCAACAGGGCGTAGCTGTGCAGCAAGGGTTGCAGGGCCGCCGCCTGTTGTTGCAGGGCATCGTCCGTGAGCAGGCACTGCAGCTGGCGCGTGCTCGCCTCCAGGCCGGCCAGGCTCTCCTGCAGGTGACGCCGGGCGATGCCGTTGTCGTCGAGCAGACAGTAGAGCAGAGCATGCTGGCCGAGGAAGGCCAGGCGATTGGTCTGATGTAGGGCCTTGATCTGCCGCTGGCCGCTGTTGAGCGGCGCTTCGAAGCCCGGCAGGCCGAGCAGCAGCAGGGAACGCAGGAACGATGCCATGGCCGCCTCCCGGTCTTACAGGCTGTACTGCAGCTGCAGCCAGATCTTGTCGGTATCGACGGTGCGGGCCTTGTCGTCGGAGTCGTAGGTGGCGTACTTGACCAGGCCGACCAAGCCCTTCACCCCGGGCATCGGGTGGGCGTAGGATAGGTCGATTTCGTTGCCATAATCGTCACTGCCCTGCTCGGTGGAGAAGTCGTGGTACCAGGCCAGCAGGGTGCCGCCTAGCAGTGGCGCGGTGACGCCGACATAGGCGTCCTCGATGCCGTCGGCCGGAGTGGTGAGGAACTGGTCGGCCCAGCCCTGGAAGGCATGCTTGGTCGCCAGCGGGGTTTGGAAGGCGCGGTTGCCGTTGCCGTTGTTACCGCCGAGCACCTCGTAGCCGGCCTTCAGCTGCACGCCCTTGAGGGTGTAACCCAGCTCGGCGAGGTAGTACTCGCTGTCCAGCTCCAGCGGGTTGTCGCCGTAATCCTTCTGCTGGGCGTATTCGAGGGCGTAGCTGACCCCGGCGGCGACCCCGTTCATGCGCAGACCGCTGGTCTGGCTGGACAGCGTGCCCTCGGCAGCAGTAGGGGCCACGGCGATGTTGTCGAGGTCCAGCAGGTAGCTGTAGGCGGTAGCGGTCAGCTGCGGCATGAACACGTACTGAGCGTTGATCAGGTGGCTGTGGCCGTCGATGTTGGCCGGGTTGGTGAGGTTGTCGTAGCGGCCGTTGTCCGGGCCGAACACGGTGTTGACCTGGTCGAGGTAGGCGTAGCTCAGGGTCAGGCCGTCGAGCGGCTTGAGCTGGGTGAGGGCGCCGTCGAAGGTCTGCTCGTTCTGCCGCCAGGCCACGCTGCCGATAAAGCGCTGGTTGTCCAGGTTGATGCGCTGGCGGCCGAGCACGGCGCTGCCGAGCTTGTGGTCGTAGCGAAGCAGTGCTTGGTTGACCTCTGTGCCGTCCGGGTCGGCGACCACCGCGTATTCCTTCTGGCCGTTGCGGATGCTGTTGTAGGCGGCGTCGCCCAGGCGGCTGACGTTATCCACTTCGAGAAGGCCGGACAGGCCGTACCACTTGCCGCTCTGGAAGCCGGCGCGGGTGCGCAGGGTCTGGGCGTTGGCGTCGCGCAGGTCGTTGTTCTGGTCGACGTTCTCGAAGCGGTAGCGGGCATCGAAGATCGGCTTGCCCTGGGTGAGCAGGTCGCTCAGGGGTTGGTCCGCCCAGGACGGGGCGGTGACAGCCAGCAGGGGCAGGGTGAGCCAGCGCAGATGGGACAGTTGCATGGGACATCTCCGGTACTGAACTTGCCGGCGACGATAGAGCGCCACCCCACCGCGGCCTTGATGGACATCAAGTTCCGCTCTGAGCCTGGGTGGTTTCTCGGCTTTCTTGATTTTGGTCAGTTTCAGCGCCGGAGCGGGCGGCTAGCGTCGTAGGCAGATCGATAGGCTGTTGTCACTGCGGCCTGCTTGCGCAGCGCCGCGGCCGGCGCACCCTGAACCCTGCGAGGTGAACCTTGGAGATTAAGCAACTGCTGGCCAACAACCGCTTCTGGTCCGAAGCGCTGACTGCCCGCGACCCCGATTTCTTTGCCCGCCTGGCGCGGCAGCAGCGGCCTGACTTCCTATGGATCGGATGCTCAGACAGCCGCGTGCCCGCCAATGAGGTAGTCGGACTGATGCCCGGTGAACTGTTTGTGCACCGCAACGTGGCCAATATGGTGGTGGCCACTGATATGAACTTTCTCTCGGTGCTGCAGTATGCGGTGGATGTACTGGGTGTGCGCCATGTAATCGTTTGTGGTCACTATGGTTGTGGTGGTGTGCGCGCAGCATTGGGGCACCGCGAGCTAGGGTTGATTGATAACTGGCTGCGAGCACTCAAAGCCATCCATCACCAGAATTTGGTGCGTTTCGACGGGCTAGACGATGAGCAGCAGGTCAACCTGCTGTGCGAACTGAACGTGCAGCGCCAGGTACGTAACGTTTGTCATACAACCATCGTGCAGAACGCCTGGCAACGTGGGCAGCCATTGGCGGTACATGGTTGGATCTATGGTTTGGCCGATGGCCTGGTGAAGGACTTGCAAGTAACGCTGGACAACGCCAGCCAGCTTGATACCACCTTTCTCTACGGCCTTTGATTCAGTTGAGGTGTTCCAAGGCCCACACTGCCGCTTCCACCCGCGAGCGCAGGCCGAGCTTGTGCAGCAGGTTCTTCACATGGACCTTCACCGTGCCTTCGGTGATACCGAGCTTGTTGCCGATCATCTTGTTGCTCAGGCCGGCAGCGATCATCTTCAGCACCTGTCGCTCGCGGTCGGTCAGATCCAGCGAGCTGGCGCTCTGCGGCGCGCGCAAGGCTTGAGCCAGAACAGTCGTCAGTGAGGGGCTGATCACCAGGGTGCCGCGCAGTACTTCGCGCAGGCGGGCAATCAAGTGCTCGGGTTCCATGTCCTTGAGCAGGTAGCCGTCGGCGCCGAAACGCATGGCATCACGCACGTCGTGTTCGGCATCGGACACCGTGAACAGTAGGATCTTGCCGGCGAAGCCCTGGTCGCGCAGACGTTTGAGCGTCTCCACACCATTGAGCTGCGGCATGTTGTTATCCAGAACCACGAGGTCTGGGGCGAGACGTTGCACCAGCTCGCAGGCCTCGATGCCGTTGTTAGCTTCGCCCACTACCGTCAGATCGCCTTCCAGCTCGATGAGTTGGCGCAGACCGCGGCGCATCATCGGATGGTCGTCGACCAAGAGCAGTGTGTGGGGAAGGGTGGCGTTCATGAGAGGGCCTCGGTGGTCGGCTGGTGCAGGAATTCAGGGCAGAACAGCAGGCGTACACGAGTGCCTTGGGGCTCCCGGTGGGTCAGCGTAAGGTTGCCGCCCAGGCTTCGCGAGCGCTCCTGCATGATGTTCAGGCCGTGATGGTGACGGCCGTCGAAGTTAGGGTCGATGCCAATACCGTCGTCTTCGATTAGCAGCTCGACTTCCTCGCCGCACTGGCGGAGGTGGACCCACGCCTGCTCGGCTTGGGCGTGGCGGGCACAGTTGGAAAGCGCCTCGCGGGCGATCTGCAGCAGGTGGATTTGTTCGGTGGCCGAGAGAGTAAAGGCCAGCGGCTCACTGTGCAGCAGCACGCTCAGATTGCCACGCTCGGCAAACTCGCGGGCGGTATCGTCCAGGGCTTGTTCGATACCGCCGTCCTGGATCTGCAGGCGGAAGGTGGTCAGCAGTTCACGCAGTTGGCGATAGGCGCTGTTCAAGCCTTCGCGCAGCTCATCGCTGACCTCCACCAGTACCTCGTTGCTTTCGCCGCGGCGGATCAGGGTCTGCAGGCGGCTGACCTGCAGCTTCATGTAGGACAACGCCTGGGCCAGCGAATCATGCAGTTCGCGGGCGATGGTGGTGCGTTCGTCGAGCAGCAGCAGGCGGTTGTCCTGTTCGCGCTGGCGCTCCAGCGACAGCGAGGTGCCGATCAGGTTGGCCAGCGCCTGGATCAACTCCTGCTCCCACTGGCGAGGGGTATGGCCGTCCTCGTAGTGGGCGCGCAGCTCGCCCAGGCTGTTGCCCTGCGAGCTGATGATGAAGTCCAGGCCGTTGGGCTGGGTATGGCGCTGGCAGCTGGCGCAGTCGCTGCGCGCGCAGATTTCCCGTGACTCGTTGCCGTGCAGGGCGATCAGGTGCTCCACCGGCGCCTGGGTATCGCCTTTTAGGCACAGGGTCAGGCGCAGGCCGGGCAGGCGCTGCTGAAAGCTGTCGATCAGCTCGTCCAGCTGCTCCGCGTTGGCCGGGCTGCTGGCGATGTTGCGGCTGCTCTGGTACAGCAGCTCCAGAGCGGCATTGCTCTGCGCCAGGTTCTGCGTCTTCTCCGACACCCGCGATTCGAGGGTGCGGTGCGATTCCTCGATGGCGTCGGCCATGGCGTTGAAGCTCAGCGCCATCTGCCCTAGCTCATCGATGGAACGGTACTCGATGCGCGCGTCGAGGTCGCCGGCACGGAAGCGCTCGGTGGCGCCGACCAGCTCCTGCAACGGGGTGATCACGCTGTTCTGCAGCTCGAACATGCCCACCAGCAGGATCACCACGGTCATTAGCAGGGCCGCGCCCTGGATGCTCTGCTGCCAGCTCTGGCGCTTCTCGCTCTGCTTCTGCAGCTGCATGACGAAGTTTTCCAGCTGGCCGACGAAGATCTCCGACTGTTGCTGGAAGGTTATCCGGTCACCACGCTCCAGGGCTGGCAGCAGCTGCTCGCGCCACTGACGCTGGACGCTGGCGAAGGCATGGCTGACCGGATCGTCGGGTTCGTCGCCGATCATGTGCCTGAGCGAGTTGCTGTCCAGGCGCCGCTGCATGTCGTCGCGCAGGGCGGCGATGGTGGTGGCGTCGGCATTGGCTTCCAGGCGCCAGTTCAGGCGGTAGGTGGCCATGCGCAGGGAACCGGCGGTGTTGATGGCGGCGGCGTCATCTTCGCTGACCATTGCGATGAGCACGGCGCTAATCGCGCTGGAGAGGGCCAGCGTGGCGATCAGTACTACTGCTAGCCCAGCGCGGGCGGGCAATGAGCCCTTGAGCCAGTTCAGCATCGCGCTACCTCCAAAGAGTTTGAGGTGCTCCTAGATTAAGAGGTGATGTTGATCATTTGCACATAAGACGTTGAAATATAATGATTTTCTTCATTTTCATTGTGCTATCACTTTGGTGGTAGTTGGGGCAATGTTAGGGCCGTAGGGAGCAAGGGTTCCTTGATCCAAATCAAGAGAAGAAGATAGCCGAGCAATAGCCTGCAGCCATGAAACCGCTTGGGAGAGCGTTCATGGCAAGCTTGAAAGTACAACAGGGGCTGGTGCTGGGGATGAGCACTGCTGCGTTCACCATCTGCTTTATGGTGTGGATGATGTTCGCGGTGCTTGGGGTGCCCATCAAGGATCTGCTGCAGCTCAACGAGACCCAGTTCGGCCTGCTGGCCTCGACGCCGGTACTGACCGGTTCGCTGATCCGCCTGCCGCTGGGCATGCTCACCGACCGCTTCGGCGGGCGCATCGTGTTCTTCGTGCTGATGCTGGTCTGCGTGTTACCTATCTACCTGATCAGCGAAGCCACCCAGTTCTGGCAGTTCCTCGTCCTCGGGTTGTTCGTCGGCCTGGCCGGCGGTTCCTTCTCGGTGGGTATCGCCTACGTCGCCAAGTGGTTCGACAAGTCCAATCAAGGACTGGCCATGGGAATTTTCGGCGCGGGCAACGCTGGTTCGGCGCTGACCAAGTTCATCGCCCCGGCGATCATCGCCGCCGCCAGCTGGCAGATGGTGCCGAAGGTCTACTCGGCGATCATGTTCATCACCGCGCTGCTGTTCTGGTTCCTCACCTACGAGAACAAGGCACACCGGGTGCCGAGCAGCGTGTCGCTGGGCGAGCAACTGAAGACCCTGAAGGACCCTCGCGTCTGGCGCTACTGCCAGTACTACTCGATCGTCTTCGGCGGCTACGTCGCGCTGGCCCTGTGGATGACCAAGTACTACGTGCAGGAATACGGCTTCAGCCTACAGAGCGCGGCGCTGCTGGCCGCCTGCTTCTCCCTGCCGGGCGGCGTGCTGCGCGCCATCGGTGGCTGGATGTCGGACAAGTGGGGCGCGCACAGCGTGACCTGGTGGGTGATGTGGGTGAGCTGGGTATGCCTGTTCATCCTCTCCTACCCGCAGACCGACTTCACCGTGCACACGGTCAACGGCCCGCAGACTTTCCACATCGGCCTCAACGTCTGGGTGTTCACCGCGCTGATGTTCGTCATGGGCATCGCCTGGGCCTTCGGCAAGGCCTCGGTGTTCAAGTACATCTCCAACGAGTTCCCCGATCGCATGGGCGCCGTGTCCGGCATCGTCGGCCTGGCCGGCGGCCTGGGTGGCTTCGTCCTGCCGATCATGTTCGGCGCCCTGGTCGACCTCACTGGCGTGCGCAGCTCCTGCTTCATGCTGATGTACGGCGTGGTCTGGGTCTCCCTGATCTGGATGTACCTCAGCGAGGTTCGCAAAACCCCTGTCATGGGCTCAGGTTCGGCCGGCCCCATGAATTCCGCTTCCTGACGCTTGGAGGAACTGAGCATGTCCGCAACTAAAAATCCGGCCATGGGGCAGCCGCCCCGGCAAGGAGCGGTGATCGAGGACTGGCGTCCAGAAGATCCGCACTTCTGGGGTTCCATCGGTAAGCCAATTGCCACTCGTAACCTGTGGATTTCGATTCCCGCGCTGTTCCTTGCCTTTGCCGTATGGATGGTGTGGAGCACTGTGATTGTGCGTCTGAATGCCATCGGCTTTACTTTCAGTACCGACCAGTTGTTCTGGCTGGCCGCGCTGCCGGGGCTCTCCGGCGCTACTTTCCGTGTTTTCTACTCGTTCATGGTGCCGGTGTTCGGCGGACGCCGCTGGACGGCGTTGAGCACCGCGTCTCTGCTGATCCCGTCGATCTGGATGGGCTTCGCCGTGCAGGATCCGGGCACGCCCTACAGCGTGTTCGTGATCATCGCTCTGCTGTGCGGTTTCGGCGGTGGCAATTTTGCCTCGTCGATGTCCAACATCAGCTTTTTCTATCCCAAGGCCCAGCAGGGCACCGCCTTGGGCCTGAACGCCGGCCTTGGCAACCTGGGCGTGTCGGCCATGCAGTTCCTAGTACCGTTGGTGATCGGTGTCGGCTTGTTCGGCGCCGTTGGTGGCAAGCCCCAAGAACTGGCTGACGGCAGCCAGCTTTGGCTGCAGAACGCCGGGCTGGTCTGGGTTCCGATGATCGCCGTGGTGACTCTGGTGGCCTGGTTCGGGATGAACGACCTGGCCAGCGCCAAGGCATCCTTCTCCGAGCAGGCAGTGATCTTCAAGCGCAAGCACAACTGGCTGATGTGCTGGCTGTACCTAGCCACCTTTGGCTCCTTTATTGGCTTCGCTGCGGCCTTTCCGCTGTTGATCAAGCATTCCTTCCCCGGAATCAACCCGTTGCAGTTTGCCTTCCTTGGCCCACTGGTGGGTGCGCTGGTGCGCCCGCTGGGCGGCTGGATGGCGGACAAGCTGGGCGGCGCACGGGTCACTCTGTGGAACTTCGTAGTAATGATCGCTGCCGTGTTCGGCGTGATCGCCTTCCTGCCGCAAGAAGGCCAGGCCGGCAACTTCTATGGCTTCCTGGTCGTGTTCATGCTGCTGTTCTTCACCACCGGTATTGGCAATGGCTCCACCTTCCGCATGATTCCGGTGATCTTCCGCACCCTGCACGAGCGCCTGAGTGCCGGCAAAGGTTCTGCCGTCAAAGAGCAGGCAGTCAAGGACGCCGGCAAGGAGTCGGCTGCGGTGCTCGGTTTCAGCTCGGCCATTGGCGCTTTCGGTGCCTTCTTCATTCCCAAAACATTCGGCAGCTCCATTGCCCTTACCGGCGGGCCAGAGCTCGCCCTGTACCTGTTCGTTGGCTACTACGTCAGCTGCATCCTGGTCACCTGGTGGTGGTACTCGCGCAAGGGCGCAGAGACCCCCTGCTAGTCCACCACAACCCAAGAAATGACGAGCGCGGGGCCGCCTGCGTTCAGCCTGAGAGGAAGAGAAAATGAGCCACATACTCGACCAGCTGCGCTTCTTCAATCGCAAGCAAGGGGAGTTCGCCGACGGTCATGGCGAGACCCGCAAGGAATCGCGTGACTGGGAGAACGTCTATCGCTCGCGCTGGCAGTACGACAAGATCGTGCGTTCCACCCACGGGGTGAACTGCACCGGATCGTGCTCCTGGAAGATCTACGTCAAGAACGGCCTGATCACCTGGGAAACCCAGCAGACCGACTACCCGCGTACCCGCAACGACCTGCCCAACCACGAGCCGCGTGGTTGCCCGCGCGGCGCTAGCTACAGCTGGTATATCTACAGCGCTAACCGCCTGAAGTACCCCAAGGTACGTAAGCCGTTGCTCAAGCTATGGCGCGAAGCGCGGCGCAGTATGGGGCCGGTCGAAGCCTGGGCCAGCATCGTCAGCGACCCGGTCAAGGCCGAGAGCTACAAGAGCAAGCGTGGCATGGGTGGTTTCATTCGTTCCAGCTGGAACGAGGTCAACGAGATCATCGCCGCCGCCAACGTTCACACCGTCAAGCAGCATGGCCCGGACCGCGTGGTCGGCTTCTCGCCGATTCCGGCCATGTCCATGGTCAGCTACGCCGCCGGTGCGCGCTACCTGTCGCTGATCGGTGGGGTGTGCCTGTCCTTCTATGACTGGTACTGCGATCTGCCGCCGTCCTCGCCGCAGGTGTGGGGCGAGCAGACCGACGTACCGGAGTCGGCCGACTGGTACAACTCCAACTACATCATCGCCTGGGGCTCCAACGTCCCGCAAACCCGTACCCCGGACGCGCACTTCTTCACCGAGGTGCGCTACAAGGGCACCAAGACCGTGGCCATCACGCCGGACTATGCCGAGGTGGCCAAGCTCACTGACCTCTGGCTGAACCCCAAGCAGGGTACCGATGCGGCGCTGGCGCAGGCCTTCTCCCACGTGATTTTCAAGGAATTTCACCTGGAGAAGCCGAGCGTCTACTTCACCGATTACGCCAAGCGCTACACCGACCTGCCGATGCTGGTACTGCTCGACGAGAAGGACGGCAGCTACCGTGCCGACCGCTTTCTGCGCGCTTCCGACCTGGCGGCCAACCTCAGCCAGGACAACAACCCCGAGTGGAAAACCATCGCCGTCGACGGCAACAGCAACCAGCTGGTCTCTCCGCAGGGCTCGATCGGCTACCGCTGGGGCGAGAAGGGCAAGTGGAACATCGAAGCGCGCGAAGGCGGTGAAGGGCGCGATGTCGACCTCAAACTGAGCCTGATCGATTCCGGTGAAGCAGTCGACGTCGCCTTCCCCTATTTCGGCGGGCAGGCCCACGAGCACTTCGTGCATGCACCTGGCGAGGAGATCCAGCTGCGTCGCGTGCCGGTGCGCAGTCTCGAACTGACAGATGGACGCCAGGCCAAGGTGGCCAGCGTATTCGACCTGATGGCCGCCAACTTGGGTATTGATCGTGGACTCGGCGGCGCCAACGTCGCCAGCAGCTACGATGACGCCAGCGTGCCTGGTACTCCGGCCTGGCAGGAGAAGATCACCGGGGTCTCCCGCGAGAAGGCCATCCAGATCGCCCGGGAGTTCGCTGACAACGCCGACAAGACCCACGGGCGCAGCATGATCATCGTCGGCGCGGCGATGAACCACTGGTACCACATGGACATGAACTACCGTGGCCTGATCAACATGCTGATGTTGTGTGGCTGCGTAGGTCAAACCGGAGGTGGCTGGGCGCACTATGTCGGCCAGGAGAAGCTGCGCCCGCAGTGTGGTTGGCTGCCGCTGGCCTTCGGCCTCGACTGGCACCGTCCGCCGCGGCAGATGAACGGCACCAGCTTCTTCTACAACCACAGTTCGCAGTGGCGCCACGAGAAGATGAGCATTCACGAAGTGCTATCGCCGCTGGCCGACAAGTCGCAGTATCCCGAGCACATGCTCGACTACAACATTCGTGCCGAGCGTGCCGGCTGGCTGCCCAGTGCGCCGCAGCTTAATCGCAACCCGCTGCAGATCACCCGCGATGCGCAAGCGGCTGGCATGGACCCCAAGGAGTACGTGGTCAAGTCGCTGGCCAACGGCAGCCTGCGCTTTGCCTGCGAGCAGCCGGACAATCCGGACAACTTCCCGCGCAACATGTTCATCTGGCGCTCCAACCTCTTGGGCAGCTCGGGCAAGGGGCACGAGTACATGCTCAAGTACCTGCTCGGCACCAGGAACGGTGTGATGAACGAGGATCTTGGCAAGCGCGGTGGCTTCAAGCCGCAGGAGGCCGAGTGGGTGGATGAGGGGGCGATTGGCAAGCTCGACCTGGTCACCACCCTGGACTTCCGCATGTCCTCGACCTGTGTGTACTCCGACATCGTCCTGCCGACCGCAACTTGGTACGAGAAGGACGACATGAACACCTCGGACATGCACCCCTTCATCCATCCGCTGTCTGCGGCCATCGATCCGGCTTGGGAGGCCCGCTCGGACTGGGAGATCTACAAGGGTATCGCCCAAGCCTTCTCGAAAATGTCTGAGGGGCATCTCGGCGTGGAGAAGGATCTGGTCACAGTGCCGCTGCTGCACGACACCCCCGGGGAGCTGGCCCAGCCCTTCGGCGGCAGCGACTGGAAAACCGCAGGCGTCGACCCGCAACCGGGCCTCAACTGCCCGAACATCACTGTGGTCGAACGTGACTACCCGAGCACCTACAAGAAGTTCACCTCCCTCGGCCCGCTGCTCGACAAGCTCGGCAACGGTGGCAAGGGCATCAACTGGAATACCGAGCATGAGGTCGAGTTCCTTGGTGAGCTCAACTACAAGGTGCGCGAGGAGGGCGTCAGCCAGGGGCGGCCGAAGATCGAGTCGGCCATCGACGCCGCCGAAGTGATCCTCTCGCTGGCCCCGGAAACCAACGGTCACGTGGCAGTCAAGGCCTGGGCGGCGCTGTCGGAATTCACCGGACGCGACCATTCGCATCTGGCCCTGCCGAAAGAGCATGAGGCTATCCGTTTCCGCGACATCCAGGCGCAGCCGCGCAAGATCATCTCCAGCCCGACCTGGTCCGGCCTGGAAGACGAACACGTCAGCTACAACGCCGGCTACACCAACGTCCACGAGCTGATTCCGTGGCGCACCATCACCGGCCGCCAGCAGTTCTACCAGGATCACCCCTGGATGCTGGCCTTCGGTGAGGGCATGCAGAGCTATCGGCCGCCGATCAATACCCGCTCGACCGGTTATGTGCACGGCAAGATGTCCAACGGCAATCCGGAGATTTGCCTCAACTGGATCACTCCACACCAGAAGTGGGGCATCCACAGCACCTACACCGACAACCTGATCATGCTCACCCTCAGCCGTGGCGGGCCGATCGTGTGGATGAGCGAGATCGACGCGAAGAAGGTCGGCATCGAGGACAACGACTGGATCGAGTGCTTCAACGCCAACGGTGCCTTGACCGCCCGTGCGGTGGTCAGTCAGCGGGTCAAGGAAGGCATGGTGATGATGTACCACGCCCAGGAACGCATCGTGAACGTGCCCGGTTCCGAGGCTACCAAGACCCGTGGCGGCCACCACAACTCGGTGACCCGTGTGGTGCTCAAGCCCACCCACATGATCGGTGGCTACGCCCAGCTGGCCTATGGCTTCAACTACTACGGCACCGTGGGCTGCAACCGCGACGAGTTCGTGGTGGTGAGAAAAATGAACAAGGTGGACTGGCTGGACGGGCCCAACGGCGACGCCCTGCCACAACCACTGCCGACCGAGATTGAGTGAGGAGTGATGCCATGAAGATCCGTTCACAAGTGGGCATGGTCCTGAACCTGGACAAGTGCATCGGCTGCCACACCTGCTCGATCACCTGCAAGAACGTCTGGACCAGCCGCGAAGGCATGGAGTACGCCTGGTTCAACAACGTCGAAACCAAGCCGGGTATCGGTTACCCGAAAGAGTGGGAAAACCAGGACAAGTGGAAAGGTGGCTGGGTTCGCAACAAGGACGGCTCAATCAACCCGAAGATCGGCGGCAAGTTCCGTGTGTTGGCAAACATCTTCTCCAATCCGGACCTGCCGAGTATCGACGACTACTACGAGCCCTTCGATTTCGACTATCAGCACCTGCACACCGCGCCGCTAGGTAATCACCAGCCAGTGGCACGCCCACGCTCGGTGATCTCCGGCCAGCGCATGGAGAAAATCGAGTGGGGCCCGAACTGGGAAGAAATCCTCGGCACCGAGTTCGCCAAACGGCGCAAGGACAAGAACTTCGACGCCGTCCAAGCTGATATCTACGGTGAGTACGAAAACACCTTCATGATGTACCTGCCGCGCCTGTGCGAGCACTGCCTCAACCCGGCGTGCGCGGCCTCCTGCCCGAGTGGTGCGATCTACAAGCGCGAAGAGGACGGCATTGTCCTCATCGACCAGGAGAAGTGCCGCGGCTGGCGCATGTGCATCAGCGGCTGCCCGTACAAGAAGATCTACTTCAACTGGAAGAGCGGTAAATCCGAGAAGTGCATCTTCTGCTATCCGCGCATCGAGGCCGGCATGCCGACCGTGTGCTCGGAAACCTGTGTGGGTCGTATCCGCTACCTGGGCGTGCTGCTGTACGACGCGGACCGTATCCACGAGGTGGCTAGCACGGCCAGCGAGCAGGATCTGTACCAGAAGCAACTGGAGATATTCCTCGACCCGTTTGACCCCAAGGTGATCGAACAGGCACTGAAGGATGGCGTAGCCATGTCGGTGATCGAGGCTGCGCAGAAGTCGCCGGTGTACAAGCTGGCGGTGGACTGGCAACTGGCCCTGCCGCTGCACCCGGAATACCGAACCTTGCCGATGGTCTGGTACGTGCCGCCGCTGTCGCCGATCCAGAACGCCGCCGCCAAGGGCAGCGTGAGCATGGATGGCGTACTGCCGGACGTGGACAGCCTGCGTATCCCGGTGCGCTACCTGGCCAACCTGCTCACCGCCGGTGACGAAAAGCCGGTCAAGCTGGCCCTCAAGCGCCTGCTGGCGATGCGTGCCTACAAGCGCTCCGAGCAGGTCGATGGTGTGCAGGACCTCAACGTACTCGAATCCGTGGGCCTGTCGGTGGCGCAGTGTGAAGACATGTATCGCTACCTGGCCATCGCCAACTACGAGGATCGCTACGTGATCCCCTCGGCGCACCGCGAAGAAGCCATGAGCGACGCCTTCGCCGAGCGCTCCGGTTGTGGCTTCAGCTTCGGCAGTGGTTGCAGTGGCGCCTCGGACACCAACATGTTCGGCGCCAAGAAGGCCAACCGCCGCGACATCATCAAAACCGTACAGCTCTGGGAGGACTGAGCATGCGCATTCTCAAAGTCATTTCCCTGTTGATGGACTATCCGACCGAGGACCTGCAAGGCGCTCGCGCCGAGCTGGAGTCCGTCATCGACAAGTCCCGCGAGATCAGCCCGGACCAGCGTGGCGCGTTGTTGCGCTTGCTCGACGAGATCTGCGTAGACGACCTGATGGACGTACAGGAGCGCTACACCGAACTGTTCGATCGGGGCCGCGCGCTGTCGCTGCTGTTGTTCGAACACGTGCACGGTGAGTCGCGCGACCGTGGCCAGGCCATGGTCGACCTGATGGCCCAGTACGAGAAGGCCGGCTTTGCTATCGGTGTGCGCGAGCTACCGGACTACATCCCGCTGTACCTGGAGTATCTGGCCAGTCGCGAGGATCTGGAGGCTCGCGAAGGACTGGCCGATGTGGCGCACCTGCTGGCCCTGCTGGCGGCGCGCCTGGACGAGCGGGACAGTCCCTATGCTGCCTGCTTCCGTGCCTTGCTGCAGATTGCCGGCCAGCAGCCGGCCGAGGCCGTTGCCGAAGTCCGCGAGCAAGTGGCTGGTGAAGTGCGGGACGACAGTCTAGAGGCGCTCGACAAGGTATGGGAGGAGGAGGCGGTGGACTTCCTCAAGGCCGAGCAGCAGGAGCGTTGCCCGAGTCAGATGAGCATGCCGGGCAAGCTGCGGGAGGAGGTGCCGGTGCCGGTGCACTGGGTCGATTTCAATCAAGGGCCTGCCGCTGTGCAGACCCAGGAGGTGCGCAATGGCTAACCTGAACTTCCTCGCCTTTGGCGCCTATCCCTATATCGCCCTTGCGATCTGCCTGATCGGCAGCTGGGCGCGTTTCGATCTGTCGCAGTACAGCTGGAAGGCCGGTTCCAGCCAGATCTTCAACCGCACCCCGGCCGAACATCGCTATATGCGCATCGCCAGTAATCTGTTCCATGTCGGCGTGTTGTTCGTGCTGGCTGGTCATTTCGTCGGCCTGCTGACCCCGTCAGCGGTCTACCACCACCTGATCAGTACCGAGAACAAGCAGCTGCTGGCGATGGTATCCGGCGGCTTCTTCGGTGGACTTTGCCTGATCGGCCTGCTGATGCTGCTCAAACGTCGCCTGAGTGATGCGCGGGTACGTGCCAGCTCCAGCTGCTCGGACATCCTGGTACTGGTCGTGCTGCTGGTGCAGCTACTGCTGGGTCTGGGCACCATCTACGCCTCGACCCATCACATGGATGGATCGGTGATGGTGATGTTGGCGGATTGGGCTCAGTACACCGTCACCCTCCAGCCGGTCAAAGCTGCTGCTGCCATCGCACCGGTGAGCCTGGTGTACAAACTGCACGTATTCCTGGGGCTGACCCTGTTTGTGTTGTTCCCCTTCACCCGCCTGGTGCACATCGTCAGCGCACCGGTCTGGTACCTGGGGCGCCGCTACCAGATCGTGCGGCAGAAAGCCTGAGAAAACTGGGCGCCTCACCAGCTGAGGCGCCGATTGTGAGATTCGAGCAAATCCTCTGAGGAGAATCATCATGGGTTGTGGATGCGGTGGTAACGGTTCCGGTGGTGGCTGCGGTGGCGGCCAGGTCGTGGTCGACAACAGCAAACAGCCAAGCGGCGCCGTGGTTCAGGAGGTCACGCCTGTGAAGCAGGAGCCCGAAACTTCTGATACCGAGGAGGATGAGTCGGGTCCCGAACTTATTGCGTCCAGCGAGCAGGAGTGGCCATGGATCAAGGTCAACGGCCTGGGCATAGCTCCCGAGGCGATTGCACAGGAGCTGCAGTATCACCCGGCGAATAGTCGCGATGAAGCGGTTTTCCTGGCTAGCCAGGCGCTGGTGATCCGTGAACTGCTGCAGCAACGGGCCAACGCGCTGAATATCCGGGTGCGTGCAAGTGGTGGTGAGAGCGAGGAGGAGGCCGTCATTCGTACACTGGTCGAGCGTGAGGTGAGTATGCCTTCCGCCGATGAGGAAACTTGTCGGGCTTATTTCGAGCGCAACCGTGAACGTTTCGCCAGTGCGCCGCTGGTGGCTGCCCGGCATATCCTGCTGGCCTGCGCTGTGGAGGATGTCGAGTCCCGCAGCCGGCTGCGCGAGCAGGCCGAAGCGCTGATCGCCGAGCTGCAGGCCCAGCCAGAGCGCTTCGCCGAACTGGCGCTGGCTCACTCGGCATGCCCATCTAAACAGCAGGGTGGTGCGCTGGGGCAGATTAGTAAGGGGCAGACGGTGCCGGAGTTCGAGCGGCAATTGTTGCGCTTGTCGGAAGGCCTGGCCAGTCAGCCACTGGAAAGCCGTTATGGCTTCCATGTGGTGGATGTGGAGCGTCGGTTGGATGGGCAGCTTTTGCCGTTCGAGATTGTTGAGGGCAGCATACGGGCTGAGTTGGACCAGCGCGTTTGGCAGGTTTCCGTGGCGCAATACCTGAAGAGCCTGATCGGTCAGGCGGATATTCAGGGGATTGTGCTCGAAGGCGCTGATAGCCCCCTGATGCAGTAAACGGCGTATGTGCCTGGAGAGAAACGATGACTAGCCAGCTGCAGGACGGCTTCGGTCGGGCTATCGACTATGTCCGTCTGTCGGTCACCGACCGCTGTGATTTTCGCTGCGTGTACTGCATGGCCGAAGACATGACCTTCCTGCCGCGTCAGCAGGTGCTGACTCTGGAAGAGCTGGAGCGTATCGCGCGGATCTTCGTCGCCCAGGGTGTGCGCAAGATCCGCCTGACCGGTGGCGAGCCGCTCGTACGCCCAGGTGTCGTTGGCTTGTGTGAGCGTATTGCCAGTCTGCCCGGGCTGCGCGAGCTGGTGATGACCACCAATGGTTCACAGCTGCACAAGCTGGCCAGGCCGTTGGCCGAGGCTGGGGTGCGTCGTCTCAATATCAGCCTGGACAGCCTGCGCCCCGACCGCTTTCGGGCCATTACCCGCACCGGCGAGCTGAACCAGGTATTGGCTGGCATAGAGGCTGCGCAGGCGGCGGGTTTTGCCAACATTAAGCTCAACACCGTGGTGATGCACGGACGCAATGCCGACGAAGTGCTCGATCTGGTTGAGTTCGCCATGCAGCAGGGTGTGGACATCAGTTTTATCGAGGAGATGCCTTTGGGGCAGGTAGGCCGCGAGCGCGATGAAAGCTACTGCTCAAGCGACTGGGTGCGCGAGCGTATCGCCGAGCGCTATACCCTGGTCGACAGTGCTGAGCAAAGCGGCGGGCCGGCGCGCTATGTGCGCTTGCAGGATTTCCCGGACCGGCGCATCGGCTTCATTTCGCCGCACAGCCACAACTTCTGCGCCACCTGTAACCGCGTGCGGGTCACGGTTGAGGGGCGTTTGCTGTTGTGCCTTGGGCATGAGAACTCGATAGATCTGCGTGGTCTGCTGCGGCGCTACCCGTGTAATGACGAGCCGGTGCTGGCGGCCATTCGCCAAGGCCTGCAACGCAAGCCGTTACGGCACGAGTTCAGTACCGGCGATGTGCAGATCTTGCGTTTCATGAACGCCACAGGCGGCTGAATAACTCCCTCTGGCCCGTTTCTTGGGTCTTCACCACTTGCCCGGCGGGAGGTTTCTGTCGCGGCAGGTGGTTTTTTATTAAACGGTGCGTGAGAAGCGTCCGCTCTGTCCCTCACCCAAATAGGCATCGAAGGCCATCGCCACGCTACGCAGCATCAGCTGGCCGCGTGGCAGTAACACCAGTGCATTACTCTGGATCTCAACCAGGCCATCGGCCAGATGCTCTTCGAGTTGATCCAGCGCGTAGGAGAAATAGTCGAGAAAACGGATGCCATGGCGTGCTTCCACGCTGGGAAAGTCGACCCGTCCGTGGCACATCAGTGTGTTGATCACTTCGCGTCGCAACAGGTCGTCGGCGTGCAGGCGATAACCGCGGTACACCGGCAGGTGACCTTGGTCGATGCGCGCGTAGTACTGCGAGAGCTCCTTGACGCTTTGGCTGTAGGTATCGCCGACCTTGCCGATCGATGACACGCCGAAACCAATCAGGTCGCAGTCGGCGTGGGTGGAGTAGCCCTGGAAGTTACGTTGCAGCGTGCCGCTTTCGCGGGCCAGGCTCAGTTCATCATCCGGCAGGGCGAAGTGGTCCATGCCGATGTAGATGTAACCCGCTGCCGTGAGCCGCGCGATGGTCAGCTCCAGCAGTTCCAGCTTGCGCTCCGGTGGGGGCATGTCCTCACGGCGAATCAGGCGCTGGGCACGTACCTGATCCGGAAGGTGTGCGTAGCTGTAGGCGGCTATGCGGTCGGGGCGCAGGGCGATGACTTTGCTCAGGGTGGTGTCGAAGCTGCTGACGGTTTGCAGGGGCAGGCCGTAGATCAGGTCCACCGATACCGATTTGAAGGCGGCTGCGCGGGCGGCTGCGACCAGGTCGTAGATCTGCTGTTCGCTTTGCAGGCGGTTGACCGCAGTCTGTACTTGCTCGTCGAAATCCTGCACGCCAAAGCTCAGGCGGTTGAAGCCGAGTGCACGCAGTTCGCTGATGCGCTCGCGGCTGATCGTACGCGGGTCGACTTCGATGGAGAACTCGTGATCGTCGCTCTCATCGAAGTTGAAATGAGCGCGCATGCAGGTCATCAGCTCGGCCAGTTGTTCGCTGGTCAGGTAGGTTGGCGTACCGCCGCCCAGATGCAACTGAGTCAGTTTGCGCGAGGCGCTGAACAGTTGTGCCTGCATGGCGATCTCGCGCTTGAGATAGTCGAGGTACTCGACTGCGCGGTGGGTCTTCTGGGTGATGATTTTGTTACACGCGCAGTAGTAGCAAAGGCTCTTGCAGAAGGGGATGTGAATGTAGGCCGACAAGGGTTTGGCAGCCTCCCGATTGCTCCGCTCGGCGGCACTGCGATAGTCGTCCTCGGCGAATGCCTGCTGGAACTGAGGGGCAGTGGGGTAGGAGGTGTAGCGTGGGCCTGGCCGGTCATATTTCTGCACCAGCGAGCGATCGAAGCTTATGTGAGCCATGGCAATCAACTCCCAAAACGGCTGATGCCCAGCAGGATACGCCTGCAGGACGACCTTTACGATTTAACTGCAGAGCCCTTCGGCAAACTTGACCATAGTCAAGTCGGCTCTGGCCTCCTTAAGTAAATTGCACATCATGTTGTGTTTTCTCTGAAGTCATATAACTAGATGATGTGCTAAGGAGGTTTGCGATGTATCGCGAGAAATGGCCGCACCAACCGCTTTCCCTGTTCAAACGCGATGGTAGCGAGGTGACTTTTGATGCGGCCAAGATCGAGCGTGCCATCGCCGCCGCCGGCCAGGCCACTAACCAGTTCGGCGGTTATGAGGCCAAATGCCTGACAGAGGCGGTTCTCTCCCGGTTGCTGGAGTTTCGCACCCTGGATGTCGAGCAGGTTCAGGATCGGGTCGAGCTGGTGCTGATGGAGGCCGGCTACTATGCGACCGCCCGTGCCTACATCGTTTACCGCGAGCGGCATGGCCGCCTTCGTCGTGATCGTAAACAGCTGATTGACGTAGCCGCGTCGATGAATGAATACCTGTCGCGTGAAGACTGGCGAGTACAGGCCAACGCCAACCAGGGCTACTCGCTGGGCGGGCTGATTCTCAACGTTTCCGGCAAGGTCACCGCCAACTATTGGTTGGACGAGGTCTACAGCAAGGAAATCGGCTGGGCTCACCGCGAAGGCGACCTGCATATTCATGACCTCGACATGCTGGCCGGATACTGTGCCGGCTGGTCGCTACGCAGCCTTCTGCACGAAGGTCTGAACGGCGTGCCGGGACGGGTCGAGGCCGGCCCACCCAAGCACCTGTCCAGCGCCCTGGGGCAGATGGTCAACTTCCTGGGTACCTTGCAGAACGAGTGGGCTGGTGCCCAGGCCTTCAGCTCCTTCGATACCTACCTGGCACCCTATGTGCGCAAGGACAATCTGAGCTATCAGCAGGTGCGTCAGTCGCTGCAGGAGTTCATCTACAACCTCAACGTGCCGTCGCGCTGGGGAACCCAGACGCCTTTCACCAACCTGACGTTTGACTGGGTCTGCCCTGAGGACCTGCGCGAGCAGGTACCGGTAGTTGCGGGCGAGGAGATGCCGTTCTGCTATGGCGAGCTGCAGGCCGAGATGGAGCTGATCAATCGTGCCTACATCGAGGTGATGATGGCCGGCGATGCCAAGGGGCGGGTGTTCACCTTTCCGATACCGACCTACAACATCACCCACGATTTTCCCTGGGACAGCGACAACGCCACGCGCCTGTTCGACATGACCGCGCGCTACGGCCTGCCGTACTTCCAGAACTTCCTCAATTCGGACATGCAGCCCAACCAGGTGCGCTCGATGTGTTGCCGCCTGCAGCTCGATGTGCGCGAGCTGCTCAAGCGCGGTAACGGTCTGTTCGGTTCGGCCGAGCAGACCGGCTCGCTCGGGGTGGTCACCATCAACTGCGCGCGCTTGGGCTACATCCATCGTGGCGATATGTCGGGTCTGCTCAAGCGCCTCGACGATCTGCTGGAGCTGGCGTACGAAAGTCTCGAAGTGAAGCGCAAGGTTATTCAGCATCACATGGATGCGGGCCTCTACCCATACACCAAGCGCTATCTGGGCACCCTACGCAACCACTTTTCCACCATCGGGGTGAATGGCCTGCATGAGATGCTGCGCAACTTCACTGATGATTGCGAAGGCATGCATACCGAGGACGGTCTGCAACTTGGGTTGCAGGTGCTCGACCACGTGCGCGCCCGGCTAGTGCAGTTCCAGGAGCAGAGCGGTCACCTCTACAACCTGGAGGCAACACCGGCGGAAGGAACCACTTACCGCTTCGCCAAGGAGGACAAGAAACGGTTCCCCAACATCCTCCAGGCCGGGTCGAGCGAGGCCCCGTACTACACCAACTCTTCACAGCTTCCGGTTGGACTCACCGACGATCCGTTCGAGGCGCTGGCACTTCAGGATGAGCTGCAGTGCAAGTACACCGGAGGCACTGTACTGCACTTGTACATGGCCGAGCGTATTTCCTCGGCGCAGGCCTGCAAGGAGCTGGTGCGTACGGCGCTATCCCGCTTCCGCCTGCCATACCTGACCATCACCCCGACCTTTTCGATCTGCCCCGTACACGGCTACCTGGCCGGCGAACACGAGTATTGCCCCAAGTGTGATGAGGCGCTGCTGCACAAACAGCAGGCCGAATCTTGCTGTGGCGCCTGCGGCGGCTGATCCCCTGTTCCACCCACAGCAAGGAGCAACACCATGAGCACAACTGTGCAACTCCCTGAAGAGCAGCGCCAACGCTGCGAAGTCTGGACCCGAGTGATGGGTTATCACCGTCCGGTGGCAGCCTTCAACCCAGGCAAGCAGTCCGAGCATCGTGAGCGCCAGCACTTCACCGAGCCTCGTTAAACCTGTTGTTCATGAGCCCGGGCCGTCTGTTGATGGTTCGGGCTCAGTCACGCTCGTTACCGGAGCCCTTGCCATGTCAGCACCGCCTTCGTCTTGCTCTCAGCGCCCACTACGCATCGGTGGGTTACAGCCGCTGACCACCTTGGACTATCCCGACCATCTGGCTTGCGTGTTGTTCTGTCAGGGTTGCGCATGGCGCTGCCGCTATTGCCACAACCCCGAGTTGATCCGCAGTAGCGGGCCGACCGACTGGGATTGGGACCGGGTACTCAATTTTCTTCGCCAACGCCAGGGCCTGTTGCAGGCCGTAGTGTTTTCCGGTGGTGAGGCTACACTGCAACCCGCGCTGCCGTCCGCCATGCGCCGAGTGCGTGAACTGGGCTTCAAGGTCGGGTTGCACAGTGCGGGAATCAAGCCCGCCTCCTTTGATCGAGCATTGGCGCAGTGCGACTGGGTCGGTTTCGACGTTAAGGCGCTAGAGGAGGAGGTTGCGCTGATTACTGGTGTCAGCGCCAGCGGCCAGGCCAATTGGCGCAGTCTGGAGCTGCTGCTGGAGAGCGGTGTGGCCTACGAGTGCCGTACCACGGTGCATTGGAACCTGTCCGACTGTCGGCGCCTGCAGCGTCTTGGCGAGCGTCTGGCGGCGCTTGGCGTACGGCGTTTCGCAGTACAGCTGGCGCGCCCGCAGCAGATGCTCGACAGTGAGTTGGGCCATGCTGCCACGCCGGCCCAGGCGGCTGAACTCTGGCCCTATTTCGAACAGCTATTCGAGCGTTTCGAGCTTCGCGCAAGTTGATTCACCAGCCCCAGAACAGTAACCACCAGCCATAGCCGAGCAGCGTATTGCTCAGCAACAGGGCCAGCATCGGAGCCTGGCGGCGCTGCCAGGCTAACTGGGCACAGACACGCCAGCCCAGGTACAGGCTCCACAGGCCCGCGGCAACTATCAGCACTGCTCTGGCCTGGTTTACCCAGAGCAGTTCCAGACCTTCGGAGCGCAGCAGTTTGACGGTGGTCGACGACAGACCGAGAAACAGCCCAGCAGCGCCAGTCGGCACCAGGCAGAGGGCCAGATAACGGGCAAAGGCGAGCGGCTTGCCTGCCAGTACACTGCCGGCAATCAGCAGCAGGTGAATCCCGCCGCCCAGGAGCAGGGCGCCGAGTCCCAGATATAGGCAGATGCTCAGACCATCCAGCCAGGTGAAGGCATCGTTGACCTGTGGGTAGTGGGTCAGCACCCACCAGGGCGCATTAGCCTGCAGAGGCCACAGTTGATCATGTGCGACCAGCCATTCGGCCATGCTCTGCTTGAGCGCAATGAACCAGGGGCTGATCGTCCACTGGAAGGCGGCCATGGCCAGGCCGATCACTCCGTACAACAGCAGGCGGGCCTCCCACAGATTGCCGTGCTCCCCCAGATTCACGATCTCCTCATTGCTGGAGCGGGCAATTAGCCGTACGGCGTCGCGTTGTCCGCTGCAGCGGCCGCAGGCGTGGCAGGCCGAAGCGCCGCGCATGCGGCGGATGTCCAGCAACGGTGCGCAGTTGGGGGGGGGCAGATGCGGCTGCAGGTTGGCCTGCCAGCGTTCTTCACTGACCCGATAATGCATGGGCGCGAGCTTGGCCAGCAGAGCAAAAACACCGCTGACCGGACACAGATAACGGCACCAGACGCGCTTGCCGCGGCCATAGAAGAAACCGACCAGCATGGCGGCGATGGTCGATCCGCCGAGAATCAGCAGCGCAGCCTGAGCGTAGTCATAGACGCTGATCAGTTGGCCGTACAGGGTGGTGGCCAGGAAGCCGACAGTGGGCCAGCCAGCCCAGCGCATCCAGCGCGGGATGCCACGCCCCATACCGTGCTGGCTGGCCCATTCACTGAGAGCACCTTCCGGGCAGAGTAGGCCGCACCACATGCGCCCGAACAGCACCACCGAGAGCAGCACAAAGGGCCACCAGATGCCCCAGAACACGAACTGGGCAAGCAGTGTGAGGTTGTCGAGCATGCGAGCCTGGTTGTCGGGCAGAGGCAGGAGTGCAGGAGTGACCAGTAGCACGGCGTAGAACAAGACCACAGTCCATTGCGCTCGCCGTACAGCAACGGAATGGCGGCGCAGACCGTTGCCTATGCCCATTAGGCAACGGTTGAGTAGCCGTTTCATGTTGCGGCGCGAATGCTGGGTGAGTTTGCCCTGGGCCGCCTTAGCCACCAGGCCAGCAGCCAGTATGAAACAAATACGGCTACAGCAACCGCTGATGGCATGGCCCGGTAGCCGGTCATCCCGGCAATCAGCCCGCCAATGCGCGCACCGTCATCTAACCAGGCCGAGGTATCCCAGAGTGGGTCGCCCAGCCAGCCATATAGCGCCTCAGGAAGGTCCATCCCCATCAGCTGACCGATGGCGCGATCCAGTGCATTCATCAGCATAGAGCCGCCTAGCAGCAACAACAGGGTTTCACTGATGGTGAAGAACCGTCGCCAGTCGAGAAACCGGCTGCCTCGTTGCAACAGCACAAAGCTTAGCGCGCCGAGCGCTCCACCGAGAAGGGCGCCTGCGATGGTTTGTACGGCGCTGGCGGAGCCGACTGCACCATAGAGAAATATCGCGATCTCGCTGCCTTCTCGGGCTATGGCCAGTGTCGCGAGCAGTGTCAGCCCACTGTGTCGGCTGTGCGCAAGGGCCTGTTGGGCTCGGCTCTCAAGCGCATTGCGCAGATTGCCGGCGTTTTGCGACATCCACACAACCATCTGCAGAATCAGCAAACTGGCCAGAGCGCTCATCGCGGCTTGAAACCACTCACCGGGAGTGCCGCTCATCCAACTGCCAGCCACGACCATCAACAGGGCCAGCAGGGCTGCCAGGACGATGCCTGCAGCGACGCCCTCCCAGAGCTTGCGCAAAAGCTGGCGTGCATTGTATTGGCGGCTCAACCAGGCATGTAGCAGACCAATGACCAAGAGAGCCTCGACGCTCTCGCGCCAGACGATCAGTAGTGCCTGTCCCATGGGAACTCCTTATTGCGCCTCGATGTAGCCGCCGGGCAAATCGAGATGAAACTCGTCGAAGAAGGTGTAGCGACCGGGCTTGAGTGGATGGATCACCACGAATGAGCTGACGTCTGGGCCAAGTACCTTTTCTACCCGCAAAGGCAGGCTTTCGAACTCGACCGGGCCCGCGCCGCGGTTATGCACGATGATCTTGAAACGTTGCTTGGCTGGAACCGTCAGGTGGGACGGGGTGAAATGCCCATCACGTATCTCCAGCTCGTAGCTGGGCAGCGAGGCACTCCACGCTGGCAACGCCAGCGCGAAGGTAAAGACAGCAAGACATCTCATAGGCGTTTCCTGTGAGCTGAATACATTACGGACTCAGTAGCCGCCTTTCTTGCCGATGCCAGCGTAGGTGAAGCTGTAGTTCAGCTCGCAGGGCTTGAACCAAGGTGCCACGCCCGTTTCCTTGTCGGTATGGCGGCCGAAGGCATGATGGTGACCACCCGGTGGCGACACGGTATAGGTCAGCTGGTACTGACCGGGGCCGTCTAGCTTGATGTTGTCACCGTAGTGCGGGCCGTCGCTGGCGACCATGGCGTGAAAGTCGCCCTGAATCAGCTTGTCGCTGCCAACGCGCTGCAGGCGGTAGCTGATCGCCAGATAGGGCACAAAGCTGCCTTCCTGAAAACCGTGATGGTTGTTCTCCAGAGCACTGATGTCCGCCTCCATGTGTACGTCAGATTCGGCTGCGGGTTTCATCATCCCCGGTGGGTCCATCTCGATTGGCTGCAGATATACAGCCCCGACCTCCATGCCAGCACATTGTTGTGGCTCGCCGATGGGATATTCGCGGGCGGAGGCAAGAGGGATGGCGAACAGGGCGGCGAGGGGGAGCAGTGGGTGGAACTTCATGCTGTTTGCTTCCGTAGCTGGGAATGTTGGCGACAGCTTAGAAAGCTTGAATTCAATCAATAATGATTCTCGTCAATTTTATCCGGCTCATTGGAGATACCCAGATAGAGGTATGGTTCTGTAAAGCTCTATGAGCGATTTTTCCAAGCGAGCCTATAACCCAGGAGCGGGACGTGGAGGATCAGAATCCATTGCTAACAGCCGTACTCTTGACTCATCGCAATCAGATTGCCCTGGCTGAGTCGGTACAGTTGATTTCGCGCTGGTTCCAGCAGAACGGGCTGTCGAATGTAACCGAGGCATTGCAGGTGCATATGGAGCAGGTGGTGAACAACGCCCTGCACATCAATCAACTGCTTGAGGGGGTTGAATGACCAGGCAAGCCTCTCTTGTTAGCCACCTGCACTGGGTTTGTCTTGGGGCACGCAAGTTTGTGCATTAGCAGGCGCCTGGGCTGAAGGGGTTTGACGAGGTACCGATGCAAGAATGGTGTTCTGGGCTGGTGCTGAGCGGTGGGCAGGGCTCTCGATTGGGTGGCGTGGACAAAGGGCTGGTACCTTGGTGTGGCAGGCCGATGGTCGAGTGGGTCTGTCGGCAGATACGGCCTCTGGTGGGTGATCTGGTTATTTCCTGTAACCGTAACTCGATGCGCTATGCCTCGTTCTGTGATCGCACCCTGAGTGATGATCAGGCGGGCTACCCAGGGCCTTTGGCCGGCATCCTGGCCGGGATGCGCACCATGCGTGGAACGCACCTGCTGGTGGCGCCTTGCGATCTACCCGCTGTCGAATCGGAACTGCTGGACGAGCTGCAGCAGTTGGCCCTGATACGGCCCGGGCAAATCGCCGTGGTGCGCCAGGGCGAGCGCCTGCAACCACTGCTTTGCGTGCTGCCACGCACTTTGCTGGTCGACGTTGAGCAGGCCTGGGCTGCTGGTGAGCGCAGTCCTAGCCGCCTATGGCAGCGTTTGGGCACCTGCGAGCTGGCGTGCAGGGAGGATGATCCGCGTTTACTCAACTTCAACTGTCCCGAGGTGCTACAGGTTGCTCACCGATCGCCTCAACGTGAGTGCAAAACCTATGTTGATCATCGATAAGCGTAAGGCCATGGCTGTTGCGCCGATTCTGCGCCTGGGCTTTCGCCCGTTCTTTCTGCTCGGTGCACTCCTGGCGGCATTGGCCATTCCGCTCTGGGTCGCGGCTTTGCAGGGCTGGTCGCTCCCCGCTCCGACGGGAGGTTGGCTGGCCTGGCATCGGCATGAGCTGGTATTTGGCTTTGCCGGAGCCATCATCGCCGGCTTCCTGTTAACCGCAGTGCAGACCTGGACTGGCCAGCCAAGCCTGTCAGGCCGACCGCTGGCGGTGCTGGCTGGTCTCTGGCTAGTGGGGCGAGCCGCCTGGTGGCTACCTTCTGCATGGCTATTGTTGCTGGTCAACCTGGCTTTTCTGCTGGCGGTTGCCGGCGTCATGGCTCGTCTGCTTTGGGCCGTGCGGCAACGACGCAACTATCCGATCGTGCTGGTTCTCTCGTTATTGGCAGCAGCGGATCTACTGAACCTTCTGGGCATCTTGCAGCAACATGATGGCTGGCAGCGTCAGGGCAGCCTGGCCGCCATCTGGCTGGTGGCGGCGATGATGACGCTAATCGGCGGGCGGGTGATTCCATTCTTCACTCAGCGCGGCTTGGGAAGGGTGGAGGCCGTTCAGCCATGGCCCTGGTTGGATTGGCTGTTGCTGGTAGGTAGTGTCCTGGCGGCCCTGTTGAGCGCGATCGACCTGCTGTTGCTGCCGAGTTGGTTTGGCGCGGTGCTGATGCTGGTGCTCGGCCTAGGACATGGTATCCGCCTGTGGCGCTGGTTTGACCGCGCGCTGCTGCAGGTGCCGCTGCTGTGGTCGCTGCACCTGGCTTATGCCTGGCTGGTGGTGGCCTGTCTGGGGCTAGCGCTGTGGCATGTTGGTGGCCCGGTGCCGTTCAGCCAGGCGTTGCATGGCCTGACGGTCGGCTCCATGGCCGGACTTATCCTGGCCATGCTGGCGCGAGTCTCGTTGGGGCACACCGGTCGTCCGTTGCAACTGCCTCGTGGCTTCGCCGTGGCGTTCCTGACGCTCAATCTGGCCGCCTTGCTGCGTGTCCTTGGCGTGTCGTTTGCCTATCAGCCGGCGCTCTGGCTGGCGGCGGGGTGCTGGTGTCTGGCTTTCGCGCAGTTTCTCTACTGCTACGGCCCGATGCTGTGTCGCACACGCGCCGACGGTCATCCGGGCTAGGGAGGATGTGTGCTTTATCTGTTGCTGAAATTCGCTCACCTGACGGCTGCAGCATTCTTCATCGGCGGGGTGTTCTTTGAGGTGATGATCCTCAGCCGAGCGGCCAGACAACTGGACGTCGAGCCCCGCGAACGGCTGTCCAAGGCCCTCGGCCAGCGCGCACGCCAGGTCATGCACTGGGTGGTGCTGGCGTTGTATGGCGCGGGTATCGGCCTGGCTTGGCACTATCGCGCTGCGCTGGCCGATCCCTTGTCCAGCAGCTTCGGCACCCTGTTGACGCTGAAGATCTGCCTGGCGCTGAGCATCCTTTGCCACTTTCTCTTCGTGGTTTTCCTCATGCGTACCGGGCGCATGACGCCAGCGCGTTCTCGCCTGATCCATCTCAGCGTGCTGATACAGATGCTCGGCATTCTGTTCCTGGCCAAAGCGATGTTCGTGCTGAACTGGTAGGCGCAGGCCGCGTGCTGTGGACTGAGACTGCCTAGAAGGTGCGGGTGGCTGCGCTGGCAAGTTGCTTGAGGTAGCTCAGGTCACACAGCACCCACTGGCGCAGGCGGCCGCGAAGGCGGCCAGCCTGCTGCCAGTCGGACAGCAGGCGGCTGAGAGACTCCGGGCGGATTCCCAGGTGGGTAGCCAGCTGGCGCTGGCTAATCGGCAGGCTGAGCTGCTCGCCCTGGCGCTGGTGCAGTTTGAGTAGGTAAGCCGCCAAACGCTGTGAGGCCGAGCTGGCGGTGAGCCAGTCGACTTCGTTGACTTGTCGATACAGGCGCAGGCTGAGGTTTTCCAGCATGCGCATGGCCAGTGCCGAATCGTTTTCGCAGGCCTTGCGCAGTGCCGCCCGGTTCAGGCGATAGAGCTCGCTGTCGCACTGTGCTCTGGCGTTCATCGGGTAACGGCCGTGGGGCATGAACATGGCGGCCTCGGCGATCAACTGACCGCTGTGGAAAAGGTGAAAGACCCGTTCCTCGCCCTCGCAGGTAAAACGCATCATCTCCACGCTGCCGTGGCGCACCAGCAGAAAGTGCTCGGCGGCCTCGCCTTCGCGAAACAGCAATTCACCCGCTTCGACACGTAACTGCGTGGCTGAGCGGGCGAGCATCGCCAGCAGCTCGCCGGGCAGATCGGCGAACAGAGGGACTGACGAGAGCAGCTGCAGGCAAGCGCTGCTATCTGCGGGAAACTTAACAATTGTCATTTGTAGCTGCTGTGCCGGCTGTAATGATGCGCGAATGAAGATAAGACTTATTCTCGGATCATTCAATCGGCCAGCCTGCACTCGGTTGGCTTCCTTCTGTCTAGCCGCTTGTGCAGCGTTGCTCGCGCCAGCAACGCAAGCCCAGCAGGAGGTCCTGCGCCTGGCCGGCCCTAGCGCTGTAGTCAGTTTCCCGTTGCTGCACATGGTCGAAAGCGGGGCGCTCAAGGCGCACGCCAAACGCGTTGAGTTCCGCCTGTGGCAGAACCCGGACCAGTTGCGCGTGTTGCTGGCCAACGATGAGGTCGACTACAGCGCGGCACCGGTCAATCTGCCGGCTCTGATGGCCGGACGTGGCCTGCCGGTGCGCCTGCTGAATGTCTCGGTGTGGGGGATCATCTGGCTGGTCAGCCGTGATCCGGCGATCCAGGGCTTTGCTGACCTCAGGGGTGAGGAGTTGGTGATGCCCTTTCAGCGCGACCTGCCTGCGGTGCTGGTTGATGAGCTGTTGCGCAGCCACGGCCTGGAAGCGGGCAAGGACCTGACCCTGCGTCCTGTACGCGATGGCCAGGATGCCCAGGCCCTGCTGCTGGCCGGGCGCGCCAAGCACGCGCTACTGGTGGAGCCGGCGGTTTCCCTGTTGTTGTGGCGCAACCAGCAGCAGAACGGCGCGCCGTTGCGACGCGTGCAGAGCCTGGAGAATGCCTGGAGCAAGGCATTCCCCGCGAACCCCGAGTTGCCCCAGGCGGGGATCATGGCCGGCGCGCGCATTGCCGAGCAGCACGAACTGGCGCGTGCCGTGGAGCAGGCCTATGCGCAATCGGCGCGTTGGTGCAGTGCTCAGCCACGTGAGTGTGCGGAACTGGTCCATCGGTATATGCCGCACCTGCCGGTGGCTGCCGTCGAGGAGTCGATTCGCGTGACGCGTCTGGAGTCCCGTCCGGCCAGCGGGGCTCGCGAGCAGCTGGAAGCGCTTTACCGGCTGCTCGCCGAGCGCCATCCGCAGGCCATCGGTGGTTCGCTGCCGAACGCCTCATTCTACGGGCCATGAGCATGAACGATATCCGTCCCACCTCCTGGCGCTGGGCGTCCTTGGGCGCCGTGCTGATCGTGCTGGGCTGGCAGTTGCTGGCGCTGAACCTGGGGCCGTTGCTGATGGCTACGCCGCTGCAGACCCTCAAAGCCATGTGGCAGCTGCCGTTTGAAGCTGACTTTCGTGTGCATGCCGGCGCCAGCCTGTTGCGCATCGGCCTCGGGGTTGGCCTTGGCTGTCTCTTGGGCTTTTGCCTGGGGCTGCTGGCTGGCCTGGATGCCCGTTTGCGCGGCCTGCTGGAGCCCTTGCGCTGGTTGCTGATGGCGACCCCGCCGGTGGTGGTCGTGGTACTGGCCATGCTCTGGTTCGGCCTGGGCTCGGCGATGGTGGTGTTCATCAGTGTGCTGATGCTGGCGCCGGGCATGTACGTGAATACCGTCAAGGGCATGCTCATGGTCGATCGCGGCCTGTTGGAGATGGTTCGCGTCTACCGTTTCGGCCCGTGGCAGAAACTGCGTTATCTGTACGTGCCGGCCCTGGCGGCGCCGCTCGGTGCTGCATTGCTGATTGCCACCTGCAGTGGTGTGCGCCTGGTGGTGATGGCCGAGGTACTGGGGGCTGAAAGCGGCGCCGGGTTTGCTCTGGCCAATGCACGCAGCACCTTCGACAGCGCCGGGCTGTACGCCTGGACCCTGCTGATCCTACTGTTGGTGGCGGCGCTGGAGTTCGTGCTGCTACAGCCGTTGCAGCGGCGCATGGGGCGTTGGCAGGAGGTCGCCCATGCTTGATTGGCGCTCAATCGACCTGGAGTTGGGTGGGCGCTCGGTGCTCCGGCAGGTCGACTTTCGGCTACGAAGTGGCGAGCGGGTCGGGATCCTAGGCCCGAGCGGTGCCGGCAAGAGCAGCCTGCTGAGATTGGCGGCTGGAGTTCTGAAGGCGCAACGCGGTAACCAGCAGAGTAGCTTCCGCCACGCCGTGCTGGCCTTCCAGGAGCCGCGCCTGCTGCCTTGGTGCAGGGTGGCCGAGAACCTCGAAATTCCCTTGCGCGCGGCCGGTCGCGATCCCGCGACGGCGCGATGTGTGGCCGTCGAGTGGCTGGAGCGGGTAGGTCTCAGAGAGCACGCATGGTCTTGGCCGAATCAGCTGTCGGGCGGCATGGCGCAGCGCGTGGCGCTGGCCAGGGCGCTGGCGGTGGAGCCTGACCTGCTACTGCTCGACGAGCCGTTCAGTGCGCTGGACCCGGCTTTGCGCAAGGTTCTGATCGACATCTGCCGCGACTGGCTTGAGCAATCCGCGGCGGCTCTGCTGTGCGTCAGCCATCACCCGGACGAGCTGGTTGGCCTAGTTGACCGCTTCGTGCTGCTCAATGCGGGCGGGCTGCAGACGTTCGACGCCGCCGACCGCGTACCGGAGGTGCTTGCTGAGGCGCTCCACCAGACCCTGATGACCCTGGAGACTTCGCTACCGTGAGCTATCCCATTCTGCTGACCCTGCACTTGTTCGCCGCTCTGATCTTCATCGGCGCGGTGTTCTTTGAAGTGTTGATTCTTGAAGGTGTGCGCAAGCACGTGCCGCCCGCGGTGATGCGCCAGGTGGAGCAGGGCATTGGCAAGCGCGGGCGCCGCCTAATGCCTTGGGTACTACTGGTGCTGTTCAGCGCCGGCCTGGGCATGGTCTGGCTGCGTTACCTGCCACAACTGGCCGACCCGCTGGCTTCCTCCTTCGGCACCCTGCTGACCCTGAAGATCTGCCTGGCAGTGAGTGTGTTCGGTCACTTTTGTACGGCCATGTTTCTAGTCATCAGCGGGCGCATGAACTCCACCTATTTCCGTCGTATTCACCTGAGCGTGTTTACCCACATGGTCGGCATCGTGCTGCTGGCCAAGGGCATGTTTTACCTGAGCTGGTGATCTTATTTCTGTTCGTGAAGGAGAGTGTCATGCGTCGAACCTTTTACCCTAAGTATCTTTCATTGACACTTCTGGGCGTTCTGCCACTGATGGTTAGTGCTGCCGATCAGGTCGAGTTGGAGCCACTGGCAATCAGTGGTCAACGCCAGGCTCCAGCAAATCAGTCGGTTGAAGCTGAGCGCGAAGAGCTGTCCCGAGTGCCTGGCGGCACCAACTTGGTTACGCCGCAGAGCGAAACACGGCTGGCGACTCTGCGTGATGCGCTGGACTACCAGCCTGGTCTGGTGATTCAGGACTTTTTCGGAGGCACCGACCAGCCTCGCTTGAACATCCGCGGCTCGGGTATTCAGAGCAATCCGGTCAATCGGGGTGTACTGCTGCTACAAGACGGGTTACCGCTCAACGAGGCTGACGGCTCCTTTGTCATGGGCCTGCTGGAGCCGCGTAATGCTGCCTGGATCAGCGCCCGACGAGGCGCCAACTCCGGTAGTCCGGGGGCCACCACGCTGGGTGGCGAGCTGGAGTTCAATTCGCTGACCGGTGCCGACGAGGCCGGTCGTTTGCGCCTGGAAAGTGGCAGTTTCGGTCGCCAAGGCGTGCAGGTTGCTGCCGGCCTGGCAGAGGCCGGGCACGATGCGCGAGTGAGCATCAGTCAAGATCAGTACGACGGATACCGTCATCACTCTGCTTCGCACCGCACCTTGGTGCAGAGCAACTATGGCCTGGATTTGGGGGATGGCATGGAGAATCGCAGCTACCTGTCCTGGAGCGATCTTACCTTCGAGATCCCTAACGTCATCACTAAGGCGCGTCTGGAAGATGATCCGCGTAGCGTGCTGGGAGACGGCAATACGGCGCAGGATCGCCTGCTCAATGTCTATCGGCGCGATCCTCATCGCGACACACAGCAGTTGCGTCTGGCCAATCGCACCCTGTGGCAGGGCTCTGGCTGGCAACAGAGCATTGGCGTCTACGGGCAGAATACGGTGGACGACTTCACCGATCCGCTCAGCCATACCCTGACCGAAAGCGACACACTTGGGGCCCAATGGGGGTTGGAAGGCGAGCAGCGCTTGTTCGATTATCGCTTCGGTGCCGGTTGGTCCTATAGCGATATGAGGCGCGAACTATATGCCAATAGTGCTCAGGACGGCAGTCGCCTACAGCGCTTCGGCGACTTTGACCTCGAAGCGCGTAACTTCGATCTGCTGGCCGGATTGGACTGGCATGTGGCGCAGGACTGGACCCTGGTCACCGAGCTGAAATGGAGTGATGTCAGCCGGGATGCCAGTTCGCGTAATAGCAACTCCAGCCTGGATCAGAGCTGGGATTTCGCCACGCCGAAGATCGGCTTGAACTGGACGCCCAGTGAGAACCTGCGCTGGTACGCCAATATCAGCCGTAGTCACGAAGCGCCGACCTTCTGGGAGATTGTCGTGGGGCAGGTGTCGCCAGCTGCGCCGGCGCAGGCCGCGGCGTCGCTGACTGAGCTCGATGTGCAGCGTGCGACCACCTACGAAATCGGCGGCCAGGGGCGTATCGGCAGCAACGAGTGGAGCCTGTCGCTGTACCACAGTGACGTAGACGACGAGCTGATCTCCACCTCCGACAGTCTGGGCGTCAGGGTAGGTACCTACAATTACGCGTCGCGCACGCGCCATCGCGGCGTCGAGGCGGGAATCAAGGGCCTGCTGCCGACCTCCGCCACGCTTGGCGGGGACCTGGCCTATCGCCTGGCCTGGACCTTCAGTGACTTCACCTTCCGTGGCGGTGAGTTCGAGGGCAATCAGATCGCGGGTGTGCCACGCCAGCTGTGGGCGGGCGAGCTGCTTTATCGCCGCGGCCCGTGGAGCATCGGTCCGAACCTGCGCTGGCTGCCGCAGGACACCCCGACCGACCATGCCAACACCCGTAACAACTATCAGGACTCCTATGCCCTCTGGGGACTCAAGGCCAGCTACAAGGTCAATGAAGGGCTGTCGTTGTATCTGCAGGGCGACAACCTGAGCGACGAGGTCTATGCCAGCAGTTATGTGATCCGCAACCGCGCCGACGCCAGCCAACCGACATTCCTCAGCGGCAACGAACGCAGCCTGAGCGTGGGGATGGACTACCGCTTCTAGAGTGGGCGACGAGCGTGCGCCATGACGCTGGTCAACTTTGGCTCTGCTTCGCGGCGCTGTGATGCCTAGTCATCCACGCCGCCCAGCATGCTTCGAGTCGGGCCGACGCTGGCCTAGGCTGGTTCCACCGATACCGACCCGAGGTGGATGCGATGGACTTTGCCTTCAGTCCCAGAGTGGAAGCGCTGCGCCGGCAGCTGCAGGATTTCATGGATACCCATGTGGTGCCGCGCCATGCCCAGTGGCTGGCCGAGGTGCAAGCGGGGGGCTATCCCGTGTCGTTCATGGACGACCTTAAGGCGCTGGCGCGTAGCGAGGGATTGTGGAACCTGTTTCTGCCAGCCCTGCGTGACGACGAGCCCGGCACATGCCTGAGCAACCAGGAATATGCACCGTTGGCGGAGATCATGGGGCGCATTCCCTGGGCCTCGGAGGTGTTCAACTGCAACGCGCCGGATACCGGCAATATGGAGCTGCTGCACCTGTTCGCCAACCCCGGGCAGCGTCAGCGCTGGCTGCAACCACTGCTGGAAGGCGAGATTCGATCGGCCTTCGCCATGAGCGAACCGGACGTGGCGTCTTCGGATGCGCGCAATGTGCAGACGCTGATCCGACGTGATTGCGAGCACTACGTCCTCAACGGGCGCAAGTGGTTCATCACCAATGCCTGCCACCCGCAGTGTCGTCTGCTGATCGTGATGGGCAAGAGCAATCCTGATGCCGAGCCGCACCGCCAGCAGAGCATGGTGCTGGTGCCCTTCGATACGCCGGGCGTACAGGTGGTACGCAATATCTCCGTGCTCAACCATGTTTCGGCAGAAGGTCACGCCGAAATTGTCCTGCGTGATGTACGGGTGCCACTGGATCATCTGCTTGGACAGGAGGGCGATGGTTTCATGATGGCCCAGGCGCGGCTCGGGCCGGGGCGGGTGCACCACTGCATGCGTGCCATCGGCATGGCCGAGCTGGCCTTGCAGTTGCTGCTGGAGCGTTGCCAGGAGCGGCGCACCTTTGGCCGTCATCTGGCGCAGTACGCCAACATCGGCGACTGGATTGGCGAGTCGAGGCTGGATATCGAGCAGGCGCGCCTGCTGGTGCTGAAGACCGCCTGGTTGCTCGACGAGGTGGGGGCCAAGGCGGCGCGCCAGGAAATCGCCATGATCAAGGCACAGGTGCCGCGCGTGCTGTGTCGGGTGGTGGATCGTGCCATGCAGGTATTTGGTGCCATGGGCTTGAGTCCCGACACGCCGCTGGCAGATTTCTACACCCAGGGCCGGGCGCTGCGCTTTGCCGATGGGCCGGACGAAGTGCACCTGCGCAGCCTTGCGCGCTGGGAGCTGGAGGCCAGTGCGGCGCGGCGTGGACAGACAGCTGCTTATCTCACGCCGCCGGCATGAGGATCAGAAGGGCAGACCGTGACCAATGGGCTGTAGGTGAGCGAGAAGTAGGAAGGTGGAAACCAACACGGCGTTGATTGACCAGGCTACGGTCAAGAAGCGCGCAATCTCGCCGTAAATGGGCTCGCGCACGTTACCAGCATTGCGCCAGACAGCGTTCAGCACCCATGCCGTGTAGCCAACGAAGGCTGTTAGCAGTATGGCTAGCGAGATGCTGTCCAGATGCTGGTAGAGCATCAGTATAGCGCCGAAAAGTAGGTGGCTGAGTATGACACCTTGCAGCCAGAACACCTGCCACAGTGGACGGCTACCAGGAGAGTCGAGGTGGGCAAGTATCTTGTGTGTATGCATGATGTGACTCCTTCAGAGAAGCTTCATGTTGCACTCTAGACCAAGCTGACAATGACTCGACCCGCATACAGCGGGTCGAGCCTAGCCAATACATATCGCGATTCTCAATTAACCGATTGGGCACCTCCTTCCGAGCTCTGTTGCACGGTTTTATTGATGGAGAAATAGCCGCTGACAACCTGCAAGGTCATAGCCAGGGCGCCGATGATGAATACCACGTCACCGAAGGTGCGCACCCAGCGCAGGGTCTGCAGCAGTTCCTGTTGCATGAAGGCTTCGCTACGCGCGTGCCACAGGCCCTCGCTGACGCTGGCGTGGAACTGGATGATTCCGATCGGCAGCAGACTGGTGGCGATCATCAATACCAGCCCACCATTCAGCCACCAGAAGGCGATCTTCATCAGTCCTTCGTTGAACTGCATCTGCGGCCGGATGTAACGCAGTACCAGCAGGGTGAAGCCCAGGGCGAGGAAGCCGTAGACCCCAAACAATGCAGCGTGTGCGTGTACCGGGGTGGTGTTGAGCCCCTGGATGTAATACAGCGAGATCGGCGGGTTGATCATGAAGCCGAACACCCCGGCGCCAAGCATGTTCCAAAAGGCCACCGCGACGAAGCACATGAGCGGCCACTTGACGCGTTCCATCCAGGCCGCACGGCTCTTCAGGCGCCAGTTCTCCCAGGCCTCGTAGCCGAGCACGATCAGCGGCACCACTTCCAGTGCACTGAAGGTTGCTCCGACCGCCATTACCGGGGTGGTGGTGCCGGCGAAGTACAGGTGGTGGAAGGTGCCGGGCACGCCGCCGAGCATGAACAGTGATGCCGAGGCCAGACTGGCGGTGGTGGCCATGCGCTTGGATACCAGGCCCATACTGGAGAAGATGAAAGCCAGTGCCGTGGTGGCGAAGACCTCGAAGAAGCCTTCAACCCACAGGTGCACTACCCACCAGCGCCAGTACTCCATAACCGACAGGTGAGTGCGCTCGCCGTAGGCGAAGCCGGCACCGTAGAACAGGCCGATGGCAATCACCGAGGCAGAGAGCAGGGCCAGCAGGTTCTTGTCCCCTGGCTGGCGGAAGGCCGGCAGGATGCCGCGCAGCATCAGCAGCAGCCAGAAGGCTACCCCGGAGAACTTGCCGATCTGCCAGAGACGGCCCAGGTCGACGTATTCATACCCCTGGTGACCGAGCCAGAAGTTCCACTCAGCTGGCATGATCTGGGCGATGGCCAGGTAGTTGCCCACGAACGAGCCCAGCACCACCACGACCAGAGCCCAGAAGAGCACGTCAACGCCAAGTTTCTGGAATTTGGGGTCCTTGCCTCCGTTGATGATGGGGGCCAGGAACAGCCCGGCAGCGAGGAAACCAGTGGCAATCCAGAACAGCGCACTCTGTATGTGCCAGGTGCGTAACAGGGAGTAGGGGAACCACTGCGACAGGGGGAATCCGTAGAAGTCCTGGCCCTCCACCGTGTAGTGTGCCGTGGCGCCGCCGAGCATGACCTGGAAGGCGAACAGACCGACCACCAGCACCAGGTACTTGCCCAGTGCTTTCTGCGACGGGGTAAGCCCCACTAGGCTGAGCGGATCTTGGGCCGGAGCCTCGGGCTCATCCTCCTCATGATCGCGCAGGAACGCCCAGGCCCAGACCAGGAAGCCAATGCCGGCAATCAGCAGCACTACGCTGGCAACCGACCACATCAGATTCTCTGCAGTGGGCTGGTTGTCGATCAGTGGCTCATGTGGCCAGTTGTTGCTGTAAGTGGCGTCGTGACCGGGGCGGTTGGTCGAAGTGACCCAGGCGGACCAGAAGAAGAAGCGGGTTAACTGCTCGCGCCGCGCCGCATCGGGCAGGGTGCCTTCCTTCATGGCGAAGCTTTTGCGGCTGCCTTGCAGGGCTGGATCGTTGCCAAACAGAGCGTCGTAGTAGGCTGCCGTCTGCTGCATGGCAGCCACGCGGCGCGCGCTGAGCACCAGCTTCTCACCGTCGAGTTGGTTGCGCCGGTACTCCAGCTTGAGTTGCTGACGCAGGCTGGCCTGCTGCACTTCATCCAGCTCGCTATAGGTTTTGCCGAAAGCGTCCTGAGCAGCAAGATCGAGCCAGGCAGTGAGTTCGCGGTGCAACCAGTCGGCCGACCAATCTGGCGCCTGGTAGGCGCCATGCCCCCACAGCGAGCCAAGCTGCATGCCGCCAACGCTTTGCCAGGCGGTCTGGCCGTCGAGAATATCGTCAGCGGTGAACAACAGTTGGCCATTGCTGTCCAGCACCTGAGCAGGGATCGGCGGTGCCTGGCGGTAAACCTCGCGGCCAAACCAGCCAAGCAGGCAGAAGGTCACGCCAAGTACGGCGATCAGTGTCCACCAGAGCTTGCGGTATTCACCCATGTTGCACCTCCTGACCCAGAGCACGAGGGAACAGCAGGTTGTTCTCCAGATGGATGTGCTGCATCAGGTCCTGGCGCAACTCGTCCAGCCCCCGATACAGCGCGCGCCAGGTATTGCAGGCGTTGGTCGGGGGGTGCATGTCGTTGGTCAGCTCGACCACACGAGCCAAGGCGTCGCCGTGCTGGTCGTGCTCGAAGCGCATGACCGAGATGGGACCTCCGGCCATGCTGCCTCCGCCGCGACGAATCATTGGGAAGAGGATCTGTTCCTCTTTTTGCATATGGCTTTCCAGTTCCTGCTGCATATCGATGAGCAGCTCGGTAAGCCCGGTAGGGCAGTTCTCTCGACCGCCATGTACTTGTTCGACCCGCGCAGATAGACGAATTAGCTCTGGAAGCTGTTGGCGGTGTACTTCGTGGTAGCGCTGCAGAATGTGTTCGATCAAACGCTCAGGCGATGCCTTGCGCCAGTCGGCGTCCAGGGCTTCCTCGTCGGTGAGCGAGAGCAGGCGCTCCTGCACACGGCCGGCATCAATACCTCGCTCCAGTGCAGCCTGACGTAGGCTTTTCTGCCCGCCGCAACAAAAGTCGAGATGAAATTCGTGGAATACCCGGGTCGCACCGGGGATGCTGCAGGCGATATTGCCCAGGGTGCTGTCGAGCAGTTGGCTGGCCATGGAGGGCTCCTCATCAGGCTTGTTGGTCTGCTACCTCCATCGCAAGCTGCGTGCCGTGTTTTGACTTGACGGAAATCAAGGGCTTGCGTGCCTTCAAGGTCTAATCTACCCGTCGTCAATCAGGTATCGGATACCCGAAATGGTAGATTTCACCCCGCTGCAGAACACATTGCTGGCCGATCTGGCCGGAGAGTTACCCGCTGCTGTACGTCTACAGCGCCTGGTGGTCAGCTTGCGTGAAATCTTTGCCTGCAGTGCTGTGGTGTTGCTGCGTCTGGATGGCGAAAGCCTTCGTCCTCAAGCAGCAGTGGGGCTGGCTCATGAGGCTTTAGGGCGTAGTTTTGCGCTGGCCAAACACCCGCGTCTGGAGCGGATCATGGCGCAGCGCGAACCTTTGCAGTTCGCGACCCACAGCGATTTGCCTGATCCTTACGACGGTCTTCTACAAGACAGCCCGGATGAGCCATTGCCCGTCCACGACTGCATGGGCATGAGCCTTTTTCTCGATGGCCGCCAATGGGGGGCGGTCACCCTGGATGCCTTGCGTCCGGGAACCTTTGATCGTACGGCCGCACAGCGTTTGCAGCGTTACGCTCTGTTGATCGAGGCTGCGTTGCGAGTCTGCCGTCTGGAGGGTGAGGTTCGTAGCTTGCGTTTGGCGCGCCGCGAGGAGGGTGAGGTTGGCGACGACGCGGCAGGCATGATCCTTGGGGATAGCCAGGTGCTGCGCCAATTGCTCGATGAGCTGGCGGTGGTGGCGGATTCCGAGTTACCGGTTCTGTTGCAGGGAGAGACAGGCGTTGGCAAGGAGCTGTTCGCCCGTTGGCTACATGCTCACTCGCCGCGTGCGCGTAAGCCATTGGTCTACGTCAATTGCGCGGCGTTGCCGGAAACCCTGGCGGAGAGCGAGCTGTTCGGCCATGTGAAGGGGGCTTTTTCTGGCGCCGCGCATGACCGTCCCGGGCGCTTCGAGGCGGCCAATGGTGGCACCCTGTTTCTCGACGAGATCGGTGAGCTGCCACTGTCGATCCAGGCCAAGCTGTTGCGTGCTCTGCAAAATGGCGAGATCCAGCGATTGGGCGCTGATCGTCCACGACATGTCGATGTACGGATTATTGCCGCGACCAATCGACGGCTGCATGAGGAGGTACGCGAAGGGCGTTTTCGCGCCGACCTCTATCATCGGCTGTCGGTCTACCCGGTGCACATTCCGCCGCTGCGCGAGCGTGGGCGCGACGTACTGGTGCTGGCCGGACATTTCCTTGAGCTCAATCGCGCCCGCCTGGGTCTGCGTTGCCTACGCCTGTCCGCCGATGCCGAGCGCGCTCTGTTGGCCTACGCCTGGCCAGGCAATGTGCGTGAGCTGGAGCATGTGATCAGCCGCGCAGCGCTCAAGGTGCTCAGTCAGGCCGAGTCGCGGACTGCGTTGCTTAGCATCGAGGCGACCTGGCTGGGGCTGGATGGGCCAACACCCATGCCGAACAGCGCTCCGCCGGCGGTTCCGCTGGCACCCCGCGAGAGCCTGCAGCAGGCCATGGATCGCTATCAGCGCGAATTGATTCAAAGCACCCTGGCACAGCACGGCGGCAAGTGGGCTGCCGCGGCCCGGTCGCTGGCCATTGATCCGAGCAACCTGCGCAAATTGGCAAGGCGGCTCAACCTTATCTGACTTGGAGATTGTCATGCTCACCCATCTCGACGCACTTGGTCGCGCCACCATGGTCGACGTTACGGAAAAAGCGGTGACTTGCCGCGAAGCGTTAGCCGAGGCCCGCGTGCGCATGTTGCCCGCTACGCTGGCGATGATCGCTGATGGCAACCATCCCAAGGGGGACGTGTTCGCCGTGGCACGTATCGCAGGTATTCAGGCGGCGAAGAAGACTCATGAACTTATCCCGCTTTGCCACCCGCTGTTGCTCACTGGAGTCAAGGTCGAACTGGCCGCCGAAGGCGCGGACTGCGTGCACATTGTCGCGTGTTGCAAATTGGCTGGGCAGACCGGTGTGGAGATGGAGGCGCTTACCGCCGCTGGCGTGGCCGCGCTGACTCTCTATGACATGTGCAAGGCGGTAGATCGTGGCATGACCATTGAGCTCGTACGATTGCTGGAAAAGAGCGGAGGCGTCTCGGGTCATTACCGGGCGCCTTGACCAAACGCAAGGTTTGGCCCGGTAACTAGCGGCACAGTGATGGGGCCACATGTGGAGAGCCCACTATGCACGAGAGCTACCATTTGAGCGGCATGCGCCGTCAATATCAGGTGAATGAGTTACTGGAAAACCAGGCCCCCGAGTCTGCGTTGCAGTTGTTGCATGAATGGCTTGATCAAGCGATCACCTGCGAGCCCCCACCTATTGAAGCTAATGCCATGACTCTAGCAACGGTCGATGCAACGGGGCAGCCACATTGCCGCGTGGTGCTGCTCAAGGGCGTCGATGATCGCGGCCTGCTGTTCTACAGCCACCATGGCAGTGCCAAGGGACAGGAGCTCGCCGATAATCCGCGGGCGGCCCTGCTTTTTCACTGGCCCACCCTGGAGCGGCAACTGCGTATCGAAGGTGAGGTTGAACTGGTTGTGGCGCAGGACGCGGATGTTTACTTCGCCAGCCGCCCATTGCCCAGCCGGCTGGCCTGCTGGGCCAGTGAGCAGAGCCAGGTCATCAGCAGTCGCAGCGAGCTTGAGGCGCGCCTGGCCTTGGTCAAATACCGTTTTCTGGATAGCGAACCACCTCGCCCGCAGGACTGGGGCGGTTATCGGGTAGTGCCTTCCAGTTTTGAGTTCTGGCAAGGCAGGCCGGACCGGTTACATGATCGACTGCGCTATCAGCGTAGCGCAGAGGGCTGGTGCCGTGAGCGGCTAGCTCCCTAACGAAGGTGGAGAAAGAGATGCTTGAGGTTCATTATTTCGCTGGTTACCGCGAACTCCTGGGGTTGGATTGCGAGCGTGTGGAGTGGCAGCCGCAGTTAGCCAGCATTGAGCAGTTACGCCAACGACTGGTGGCGCGGGGTGGAGCATGGGCGGTGCTCGCTGCACAGAATCTGATGTGCGCACGCAATCATGAACTCTGCGCAGTGCATGAGTTGCTGGCAGATGGTGATGAAGTGGCCTTCTTTCCTCCTGTCACCGGGGGATGAGATGAGCGCTCAGGTTCAGGAGCAGGCCTTTTCTCCGGCGCAGTTGCTTGCCGATCAGCAGCTCCGCTGCGCAGGCGCAGGCGCGGTAGTCAGCTTTGTCGGTTTGGTTCGCGACTATGGTGACTCAGGCGAGGTGCATACGTTGTTCCTGGAGCATTATCCAGGGATGACAGAGAAAGCACTGGCTGCAATCGAGGCTCAAGCCCGCGCCCGTTGGGATTTGCAGGATGTATTGATCGTGCATCGATATGGCTTTCTGCAGGCGGAAGAACCCATTGTCTTCGTCGGTGTTGGCAGTGCTCATCGCCAGGCGGCCTTTGAAGCTTGTGCCTACCTTATGGATCAGCTCAAGACACGGGCGCCCTTCTGGAAGAAGGAAATGGGTAAACAGGGCGGTGAGTGGGTGGCTGCAAAGCTCAGCGACCAACAGGCTGCGCAGAGCTGGTAATCGGCTGCAGGGCTATTCGCCGGCCACCAGCCGTATCTTTTCGACCTCAATGGTGGTCGGCATCGTCGGCTTCTCCGGCGCGTCTATTCCCCAGTCGCCATGCAGATACCAGTCATCACCGAGCATCTCGGCGGGGTGCATGGTGCGATCGGCGCCATTGCCGCAGGCCAGGGATCCGGTCGGGCAGTAGCGGTCGCATCCCCAGCAGATGCGTTCGGGGTGGCTGGGGTGCAGTGGAAATTTCTTAGCCATGTCACCGGCTCCGGTTTTAGCAAGCGGTTCATCTCAGGCTAGCGTCCGAGGTCGCGCAGGCCTTGATCGAGATCAAGGTTCGCAGCATGAGCCCCTGGTGATACCTCCATAGGGGAATGGGATTGCACTGTCTGCGGGGGCAGGCTGCACTCAGTCACTTCATGGAGATGCCAGCATGGCTCATCTGTCCAATCCAGAATTTCAGGCACTGCGCATTGCTGTGCTGACCGTAAGCGACACCCGTAATCTGGCCACCGACGGTTCGGGGCAAACTCTGATCGAGGCTCTGGAGAAGGGAGGACACGCTCTGTACGAGCGGTCACTGGTACCCGACGATATCTGGCAGATCCGCGCGCGACTGTGTGCGTGGATTGCCGATCCGTTAGTACAGGTGGTGCTAGTCACCGGAGGTACTGGTTTTACTGCGCGTGACAACACCCCGCAGGCAGTGTCGCCATTGCTGGACAAAATCGTGGATGGCTTTGGCGAGCTGTTCCGACAGGTATCGTTGCTGGAAATCGGCACCTCCACTGTGCAGTCGCGAGCGTTGGCGGGCATCAGTAACGGTACGTTGGTGTGCTGCCTGCCAGGCTCGCCTGGCGCCTGTCGCACAGCCTGGAATGGCATTCTGAGTGAGCAGCTAGACAGTCGCACCAAGCCCTGCAACTTCGTCGCGCATCTCAAACACCTGCCTGAGCAGTCGGTGACAGCATGCGGAGCTCGTTCATGAGTATCTGTGGCTGTGACCAGTCGGGTCTGCGTCCGGTAGACCAGGCCATTGCTGAGCTATTGGGGCAGGTGCCGTGTCCGCCACAAGCCGAGTGGGTAGCGTTGGAACAGGCTTTAGGTCGTACGCTGGCCGAGCCCGTCCATGCTCTGCGGCCGATGCCGGCGTGGGACAACAGCGCGATGGATGGCTACGCATTATGTGCCTCCGATCTGCCTGCGGCGGGGGGCTACCTACCAGTGGCTGGGCGTATAGCTGCAGGTGACGCGGCGCTAGAACCTCTGCCTGTAGGGCATGCAGTGAGAATCTTCACTGGGGCGCCACTGCCTCATGGCGCCGATACCGTTGTGCCCCAAGAGCAGGTGAGACTCCGAGGTGAGGGCATCTGGCTGCCCGCCTGCACGATTGGTGACCATGTGCGCAGGCGTGGTGAGGAGTTTGAGCGCGGCACTTGTGTATTGAGCGCAGGGCAGCGCCTGCGTGCGCCAGAGTTGGGGTTGCTGGCCAGCCTGGGCATTGCCGAGGTCGCGGTGCACCGGCGTTTGCGCGTCGGTTTGCTGAGCAGCGGGAACGAACTGCGCAAGCCGGGCGAACCGCTGCATCCCGGGCAGATCTACGATGCTAATCGCTACAGCCTGCTTGCCGCACTGCGTGGCTGGGGACTGGAAGTGGATGACTGTGGTGTCTTGGCAGATGAACTGAGTGTCAGCCGCGATGCTCTCAGCTTGGCGGCCTCCGAGTGGGACGTGCTGATCAGCTCCGGTGGAGTTTCGGTTGGCGAGGAGGACCACCTTAAGCAGGCTGTACGTGAACTCGGTGAGTTGCATTTGTGGCGTTTGGCGATCCAGCCGGGTAAGCCGTTCGCGTTCGGTAAAGTCTGCGGCACGCCTTGGCTCGGTCTTCCGGGCAACCCTGTGGCAGCCTTGCTTACAGCGCTTGTCGTGGCACGGCCATTTCTGCTCGCCGCGCAGGGATGTAGTAGCGTGATGTCGCGCACGGTTTCACTGGCTGCAGGCTTCGACTGGCCCAAAGCCAATGTGCGGCGGCAGTACTTGCGGGCGCGCCTTGAAATGGTCGCGGGCGAGCTACGAGTGGTGCCGCATGCTCAGCAGGGCTCCGCCATGCTCAGTGCCATGAGTTGGGCCGAGGGGCTGGCTGTTGTGGAAGTCGGACGCACCTTAAGCGCCGGCGAACCGGTTGACTTTCTCTCGCTGGATAGCTTGTTGGCCTGAATGGCTTGATCGCTGTCAAGGTGATCACGTTCACGCCATCTATAGTGGCGCATCGCCGTTGGAGCAGGAGTTGACTCATGTATCTGGTCTGTCCGGCGGGCAGTCTGCCCGCCCTCAAGGTTGCCCTGCAGCAAGGCGCGGACGCCATCTACGTAGGCTTTCGCGATGACACCAATGCCCGGCATTTCGCCGGGCTCAACCTGGACGAACGCCAGCTGGAGACGGGCCTGCAGCTGATCCGTCAGCGCGGTCGCCAGCTCTATGTCGCCGTCAACACTTACGCCCAACCGCAAGGCTGGGCGCGCTGGCAGCGCGCGGTGGACCAGGCCGCCGCACTCGGGGTGGATGCCCTGATCGCCGCCGACCCCGGCGTGCTGGCCTACGCCAGCCGGCGCCACCCCGATCTCAACCTGCACCTTTCGGTCCAGGGCTCGGCCACCAATGCCGCCGCCTTGGCGTTCTATCAGCAGCGCTACAACATCCGTCGCGCCGTGCTGCCGAGGGTTCTGTCGCTGGCCCAGGTGCGCCAGGTGGCGGAGAAGAGCACAGTTCCGCTGGAGGTTTTTGCCTTCGGCAGTCTGTGCATCATGGCCGAGGGCCGCTGCCACCTGTCGTCCTATGTCACCGGCGAGTCGCCCAACCTCTGCGGCGTGTGCTCACCAGCCAAGGCTGTGCGTTGGCAGGAGGAGGTCCAGGGCCTCAGCTCACGTCTGGGCGGTGTGCTCATCGACCGCTATGCTCCGGAGGAGCCGGCCGGTTACCCGACCCTGTGCAAGGGTCGCTTCCTAGTCGACGGCCAGCGCTTCCACGCGCTGGAGGAACCGACCAGCCTCAACACCATCGACCTGATTCCGCAGCTGGCCGAAATGGGTATCGCTGCGGTGAAGATCGAAGGGCGGCAGCGCAGCCCGGCCTATGTCGAGCAGGTCACGCGGGTCTGGCGCGAGGCTCTGGATGCCCATGCGAGCGGTTGTTTCGCCGTGCAGGAACGTTGGCGCAAGGACCTGGCTGGGCTGTCAGAGGGCAGTCAGACGACTCTCGGTGCCTATCACCGATCCTGGCAGTGAGGAACCTATGAAACTGAGTCTGGGACCTGTGTTGTTCTACTGGAGCCGCAGCAAACTGCTGGATTTCTACGCCGAGATGGCTGCCCAGCCACTCGACATCATTTATTTGGGGGAAACGGTCTGCTCCAAGCGCCGAGCCCTGTCCCTGGACGACTGGATCGGCCTGGCACGCGAACTGCGCGAATGCACCCGCGCCGAGCTGGTTCTATCCGGCCTGGCGTTGGTCGAGGCGGCTTCCGAACTTTCAAGCCTGCGCCGCCTGTGTGACAACGGTGAGCTTCTGGTAGAAGCCAACGACATGGGAGCGGTGCAAATGCTCGCCCAACGTGGGCAGCCCTTTGTCGCTGGGCCAGCCCTTAATCTGTACAACGCCCATGCGTTAGCCGAGTTGCTGGAGTGTGGCTTGCAGCGTTGGGTGCCTCCAGTGGAGTGCTCTGGGCGCTTGTTGCAGGACTGTCTGCAACAGCTCGATGTGCTGCAAATCTCCCGTCCTGAAGTGGAGCTGTTTGCCTATGGTCATATGCCGTTGGCCTATTCTGCACGCTGCTTCACTGCGCGAGCGGAGAATCGTCCCAAGGACGACTGCCAGTTCTGCTGCCAGAACTATCCCGAAGGTATCGAGCTGCTGAGCCAAGAGGCTCAGCCGCTGTTCACCCTCAATGGCATCCAAACCATGTCCGCAGAGGTTAGCAATCTCCTGGCCGATTATCAGTCTGTAGCCACAAGCGGGGTGGATGCGTTGCGCCTAAGCCCGCGTAATGAAGGTACGGGCAAGGTCATTAGCGATTTTGCTGCGGTGCGTGACGGTGCACTGCCGCCGCTGGCAGTGAGTGGGTGCAATGGTTACTGGCATGGGCGTCCAGGCATGTTGACGGTAGAGGGCGTGGGCTTATGAATATGGCGCAGAGGTTGGTGAAGTTCGGTGAGCCGCTGCTGCCGTATGGTCGTCACGTTCCCTTCGCCGTACAGCAGCGGGTCATCGAACGGGTAGCCAGATGGCTGTTCGCCGTGCCTCTGGCCGAGGGTGCTTTCGATCTGCTGCAGGATCGCTGGTTGCGCCTGGAGGTCAGCGACCTCGGGCTGGCCTGGTGCCTCAGCTGCCAGGGCACTCAGATGCGAGTGGCCCTGCGCGATGCCGTGGATGTATGTATCCGAGGCACCTGGCGTGACTTCCTGTTGCTGGCCAGCCGCCAGGAAGACCCGGACACCCTGTTCTTCCGCCGCCGGCTGGTGATCGAGGGTGACACTGACCTGGGCCTGGGGATAAAAAACCTGCTCGACGGCCTCGATCCCGATCTGTTGCCGCCCAGGCTCTGGCGGCTGGTGCGGGAGCTGGGGGGGGCGGTGCGTTGAGCCTTGAGTTGGCTTCAAAGGATACTGTGGCTACATTGCCGTAGATCAAGTGGATCACTTAGTGATCCCGACCAAGCTCCAGGAGCATCTCGGGTATGGGGTGCTGTTAATGGCCCCGAGCTCTATACGTATTGAATAGTGATATTGCACCGTGTTACCTGCTGGGCTACTGTGCCCGGATTGCAGTGCGGGATATCGCCGTGAACACCAGTAGTGCCCTCCTGATGCGCGTCATCAAAGCCCTCGCTCGTTGGCGCTGGCGCGCCTGACTTTCTTCTGCCGGTATAGCCGGTTCATCCTAGTTTGTTCCTGTTTCTTCGGCTCTCGGCCGCTTACCCCTGACTCACCGCAGCAAAATAAAAAGCGGGTACATATGCGGGTATCAGATCAGGAGTGGCCTGTAAGAAGGCAGTAAAATCAAGAGGTTAAGCTTAAAATGCTGCTGATGATCGACAACTACGACTCCTTTACCTACAACGTGGTGCAGTACCTGGGCGAGCTGGGTGCCGACGTGCATGTGATCCGCAACGACGAGCTGACAGTCGCCGAGATCGAAGTGCTCAAACCCGAGCGCATTGTGGTCTCGCCCGGCCCGTGCACGCCGACCGAGGCCGGTGTGTCCATCGAGGCCATCCTGCACTTCGCCGGCAAGCTGCCGATCCTCGGCGTGTGCCTTGGCCACCAGAGCATCGGCCAGGCGTTTGGTGGCGATGTGGTGCGCGCACGCCAGGTGATGCACGGCAAGACCAGCCCGGTGTTCCACGAGGACAAAGGCGTGTTCGCCGGGCTCAACAAGCCGTTGACCGTGACCCGCTACCACTCGCTGGTGGTCAAGCGCGAAACCCTGCCGGAGTGCCTGGAAATGACCGCCTGGACCCAGCATGCAGACGGCAGCGTCGATGAGATCATGGGCCTGCGCCACAAGACCCTGAACATCGAGGGTGTGCAGTTCCACCCGGAATCCATCCTCACCGAGCAGGGCCACGAACTGTTCGCCAACTTCCTCAAACAGCAAGGCGGGGTGCGCTGACATGGACATCAAGGAAGCCCTCAACCGGGTAGTCAACCAGCTGGACCTGACCACCGCCGAAATGCAGGACGTGATGCGCCTGATCATGACCGGGCAGTGCACCGACGCGCAGATCGGCGCCTTCCTCATGGGCATGCGCATGAAGAGCGAGACCATCGACGAAATCGTCGGTGCGGCTACCGTCATGCGTGAGCTGGCCTCGCCGGTGCAGATCAATGCCGAGCGCCTGGTGGATACCTGCGGCACCGGTGGCGATGGCATGAACGTGTTCAACGTCTCCACCGCTGCTGCCTTCGTGGTTGCCGCGGCCGGCGGCCGGGTGGCCAAGCATGGCAATCGTGCGGTCTCCGGCAAGAGTGGCAGTGCCGACCTGCTGGAGGCTGCCGGGGTTTATCTCAACCTCAAGCCGGAGCAGGTGGCGCGCTGCGTCGAATCCGTCGGCGTCGGCTTCATGTTCGCCCCGGCCCATCATGGCGCCATGAAACACGCCATCGGCCCGCGTCGTGAGCTGGGCCTGCGCACCGTATTCAACATGCTCGGCCCGATGACCAACCCGGCCGGGGTCAAGCATCAGGTGATCGGCGTGTTCAGCCAGGCCCTGTGCCGGCCGATGGCCGAAGTGCTGCAGCGCCTCGGCAGCCAGCATGTACTGGTGGTGCATGCCAGCGATGGCCTGGACGAGGTCAGCCTGGCCGCGCCGACCTATGTCGCCGAACTGAAGGACGGCGTGATCAGCGAATACCGCATTCAGCCCGAGGACTTCGGCATCAAGAGCCAGAGCCTGATCGGCCTGACCGTCGAGGATGCGGCCGGTTCGCTGGCGCTGATCCACGACGCGTTGGGCAAGCGCAAGACCGAGAACGGCCAGAAGGCTGCCGACATGATCGTGCTCAATGCCGGCGCTGCCCTGTACGCCGCCGACCTGGCGACTAGTCTCAAGGAAGGCATACAGCTGGCGCAGGACGCCCTGCACACCGGCCTGGCCTGGGAGAAGCTGGACGAGCTGGTTTCCTTTACCGCTGTATTTCGCGTGGAGAATGAAGGGTGAGTATCCCAACCGTGCTGGAGAAGATCATCGCCCGCAAGTTCGAGGAAGTGGCCGAGCGCAGTGCGCGGGTCAGCCTGGCCGAGCTTGAAGTGCAGGCACGCGCTGCCGATGCCCCGCGCGGTTTCGCCCGCGCCCTGCAGACCCGTGCTGCCAACAAGCAGGCGGCGGTGATCGCCGAGATCAAGAAGGCCTCGCCGAGCAAGGGCGTGCTGCGTGAGCACTTCGTGCCGGCCGAGATCGCCAAGAGCTACGAGGATGGCGGCGCTGCCTGCCTGTCGGTACTGACCGATATCGACTTCTTCCAGGGCGCCGACGAGTACCTGCAGCAGGCGCGTGCCGCTTGTGCGCTACCGGTGATCCGCAAGGACTTCATGGTCGATCCCTATCAGATCGTCGAAGCCCGAGCCCTCGGCGCCGACTGCGTGCTGCTGATCGTTTCCGCACTGGACGATGCACGTATGGTCGAGCTGGCCAATGTGGCCAAGGAGCAAGGTCTGGACGTGCTGGTGGAAGTGCACGACGGCGACGAGCTGGAGCGTGCGCTCAAGCACCTGGATACCCCGCTGGTGGGCATCAACAACCGTAACCTGCACACCTTCGAGGTCAGCCTGGAAAACACCCTCGACCTGCTGCCGCGCATTCCGCGTGATCGTCTGGTGGTCACCGAGAGTGGCATCCTCACTCGCGCCGATGTCGAGTTGATGGAGATCAGCGAGGTCTACGCCTTTCTGGTCGGCGAAGCCTTCATGCGCGCAGATGACCCGGGTGCCGAGCTCAAGCGTCTGTTTTTCCAGAGCTCCAACCGAGTGGTGCTGGGCGCTGACCCGGACTGATACTGCAGTAATAAAAAAGCCCGCCGATTGGCGGGCTTTTTTCTGGTGGGTGCCGGTCAGCGAGTGCCGTAGACCACCATGGTCTTGCCTTTGACATGCACCAGACCCTGTTCTTCCAGGGACTTGAGCACGCGACCGACCATCTCGCGGGAGCAGCCGACGATGCGGCCGATTTCCTGGCGGGTGATCTTGATCTGCATGCCGTCCGGGTGGGTCATGGCGTCAGGCTGCTTGCACAGGTCGAGCAGGGTGCGTGCAACACGGCCAGTGACGTCGAGGAAAGCCAGGTCGCCCACCTTGCGCGTGGTGTTGCGCAGGCGGTCGGCCATCTGGCTGCCCAGGGCGTAGAGGATCTCCGGGTCCTGCTGAGTCAGTTCGCGGAACTTGGCGTAGCTCAGTTCCGCCACTTCGCACTCGGTCTTGGCACGTACCCAGGCGCTGCGTTCTTTTTCCGCGCCCTCGCGCTCGAACAGGCCCATTTCGCCGAAGAAGTCGCCGGCGTTGAGGTAGGCGATGATCATCTCGCGGCCATCGTCATCCTCGATCAGGATGGTGACGGAACCTTTGATGATGAAGAACAGGGTTTCGCAACGATCCCCTGCATAGATGATGGTGCTTTTGGCCGTATAACGGCGGCGGTGACAGTGCGCGAGCAGCTTGTCGAGATTCTTTATCTTTGGTGTAAGGGTAATAGCGACCATGCCCGAGTCCCGAAAAAGTGAGTAAGCCTTTGTCCAGCAGGCGAATTTCTTATTAGTTATCCGAACAAGTGTGCCAGTAAACCGCCGCCAGCTTAACAGACGTGGTGCAGTGGGTAACGCCAAAATGCGACGTGGCTAACACTAGGGGTGGCCCACTGCCCACGAAACGACTGCTCCGGACTGATTTTGGCGCTGTGCTAAGCTAGCGCGCATTTTTTCGGGTAGTGGAGTCTGGCGATGAAAGCACGCATTCAGTGGGCCGGTGAGGCCATGTTCCTCGGCGAGTCCGGTAGCGGCCATGTCGTGGTGATGGACGGTCCGCCCGAGGCCGGTGGACGCAATCTGGGCGTGCGGCCGATGGAAATGGTGCTGCTGGGTCTCGGCGGTTGCAGCAACTTCGATGTGGTCAGCATCCTCAAGAAGTCGCGCCAGCCGGTGGAGAGCTGCGAGGCCTTCCTCGAAGCCGAGCGTGCCGATGAAGATCCCAAGGTGTTCACCAAGATTCACCTGCACTTCGTGGTCAAGGGGCGCGGGCTGAAAGAGGCGCAGGTCAAGCGCGCGGTGGAGCTGTCGGCAGAGAAGTATTGCTCGGCCTCGATCATGCTCGGCCGTGCCGGCGTCGAGATCACCCACGACTACGAAATCGTCGAACTCGGCTGAGTTCGGCTGATATGAAAAAGGCGCCCCTGGGCGCCTTTTTCTTTGCTTCAGATCCGGTAGGTGCTCTTGGTCATCACCTTGGACAGCATGCTCATGCCGAACTTGACCGGGGCAGGGAAGCGCAGGCCGCCTGCTTCCAGGGCACTGGTGGAATGTTGCTGCTCGTCCTCGCGCATCTGTTCGAGGATGGCGCGGGTCTTAGCGTCATCCGCCGGAATCTGCTCCAGATGCTCGTCGAGGTGCTTGACCACCTGATCCTCGGTGGCAGCGACGAAGCCGAGGCTGACCTTGTCGCTGATCAGCCCGGCCATGGCGCCGACGCCAAAGGACAAACCATAGAACAGCGGATTGAGCACGCTCGGGCTGCTACCGAGCTCGCGAATGCGCTGCTCGCACCAGGCCAGATGGTCGACTTCCTCGTCGGCGGCATGTTCCATGGCTTCGCGTACCTGAGGTAGCTTGGCGGTCAGCGCCTGGCCCTGGTACAGCGCCTGGGCGCAGACTTCGCCCGTGTGGTTGATGCGCATCAGGCCGGCGACATGGCGAGCTTCTTCCTCGCTCATCTCGGCTTCGTTCTGCACGATGGCTGGCGAGGGTCTGGCCGGCGCGCCGCTGAACGGCAGCAGGGTGCGCATGGCGGCATCGGCCTGCATCAGCAGACGGTCGACGGGGGAAAACTGGCGTTGGTCGCTCATGGGCTTCTCCATGCAGGGCATGCCGTGCAGTTTACCTGAAGGTTCGGCCAGAATTTTGACCGGCGACAACAGGTCGCTGTTCCGCCCGCGAGTGGGAGTGTATGCGCAGGCTGCGGGCTGTTCATGGGCTTCCTCGCCGCCCTTGGGTATTCTGCGAGGCCAGACAGGGTGAGCGACACAAGGAGCAGGTGTGAAGAACGATATCCACGATCTGGGGCTGGTATTGGACTCACGGGTCAAGCTGGTGGTGATCGAGTCCTGGGATGAGCCGCGGGTGCTGGAGACCCTGACCTCGCTGGCGATCAAGCGTGGCCTTGGCATCTATACCTGGGCGGTCACCGAAGGCCTGCAGCGCCTGGCCTTTGGCGGCGAGCCGATCGGCGAACTGGACAGCCGAGAGCCGGAGCAGGCGCTGCGCCTGATCAAGGCCGATCCAGCGGCCAACCTCTACGTGATGTGCGACCTGCATCCCTTCCTGGCCGATGATCCCAAACTGGTGCGCCTGCTCAAGGAAATTGCCATGAGCGAGGCGGCGCACAGGCCGACCCTGGTACTGGTGTCCCATGCCCTCAAGCTGCCGGCCGAAGTGCAGCGCTATGCCGCGCGCTTCAGTCTGGCGCTGCCAACGGAAGAAGAGCTGCTGGCCATCGTCCGCGAGGAGGCCACGCGCTGGAGCGAGCGCAATCGCGGCGCACGGGTGCGCACCGACAATCGTACGTTGCAACAGGTGGTGAAAAATCTGCGTGGCGCGAGCCATGCCGAGGCGCGGTCGCTGGCACGGAATGTTATCTGCGATGACGGCGCCATTACCCAGGAAGACCTGCCTGAGCTGAACAAGGCCAAGTTCCAGCTGCTCGACCTGGAGGGTGTGCTCAGTTTTGAGTACGACACCGCGCGTTTCGCCGAGGTGGGCGGGCTGGCCAATCTCAAGCGCTGGCTGGGCGAGCGTCAGGAGCTGTTCATCAATGCCAAGGGCACAGATGTCCCCCGTGGCATGCTGCTGGTCGGCGTGCAGGGCGGCGGCAAGAGCCTGGCCGCCAAGGCCGTGGCGGGGCTCTGGGGGTTGCCGCTGCTGCGCCTGGACTTCGCCAGTCTGTACAACAAGTTCTTTGGCGAGACCGAGCGCAACCTGCGTGAGGCGCTCAAGCTGGCCGAGCAGATGGCACCCTGTGTGCTGTGGATGGATGAGATCGAGAAAGGCCTGGCCAGCGCTGACAACGACGACGGCGTCAGTCAGCGCGTGCTGGGTACCCTGTTGACCTGGATGGCCGAGCGCAAGGCGCCGGTATTCATGGTCGCCACTGCCAACGCCATTCACCGCCTACCACCGGAGCTGGTGCGCAAGGGCCGCTTCGATGAGCTGTTCTTCGTCGACCTGCCGGATGTGCAGGTGCGAGCGGACATTTTCGCCATCCACCTGCGCCGGCGCGAGCTGGAGCCTGAGGCTTTCGACCTGGCCGAACTGGCCGATATCAGTGACGGCTTCTCTGGCGCGGAAATCGAGCAGGTGGTGGTCAGCGCACTCTACGCCGCGCAGGCGCGACAGCAGACGGTCGACCAGGCCTTGCTGCTGAGCTGTGTCCAGGGCACGGCGCCGTTGTCGGTGGTGATGGCCGAGGATCTGGCCGCCCTGCGTGCCTGGGCGGCAGGGCGCACGGTCAGCGCTGGTTGATCAGCTGCGCTCGTCGCCCGTGCGTGGCAGCAAAGGACGCACCATGCGCATGGCGATGCGCCTGGCCAGGGCCCGTGGAGTCAGGCGCAGCAATTGCGGCAGCAGGCGCTGGCGCCATTCGGGAATGATGATGGCGCGGTTCTTCTCCAGTCCGCGCACGGCTTGCAGGGCGATCTGCTCCGGGCTGGCCAGCAGTTCGCGTCGTGCCAGGCCCTCGCTGCGCAGGTGCGCGCGGCGGAAGAAGGCGGTGGCCACAGGGCCGGGGCAAAGCACCGAAACCTTTACCCCGTAAGGCGCCAGCTCACTGCGCAGCGCCTCGGAGAAATGCAGCACATAGGCCTTGCTGGCGAAGTAGTTGCTCATCAGCGGCCCCGCCTGGAAGGCGGCCAGGGACGCGACGTTGAGAATCTGCCCCGCACCGCGCCGCTGCATGTGCCCGCCAATGGCGTGGCACAGGCGGCACAGGGCCAGGACATTGAGCTCGATCAGTTCCTGTTCGCGGCTCCAGTCCTGCTCGACGAACAGGCCGGCGCTACCGATGCCGGCATTGTTCACCAGCAGATCGATCTGTCGGCCGCTGTCTTCCAGTTCCTGAATCAGTCCGCTGACCTGCAGGGGTTCGCTCAGGTCACAGACGCGGAACAGCGCTTCGACGCCGAAACGCTGGCTCAGCTCGCAGGCGATGCTTTCCAGAGCGTCGCGCTGCCGGGCGACCAGCAGCAGGTTGCGCCCACGCCGGGCCAGTGCTTCGGCCAGGGCCAGACCGAGGCCGCTGGAGGCACCGGTGATCAGGGCGTAACCGCTCACCCCTTACTCCTCGGTCTGCGGCATCTGGAATTGCTGAGCGTCCTGCGCACGCTGCACGTATTCCTGGTAGGCCGGAATGGCGACGGCGGCGAGGATGCCCACGGTTGCAATGATCGACAGCAGCAGACCGCCCCAGGCCATGGCGATCACGCCGCGGCTATTGGGTGGCGGCGGCGGGCCGTAGCGATTGGCGTCCGAAGTGCCGGGCACCACCAGCATCAGCAGGGAAAAGACGAAGCCTACCAGCGGCACCAGGTTGATCAGCCAGAGCCAGCCGGACCAGCCGATGTCGTGCAGACGCTGCACGCCGATCATCACCGCAACCACGATCGAGCCGATCACCACGGGAATCATTAGCAACCCGCCGACGATAGGCACAACGGCCATGATGCCGGCGGCAATGGCATAGGCCAGCGTGAACAGCAGCATCATGCCCATCGACCAGCCCAGGTAGCGCAGGCGGCCGATCCGGCCGCGCACGCTGAAGATGTTCAGCGGGCCGTGCTCCGGCAAGGCTTCGCCCACCTCTGCCTTGGGTGTGGTGTAAGGCGATGCCGGCGCGCTCGCGGGTGCCTGTGCTTCAGCTGCGGGGGCGCTGGCGGCCAGCTGTGCCTGGCGGGCCAGGTACTTCTCGATGACGATGCCGCAGGCCGAGCACTCGCTCGACTGTGGCTGGGAGTGGCCGCATTTGGGGCAGTCCATGCTGGCTGTGGCTGCATCGGGCTCTGCAATCTGATCATGGTCGGCAGTGGCGACCAGACTAAGCTGTGGCCCCTCGCTCTCCTTGCGCACCCGGGCGCCGGCTTTTTGCAGTGCCGCCAGGTACTTGTCGGCCTCGGCTTCGGCGAGGTCACGCTTGAGCGCGACTGCGGAGCCACTGAACAGTGCGTCTATGCGGCTCTGCTCGCTCTTGAACAGGCGTGCGAGGTTTTCCTTGACCGTCTCCAGTGCCATGTCCGGCATGAGCTGGCCGTCGAAGATGATCTTGTAGCGGACCTCTGTCATCTCTGCTTCCTTGTCGTTGTTGTCGGCATCTTTTGGGGGCGCGGAGCGCGCTTCAGGATAATTGCACGGCTCGCCCGCGGGCGGCACGGTATTCGGCGTCCAGGCGGGCGATCAGCTCGGCCGTGCTGGGCAGGTCGTCGATGCCGCCGACGCCCTGGCCGGCAGACCAGACGGTTTTCCAGGCCTTGGCTTCGTCGTTGATCGGCTTGAGCTTCTCGCCATAGTTGACGTCGCCCTTGTTCTGCAATTGCTGCAGGTCATAGCCGGCGCGCTCCAGGCTCTGGCGCATGAAACTGGCCGGTACGCCGGAAACCGCCGGTGTATGCACGATGTCGGCGGCGCGGGCGCCGAGAATCATCTGCTTGTAGTCGGTGTCGGCACTGCTCTCGCGGGTGGCGATGAAGCGAGTGCCCATGTAGGCCAGATCGGCGCCAAGCACCTGGGCGGCCAGTACCTCGTGACCGTGGTTGAGGCAGCCGGACAGCAGCAGGGTCTTGTCGAAGAACTGGCGGATTTCGGCGATCAGGGCGAAGGGGCTCCAGGTGCCGGCATGCCCTCCGGCGCCGGCCGCAACGGCGATCAGACCATCGACACCAGCCTCTGCTGCTTTCTCGGCGTGGCGACGGGTAGTGACGTCGTGAAAGACCAGGCCGCCATAACTGTGTACCGCGTCGACCACTTCCTTGACCGCGCCCAGGCTGGTGATCACCACGGGCACCTTGTGTTCGACACAGATGGCCAGGTCGGCCTGCAGGCGCGGATTGCTGCCATGCACGATCAGGTTGACCGCGTAAGGCGCGGCGTCCGCAGCCAGGTCAGCCTCGATCTCTTCCAGCCAGGCCTTGAAACCACTGCTTTCACGCTGGTTCAGGGCCGGGAAGCTGCCCATCACCCCATTGTTGCAGCAGGCCAGCACCAGTTGCGGGCCGGACACCAGGAACATCGGCGCCGCGACGATCGGCAGGCGCAGGCGATTCTCGAGCAGGGCGGGCAGGGACATGGAATTTCCTCTCGTCGTCAGAAGGGTTTGACCACCACCAGGATCACGATGGCCAGCAGAAACAGTACAGGCACTTCGTTGAACCAGCGGTAGAACACGTGGCCGCGGACGTTCTCGCCGCGGGCGAAACGCTTGATCTGGGCGCCGCAGACATGGTGATAGCCGATCAGCACGGCTACCAGGGTCAACTTGGCGTGCAGCCAGCCCATCTGTAGCCAGGCCGGATTGAGATAGAGCAGCCAGCCGCCGAACAGCAGGGTGGCGATCATCGAAGGGGTCATGATGCCGCGATACAGCTTGCGCTCCATGACCACGAAGCGCTCGCGGCTGGGCTGATCCTCGGCCATCGCGTGATAGACGAACAGGCGAGGCAGATAGAACAGGCCAGCGAACCAGCAAACGATGGCGATGATGTGCAGGGCCTTGACCCACAGATAGAGCATTGCTGCTTCCTTGTAACGGTTAACTGCCGATAGTAGAGAAAGCCGTGGCCGTGCGTCACCTGCGCGCTTGGCTTATCATCGCGCCTTTATCAACTGCGCAGCGAGGGGCAGGCAATGGTCAAGGTCGGAATCGTCGGCGGTACGGGCTACACCGGAGTGGAGTTGCTGCGCCTGCTGGCTCAGCATCCGCAAGCCGAGGTGGCGGTTATCACCTCGCGCTCCGAAGCCGGGGTCAAGGTCGCCGACATGTACCCCAACCTGCGCGGTCACTACGACGACCTGGCGTTCAGTGTGCCCGATGCGGCTACGCTGGGTGCCTGTGACGTGGTGTTCTTCGCGACCCCGCACGGCGTGGCCCACGCCCTGGCCGGCGAACTTCTGGCGGCGGGCACCAAGGTCATCGACCTGTCCGCCGACTTCCGCCTGCAGGACGCCGAGGAGTGGGCCAAGTGGTATGGCCAGCCCCATGGTGCTCCCGAGCTGCTGCCGGAGGCCGTATATGGCTTGCCGGAAGTCAATCGTGACGCCATCAAGTCGGCACGTCTGATCGCCGTACCGGGTTGCTACCCGACTGCGACTCAGCTGGGCCTGATCCCCTTGCTGGAGGCCGGTCTGGCCGAACCAAGTCAGCTGATCGCCAACTGCGCTTCTGGCGTCAGCGGTGCCGGCCGTGGTGCCAAGGTCGGCTCGTTGCTGTGCGAAGCCAGCGAGAGCATGATGGCCTATTCGGTCAAGGGCCATCGCCATTTGCCGGAAATCAGCCAGGGCCTGCGTCGCGCGGCTGGCGGCCCGGTCGGGCTGACCTTCGTGCCGCACCTGGCGCCGATGATCCGGGGTATCCATGCCACCCTGTACGCCACCGTTGCTGATCGCGGCGTGGATCTGCAGGCCCTGTTCGAGAAGCGCTACGCCAACGAGCCTTTCGTCGACGTGATGCCCGCCGGTAGCCATCCGGAAACCCGTAGCGTGCGTGGCGCCAACGTCTGTCGCATCGCCGTGCACCGTCCCCAGGGCGGCGAGCTGGTGGTGGTGTTGTCGGCCATCGACAACCTGGTCAAGGGCGCGTCCGGCCAGGCCGTGCAGAACATGAACATCCTGTTTGGTCTGGACGAGCGCCTCGGCCTGGCTCACGCCGCGCTGTTGCCCTGATCGCTCCGTGCGTCCGGGTGCTTGAATTCGCCATGGACGCACCTATCTAACCAGCAAGCCCTGCGAATCTGTTGGTGCGCAATAATTGACCAGTTTACTCGGATAAGCGGATAATCCCGCCCCTGTGGTATGTAACATGGCGCCCAGCGCCGGGAGAGCAGCAAGATGAGCGTCGAAACCTTCACTCCAACCCCCCTGATCTTCACTCAGGGTGCGGCAAACAAGGTGAAGAATCTGGTCGATGAAGAAGGCAACCCGCGTTTGAAGCTGCGGGTATTCGTCACCGGTGGCGGCTGTTCCGGCTTCCAATACGGCTTCACCTTCGATGAGGACGTGGCTGACGACGACACCATCGTCGAGCGCGAAGGTGTCAGCCTGGTGGTCGACCCCATGAGTTTCCAGTACCTGGCCGGTGCCGAAGTCGATTATCAGGAAGGCCTGGAAGGTTCGCGCTTCGTGATCAACAACCCCAATGCCAGCACCACTTGTGGCTGTGGTTCATCGTTCTCGATCTGAGCGAACGAATAAGAAAAGCCGCGCATCTGCGCGGCTTTTTCGTTTCTGCTGTCAGGCCGGGTAGAGGGCGCCCAGCACCCGCAGCCCCTTGGCGCCGCTGACGCTGGGCCGGTTGGCGGGAATGCGCTCCAGGCAGCAATGGGCCAGCCAGGCAAAGGCCATGGCTTCGACCCAGTCCGGAGGTACACCGCGGCTGGCGGTGCTACCGACCTGGCAGTTAGGCAGTAGTTGCTGCAGGCGCAGCATCAGTGTCGAGTTGTGCGCGCCGCCTCCGCAAACCAGCAATTCGTGGGTCTGCGCTTGGGCATGTTGCAGCGATTCGGTGATGCTGCGTGCCGTCAGCTCCAGCAGGGTGCGCTGAACATCGGCAGGTTGCAGAGAGGGCAGGGCAGCCAGATGGCTTTCCAGCCAGGGCAGGTTGAACAGTTCGCGGCCAGTGCTTTTCGGGCCCTTTCCGGCGAAGAACGGATCGCTCAGCAATCGGTGCAACAGCGCCTCGTGCAATGTGCCGCTGGCGGCCCAGGCACCATCGCGGTCGAAGCTCTGGCCCTGATGCTGGGCAATCCAGGCATCCATCAGCGCATTGCCTGGTCCGCAGTCGAAGCCTCTTACAGGCTGCCCCGGGCTGATCAGGCTCAGATTGCTGAAACCGCCGACGTTGAGTACGGCGCAGGGCTTCTCGGGCTCACCGAACAGTGACTCATGGAAAGCCGGCACCAGTGGCGCGCCTTGCCCGCCTGCAGCCATGTCGCGGCGACGGAAGTCGGCAATCACGTCAATACCGGTCAGCTCAGCCAGCAGGGCTGGGTTGCCGATCTGTACGGTGAAACCGCGTGCGGGTTCGTGGCGAATGGTCTGGCCGTGGCTGCCGATGGCTCGGATGTCCCTCGGCGCGAGACCAGTGCTGCGCAATAGCGCATTAATGCCCTGAGCGGCCAGGGCCGCCCAGTGCTGTTCGGCGATAGCGGCGCGGGCAATTTCGTCCTCGCCGGGTGCGCAGAGGCCCAGCAATTCACTGCGCAGTTCTGCGGGCATGGGAAGGTAGTGATGGGCGAGAAGCGTGATTTTCTCGCTCTGCTCGATCAGAGCGATGTCCAGCCCATCGAGGCTGGTGCCGGACATCACTCCCAGATAGCGCGGCATATCAGGGCTGCTTGTTGGCCGCCAGCAGGGTGGCCTTCTCCTGATCCATGCGCGCCATCAGCGGCTTGCTCAGCTGCAGGAAGCGCTGCTTCTCGCCGCTGGGGATCGGATCGGCCATCGGCAGTTTCTGGCTGAGCGGGTCGACATGGCGCCCGTTGACCTGGAACTCATAGTGCAGGTGCGGCCCGGTGGATAGACCGGTGGTGCCGATGTAGCCAATGATCTGCCCTTGCTTGACGCTGACGCCTGTGCGGATGCCTTTGGCGAAGCCCTGCATGTGGCCGTACAGCGTCTTGTAGCTGCTGCCGTGCTGGATGATCACCGCATTGCCGTAACCACCGCGGCGGCCGGCCAAGAGTACTTTGCCATCGCCTGCGGCCTTGATCGGGGTGCCGCGCGGGGCGGCATAGTCAACGCCCTTGTGCGCGCGGATCTTGTTCAGGATCGGATGCTTGCGGCCCATGGAGAAGCGCGAGCTGATGCGGGCAAAATCCACGGGGGTGCGGATAAAGGCCTTGCGCATGCTCATGCCATCAGCATTGTAGTAGCTGCTGACACCCTGCTTGTTGGTGTAGCGCACGGCGGTATAAGTCTTGCCGCGGTTGGTGAAGCGGGCCGAGAGAATGTTGCCGCTACCAACGCGCTTGCCGTCGACGACCTGCTCTTCGTAGATCAGCTCGAATTCGTCTCCACCACGGATGTCCTGAGCAAAGTCGATGTCGTAGCCAAAGACATTGGCCAGATCCATGGTCAGGCTGTGGGAAAGTCCCGCTCGCTTGGCGGAGAGGAACAGTGAGCTGTTGATCACGCCATGTGCGTAAGCTGTGCGTACGTCCGGCTTGACCATGTCGCGCTTGAAGGAAAAGCCTTTTTCGTTGCGGTTGAGGCTGATGCTTTCCAGATCATTGAGCTTGCTGCTCAGTCTCTCCAACTGGCCGTATGTGGTCAGTTTGAAGTCCAGCACTTGGCCGACGTGTAGACGGCCGAAGCGCTTTGCATCTTTGCTGCTGTTCAGTGCCTCATGCAGGGCATTGGCATCCAGGCCAACCTGAGCAAAAACGGTCGACAGCGTATCGCCGTTGGCGACGGTGACGCTTTTTTGCAGCGGGTCGGTGGGTTGATTCAGTGGTGCTTCTTCTTTCTTATTATCCGCGTCTGTTTCGGCGCTGTTCTTGTTGTCTGCAAGGCTGGTACCGGCGAATGGCGATACTCCTCGCTCCTCTTCTGGCTGGCCTGGTCGGAGATCATCCTTTTCTTGCAGGATTTGCTCGGCGCCGTTGTCCAGCTCCAGGCTCAGGTAGGTCTTCTTGGCTTCGACTTCGCGTGATGGGAACACCAGCAAGGCCAGGCTCAGCAGCGCCGCAATGCCGCTGGCTGCCAGTAGATGGCTCCGCGGATAGGACGTGGCTTTAGGTACAGAATGCGTCATGGCTCAGGGTGTTTCTTGGAAGAGTGCATTAACTGTCTAAAATATAATCAAATTTCTCTATAGGCAACCCTTGAGTCGGGTTAATGGCCGGGTGGTCGAGGCTGTGCCGGAGCTTGTAATTGGTCAGTGATCTTGTATGGTTGGCTCCCTTTTGTTTCGAGTGGCATGAGTCCTGTCATGAAGTCGGTTGAAGAGCAGCTGGCGCTGATCAAGCGTGGCGCCGAAGAAGTTCTGGTTGAGTCCGAGCTGGTTGAGAAGCTCAAGCGTGGCGAGCCGCTGCGCATCAAGGCGGGCTTCGATCCGACTGCGCCGGACCTGCACCTTGGGCATACCGTGCTTATTAATAAGCTGCGTCAGTTCCAGGAACTTGGTCATCAGGTGATTTTCCTGATTGGCGACTTCACGGGCATGATCGGCGACCCTAGCGGTAAGAGTGCTACCCGCCCGCCGCTCACTCGTGAGCAGGTGCTCGACAACGCCGAGACCTACAAGACCCAGGTGTTCAAGATTCTTGATCCGGCCAAGACCGAGGTCGCTTTCAACTCGACCTGGATGGACAAGCTGACGCCGGCCGACTTCATTCGCTTGTCTTCACAGTACACCGTGGCGCGCATGCTGGAGCGTGATGACTTCCAGAAGCGTTACGAGGGCAATCAGCCGATCGCCATTCATGAGTTCCTGTATCCGCTGGTGCAGGGCTATGACTCGGTAGCCCTTCGAGCTGATGTCGAACTCGGTGGTACGGATCAGAAATTCAACCTGCTGATGGGGCGTGAGCTGCAGCGCTCGTACGGCCAGCCGTCCCAGTGCATCGTCACCATGCCCTTGCTTGAAGGGCTGGATGGCGTGAAGAAGATGTCCAAGTCTCTGGGCAACTATATAGGCATCCAGGAAGCTCCTGGCGTCATGTACAACAAGCTGGTCTCCATGCCGGACTCGTTGATGTGGCGTTACTTTGAATTGCTCAGCTTCCGCTCCATGGAAGAGATTGAACAGTTCAAGGCAGATGTTGAAAAGGGTGCTAATCCGCGCGATATCAAGATCAAGCTGGCCGAAGAAATCGTGGCGCGTTTCCATGGCGAAGAGGCGGCAGCGACAGCGCACCGCTCTGCCGGTAATCGTCTGAAAGATGGCGAGCTGCCCGATGATCTGCCAGAGGTTGAGTTGCTTGCGGCTGAGGACATGCCGGTTTCCGCTGTTCTTAATAAGGCTGGTTTGGTGAAGAATGCTGCGGCAGCTCGCGACCTGCTTAGTGCTGGTAGCGTCAAGGTGGATGGCGAGTCGGTGGATCGCAGCTTCATGTTCAAGCTGGGCTCCAGTCATGTGTGCCAAGCTGGTAAGAAGGCTTTTGCTCGTATCTCGATCAAGGCAGAGTGAAAACTTTGCAAAAAGCCGTTGACGGGTAAATTTGAGTGCCTATAATGCGCGCCA
>JAYQUJ010000006.1:0-122122 GCA_038147895.1 Pseudomonas sp.
TTTTTTTTTTTTCTCCTTTTTTTTTTTTTTTTTGTTTTGTGTGTGTGTGGGTGTTGTTTTTGTTGTTTGTGCCGTAGCGTGTTTTTTTCTCGGTGCTAAAGCCGCTCCCACGGTCGCATAACGAAGCCCAACAGGGCCATCACGGCAACGTGGTCGAAATCCGTATTTCCCGATCCCCGCTGATCAGGCAGTTGCGCCCCTGCTGCTTGCCGGCATACAGGCGGCTGTCTGCGCAGCGGTAGAGCTCGTCCGGGGTTTGCCCGTCATCGGGCCACTGGGCCAGGCCGAAGGTGGCCGAGAGCTCGATGCGCTGGCCGTGATAATCCAGCGGGTGCTGGCTGATCAACTCGCGTAGCGATTCCACCAGCGGTTTGGCGCTGCCGAGGTCGGTACTGCGCAGCAGCAGGCCGAATTCCTCGCCACCCAGGCGGCCCAGGCTGTCGGTAACGCGCAGGCGCTCCAGCAGCAGGTCGCAGATATGGCGCAGGGCATGGTCGCCGGCATCGTGGCCCCAGCGGTCGTTGACGCTCTTGAAATGATCGATGTCCATCAGCACCAGCACCAGTGGGCTGTCACTGCGTTTGGCCTCTTGCAGGCCACGCAGCAGTTCCTGCTTGAAATGGCCTCGGCTGGCGGTGCCGGTCAAAGGGTCGGTCTGCGCCTGGTATTCCAGCTGCGAGTAGGTGATGGCGCGGCGGGTCTCGTAGAGGTGGACGAAGACCATGATCAGTGCGCCGCAGAGAATGGCGTTGCCGGCGTCGATCAGCTCATGGGCGTTCTGCGGCAGGGGAAAGCGCCAGTAGTACAGCAGCAGTGCGCCACACATGTAGGGCCAGGCCAACCGCAGACCACGACGCTTGCCCAGCAGCAGGTAGGAGAGCAGGGGAATCAGGTAGGTCCAGACGAAGGCGCTGGCCGAGGCATCCGGCATCAGGGTGATGTAGACCAGGAAGGCGCAGGTCGGAACCAGGTACAGGTAGATCCACAGTTCCAGGTTCTGGGTGTGGTAGATCCAGCGTGAGGCGCCCAGCAGCCCAGCGCAGCCGAGCAGTTCGAGGCAGGCGAACAGGGTGTTGCCGGCACTGAACTGCAGCAGGGAGAAACCGCCGATGGTCAGCCCGGTAGAGGCGAAGATCAGGCTCACCAGCGAGCGCCGTGCTCCGTCTTCCAGGCCGGTCTGGCGGGTATCTCTGTATGGGCTGTGACGGTGCTGGTGCATGGCCTTTCCCATGGGCTGCAAGTGCTGGCGTCGTGCTACCCGTTCGATGGTAGTCGATTGAGTCTGATCAGGTGGACAAAAAAAGGCCCATCGACTAGACGGGCCCGAAGGACTGCCGAAGCAGCCGAGGAATAGCGACACATGACAAGGGAGCCCGGCCAGGTGCACCGCACGCACCGGACCGGGTGGTGCTGAATTAGAGAACGTTCAGCGGGTAGTTGATGATCAGGCGGTTCTCCATCAGGTCCTGGCCCACATCACGGCGGACGCTGGAGTTGCGCCATTTCACGTTGAGGTTCTTCAACGGGCCGCTTTGCAGGGTGTAGGCCAGCTCGCTCTCGCGGCCCCACTCTTCGGCATCGTCACGCCCGGCAGTGTGGATGTTGCTGCCACTGACATAGCGGTTCATCAGCGTCAGGCCGGGGATGCCGAGGCCGGCGAAGTTGAAGTCGTGGCGCACCTGCCAGGAGCGCTCCTCGGGGTTGTCGTAGGAGTTGGTGAACCCGTCGTTGACCAGGGTGCCGCCGCTGGCCCCGTCGATACGCATGAACTTGGTATCGCCATCCAGATGCTGGTAGGCCAGGGTGAAGGTGTTGCTGCCGGTCTTGGCCGAGAAGCTGCCCTGGTACACCTTGTTGTCCAGGTCGCCGGCCTTGGAGGCGCCTTCGTCCTTGCCGTCGACGTAGCCGAGGTTAACGCCCAGCACCCAGTCGCCCACGGGCTGGTTGTGGGTCAGTTGCAGGTAGCTCTGCTGGTAGACGTCTTCCAGGCGGGCGTGCCAGGCGCCGACCATGGTGTTGTTGTCGTTGAACTTGAACTCGCCGCCGCCGAAGTTGAAGTCGTCACCCTCTACGCCGCCAAAGCTCATCTCTTCGCGGCTGGCATCGTTACGCTGGCTGTTTTTCCAGAACTGGCCGCCGTACAGGGTCAGGCCGTCGATCTCGCCAGAGGTGATCTGCGCACCCTGGAAGGTTTGCGGCAGGGAGCGACCGTCGTCCGCACGCAGGATGGGCAGCACGGCGAACCACTCGCCAACCTTCAGCTCGGTTTTCGACAGTTTGGCTTTGCCTGCCACGGCCAGGCGACCGAAGTTGTCTGCCGCACGGCCGTCGTCATGTACCGGCAGCAGGCCGGAGTTACGCGTGCCTTTGCCACCATCGAGCTTGATCGCGCCGAGGGCGAGCGCGTCGAAACCAAAGCCCACGGTGCCCTGGGTAAAGCCGGAACGGGCATCGAGGATCATGCTCTGGGTCCATTCGGCGGCCTGGCCCTGGTCACCTGATCCGGTGTGGTTGAGGAAGTTGCGGTTGAAGTAATAGTTGCGCAGACCCACGGTGACCTTGGCGTCATCGACGAAGCCGGCGGCCTGGACGGCGGCGGGCAGTGCGGCAAGACCGCTGCAGGCCAGCAGGCTGGCAAGGGGGAGGGTGTAACGAGCCTTCATTGTTGTTGTGCTCCTTTTTTCGAGTGATGCCGTCCCCCTGCAGGCCTGAGGCGCGCATGTGTGGAGGGTCGGGGTGAGCCCCGGTTGGGGCGGTGGCCGGCGTTAGGGCAGTGCGCCGGCTATCGGCGACTAGCCGTCGGCGAATCCTGTGGGATATGGAGTGCGCGAGCGCAGAGGCGACCCGGGCGGTTTGCCGGGTGCGGGGAAGACTGTTCGCCGGTGGGCGGTGGGGATGCTGGTCATTGCAGTGCCCTGGTTGTTTCTTATTTTTCTTCTGTTATACGTTGTCGTACAACGTGGCGCGATTATCGACAGCCTCAGGAATCCTTGTCAATCGCAAAAATACTGGCCGTTAGTAGTAGATGGCGTCGGGTGTTCGGGATGGGCGCGGAGGCAGGGGTTGGCCTGGTTGTACGATAACGAGGAGGTGCGAGCCGCCTTACAGCGGCTCGACTCGCAGGATCACGCCATCCTGGCCAGTGACGCGCACTTCGTGCCCGGCAGGCAGGTCGGGGCCACTGACCAGCCACAGGCTGTCGCCGGCCCTGATCTTGCCGCGGCCGCCAGCGATGGCTTCGTGCAGCATGAAGCTGCGGCCAACCAGCTCGCTGCCGCGATTGTTCAGGCCGGGCGTGTCCGAGGGTTTGCCCGCGCTGCGTTGGCGCTGCCACCAGAACACGGCGGTGAGTACCGAGAGCAGGGCGAAGGCGAGGAACTGCCAGGCCCAGGGTAGTTCGGGGAACAGGTAAGTCAGCACGCCGACGCAGGCGGCGGCCATGCCGATCCACAGCAGATAACCACCAGCGCCGAACACTTCGAGAATCAGCAGGACGGTGCCGAAGGCCAGCCAGTCCCAGAACGACAGGTGCTGCAGGTATTCGATCATGCCGATTTGCCGTCCTTGTCGAAGGTGGAGCGGACGATCTCGCCGATACCGCCGACGGCGCCGATCACCTGGCTGGCCTCCAGCGGCATGAGGATCACCTTGCTGTTATCGGCCGCGGCCAGTTGGCCGAGGGCGTCGATGTACTTCTGCGCGACGAAGTAATTGACCGCCTGCACGTTGCCGCTGGCGATGGCCTCGGAGACCATGCGCGTGGCCTCGGCTTCGGCCTGGGCGGCGCGCTCGCGGGCTTCGGCTTCGAGGAAAGCGGCCTGACGCTCGCCCTCGGCCTCGAGAATCTGCGCCTGCTTCTTGCCCTCGGCGGTGAGGATGGCGGCCTGACGCAGACCTTCGGCTTCGAGGATCTGCGCGCGCTTGATGCGCTCGGCTTTCATCTGCCCGGACATGGCTGCCATGAGGTCTTCCGGCGGGCTGATGTCCTTGATCTCGATGCGGGTGATCTTGATGCCCCAGGGCGCGGTGGCTTCATCCACGGTGCGCAGCAGACGCTCGTTGATCGCGTCGCGCTGGCCGAGCATGGCGTCCAGCTCCATGGAGCCGAGCACGGTACGGATATTGGTCATCACCAGGTTGCGGATGGCGTGTTCGAGGTTGTTCACCTCGTAGGCGGCCTGCGCCGAGTTGATGATCTGGAAGAAGCAGATCGCATCGATCTGCACCGTGGCGTTGTCGGCGGTGATGACTTCCTGCGGCGGGATGTCCAGCACGTTCTCCATCACGTTGAGCTTGCGGCCGATACGGTCCATCACCGGCACGATGATGTTGAGGCCGGGCTTGAGGGTGGTGGTGTAGCGGCCGAAGCGCTCCACCGTCCACTGGTAGCCCTGCGGCACCACCTTGAAGCCCATGAACACCACGGCCACGGCTAGGCCGACGAAAACGAAAATGAAGCCACCTATTTCCATACCACGGTCTCCTGGGTGTGCCCGCTCGGGCCTGGGCTGGCGATGTTGCGGGCGGATGGCGCGACCAGTGCGGCGATCAGCGCCGGGTCGCGGTTGTAGATGTCCGGCAGGTAGCGCAGGTTGCCGTCGGCGTCGGCTTCTACCGTCCAGTAGGCAATCAGCAACGGCGCTGCGGCGCTCAGGCGATAGCTCTGGGTCTTGCCGTTGGCCAGGCGTGACTGCACGGTGGTCAGCTCTTCGGCCGGCAGCAGCCAGGCCAGCAGGTTTTCTACCGCCTCGACGCGCACGCAGCCTGAGCTGAAGAAACGCGGGGATTTGTCGAACAGCGCCTGGCTGGGCGTGTCGTGCAGGTACACCGAGAACGGGTTGTCGAAACGCAGCGCCACGCGCCCCAGCGGGTTGCGACTGCCGGCGGCCTGGCGCAGCAGGATCGAGCCGGGGCTGTTCCAGTCGATCTGCTCAGGGTCGAGGCGATTGCCGCTGCGGTCGTACACGCTCATCTCGTGCTGGTCGAGGTAGCCCAGGTCGGCGCGGATCGCCGGTAGCTTGTCTTCGCGCAGGATGGTCGGCGGCACCGTCCAGGTCGGATTGAGTGTCAGGCGGACGATGCGCGAGGCCAGCAGCGGCGTGGCGCGTTCCGGGCGGCCGACCTGGGTGCGGGTGCGCCAGATCTCGCTGCCGTTCTCGATAACGTGCAGCTCGGCGGCGGCCACGTTGATCACCACCTTGGCCTGGGTCAGGTCGTCGGCCATGCGGCGCAGGCGTTCCAGGTTGGCGCGCAGCTGCTCGCGGCGGGTCAGGGCATCGACATTCAGCTCGCTCAGGCTGGCCGGGCCGAGGATGCCATCCGGTTTCAGGCCGTGGCGTTCCTGAAAGCTCTGCAGGGCCGTCACGCTGGCGGGGTCGAACTGCGTGCCCTCGGCCAGCGGTGCAGTCAGGTAACCTTCGGCGGCCAGGCGCGCGCGCAGCAGCGGCATGCGTCCATCGTTGCCGCCGGGTTTCAGCAGCGGCCCGGCGGGTACTGGCTGCCAGTGCCCGGCAGGCTGCAGGCGCGCCACCGCGTAAGCGCTGCGCAGCAGCCTGTATTGCACCAGCTGCGGGCGCGCGGCGGCGAAGGCGCTGGCGATGTCGGGGGTGACGCTGGCGATGGACAGCACGGCCAGGCGTGGGTCGGCGCGCGGCTCCTCGGGGGCATGCCAGATGGCCTCCTGGCGCGACGCCGGCAGGCGCCCGCCGCGCAGGTGCAGCAGGGCTTGCAGGTAGCTGTTACTGGCCTGCAGCTCGGCGCAGTCGTCATCGCCTGGGTGCAGGGGGTAGTCGGCCGGGTCGAGGCCGTCGTCGGCCAGTTGTTGCAGTTGTTCGTGCAGGTGTTGCCGCTGGTCGAGATCATGCCAGGCCGGGCGGCCTTCCCGCAGTCGGTAGAAGTCGTCGAGCAGCTGCTTGGCAGAATCGTCTAGGCTGCTTTCTAGAGGCGCGCAGAGTGGCGCAGGCACCGCCTGTAGGGGAAGCTGGCCGATCGGTACCTCTATGGCGTGAGCGACCAGCGGTAAGGTGAGCAAGACTATGCTCGGGTAGGATGCACATTTTTTGAACAACATACTGCTCCAATCCATGGCTCAGTGCGCACGCGAAGGCGGCGCCACAACACCAACAAGTATAGGTGGGTCGAAGTTGGATTTGAGGGCCTGTCGTCGCAGCCTCTGCGCAATGACAGCAGTCTTCGGGACAGGACGTCCGGAGCACATGCTTTTGAAGGTAGTAAACGCATGTTCCGACGCTTGAGCCTGCTCTGTCTGGCAGGACTGTGGCTGTGCGCCACGCCGCTGATGGCGGCATCTTCGAAGAATGATTCGCTGGTCAAGGACCTTTCTCGCGTCGCTTCCGGGCTCAATCCGCAAGCCCTGCGCGATGCCGTGGCGGCCATGCAGTGCGCGGTCAATCATGGCGCCGAGCCGGCGCGGCGTCTGGCGGTGATCGACTACTCCCAGCCCTCCACGGCGCGCCGCCTGTGGATATTCGACCTGCAAAGCAAGCGCCTGCTGCTGCGCGACTACGTGGCCCATGGCCGTCTGTCCGGTGAGAACATCGCCAGCAGCTTTTCCAATCGCCTGGGCAGCTACCAGACCAGCCTCGGGCTGTTCCGCACCGCCGAAAGCTACAGCGGCAAGCACGGCTATTCCCTGCGCATGGATGGCCTGGAGCCTGGCATCAACGACCTGGCCCGCGAGCGCGCCATCGTCATCCATGGCGCGGCCTATGTGAACCCCGCGCTGGTGCGCAAGCAGGGCCGCATCGGCCGCAGCCTGGGCTGCCCGGCGGTACGCCCGGAAGTGGCGCGGATGGTGGTGGACAAGCTCAAGGGCGGCCAGTTTCTCCTGGCCTGGCACTCCGACCCGCGCTGGCTGAAGCGCTCGGCGCTGCTGGCCTGCAAGGCCTCACCCAAGACCCTGCAGCTGGCGAGGAAGTAGCCTCTATTTCTGCTCGCTCTGCGGGGTGACCCGCAGCACTTCCTCGATGGTGGTCATGCCGGCGGCGATTTTCTGCGCGCCGGACAGGCGCAGGCTGCGCATGCCGTCCTTGAATGCTGCGCGGCGCAGCGCGACGAGGTCGGTGTCGGCGGTAATCAGCGGCTTGATGTTGTCGTTCAGCAGCATGATCTCGTAGACCCCGGCGCGCCCCCGATAGCCGGTTTCGCGGCACTCCAGGCAGCCGACGGCGCTGTGCGCCTGGGTCGGCAGCGGCGAGCTCCAGGGCTTGGTCAGGCTCTGCCAATCGGTTTCGCTGAGCTCCACCGGCGCCTTGCAGTGCGGGCACAGGGTACGAACCAGGCGCTGGGCCATCACGCCGAGAATGGTGGCCTTGAGCAGGTAGTGCGGCACCCCCAGCTCCAGCAGGCGGGTGATGGCGCTGGGCGCGTCGTTGGTGTGCAGGGTGGACAGCACCAGGTGGCCGGTCAGCGCCGCCTGGATGGCCATCTCGGCGGTTTCCAGGTCGCGGATCTCACCGACCATGATGATGTCCGGGTCCTGGCGCATCAGGGCGCGCACGCCGGCGGCGAAGTTGAGGTCGATGTTGTGCTGCACCTGCATCTGGTTGAAAGCCGGTTCGATCATCTCGATCGGGTCTTCGATGGTGCAGACGTTCACTTCCTCGGTCGCCAGCTGCTTGAGCGTGGTGTACAGGGTGGTGGTCTTGCCCGAACCGGTGGGGCCGGTGACCAGGATGATGCCGTTGGGCTGGCTGGTCATGCTTTCCCAGCGGCGCAGGTCGTCCGGGGAGAAGCCCAGCTGGTCAGGGTTCTTCAGCAAGACCTCGGGGTCGAAGATACGCATCACCATCTTCTCGCCGAAGGCGGTGGGCAGGGTCGACAGGCGCAGTTCCACTTCGCCGCCGTCCGGGGTCTTGGTCTTGATCCGGCCATCCTGCGGCTTGCGCTTCTCGGCGATGTTCATGCGTCCGAGGTTTTTCAGGCGGCTGACCACCGCCATGGTCACCTGGATCGGGAACTGGTAGACGTTGTGCAGCACGCCGTCGATGCGAAAGCGCACGGTGCCGATTTCACGACGCGGCTCGATGTGGATATCGCTGGCGCGTTGCTGGTAGGCGTACTGGAACAGCCAGTCGACGATATTGACGATATGCGCGTCGTTGGCGTCCGGCTCCTGGTCGCTGGCGCCCAGGCTGAGCAGCTGCTCGAAGTTGCCGACGTTGCTGACCTTGATGTCCTGGGCGTTGGCGCCGCTGACCGAGCGGGCCAGGCGATAGAACTCGGTAGTGAAGCGCTGCAGGTCGGCCGGGTTGACCACCACGCGCTTGATCGGTCGCTTCAGCACGTGGATCAGGTTGGCTTCCCAGCTGTGCACGTAGGGCTGGGCGCTGGCGATGGTCACCGCCTCGCTGTCCACCGCCACGGCGAGAATCTTGTGGCGCTGGGCAAAGGCGTAGGACATCAGCGGGGTGACCGCTGCCACGTCGATCTTCAGCGGGTCGATGCGCAGGTAGGGTTGGCCGGACTGGTTGGCCAGCCACACGGTCAGGCCTTCCAGGTCAATTTTCTTGCCGGGGCGCTGCAGGTCGTCCAGTTGCTGCGCGGCGAGGAACTCCAGCGGGTGCATCTGCGCGTTGCCAGAGCCGCGGCGCAGCACCATGCACTGCTCGGCGTTCTCCTGGGAGACTCGGCCCTGGGCCACCAGGTCGCGGAGGATATCGTTGAGATCGAGCCAGCGATCCTGGGCGGGCGAGGCGAGAACGGACATGGAGCTCCCTTTGTGTGGATGACGGGGTGAGCAGCTTATTTCAGCAGCAGCTTCCAAGGTTTGAGCGTGGCCACAGTATGGGCCTGTGCCACGCGGGCGGCCAACACCTCGGCATCCAGCGGGTGCTGGGCCAGCTCATGCAGTTTGCTCATCTCGCCGTACAGGCGGTCGACTTCCGGCACTTCCAGTACCTGGCGGGCCAGGTGCAGCCAGACCTGAATGCGCTCGATACGCGGTAGTTGCTCGGCCAGGTCTTCCGGTTGCTGCTGGTAGCGCTTGAGCTGCAGCGCGGCGCCTTCCTCGCCGAGCAGATGCGGCAGCCAGTTGCCCAGCACCGCGGCGCCCTGGCGATTGCCGCGAGCGTTGCGCTCGACCGTCCAGCTGCGATTGAGCAGCCAGCGCGACAGGCTGAGCGAGAACAGGCCCCAGCGATTGCCTTGCAGTTCGGCGGCGAACAGCGCCGGTGCGTTCTGCCGCAGCTCGTCGTTGTCCTGGCCGGCCAGCAGACGCGGGCGCCAGTCGTTCAGCAGGGCATCCAGGGCCTCGCGCAGGTCGTGGCTGGTGGCGCGTGGTGCCGCCTGGCCCAGGCTGCCGAGCAGGGCACGCAGCTCCACCAGTCGCTCCAGCCACTGGCTGAGCAGCTTCCAATGGCCGCTCCAGCGGTACTGTTCGGCCAGGCGCTGGCTGCTGCCGAGCAGGTGCCAGGCCAGGGCGGCGAAGGCGTCGTCCAGGCTTTGCTCGGCATTCAGCTCGGGAGCCGGCAGGCCGAGGCTGTAGCTGGCGGAATCGAACAGGCGATAGCCGCGCTCTGCCTTGCTGATGTCGCAGGGCATCAGCGGCAGGTCGGCGGCCAGCTCGCAGGCCAGCTCCAGCAGGGCGGCCGGCTGGCCTTCGCGCAGCTCCAGTTCCAGCTCGCAGATTTCCTCTTCACCCTCGCCGGCGATCACCTTGCCCAGGTCGAGGGCCGCTTCGATCACGGTCTTGGCCTTGCCACGGCCCCAGGCGATTTCCGCCTTCTCGCGGACGAAGTCGGTGGTGAACAGCGGTTTCAGCTGCTTCTTGTCCAACTCGGCCAGGCTGGCCGGCCAGCAGTCGTCGGTGAGTTTCTTGGTGTCCAGCTTGGCCTTGCTCAGGTGCCAGTCCCACTCGTTGCGCTCGGACAGCCCGGCCACGCTCTGGCCGCGGCTCTTCAGGGTCTGGATGATCTGCTCGCCGTCGCGGCGCAGGCGCAGGGCCACGCGGGCCTGGGCCAGGTCGCGGTCGAGTGTGTCGAAATATTGATTGAGCAGCTCGTGGGACGACCAGCCAGACTTGTTGCGCTTCTTCAAAAGCGGGTGTTCACGCAGGGCCGCCAGGGTTTCGCGGCTGACGCGCAGTTTGATCTCGGTTTCTTTGTTCATGGCAGCGCCTATCATGAAATTGTTGCAGTCCGATGTGTCGCATTGGCCGGCGAGCAAAGCCCACCTATAATTGCGGCCTTTTTCCAGCAGGGGCTTCCCTAAATGCCAACCAATCCCTTCGTCAGCCTGTTCGGTCGTTCGCCGATTGGCCCCATGCAGCAGCACATCGCCAAGGCGCATGAGTGTGCCGCCAACCTGGTGCCGTTCTTCGAGGCGGTCATGACACAGAACTGGGCTGAAGTCGCTCGGGTGCAGCAGGAAATGGTGCGTCTGGAGAAGGAAGCCGACAAGCTCAAGAAGAGCGTGCGCCTGAACCTGCCGAAGAGCCTGTTCCTGCCGGTGCCGCGCTCGGACTTGCTTGAGCTGCTCAGTGTACAGGACAAAGTAGCGAATAAAGCCAAGGACATCGCCGGGCTGATGTTGGGCCGCGAAATGGCCATCCCGGCCGAATTGCAGCCGCTGATCCGCTCCTTCGTGCAGCGCACCGTCGACGCCAGTGCCCAGGCACTGCGGGCGATGAACGAGCTGGATGAATTGCTGGAAACCGGCTTTGGTGGCCGTGAGGCCAAGCTGGTGGAAACCCTGGTGGAGGAACTGGACGGTATCGAGGATGACACCGACCGTCTGCAGATCGAGGTGCGCCGCACCCTGTTCAAGCTGGAGAAGGATATGCCTCCGGTGGACGTGATGTTCCTCTACCAGATCATCGACTGGGTCGGCGATGTCGCCGACCGTGCCCAGCGTGTGGGCAATCGTCTGGAACAACTGCTGGCGCGCTAAGCGCCAGTGTCCTTCTGGGATAACAGGTAACTCTATTTATGTCTCTTATTGCGGATTACGGCTTCGTACTCCTGGTACTCGCCTGCCTGTTCGGTTTCTTCATGGCCTGGGGCGTCGGCGCTAACGACGTGGCCAACGCCATGGGCACCTCTGTCGGTTCCCAGGCGCTGACCATCAAGCAGGCGATCCTGATCGCCATGGTCTTCGAGTTCTGCGGTGCCTACCTGGCCGGCGGTGAAGTCACCGAGACCATCAAGAACGGCATCGTTGATGCCAATCTGATCACGCCCGACCTGATGGTGCTGGGCATGATGTCGGCGCTACTGGCCGCTGGTACCTGGCTGATGATCGCCACCCGCAAGGGCTGGCCGGTATCGACCACTCACTCCATCGTCGGTGCGGTGATCGGTTTCGCTGCCGTCGGTGTGTCCCCCGATGCCGTGCACTGGGAGTCGGTTGGCCCCATCGTCGCCAGCTGGGTGGTCTCTCCCGTGCTCTCCGGTCTGGTGGCTTTCGGCCTGTTCATGAGCGTGCAGGCGCTGATCATCAACACCGACAGCCCGTTCAAGAACGCCAAGCGCTTCGTGCCGATGTACATGTTCCTCACCGGCTTCATGGTGTCGATCATGACCCTGTCCAAGGGCCTCAAACACATCGGCCTGAACCTCTCCGGCCAGGAAAGCATCCTGCTGTCGATTGGCATCGGTGGCCTGGTGATGCTGCTGGGTATCGCCATTCTCAGCCGCATCAAGGTCGATGAAGAGGCCGACAAAGCCTTCCACTTCGCCAGCGTCGAACGCGTGTTCGCCGTGCTGATGATCTTCACCGCCTGCTCCATGGCCTTTGCCCACGGCGCCAACGATGTGGCTAATGCCGTTGGCCCGCTGGCCGGTATCGTCGGCGTGATCGAGTCCGGTGGTGCCGCCGAGGTCGCCGCCAAGTCCGCCGTGCCGGGCTGGGTGCTGCTGCTCGGCGCCGTCGGTATCGTCATCGGCTTGGCCACCTACGGCTACAAGGTGATCGCCACCATCGGCAAGGAAATCACCGAGCTGACCCCGAGCCGCGGCTTCGCCGCCGAGCTGGCGACGGCCTCCACCGTGGTCGGCGCTTCGGCCATCGGTCTGCCGGTATCGACCACCCACACCCTGGTTGGTGCCGTGTTGGGTATCGGTATCGCCCGCGGTATCGGTGCGCTGAACCTGGGCGTGATCGGCTCTATCTTCATGTCCTGGCTGATCACCCTGCCGATCGGCGCAGGCCTGTCGATCCTGTTCTTCATGATCCTGCGCGGCGTCTTCCTCTAAACGGCGGGTTTATTCCTCGGCAACGATGCCCCTATGATGGGGCATCGTCCGTGGAGACCGCCGATGCCGCTTCCCTCTCTCAAGGATCAATTCACCGCGCTGATCGCCGCGCCTTCGGTGAGTTGCACCCAGCCGAACTGGGACCAGTCCAATCGCGCTGTAATCGACCTGCTGGCCAGCTGGCTGGCCGAGCAGGGCTTTGCCTGCGAGATCCAGGATGTGGCGCCAGGCAAGGCCAATCTGCTGGCCACCTATGGCAGTGGCCCAGGCGGCCTGGTGCTGGCCGGCCACAGCGATACCGTACCCTTCGACGCCGAGCTGTGGCAGAGCGACCCGCTCAGGCTGAGTGAGCAGGGTGACCGCTGGGTGGGGCTGGGCGTATGCGACATGAAAGGCTTCTTCCCGTTGATCATCGAGGCAGTGCGCGAACTGCTCGACCAGCCGTTCAAGCAGCCGCTACTGGTGCTGGCGACTTGCGACGAGGAAAGCTCGATGTCCGGCGCCCGCGCCCTGGCCGAGGCCGGCAGGCCGCTGGCGCGCGCCGCGGTGATCGGCGAGCCGACCGGCCTGAAGCCGATTCGCCTGCACAAGGGCATCATGATGGAGCGCATCGATATCCTCGGGCAGAGCGGGCACAGTTCCGACCCGAGCCTGGGGCACAGCGCCCTGGAGGCCATGCAGGACGTCATCGGCGAGCTGCGCGGGCTGCGTAGCCAGTGGCAGCGCGAGTTCAACAATCCGCAGTTCACGGTACCGACGCCGACGCTGAACCTCGGCTGCATTCATGGCGGCGACAACCCCAACCGTATCTGCGGCCAGTGCGCCCTGGAGTTCGACCTGCGCCCGCTGCCGGGCATGGACCCGCAGCAGTTGCGCGCAGCGATCAATGCCAAGCTGCGGCCTGTGGCCGAGCGGCATCAGGTACGCATCGACTACGCGCCGCTGTTTGCCAGCGTGCCACCCTTCGAGCAGAGCGCTGGCAGCGAGTTGGTGCGGGTGGCCGAAAAGCTCACCGGGCATGCGGCGCAGTCGGTGGCATTTGCCACCGAAGCGCCTTATCTTCAGCAGCTTGGTTGCGAGACCCTGGTCCTCGGCCCTGGCGATATCGCCTGTGCCCACCAGCCGAATGAATTTCTTGAGCTGGCGCGCATCGAACCTACGGTGCAGCTGCTGCGCCAGCTGATCCAGCACTACTGCCTGTAACCCCGCCCTGTCATGAAGGAGCTCCTGATGTTGCGACGAAGCTAGGCCGACACTCTTCCTTTGCGGAAGCCAATCTCCCTTCGTCCTCTGCCCGACAGGCTTGTACATGCACGACTACGTCAACTGGCTGCGCCACGCTTCTCCCTACATCAACGCCCACCGGGACTGCACCTTCGTGGTCATGCTGCCCGGCGAAGGCGTGGAACACCCGAATTTCGGCAATATCGTTCACGACCTGGTGCTGCTGCACAGCCTCGGTGTGCGCCTGGTGCTGGTGCATGGCTCGCGCCCGCAGATCGAGGCGCGCCTGGCCGAGCGTGGCCTGACCCCGCGCTATCACAAGGATCTACGCATTACCGACGGTCCGACCCTGGATTGCGTGATCGATGCCGTGGGCAGCCTACGCATTGCCATCGAGGCGCGTCTGTCGATGGACATGGCCGCCTCGCCGATGCAGGGCTCGCGCCTGCGGGTCTCCGGCGGCAATTTCGTCACCGCGCGGCCGATCGGCGTGGTCGACGGTATCGACTATCACCACACCGGCGAGGTGCGTCGGGTGGACCGCAAGGGCATCGGTCGCCTGCTCGACGAGCGCAGCATCGTGCTGCTCTCGGCGCTGGGTTACTCACCCACTGGCGAGATCTTCAACCTGGCCTGCGAGGACGTCGCCACCCGCGCCGCCATCGACCTGCAGGCCGACAAGCTGCTGCTGTTCAGCCCGGAGCGTGGCCTGCTCGACGAGCAGGGCAAGCTGGTGCGCGAATTGCGCCCGCAACAGGTTCCGGCGCATCTGGCGCGTCTCGGCAGCTGCTACCCGGCCGAGCTGCTGGATGCTGCCGCCCAGGCTTGCCGCGCCGGGGTCAAGCGCAGCCACATCGTCAGCTACATGGACAACGGCGCGCTGCTGACCGAACTGTTCACCCGTGACGGCGGCGGCACCCTGGTTGACCAGGAGCAGTTCGAGTCGCTGCGTGAAGCCACCATCGAGGATGTCGGTGGTCTGATCGAGCTGATCACTCCGCTGGAAGACCAGGGCATTCTGGTGCGCCGCTCGCGCGAGGTGCTGGAGCGGGAGATCGAGCAGTTCAGCATCGTCGAGCGCGACGGCCTGATCATCGCCTGCGCAGCGCTGTATCGCCTGGCCGATTCCGATGCCGGCGAGCTGGCCTGTCTGGCGGTCAACCCGGAGTACCGCCACGGCGGCCGTGGTGACGAACTGCTGGAGCGTATCGAAGAGCGTGCGCGGGAGCAGGGAATGAAGACCCTGTACGTACTCACCACCCGTACTGCCCACTGGTTCCAGGAGCGCGGCTTCGAACCCAGCGCGGTGGAGCGCCTGCCGGCCTCGCGCGCCTCGCTGTACAACTACCAGCGCAATTCGAAGATTTTCGAGAAAACGCTGTAGGCGGGCGGCGACCTTCTGGGCATCGAGTAATGAAAAGGGCCGCATCTGCGGCCCTTTTGTATGTGGCGCGGCTCAGGCGCTGCGCCGCTGGTGCAGTTTGAACTGCTCATTGCCATCGTCCCAGCCCGCCTCCCAGGCGGCGGCCAGGACTTCAGCGGAGTGCGGCTGCTGGTGCTGCGGCTGGCCGGTGAGACCGGCCATGTAGCCTTGCTGGTAGGCCTTGGCCAGGCTGTCCAGGCTCCAGTCGTGGTTGTCGGTGTCAGGCGTCATGGCGGCAGGCCGATGCGGGTTTCCCCACAGGCTAGCCCGTACTGCCAGGCATGGCTGACCGCTGGTCAGGGGCGAACGGTCGAGGTGGCGGAATTGTGACGGACTGCCGCTGCGGTGGCGGGCCCGTCACACAGGTGCCTGATTTCAAACGCCAATGTTGAGGATGCTGGCCTGGTAGGCGGCGACAAAGGCATCGAAGTCACCGTTTTCCGCCTGCTCCAGTTCGGCCTGATCATTCAGCGAGGCGTGAGCCATGGCTTCGAAGTGGGCCTGCTCTGCAGCACTCAATGGCTGGGCGCGGAAGGCTGCGGCGTGGGCCTTGCTCTGGCGCAGGGCGAAGTCGCGGAAACGTTCTCCGGTGCTTTTCAACTCTGCCAGCACGCGGGCCGAGGGCGTCAGGCTGACGTCTTCGACCTTGCGCCGCTGCAGGTGCAGGGCGGTCTGATAGGCGTCGCCGCCGTGAGCCTGGTCGAGCAGGGTCGCGATGGCGGCGAAGGCGTCCAGCAGCTCGCCGGCCCAGGTGCGCAGCTCTACCGGCTGGCCGTCACGCTGCAGGTGCAGGCCGGGGCGGCGCCCTTCCTTGACTGTCTTGAGGAAGTTGTCAGTACAGGCGTGACATTCGCCGCTGGCCAGCAGCGGGCTGGCCTGCAGGGCGCAGAACAGGATGAACACGTCGAGGAAACGCGCCTGGTCGAGGTCGATGCCCAGCGGCAGGTAGGGGTTGATGTCCAGGCAGCGCACTTCCACGTATTGCACGCCGCGGCTGGTCAGGGCCTGGATCGGCCGTTCGCCCGAGTAGGTGACCCGCTTGGGGCGGATGCTTGAGTAGTACTCGTTTTCGATCTGGATGATGTTGGTGTTGAGCTGCAGCCACTGGCCATCGGCGTCCTTGGTGCCGATCTCGGCATAGGGGGCGTAGGGCGTGGCGACGGCCGAGCGCAGGCTGTCGATGTAGCTGGCCAGATCGTTGTAGCAGGGCGTCAGCCCGGACTGGGCACTGCTCTGGTAGCCGAGGTCGCTCATGCGCAGGCTGGTGGCGTACGGCAGGTAGAGGGTATCGGCGTCGAGCTGCTGCAAATGGTGCGGGCGGCCGCGCAGGAAGCTGGCATCCAGCGCCGGCGAGGCGCCGAACAGGTACATCAGCAGCCAGCTGTAGCGGCGGAAGTTGCGGATCAGCGAGATATAGGCGGCCGACTGGTAGTCGCGGGCGCTCGTGGTCTCGCCATCGACCTTCTGCAGCAGCGGCCAGAGGGCTTCGGGCAGGCTGAAGTTGTAGTGGATGCCGGCGATGCACTGCATGGTCTTGCCGTAGCGCAGGGCCAGGCCCTGGCGGTAGACGTACTTCAGGCGGCCGATGTTGGAGTTGCCATAGCGGGCAATCGGAATGTCCGCTTCGTCCGGCAGCAGGCCGGGCATCGACGGGCTCCACAGGTATTCAGCGTCCAGCTGGCTGGCAGCGAAGCGATGGATGCGCTCCAGGTCGGCCAGGGTATCGGCCAGGCTCGGTTCTGCCGGGGTGATGAACTCCAGCAGTGCCTCGGAATAATCGGTGGTGATCTGCCCGTGGGTCAGGGCCGAGCCCAGTGCGCGCGGGTGTTCGCTCTGCGCCAGTTCGCCCTGCACGGTCACGCGCAGGGTCTCGCGCTCGATGCCGTGCAGGCATTGAGTCAGCAGGGGCAGGTAGGCAGTGTCGCCGAGCAAGGCCAGGCGGCGGGAAAGGAGATCGCTCAAAATTCTTGTTCCTTCACTCGACGGTCGCCCCTATATGGGGGTGGGGACGTCGCTCTGCAAGTCGAACCAAGGAAGAGGGTGGAAGGGGAGGATGCGCCGACAGCCAGGGTCGGCGCAATGCCCATACGCGACGGAATGTTGCCGTCGCTGGCCCCGCGTGGCGCGGGGCCGTCCTTACTTGCAGATAAAGGTGGCCTGGGCGCTGGCCACCAGCTTGTCGCCCTGGCTGGCGCGCGCTTCGATCACATGCACCTTGCGCCCGGCGTTGATCACCTTGGCGATGCACACCACCTCGCCATCCTCGACGGCGCGGATGTAGTTGATCTTGCACTCCAGCGTCATGCTGCCGGCCTCGCCGCCGAACAGGCTGTGGCTGGCCTGGCCGAGGGCGGTGTCGAGCAGCGAGAACAGCGCGCCGCCGTGCATGCGGCCATGCAGGTTGAGCATCTGCTCCTGCATGCTCATGCGCAGTTCGGCCTCGCCGTTCTCGGCACGCAGGATGCGGATGCCGAGCAGGCGGCTGAAGTTGCTGTCCTTGCCGACAGGGGCCTGGTCGCTCATGGCTTACTTCCTCAGTTGCTTGGCGTTGGCGAACAGCGAGGCCATGGCGGCATTGGCCGGGGCTGGCTTGTCCTGGCTGGAGTGGCGCTCGCTGCGCGGCTGGTTGCCGCCGCGGTTCTGGCCGCCACCGCGCGGGCCTTCGGTCTTCTGCCCAGGGGTATCGCTCATGCGCATGGACAGGCCAACGCGGTTACGCGGGATGTCCACTTCCATGACCTTGACCTTGACGATATCGCCGGCCTTGACCACTTCATAGGGGTCTTTGACGAACTTTTCCGACAGCGCCGAGATGTGTACCAGGCCGTCCTGGTGCACGCCGATGTCGACGAAAGCGCCGAAGTTGGTCACGTTGGTCACCACGCCTTCCAGGACCATGCCGGGCTGCAGGTCCTTGAGCGTCTCGACGCCGTCCTGGAATTCAGCGGTCTTGAACTCCGGGCGCGGGTCGCGGCCGGGCTTGTCCAGTTCCTTGAGGATATCGGTGACGGTCGGCAGGCCGAACTGTTCGTCGGTGAATCTATCCGGGTCGAGGCGACGCAGGAAGGTCGAGTCGCCGATCAGCGAACGGATATCGCGCTCGGTGTTCTGCGCGATGCGCTGCACCAGCGGGTAGGTTTCCGGGTGCACGGCGGAGGCGTCCAGCGGGTTTTCGCCGTTCATTACGCGCAAGAAACCGGCGGCCTGCTCGAAAGTCTTGTCGCCCAGGCGCGGCACTTTTTTCAGGTCGGCGCGGCTCTTGAAGGCTCCGTTGGCATCGCGGAACGCCACGATGTTGCTGGCCAGGGTGCTGTTGAGGCCGGAGATGCGCGCCAGCAGGGCGGCGGAGGCGGTGTTCACATCCACGCCGACGGCGTTCACGCAGTCCTCGACCACAGCGTCCAGCGAACGCGCCAGTTTCAGTTGCGACACGTCGTGCTGGTACTGGCCGACGCCGATGGATTTCGGGTCGATCTTCACCAGCTCGGCCAGCGGGTCCTGCAGGCGGCGGGCGATGGATACGGCGCCGCGCAGCGACACGTCCATGTCCGGGAACTCGCGCGCGGCCAGCTCGGAGGCGGAGTACACCGAGGCGCCGGCTTCGCTGACCATGACCTTGGTCAGTTTCAGGCCCGGCACGGCCTTGATCAGGTCGGCGGCCAGCTTGTCGGTCTCGCGGCTGGCGGTGCCGTTGCCGATGGAGATCAGGTCCACCGCGTGCTTGGCGCACAGCTTGGCGAGGATGGCCAGGGTACCGTCCCAGTCGTTGCGCGGGGCGTGCGGGTAGACGGTGGTGGTTTCCAGCACCTTGCCGGTGGCGTCGACCACGGCGACCTTGCAGCCGGTACGCAGGCCCGGGTCCAGCGCCAGGGTGGCACGCGGGCCGGCGGGGGCGGCCAGCAGCAAGTCGTGCAGGTTGCGGGCGAACACGGTGATCGCCTCGTCCTCGGCCTTCTCGCGCAGCTCGCCGAGCAGGTCGGTTTCCAGGTGGGTGTAGAGCTTGACCTTCCAGGTCCAGCGCACCACTTCGCCCAGCCACTTGTCGGCGGCGCGGCCACGCTGCTCGATGCCGAAGCGCTCGGCGATCATCAGCTCGCACGGATGCAGGGTTCCGGGGGCTTCTTCGCCGACTTTCAGGCTGGCGCCGAGGATGCCCTCGTTACGGCCGCGGAAGATCGCCAGGGCGCGGTGCGACGGCACGCCCTTCAGCGCCTCGTCGTGCTCGAAGTAGTCGCTGAACTTGGCGCCTTCTGCTTCCTTGCCGGCGACCACGCGGGCGCTGAGGGTTGCTTCGTTCTTCAGGAAGGAGCGCAGCTTGTCGAGCAGGCTGGCGTCTTCGGCGAAGCGCTCCATGAGGATGTACTTGGCACCTTCCAGCACGGCCTTGACGTCGGCGAAGCCTTTCTCGGCGTCGATGAAGCGCTCGGCTTCGCTTTCCGGATTCAGCTCGGGGTTGCCAAACAGGCCATCGGCCAGCTCGCCGAGGCCGGCTTCCAGGGCGATCTGGCCCTTGGTGCGGCGCTTCTGCTTATACGGTAGGTAAAGGTCTTCGAGGCGGGTCTTGGTATCGGCCTCGTTGATCTCGCGGGTCAGTTCGGGCGTCAGCTTGCCTTGTTCCTCGATGCTGGCGAGGATCGCTGCACGGCGCTCGTCCAGCTCGCGCAGGTAGCGCAGGCGTTCTTCCAGGTGGCGCAGTTGAGTGTCGTCCAGGCTGCCAGTCACCTCTTTCCGGTAGCGGGCGATGAAGGGCACGGTGGAGCCTTCGTCGAGTAGAGCCACGGCGGCGGCGACCTGTTGCGGGAGGACACCGAGTTCGGCGGCGATACGCTTGTTGATGCTATCCATGAAAACTACCTGCAGCGGAACGGGAGTCGGCAGGGCCGACGCGAAAGCGCCGCATTATAAACAGCGCTTTTCCTGGCGGGCGGGAACTCCATCGGGAAAAATCTGCTAACAATGGCTGGCACGGCAGTACGCGGCCTTCGGCCATAATGCCGCCACTCAATTAAGGGGAAGATGCATGAGCACTGCCGCTGCGCCGGAAGGCGAAAAAATCCTGATCGTCGACGATGACCCTGGCCTGCGCCGCCTGCTGGAGCGCTTCCTCAGCGAGCAGGGCTACCGCGTGCGCGCGGTGGAAAACGTCGAGCAGATGGATCGCCTGCTGTCCCGTGAGCTGTTCCAGCTGCTGGTGCTGGACCTGATGCTGCCGGGCGAGGACGGCCTGTCCGCCTGCCGCCGCCTGCGCGAGGCGAACAACCAGATGCCGATCATCATGCTCACCGCCAAGGGCGACGAGGCCAGCCGCATCCAGGGCCTGGAAGGCGGCGCCGACGACTACCTGGCCAAGCCGTTCAACCCGCGCGAGCTGCTGGCGCGGATCAAGGCCGTGCTGCGCCGCCAGGCCCCGGTGGTGCCGGGCGCGCCGGGCAGCGAGGACGAGATGGTCAGCTTCGGCGACTATCAGCTGTCGCTGGCCACCCGCGAGCTGCGCAAGGGCGATGAGTTGCATATGCTCACCACCGGCGAGTTCGCCGTGCTCAAGGCCCTGGTGCAGCACGCCCGCGAGCCGCTGACCCGCGACAAGCTGATGAACCTAGCCCGCGGCCGCGAGTGGGACGCGCTGGAGCGCTCCATCGATGTGCAGATCAGCCGCCTGCGCCGCCTGATCGAGCCGGACCCGTCCAAACCGCGCTATATCCAGACCGTCTGGGGCGTGGGCTACGTCTTCGTGCCGGATGGTAACAAGTGATGAGGCGGGGGTGAGGGGGCAACTGCTGGCTTGTGGGCGGGTTGCGCTCCCTTGCGTGTTGGCTGTCCTGCTGTTCGTAGGGGCTCATGGCTGGGCTGTAGCTATTGCCGCAGATCATGGCCGCAGCCTGCGCGGAGGTGCTGGCTGGGGGATCACGGTAGAGCTTGCTTTCTACTCCTTCGTTTTGCTGCTGATAGTGCAGGCCGTTGCAGCTTTGCGCTGGCCTGCCAGACGTATTTGGGTAGCAGCCAGCGCCTGGTTGGTCTTCATGGTTCTGATGGCGCTGATGGTCAATCCGTTTGCTGCCTGGTCTCACCCCTATCGCTTTATCTTGCTACTAGTCTGCGCTGCGCTGGGGTTTGCCACAGTGCTGGCGGGGCAAGTCCTGTGGCAGAACCGCCTTGTATCACCAAGAGTTTGATTGATGAAAACCCCGCTCTGGTTCCCGCAAAGCTTCTTCGCCCGCACCCTGTGGCTGGTGCTCATCGTCGTGCTGTTCTCCAAGGCGCTGACCCTGGTGTACCTGATGATGAACGAGGATGTGCTGGTCGATCGCCAGTACAGCCACGGTGCGGCGCTGACCCTGCGTGCCTACTGGGCGGCGGAGCCGGAAGACCGTGCGCATATCGCCGAGGCGGCGACCCTGACCCGGGTGCCGGGCGAGCAGGTGCCGGCTACCGAGCAGCACTGGCCCTATTCGGAAATCTTCCAGCGCCAGATGCAGTCCGAGCTGGGCCCGGATACCGAGGTGCGGGTGCGGGTACAGAGTCCGCCGGCGCTGTGGGTGCGGGCGCCGAGCCTGGGTGCTGACTGGCTCAAGGTGCCGTTGTATCCCTACCCGTTGCGTGGTCAGCGCATCTGGAGCGTGCTCGGCTGGTTCCTCGGCATCGGCCTGCTGTCCACCGCGGCGGCGTGGATCTTCGTCATGCAGCTCAATGCGCCGCTCAAGCGTCTGGTGTTCGCCGCCCGCCAGTTTGGTCAGGGGCGCAGCGTGCGTCTGCCGGTGAGCGACACGCCGAGCGAGATGACCGAGGTGTACCGCGCCTTCAACCAGATGGCCGACGATATCGAACGCGGCGCACGCGAGCGGGAACTGATGCTGGCTGGCGTGTCCCATGATCTGCGCACGCCGCTGACCCGCCTGCGCCTGTCGCTGGAGCTGATGAGTAGCGATGCCGAGCTGACCGAGGACATGATCCGCGATGTCGAGGACATGAACGCCATCCTCGACCAGTTCCTCGCCTTCATCCGCGATGGTCGCGACGAGAAGCCCGAGCCCTGTGACCTGGCGGCGCTGGTGCGCGAAGTGGTGACGCCCTACAACCAGCACGAGGAGCAGGTGCACCTGTACCTGGAACCGCTGCCGCAGTTCCCCCTGCGCCGTGTGTCGATCAAGCGTCTGCTGGCCAACCTGCTGGACAACGCCCTGCGTTACGGCGGGCAGAGCGTAGAAGTAGTGACCAGTCTGGCTGGCGACGAGAGTGCGCCCTATGTCGTGCTCAGCGTGCTGGATCGTGGCCCTGGTATCGCGCCCGAGGAAATGGGCGAGATCTTCAACCCCTTCATTCGCGGTGACCGCGCTCGTGGCGGCAAGGGCACCGGCCTGGGGCTGGCCATCGTCAAGCGGATCGCCGCCCTGCACGGCGGCAGTGTGGAACTGCGCAATCGCACCGGTGGGGGGCTGGAGGCGCGTATCTGCCTGCCTCTGGGCCTGCTGCTGCCGCGTCACGCCAGCTGATTCCTACTCGTCAGGGGAGCAGGGCCTGCCTGTGCTCGCGGCTGTTTGTCAGCCCCGGCCCTTGGTGCGGGTTTGCCCCGGCATGGCGTTCTTTTCCAGGTACTGGATGATGATGCTGGCCACGTCCTTGTTGGTGGTGGTTTCGATGCCTTCCAGGCCGGGCGAGGAATTCACCTCCATCACCAGCGGGCCGTGATTGGAGCGCAGGATGTCGACACCGGCCACCGACAGGCCCATGACCTTGGCTGCGCGGATGGCGGTCATGCGTTCTTCCGGGGTGATCTTGATCAGGCTGGCGCTGCCGCCACGGTGCAGGTTGGAGCGGAATTCGCCGGGCTTGGCCTGGCGCTTCATCGCGGCGATGACCTTGTCGCCGACCACGAAGCAGCGGATGTCGGCGCCGCCGGCTTCCTTGATGTACTCCTGCACCATGATGTTCTGCTTCAGGCCCATGAAGGCTTCGATCACCGATTCGGCGGCCTTCTCGGTCTCGCAGAGCACCACGCCGATGCCTTGAGTGCCTTCCAGCACCTTGATCACCAGCGGTGCGCCGCCGACCATCTGGATCAGATCGGGAATATCGTCCGGTGAGTGGGCGAAGCCGGTTACCGGCAGGCCGATGCCTTTGCGCGACAGCAGTTGCAGCGAGCGCAGTTTGTCCCGAGAGCGGCTGATGGCGACCGACTCGTTGAGCGGAAATACGCCCTGCATCTCGAACTGGCGCAGCACCGCGCAGCCATAGAAGGTGACTGAGGCGCCGATGCGCGGGATCACCGCATCGAAGCCTTCCAGCGGCTGGCCGCGATAGTGGATCTGCGGCTTGTGGCTGGCGATGTTCATATAGGCGCGCAAGGTGTCGATCACCACCATTTCATGGCCGCGCTGCTGGCCGGCCTCCAGCAGGCGGCGGGTCGAATACAGGCGCGGGTTGCGCGACAGAACGGCGATCTTCATTGGGCACCGAAGGCTGAGGTAAGCAGGGGTTTGTCTTGCACGTAGGTGAGCGCCGGGTTGACCACCAGTTGCCCGGTGACCAGCGCCTTGGCGCCGAGCAGTACGCGGTAACGCATGGTCTTGCGGCAGGCCAGGGTGAAGTCCACCGGCCACAAACGGTCGCCTAGGGCCAGTTGGGTGCGGATCACGTAGCGGGTCTGGGCCTGGCCGTTGGAGCTCTTGATGGTCTTCATCGTCACCAGCGGCGCTTCGCAGACATGGCGGCGCTGCACCAGCGTGCCGAAGTGCGCGGTGAAGCGTACCCAGCGCTCGCCATCGCGCTCGATCAGACTGATGTCGCTGGCGTGTAGGGCCGAGGTGCTGGCGCCGGTGTCGATCTTCGCCCGCAGGCCGACCATGCCCAGTTCGGGCAGGTTGATCCATTCACGCAGGCCGATCACCGACAACTGGTCGAATGTCTTCAAATTCAGGTCTTCCACAAATAATGGGGAGGATTCTAGCCGTGCCATGTGACAACGGCATCAGGCAAGATTCACGCCTGTGAAGGAGAACCGTATGAGCGACAAAGACGACAAGGTGCGCCTGGACAAATGGCTCTGGGCCGCGCGCTTCTACAAGACGCGCAATCTGGCCAAGGAAGCCATCGAGGGTGGCAAGGTGCATTGCCGCGGTGAGCGCTGCAAGCCGGGCAAGGAGCCGAAGATAGGCGATGAGTACGTGCTGCGTACCGGCTTCGACGAGCGGACCATCGTGGTGCGGGCGCTGTCGATGGTGCGCCGTGGTGCGCCCGAGGCGCAGCTGCTCTACGAAGAGACCGCCGACAGCATCGCCCGGCGTGAAGAGGCTGCAGCGCTGCGCAAGGCTGGCGCCCTGGGCGTGCAGACCGAGGGGCGGCCGAACAAGAAGCAGCGGCGCCAGTTGCTCGGCCTGCGCGATTGAATCAGCGGCTGCGCAATACGCCGAGGCGTCCCACCACGGGCAGTTTCTGCAGCAGCGGTAGCAGAGGCTGGCACAGGCGCTCCAGGCCGGCTGCGATCCATCCGGCCAGTGGTGTGCAGTAAGCCCAGGCGAAGCTGATCAGCGCGATGAATACGCCGCCAACGGCCACGTCCACCAGCCAGTGGGCGCCGGTGACCAGGCGCGGCAGCATGAAGAACAGCACCAGGCCGATGCTGGTCAGCAGCTTCCAGCCACGAGCGAATTGCAGCATGAACAGGCCCCAGAGCAGCAGGACCGAAGCGTGATCGCCGGGGAAGCTGCGACTGGAGCGGTCCTTCAGCTCGAAAACGCGCTCCAGGTCGGGAAACGACTCGCTCAGGCGAATGGCGCCGGGTACCTGTACGGAGGCGCTGGCGTGCTGCCAGCCAAGCGCTATCGCCAGCTTGGTGAACAGCACGCGGACGATCAGCAGGACAGCGAGCAAGGCGAGAAAATGCAGGAAGGCGGGGCGCAGTTCCTGGGGGCGGAACACCCAGCGCGGGTGGATCAGCAGGGTCAGCATCAGCGCGGCGACGAGGATGTCGCACAGGCGGATGCTGGTCAGCGCCCACAACCAGTCCCATAACGGGTGCTGGTTGAGCGTACCGTTGAGGCTTTGGAATACCCAGAGATTGGCCGCGTCCCACAGGGCGCGAGTCGCGGGCAGCTGCCAGCTGAGCAGCAGGGCGAAGCCCAGCAGATTGAGGCCGATCAGTGCCGGCCATCGCCAGGCCGCTTGGATGCGCATGTCTTTGTCCATAAAATCCATCTCCTTTGTTTCGTGGCACACTCAGCGGCGCGTTTTATAAGTCGCTGCCATCGAAATGTCATCATTCCCTGATAAGCGGCAGTCCAATGCACGACCTTGATCACACCCAGCGTTTTCTGTTCGACGACACCGATGTGCGCGGTGAACTGGCCAGTCTCGGCGAGAGCTACCAGCATGTGCTGGCCAAGCACCCCTATCCGCAGCCGGTGGCCCAATTGCTGGGCGAAATGCTGGCTGCCGCCTCGTTGCTGGTCGGTACCCTCAAGTTCGATGGCCTGCTGATTCTGCAGGTGCGCTCTTCCGGCGCGGTGCCGCTGCTGATGATCGAGTGCTCCAGCGAGCGCGAGGTGCGCGGCATCGCCCGCTACCACGCCGAGCAGGTCGCTGCCGATGCCGGTTTGCGCGAGCTGATGCCGGACGGTGTGCTGGCCATCACCATCGATCCGCGCCAGGGGCAGCGCTACCAGGGTATTGTCGATCTTGAGGGGGCGAGCCTGGCCGAGTGCCTGTCCAACTACTTCGCTACCTCGGAGCAGCTGGCAACGCGCTTCTGGCTACACGCAGATGGCCAGCGTGCCCGCGGCCTGTTGCTGCAACAGTTGCCGGCCGAGCGCCTGCGTGAGCCGGAAGAGCGCGAGGCCAGCTGGCAACATGTGCTGACCCTGGCTGACACGCTGTCTGCCGAAGAATTGCTGGGCCTGGGCAACGAGACGGTACTGCACCGCCTCTACCATCAGGAGGCCGTGCGTCTGTTCGAGCCGCAGGCCCTGTGTTTCCGTTGCAGCTGCTCGCGTGACCGCTCGGCCCGAGCGCTGATCAGCCTCGGCGAGGCTGATGCGCAAGCACTCCTGGAGGAGCATGATGGCCAGGTGGTGATCGACTGCCAGTTCTGCAACCAGCGCTATGCCTTCGATGCCTCTGACGTCACCCAACTGTTTGCCGGCGGCGGCAGCGAGGCGCCTTCTGGAACTCGCCACTAGTTCGATAGCCGAACTCTATTGAAAGCCATAGCGGACAAGAGGCTGCCAAGGAAAGAGCTTTTCTGGCATACTCCCGCGACTTTTTTATCGCTGTAGTGAAGTTTCTGACCCACTACACAAGTTTGGAAAGCTCGGCCGCGGCCGACGGGGACCCCTCATGACGCAAGCCAATACCGCCGTTTACACCGATATCAGCGCTGCCCAACTGGTCGAAGAGGCCATCCGCCGTGGCGAGGGTGAGCTGGCCGCCAACGGCTCTCTGGTTGTTCGCACCGGCCATCGCACCGGTCGTTCGCCGGCTGACCGCTTCATCGTCCAAGAGCCGAGCACCGACGCCAAGATCGCCTGGGGCGCCATCAACCGTCCGTTCCCGGCCGACAAGTTCGATGCCCTGTGGGATCGCGTCGAGGCCTTCAACAATGCTCAGGAACACTTCGTTTCCTACGTGCACGTAGGCTCTGCCGAGGCCCACTACCTGCCGGTCAAGATGACCACCCAGACCGCCTGGCAGAACCTGTTCGGCCGTTGCCTGTTCATCAACCCGGAAAGCTACAACCCGGGTGCCAAGGCCGAGTGGCAGATCCTCAACGTCGCCAACTTCGAGTGCGTGCCTGAGCGTGATGGCACCAACTCCGATGGCTGCGTGATCATCAACTTCGCTCAGAAGAAGGTGCTGATCGCCGGCATGCGTTACGCCGGTGAAATGAAGAAAGCCATGTTCTCCGTGCAGAACTTCCTGCTGCCGGAAGCCGACGTGCTGCCGATGCACTGCGCCGCCAACATCGGCGAAGAAGGCGACGTGACCCTGTTCTTCGGCCTGTCCGGCACCGGCAAGACCACCCTGTCCGCCGACCCTAGCCGTTACCTGATCGGTGACGACGAGCACGGCTGGGGCGAGGGTGTGGTGTTCAACATCGAGGGTGGTTGCTATGCCAAGTGCATCGACCTGTCCGAGAAGAACGAGCCGGTGATCTGGAAAGCCATCCAGTTCGGCGCCGTACTGGAGAACGTGGTCCTCGACGAGAACCGCGTACCGGACTACGCCGACGACAGCCTGACCCAGAACAGCCGTGCGGCCTACCCGCTGGAGCTGGTCGAGAAGCGCTCCGAGAAAAACCTCGGTGGTGAGCCGAATGCCGTGATCTTCCTGACCTGCGACCTGACCGGCGTACTGCCTCCGGTGTCGATCCTCAGCGAAGAGCAGGCTGCCTACCACTTCCTGTCCGGCTACACCGCGCTGGTCGGCTCCACCGAAATGGGCAGCGGCGGCGGCATCAAGTCGACCTTCTCCACCTGCTTCGGCGCGCCGTTCTTCCCGCGCCCGGCCGGCGAGTACGCCGAGCTGCTGATCAAGCGCATCCGTGGCTTCAACTCCAAGGTCTACCTGGTCAACACTGGCTGGACCGGCGGTGGCTACGGCGTCGGCAAACGTTTCAACATCCCGACCACCCGTGGCGTGATCGCGGCCATCCAGAGCGGCGCTCTGGTCGGTGCCGAGACCGAGCAGCTGCCGATCATCAACCTGAGCGTGCCGAAGGCCGTTCCGGGGGTTGAGACCAACCTGCTCAACCCGCGCAACACCTGGACTGACGGCAACGCCTACGACGAAGCTGCCAAGGGCCTGGCCCAGCAGTTCATCGAGAACTTCAAGAAATTCGAAGTATCCGACGCCATCCGTAACGCCGGCCCGCAGCTGTAAGCTCAAGGCCAATGAAAAAGCCGCCCGAGGGCGGCTTTTTTGTGCGCTGTCGACAGGCGATCAGGCACGGGTTGCTGAGTAGGGCTCCGGCCTGGCCGGATCGGTCTCGGGCCGCTCAGGGCGGCTGGCTATGTCTGCGATGTTCTGTGCCCGGTCGTTGCGCTGTTGTGCTTCACGCAGCTGCGTTGCGGTTTCCAACGGACTCGGCCGGCTATCGACTTGGCCTTCGCTGGCGACTGCCAGATAGGTTTCGATCTGCCGTTGCTGAGTGTTGGCGCTGTAGATGCGTGTTGCGGCATCGCGCTCGGCGGCCTGGCTCAGTTCGCGGCTTTCCTGGCGCTCGCTGACCCGGTCGGAAGCGACGTCCACGGCCTTGTTCACCTGTTCGGGACTGGACGGGCCGTACTTGTTGATGACCTGGGTCGAGAGGGGCAGATTGCCGCTGTTACCGGTTACCTGCATCGTTGCTCTCCCTGTGGTTGCCTTGATTCACTGTAATCCAGGGGGCAGGGGGAGCATTAGACTGATTGGCGATAGGCCTACGGCCCTCACGAATCATCATGCGCCAACTGGTGCTCATGGCCGTCGACGGCTTCGGCCAGAGCGCCGGGGTTGAGCAGGCTGGCGAGTATCAGCAGGAGTGGTGCGAAGCGTTTCATGGCGGTCTCCCAAATGGTCAATGGAGGACTGCTGGCGGCTTCAGTCGATTACCTCGGCACCCTGGATGGTGAGCTCGGGCAGGGCGGCGGGCATCGGACAGACCTGCAGATACTTGATGCTCTCGCGTGGAATCATCAGCAGGTCGCCGTCCACCTCGATGCTTAGGAAAGGCGACTCCAGCTGTTTACGCAAGGCCCGCGCCACTTCTGTAGGGTCGCCACTCTGCCTGGGGAAGCGTAGAGCCAGGCGCTGGCCGTCCTGAAAGTACAGGTAAAGATGCTTGAGAGGCTTCATGGGGCTGCTCCTGTATGGGCGCCCCGCGGGCGTCCCTAGTTGCGGTCGGCCAGTACGCCGATCAGGAAGAAGACTAGTAGCAGTACCGGGGACAGGGTGAAATTGTTGAAGTAGCCCAGCCCCTTGGCCAGCCAGGGCGTGAGGAAGACGATAGCCAGGCCGTAGCCGACTGCGCAGACCAGGACGAAGATCAGGGTGCGCAGAATGAAGTTCAGGCTGCTGATGGAACGCTGTACCCAGGCATTGATGCCGGGTCCGAACAACACGAACAGGGTGGCCATGATGGCCAGGGAAATGTCGTACAGGTTGCCGCGGCACCAGCGCGAAAGGGTGGCGATCAGGTCGAGTACGAGATCCATCGGTTGTCCTTGTTGTGATTGTTGGGCGCCGGGAGTTTACCGTCTGTCGACCGGGTGGGGTAGGTTGAGCGCAGCCAAGCCCAGCAGTGGCTGATCGCGACTGCGGCATTGCTCTAGGCTTCTTTCGTTGGGTTTCGCGCAGGCGCCACAGCCCTGCCTACGGCAGGAAGTGCTGCAGCAGATCGTTGAGGAACAGCTGGCCTTCACGGGTGGCGACCAGGCGCGTCGGGTCGCGCAGCAGAAGTCCACGTGCTTCGGCCTCGCGGCGTGCCGCGTCCAGGCTGGCCAGGGGCTGGCCGGTGCGCTGAGTGAACAGCTCGGCAGCGACGCCGTCGCTCAGGCGTAGCACATTCATCAGAAATTCGAAGGGCAGCTCCTCGGCATCCAGTATTCGCTCGCCGGCCTGGAAGGTCTTGCCCGGGTCGAGGTAATCCTTGGGCAAGCGGGTCTTCCAGGTGCGCTGGATGCGTCCGCCCGGAGCACTGAGCTTGGCGTGGGCGCCAGCGCCGATGCCGAGGAAGTCGCCGAAGGTCCAGTAGTTGAGGTTGTGCCGCGCCGCGCGCCCGGCCTGGGCATAGGCGGAGACTTCGTACTGGGCGTAGCCCTCGGCGGCCAGCAGGGCCTGGCCGGCTTCCTGGATATCCCACAGCAGATCGTCTTCAGGCAGCTGCGGGGGCTGGCTCCAGAACACCGTGTTCGGCTCCATGGTCAGCTGGTACCAGGAAAGGTGCGTAGGGCCTTGGGCGATGGCGGTACGCAGGTCGAACAGGGCGTCTTCGATACTCTGCTCGGGCAGGCCGTGCATCAGGTCGAGGTTGAAGTTGTCGAAGCCGGCGGCGCGCGCCATATCGGCGGCGCGAATCGCCTCGTCACCGTTATGAATGCGGCCCAGTGCCTTGAGCTTGGCTTCTTGGAAGCTCTGCACGCCGATCGACAGGCGGTTGATGCCGAGGCTGCGATAGTCGCGGAACTTGGCCTGCTCGAAGGTGCCCGGATTGGCTTCCAGGGTGATCTCGATATCGCTGGCGAACGGCACGCGGCGCTGCACGCCCTCCAGTAGCCGGCCGAGGGCTTTGGCCGAGAACAGGCTGGGCGTGCCGCCGCCGAAGAAGATCGAGGTCAGCTCACGGCCGTGGGCGTGCGCTTGGTCGGCGTCGAGGTCGGCCAGCAGGGCGTCGACATAGTCTTCTTCCGGCAGGCTGGGCCCGGCCGCGTGGGAGTTGAAGTCGCAGTAGGGGCATTTGCGCACGCACCACGGAATGTGGATGTACAGCGCGAGTGGCGGCAGCTGGAAGCCACCGCCGGGCGAGGTGTTCATTGCAACCCCAGACGCTGCTTGAGCAGTGCCATGGCGCGGGCGCGGTGGCTGATGCGATTCTTCTCCGCGGACTCCAGCTCGGCGCTGGAGCACTGGCGCTCCGGAACCCAGAACAGCGGGTCGTAGCCGAAGCCCTCAGCGCCGCGCGCTTCGTGCAGGATGCTGCCCGGCCACAGGCCTTCACAGAGGATCGGCAGTGGGTCGTCGGCATGCCGTACCAGGGCCAGGGCGCAGACGAACTGGGCGCCGCGCTCGGCATCCGGCACATCCTTCAGCGCTGCCAGCAGCTTGGCGTTGTTGGCCGCATCGCCCTGGCCATCGGCATAGCGCGCCGAGTAGATGCCGGGGGCGCCGCCGAGGCAGTCCACCGCCAGGCCGGAGTCATCAGCCAGCGCTGGAAGGCCGGAAATACGCGCGGCGTTGCGCGCCTTGAGGATGGCGTTCTCGACGAAGGACAGGCCGGTTTCATCCGGCTCGACGCTGGAGAATTCGCCGATCGAACGCACGCGCACATGCTCGCCGAGCATGGCTTGCAGTTCCTTGAGTTTGCCGGCGTTGTGGCTGGCCAGTACCAGTTCTGTGAAGGGCATGGTCATTCGTCCGGAAACACTTCCTGATTGAAGGTGAGGGTGTGTGGTGCGTCATCGCCGAGCTGCACGTTGATGCTGAAGGTCAGCACCTCGCGCTGGTGCAGGGGGAATTCGGCCAGGTAGTACACGGCACCGCTTTCCAGTACCTGCTTGAACTGCAGGGCGCTGCTCTGCCCCAGCAGGTTCTTCACGCTGCCGCTGACCTTGGCTGGTTGACCTTTACCGTCCTTGAGCGCGGCGATATTGAGTACGCCGATGGTCTTGCTGCGGGTCAGGCCCACGGCGGCGGCGATATCGGGTTGCAGGAAACTGGAGTTGAAGGTGCTGTAGTGCACGTCCAGCTCGCCGAAGGTCTGTTTGCGTTCGGCAAAGGCCGGCAGGGCGAGCAGCAGGCAGAGTGCGAGAGATATGAAACGTTGCATGAGAGTTCTCCGGAGCGTCGGGGTTAGACGGCTACGCGGTGATCGGCCAGGCCGGACCCGCTGACGCGATAGATGCCGATCTCACCCAACAGATTAGGCCAGAGTCGGCTGCCCAGGTTGTGCCGGTGGGCGTGATCCACTGCCAGACGCTCTTCCACCTTCGCGCCCTGGGCAAGGCATAGGCGTTCGAAGTCCTCGAAGGTGCAGAAGTGGATGTTCGGCGTGTTGTACCAGGTGTAGGGCAGGAAGTCGGAAACCGGCATGCGGCCCTTGGTGGTCAGGTACCAGCGGCAACGCCAGTGACCGAAGTTGGGGAAGGTGATGATGCAGGTCTTGCCCACGCGCAGCATCTCCGCCAGCACTTTGTCCGGGTACTTCAGGGCCTGCAGCGACTGGGTCATCACCACCACGTCGAAGCTGTTGTCGGCGAAATTGCCCAGCCCCTCGTCGAGGTTCTGCTCGATCACGTTGACGCCACGCGTGATGCACTTGGCGATCTTCTCGGCGTCGATCTCCAGACCATAGCCGCTGACATTTTTATGCTGGCTCAGGTGCGCCAGCAGCTCGCCATCACCGCAACCGAGGTCGAGTACCTGGCTGCCGGCGGGAATCCACTCCTGGATGATTTCCAGATCCGCTCGCATGGCCTACACCTCGATCCGGTTCATGTAAGCGCTGAAGCCCTGCAGATAGCGTGGGATCGGCATGAGGAAGGCGTCGTGGCCCTGTGGTGCGTCGATTTCCAGGTAGCAGACGTTCTTTTTCGCCGCCAGCAGGGCATCGACGATTTCCCGCGAGCGTGCCGGCGAGAAGCGCCAGTCGGTGGTGAAGGACATCAGGCAGAAGTCCGCCTTCACCCCGGCCAGGGTCTTGGCCAGATCGTCGCCGTTGGCCGCGGCCGGGTCGAAGTAGTCCAGGGCCTTGGTCATCAGCACATAGGTATTGGCGTCGAAGCGCCCGGAGAACTCTTCGCCCTGGTAGCGCAGGTAGCTCTCGACCTGAAATTCGACGCTGTGGAAGTCGTAGTTGAGCTTGTCGGTCTTCAGTTCGCGGCCGAATTTCTCGCCCATGGCGTCATCCGACAGGTAGGTGATGTGGCCGACCATGCGTGCCAGCATCAAGCCGCGCTTGGGGATCACGCCCTGCTCCTGGAAGTGGCCGCCGTGGAACTCCGGGTCGGTGAGGATGGCCTGGCGCGCCACCTCGTTGAAGGCGATGTTCTGCGCCGACAGCTTGGGCGCCGAGGCGATGCACAGGCAGTGGCGCACGCGCTCGGGGTAACTGATGGTCCACTGCAGGGCCTGCATGCCGCCAAGGCTGCCACCGATTACTGCGGCCCACTGGCCAACGCCGAGCAGGTCGGCCAGACGTGCCTGGCTGTGTACCCAGTCCTCCACCGTCATCACCGGGAAGTCGGCGCCATAGGGTTTGCCGGTTGCCGGGTTGAGGCTGGAGGGACCGGTGCTGCCATTGCAACCGCCCAGGTTGTTGAGGCTGACGACGAAGAACTTGTTGGTGTCGATCGGCTTGCCAGGGCCGATGCAGCTGTCCCACCAGCCCGGCTTGCGGTCTTCGGCACTGTGGTAGCCGGCGGCATGGTGGTGGCCGGAGAGGGCGTGGCAGATCAGCACGGCGTTACTGGCCGTGGCGTTGAGCGTGCCGTAGGTTTCGTAGACCAGCTGGTAGCCGGCCAGGCTGCGGCCGCAAACCAGGGCCAGCGGCTCGTCGAATTGCGCGGTCTGGGGCGTTACCAGGCCAACGGAGTCGGCGGGGAAAACAGTCGGCATCGAGCCTGCTCTCGTTCGAAGAAGTGCAGCAGTCTAAAGAGCACGGCCCCCGGCAGCAAGCGCGGGGGCCGTGGTCAAGTCCCTGAATCCAGAGGCTTTCAGGCCGGCTCGGCACCGCCTTGGGCACGTGCCGCAACGGGCAGGCTGACCACCTTGCCCTGGCGTTGGATCGGCGCAGGGCGGCGCAGTACACGGAGCATTTCGGTGGCTTCGGCGAGCTGTTTTTCCAGCAGGCTGCAGTAGCCGGCCAGTTGCTGGCCGCGCTGGCGCGCCTGCTGGGTCTCCTGGGCTAGGGCCTTGAGGCGCAGCATGTGGGTTTCCAGCAGTTGCTTGTGCTCCAGGGTGTGTTGCATCAGCGGCATCAGCGCATCGCTGGCCCATTGCTCGGCGTCGTTGCGCAGGCGCTGGTGCAGGCCGATCACCTCCTGCACCAGGGTGGCGAAGAAGCGCCGGGTCAGGCTGCGCTGCTCGGTAAGCAGTGTCTTGAGGTGCAGGCGGAACTGGTCGGCCTTCTCGCGCAGTTGCCTGAGCTCGCGCTCGTAGCGCTGGCTGTTGAACTGCGGTGCGTCGACGCCATGCAGCGGGTTTTCTTCGTTATGGCGGCGGTAGATGGCGGCGACCATCTTGTTGGCCATCTCGGCTTCCTGGGCCAGGTTGCCGAGGTCATGGCCGACGCTGCGGAAGAACTGCACGATGGACTGGTTGATACCCAGGGTGGTCCAGCTGCCGGCAAGGCCCTGGCGAACCTGCCCCAGATGCTGCTCCAGGCGCTCGGGGCGCACCGCGGCGCGCAGCAGCTCGCCCTGGCGGCGCAGCAGGCGCTGATTGGTCTTCAGGCCGAGCAGGCGTTTGTGGTGCTGGCTGTGGTCTTCCTTGGTCTTGGCGGTCAGCTCGAACAGCAGTTGGCCGTTGTCGTGCTGGTGGGTGGTGAGCAGGTGCTGCTGCTCGCGCACTTTTTCCAGGCGCAGGCTGAGTACGTGCTGGCTGTTGTTGAGCAGAGCCAGCACCTGATTGACCACGCGCTCCTCAAGCAGGCGCTCCTTCTGCGCAACGATGCGCTCGCACAGCAGGTTCTCCAGGTTGGCCAGCTGGCTGCGGATGAGCAGTTCCTCGTCGCTGCGCACCTTGGCGATCAGCGCCTGTTTGGCCGACAGCGGCAGCACGCTGGCGGCAGGGATGCCGAGCTGCTTGGCCGTGGTGTTCTGCACCAGGCCGATGGCCTTCTGCACATATTCTTCGCCAGCCAGGTCGTCCCACAGCACGTCGATCTTGTTGAGGACGGCGAACAGGCTGGCCTGGGTATCTTCATCCAGTTGGCGGATATGTTCCTGCCAGATGGCCATGTCGCTGGCGGTCACGCCGGTGTCGGCGGACAGCAGGAAGATGATCGCCTGGGCACTGGGCAGCATCGACAGGGTCAGCTCCGGCTCGCTGCCCAGGGCATTGAGGCCAGGTGTGTCGAGAATGCGCAGGCCCTGACGCAGCAGCGGATGGTCGAAGTTGACCATGGCATGGCGCCAGGCCGGCACCAGTACCTGCCCTGGCTTGCCGGTGGCTTCCAGCATCTCCGGCAGGAAACCGAGCTGGATCGCCTGCTCTACCGGCATGGGTTTGGTCTTGGCCACCTGAGCGAAGGCCAGCGCCATATTGTTCGGGTCGCTGGGGTCTAGCGGAATGTTCACCCAGTGCCGGGGGATGCGTTTGAACTGCGCCACGCTGGCGTCGGTCATGCGCGTTTCGATGGGCAGCAGGCGGATGTAGGAGCGTTCCGAACGGGGGTCGAAGAACAGTTCGGTCGGGCACATGGTGGTGCGCCCGGCCTGGGACGGCAGCATGCGCTGGCCGTATTCGGAGAAGAACAAACTGTTGATCAGCTCGGTCTTGCCGCGGGAGAACTCACCGACGAAGGCCAGGGTGATGTGGTCGGTACGCAGCAGCTTGAGGGCGCGCTCCAGGCGCGCATCCATGGCGTCCGAACCGAGGCGGTTGTGCGCCAGCCAGCTACGGTAGCGGGTGATTTCGCGCATCAGCTCGCGCTTCCAGCCGACGTAGGCATCGACCTGCTGACTGAGACGTTCCATGCTCATCCTGACGCTCCTCTGGGTGGCGCATCCTGCGTAGACGGGGGCCGGCAGGGCTCTGCAATATACCCGGAGCTTTGCCGAAGATGACTGCATTATGCGGAGGGATTGGCAGGCGTCAATTGCACTGGTTCACAACTCCGGCCCGGTGGTTGCTCAGGGCGACCGAGCGGTCAAGCCGGGAAGGGCTGGCAGCTGCCGTGGCTGGCGGATACGCAGCCGCTTCTGGCGATTGAGTTCGCCGCTTTCCAGGCTGACCTGGCTCTTGGCGACGCCGAAGGCGCCGGCGAGAAAAGCCTGAAGATGAGCATTGGCCTTGCCCTCTACCGGTGGTGCGGTAAGGCGGATCTTCAGGCGCTCGCCGTGCAGCCCGGCAAATTCGTCGCGGCTGGCCTTGGGCTGCAGGTGGCAGTCGAGTAACAGGTCTTCGCCGTCCCAGCGATACCAGCTCACATCAACAGGCCGAGTACCGCCGGCATGTGGCTCATGGCGGCAAGGTTCTTCACCACCAGCATGTCGAGCAGGTTGATCGCGATAAAGGCGAAGATGGGCGAGATATCCAGGCCGCCCAGGTTCGGCAGCAGCTTGCGGAAAGGTGCCAGCACCGGCTCGCAGATCTGGTTGACCAGCTGTGCGCCGGGGTTGTAGCTGCCCGGCGCCACCCAGGACAGGATCACGCTGATGATCAGGGCGAAGAAGAAGATTTTGAGGAACAGCGAGGTCACCCCAATCACGGCCCAGACCAGCAGTTGCAGAGGGTTGCCGGTAGTGCCGTAGGCCAGCAGCAGGGTCAGCCCCATGATCACCAGCTGCACCAGGATAGCCAGCAGCAGCGACGCCAGGTCGAGGCCGCCGAAGCCGGGGATGATCCGGCGCAGCGGCTTGAGTAGCGGCTGAGTGGCCTTGACGGCGAACTGGCTGAGCGGGTTGTAGAAGTCGGCGCGCACCAGTTGCAGGACGAAGCGCAGCAGGACGATCAGCAGGTACAGGCTGCCGAGGGTCTGCAGGACGTAGATGGCGGCGGTGTTCAGTCCGTTCATGAGGGTTCCTTATTGGCCCAGTTGTTCGGCGAGTTCGGCGGAGCGTTTGGCGGCGGCTCCCAGCGCCTGTTGCACCAGGGCTTCGAAGCCACCGGCCTGGAAACTCTTGATGGCCGCCTCGGTGGTGCCGTTGGGCGAGGTGACGCGGCGGCGCAGCTCGGCGGCATCGACATCGCTCTCTGTGGCCATGCGTGCGGCACCCAGGGCGGTTTGCAGGGTTAGTTGGGCGGCGGTGGCGCGGGGCAGGCCGAGCTGCTCGCCGGCGGCGGTCATCGCCTCGATCAACAGGAAGAAGTAGGCAGGGCCACTGCCGGACACGGCGGTAACGGCATCGATCAGTTGCTCCTCGTCCAGCCACAGGGCCAAGCCGACGGCGCTCAGCAATTGCTCGGCCTGCTGGCGCTGGGCGGCGCTGACCTTGGCGTTGGCGTACAGACCGCTGACACCCTGGCGCAGCAGGGCTGGGGTATTGGGCATGCAGCGCACGATGGCCAGGTCGCCGAGCCAGGCGCTGAGGCTGGCGCAGGGGATGCCGGCAGCGATGGAAACGATCAGCTGTTGAGGTTGCAGGCTGGGTGCCAGGGCCTGGCACACGCCCTTGAGTATCTGGGGCTTGGTCGCCAGTACCACCACGTCCGCACTGTTCACGGCATCGGCGTTGTTTTCGAACACTTCGATGCCGTATTCGCTGGCAACCTTGGCGCGCTGTTCGGCGCCTGGTTCGCTGGCGCGGATATGGCTGGCCGGAATGCCCTGGGCCAGCAGGCCACCGATCAGGCTGGTGGCCATGTTGCCGGCGCCGATGAAGGCGATGCGCGGGTGGCTCATGATTCGCTTCCTTTATTAACCGGATAATCGCGTGCACCAAACAGCGCCGAACCGATGCGCACCCAGGTAGCGCCTTCGGCCACGGCGGCCTCCAGATCCTGGCTCATGCCCATGGACAGGCAGTCGAGGCCCAGATCCAGTTCATCGCGCAATTCACGCAGGTGTGCCAATGGTGCGCGCTGGGCGACGGGATCGTCCGTCGGCTCGGGGATTGTCATCAATCCACGCAGTTTCAGGTGTGGCAGTTGTGTAACAGCCCGTGCCAGTGCAGGCAGCTCCTCCGGCGTGCAGCCGGACTTGCTGGCCTCGCCGCTGACGTTGACCTGCAGACAGATGTTCAGCGGCGGCAGGTGTGCGGGGCGTTGTTCGGACAGGCGCTGGGCGATCTTCAGGCGATCGACCGAATGGACCCAGTCGAAGTGTTCGGCCAGCGGCCTGGTCTTGTTGGATTGAATGGGGCCGATAAAGTGCCAGATCAAGTCCAGGTCGCTCAACTCGGCCTGCTTGCCGAGGGCTTCCTGCAGGTAGTTCTCGCCGAAATCGCGCTGGCCGCAGGCGAACGCTTCGCGTATGGCAGCGGCAGGTTTGGTCTTGCTCACGGCGAGCAGGCCGATTGCCGCCGAATCACGCTGCGAGGCTTGCGCCGCCTCACGGATACGCGCGCGAACCTTTGCAATATTCTCTGCTATCGTGGACATTACTTGCGCTCTATAGCCCGCCCATCAGGGGTCTGCGGCATTCTACCTGCTTGCATGTGATTGGGGAGTCCCATGGATATTACCGAGCTGCTCGCCTTCAGCGCCAAGCAAGGCGCGTCGGACCTGCACCTCTCGGCGGGTCTGCCGCCGATGATTCGTGTCGATGGCGATGTACGACGGATCAACCTGCCGCCGATGGACCACAAACAGGTTCACGCGCTGATCTACGACATCATGAACGACAAGCAGCGCAAGGATTACGAGGAGTTCCTCGAAACCGACTTCTCCTTCGAAGTCCCTGGCGTGGCGCGTTTCCGAGTCAACGCCTTCAACCAGAACCGCGGCGCGGGCGCTGTGTTCCGGACCATTCCCTCCAAGGTCCTGAGCATGGAAGACCTGGGCATGGGCGAGGTGTTCAAGAAGATCACCGACGTACCGCGCGGCCTGGTGCTGGTGACCGGTCCGACCGGTTCGGGCAAGTCGACCACCCTGGCGGCGATGCTCGACTATCTGAACAACAACAAATACCACCACATCCTCACCATCGAAGACCCGATCGAATTCGTTCACGAGTCGAAGAAGTGCCTGGTCAACCAGCGTGAAGTGCACCGTGACACCCACGGCTTCTCCGAAGCCCTGCGCTCGGCGCTGCGTGAGGACCCGGACATCATCCTGGTGGGTGAGATGCGTGACCTGGAAACCATCCGCCTGGCGCTGACCGCCGCGGAAACCGGTCACCTGGTATTCGGCACCCTGCACACCACCTCTGCTGCCAAGACCATCGACCGGGTGGTCGATGTGTTCCCGGCCGAAGAGAAGTCCATGGTTCGCTCCATGCTTTCCGAATCCCTGCAGGCGGTGATTTCGCAGACGCTGATGAAGAAGATCGGCGGCGGCCGGGTGGCGGCCCACGAGATCATGATCGGTACCCCGGCGATCCGTAACCTGATCCGCGAGGACAAGGTGGCGCAGATGTACTCGGCGATCCAGACCGGCGGCTCGCTGGGCATGCAGACCCTCGACAGCTGTCTGAAGACCTTGCTTAGCAAAGGTCTGATCAGCCGCGAAAGCGCGCGCGAAAAAGCCAAGACGCCGGAAAACTTCTGATAACGAGGCCGTCATCAAGGCGGCCATGCACGAGCTACACGGGCGGGAAAGATGGAATTTGAAAAACTGTTGCGGCTGATGGTGGAGAAGGGTGGCTCCGACCTTTTCATCACGGCCGGTGTGCCACCGTCGATGAAGGTCAATGGCAAGATCATGCCGGTGACCAAGAATCCCATGTCGCCGGAGCAGACCCGCGAAACCGTGCATTCGGTAATGAACGAGCAACAGCGTCGTGAGTTCACCGAAAACCACGAATGCAACTTCGCCATCAGTGCGCGCGGCGTGGGCCGCTTCCGTGTCAGTGCCTTCTACCAGCGCAACCTGGCCGGTATGGTGTTGCGCCGCATCGAGACCAATATCCCGACCATCGACGATCTCAAACTGCCAGATGTGCTGAAGAAGCTGGCGTTGACCAAGCGCGGCATGGTGCTGTTCGTCGGCGCTACCGGTACCGGTAAGTCCACTTCGCTGGCAGCGATGATCGGCTACCGCAACAAGAACACCAGTGGCCACATCATCTCCATCGAAGACCCGATCGAGTACATCCACCAACACCAGAACTGCATCGTTACCCAGCGCGAAGTGGGTATCGATACCGAGTCCTTCGAGGTGGCGCTGAAGAACACCCTGCGCCAGGCACCGGACGTGATTCTGATCGGCGAGATTCGTACCCGTGAAACCATGGACTACGCCGTGGCTTTCGCCGAAACCGGCCACCTGGCCCTGGCCACCCTGCACGCCAACAACGCCAACCAGGCGTTGGACCGTATCATCAACTTCTTCCCGCCGGATCGGCACAATCAGGTGTGGATGGATCTGTCGCTCAACCTCAAGGCCATCGTCGCCCAGCAGCTGGTGCCTACCCCGGATGGCAAGGGCCGCCGCGCGGTGATCGAGGTGCTGATCAACACCCCGTTGGCCGCCGACCTGATCCGCAAGGGTGAAGTGCACGAGCTCAAGGGCTTGATGAAACGCTCCACCGAACTGGGTATGCAGACCTTCGATCAGGCGCTGTACAACCTCTACACCCAAGGCGAGATCACCTACGAGGATGCGCTGCTTTACGCCGACTCGGCCAACGACCTGCGCCTGATGATCAAGCTGGGTTCGGAGACCGATGGCGACCACCTGACCAGCATGAGCCAGGGGCTCAGCCTGGAAGTCAGCGAGGAAGATCCGGGGCGGCGCTTCCGCTAGAACCCTTGCACCGAGCCGCCCGTCCGGGTGGCTCTACCTCCTTGCCACGGGCCTTGCGCCGATGACGTGGCCCGGCATGTGCGATACGCCGGCGAACTGGCCGTGTGATTGCCCTCCGCAGCGTGCTTCGCTCATCAGTTCGGGAATGGCCAAGCCTTCTGGCAAGTTCTTCCAGAAACGTACCGGCAGGCTACGTTCCAGACACTCCTTGTTCAGCCGTGCCGGATTGAACGTGCTTCTGTAGTAGGCAACCCACAAGCTGTCGTCCTCGCCCGTTGCGGTGCGGGCGAGCTCCGTCAGTGCGGGTGGGCAGGGCGTGGTGATCGACAGCGTATCGCCGCTCCAGTGGGCGGCCCCTTCAGGCGTGACGATCAGCCAGCGGGCTCTGCCCATGCGCTCGGCGAAGTGCTCGACTGCCAGCGCCAGAATGTCATGAGCAGGTTCGTGCCAGGCGATGAAGCTCGGTGCTTCGGGGCTTTCCGGCAGGCTGCGAAAGCGCAGGAATGCGTGCATATGATGGACTTCGCGATTCACGGCCTTGATCCGACGATGCAGCTGGGAGCCGTCCGGGTCGCCGGCCAGCATGGCGCTGCGCTCGCCGCGGCAGACCCGCCAGAGAATCCTGTAGAGCAGCCCCCAGCGGTTGTCGCCGCGAAAACAGGCTGCGACCTGGAGCAGGTCGAGCAATTGCCGCGGGATCGAGATGGCCGGGGTCTTTGTCTGCACTAGTTGGGTATCTGCAGTACAGAACATATCCAGCGTGGCGTTGCTCTCGCCGACTTCCCAGACAATCTGCTGCGGCGTCATGCCAGCCTGCAGCAGCCGGCGGGCTTCGTCGCGCCAGCCCGCGAAACTGCCGTCGAAAAACGCTGTGTAGATCACCACAGGGCCATTTGCGCAGGTGTGTCGCTGAGCTGGCGACGCAGTGTCGAGGATTCCAGGCTGGCCTGTTGCGGTCGGTAGTCCTGGGTGACGATGAAGGGCTTGGCCTTTTCCACCGCACAGCGCAGGCGAACTAGGTCGAGATAGCGAATGCGCCGCTCCCGGCGCAGGTCGACCAGGCGCTTGGCGCTGAGGACGCCGATGCCGGGGACGCGGGCGATCATCGTCGCTTCGGCGCGGTTCAGGTCGAGCGGAAACTGCTCGCGGTTGGCCAATGCCCAGGCCAGTTTGGGGTCGATGTCCAGCGCCAGGTTGCCCGGCGTCGCGAGCAGCTCGGTGGCCTGGAAGCCATAGCCGCGCATGAGGAAGTCGGCCTGGTACAGGCGGTGCTCGCGCAGTAGCGGCGGCGCCTGGAACGGCACGCTCTTGGGGCTGTGCGGGATCGGGCTGAAGGCGGAGTAATAGACCCGCCTGAGCTTGTAGGCGCCATACAGGCTCTGCGCCGTATCGAGGATGGTGCGGTCGTCGGTATCGTCGGCGCCGACGATCATTTGCGTGCTCTGGCCGGCGGGGGCGAATGCCGGGCTGCGCCTTTCCTCTGTGGCCTCATCGACGCCAAGGCGGATCGAGCCCATGGCCTGTTTGATGGTGCCGACGCTCTTCTCCGGGGCCAGGCGAATCAGGCTGCTTTCGCTGGGTAACTCGATATTGACGCTGAGGCGATCAGCGTAGCGTCCGGCCAGGGTGATCAGCTCCGGCGAGGCATCGGGGATGGTCTTGAGATGGATATAGCCGCGGAACTCGTGTTCTTCACGCAACAGGCGGGCGACCTGCACCAGCTGCTCCATGGTGTAGTCGGCTGAACGGATGATGCCCGAGCTGAGGAACAGGCCGCTGATGCAATTGCGCCGGTAGAAGTCCAGGGTCAGCCTCACCACTTCCTCGGGGGTGAAACGGGCCCTTGGTACATCGCTGGAGCGGCGGTTGACGCAGTACTGGCAGTCGTACAGGCAGAAGTTGGTCAGCAGAATTTTCAGTAGCGCCACGCAGCGCCCATCCGGCGTGAAGCTGTGGCAGATGCCCATGCCGTTGGTCGCGCCCAGGCCGGACTTGCCGCGTGAGTCGCGTTTGGGGGCGCCACTGCTGGCACAGGACACGTCGTACTTGGCCGCGTCGGCTAATACGGTTAGCTTGTCGATGAGTTCCATGGCTTACGAATACTGTTTTTATATACAGTATTTCGTGATTGGCTATCTGCGCAAGCGCCCGCGTTGACCGATCGTCGACCTGTGCCCCGCCTCACAAGGAGTTTTCATGCAACGACAGGACACTCACAGCAAGGTCATCGGCTATCTGTTGTGGATATTCGGCTTTCTTGGCGCGCACCGTTTCTATTACGGCAAACCGGTAACCGGCACCATCTGGTTCTTCACTCTGGGGCTGCTGTTCATTGGCTGGATTATCGATCTGTTCCTGATTCCGGCGATGGATCGCGAGGCTGACCTGCGCTTCACCGCCGGCGATACCGACTACAACGTGGCCTGGATTCTGTTGACCTTCCTTGGCGTATTTGGCGTGCATCGCATGTATCAGGGCAAATGGATCACCGGGATCATCTATCTGCTGACTGGCGGGCTGTTCCTGATTGGCGTGCTGTACGACTTCTGGACCCTGAATACCCAGGTGTCGATCAAGAACGCTTCCCGCGCCTGATCGTCGCCCATGAAAAAGCCCGCCGATTGGCGGGCTTTTTGTTGCCTGGCACTCAGGCCTGGTAGCTGATGCGGCCGTCGACCAGGGTGTAGCGCACCTGGCCGGGCAGGCAGTGGCCGATGAAGGGGCAGTTGCTGCCTTTCGAGCGCCAGCTCTCGCCGGCCAGGGTCTGGCCTTCGCCGTCGAACAGGGTGATGTCAGCCGGGGCGCCGATGGCCAGGCGCCCGGCGGGCAGGCGCATGGCCTTGGCCGGGCCGCTGGTCAGGCGTGCCAGCAGCGTCGGCAGGTCGAGCAGGCCGTCCTGCACCAGGGTCAGGGCCAGCGGCAGCAGCAGTTCGACACTGCTGATGCCCGGCTCGGTGGCGCCGAAGGGGGCCAGCTTGGCGTCGGCCTCGTGTGGCTGGTGGTGGCTGGCGATGGCGCCGATCACGCCGCTCTTCACTGCCTCACGCAGGCCGTCGCGGTCGAAGGCGGTGCGCAGTGGCGGCTGCACGTGATACAGGCTGGAGAAGCCGAGCAGCGACTCGTCGGTAAGGATCAGCTGGTACATGGCCACGTCGGCGGTTACCGGCAGGCCGCGCGCCTGGGCCTGGGCGATCATCTCGGCACCACGGGCACTGGTCAGCTGGCTGAAGTGGGCGCGCACGCCGCTCTGTTCGACCAGCAGCAGGGCGCGGGCCAGGGCCACGGTTTCGGCGGTTTCCGGGATGCCGGCCAGGCCGAGGAAGCTGGCGGTCGGGCCCTCGTGGGCCAGGCCGCCTTCGGCCAGCTCGGCGTCCTGGGCGTGGAATACCAGGGTCAGGTCGAAGGTGGCGGCGTATTCCATGGCGCGGCGCAGGTTGCGGTTGTTGGCGAACGGCGCCAGGCCGTTGCCGAAGGCCACGCAGCCGACGTCACGCAGCGCCACCAGTTCGGCCAGTTGCTCGCCTGCCAGGCCCTTGGTTAGGGCCCCGATGGGGAACACCTTGGTGTGTCCGGCTTCCTGGGCGCGGTCGAGAATCAGCTCGGCAACAGCCGAGGTGTCCAGCACCGGCTTGGTCAGCGGCGGGCAGCACAGGCTGGTGACGCCACCGGCTGCCGCCGCCAGGGTTTCGCTGGCGATGCTGCCTTTGCGGCTGTAGCCCGGTTCGCGCAGGGCGACGGACAGGTCGACCAGGCCGGGGGCGGCGATCAGGCCACGGGCATCGATCTCGCGGTCGGCGCTGAAGCCGTTCGGGGCCTGGTCGAAGGCGGCTAGCTTGCCACCATCCAGATAGAGGTCGCGAACCTGATCCAGGCCGCTGGCCGGGTCGATGACTCGGGCTCCGAGGATACGGGTACGCATCAGTTGTGCTCCTCGGCATCGAGTTGACGCTGGGTGGTCTGGCCGCTCATGGCCATGGACAGCACGGCCATGCGGATGGCGATGCCGTAGGTGACCTGGTTGAGAATCACCGAGCGCTCGCCGTCGGCCACCGCCGACTCGATTTCCACGCCGCGGTTGATCGGCCCCGGGTGCATGACGATGGCGTCCGGCTTGGCCAGCTTGAGGCGCTGTTCGGTGAGGCCGTAGAGGCGGTAGAACTCGCCCTCGCTGGGCAGCAGGCCGCCCTGCATGCGCTCGCGCTGCAGGCGCAGCATGATCACCACGTCCACATCCTTGAGACCCTCGCCCAGGTCGTGGTGGACGCTGACGCCGTATTGCTCGATGCCGATCGGCAGCAGGGTTTTCGGCCCGATTACGCGGATGTCCGGGCAACCCAGAGCCTTTAGCGCCAGCATGTTGGAGCGAGCCACCCGCGAATGCAGGATGTCGCCGACGATGGCCACCGAGAGGTTCTCGAAGCTGCCCTTGTGGCGGCGAATGGTCAGCATGTCGAGCATGCCCTGGGTCGGGTGCGCGTGGCGCCCGTCGCCGCCGTTGATGATGGCCAGGTTGGGGCACACATGCTCGGCGATGAAATGCGCGGCGCCGGAGTCGGCGTGGCGCACGACGAAGATGTCGGCGGCCATGGCTTCCAGGTTGCGCAGGGTGTCGAACAGGGTTTCGCCCTTGCTGGTCGAGCTGGTCGACACGTTGAGGCTGATCACGTCGGCGGACAGGCGCTGGGCGGCCAGCTCGAAGGTGGTGCGGGTGCGCGTGGAGTTCTCGAAGAACACGTTGCACACGGTCTTGCCGCGCAGCAGTGGGACTTTCTTCACGGCCCGGGCGCCGACTTCGAGGAAGGAGTCGGCGGTGTCGAGAATTTCCGTCAGCAGCTCACGCGGCAGGCCGTCGAGCGAGAGGAAGTGGCGCAGCTGGCCCTGGTCGTTGAGCTGCAGCGAGCGCGAGGTGGCGGTAGGCATGGTGGCAGGCCTTAGGATGCGGTAAGGGTTTGCAGCTCAAGGGCGAGCGGCGCGGGGCCGGACAATTTTACCCGCTCGTGGGGCGCCAGAGCGAGGCTGGCGCCAAGCACATCGGCGTGGATCGGCAGCTCGCGGGCCTCCAGATCGAGCAGGCAGACCAGGGTCACGCTGGCCGGGCGGCCATAGTCGAACAGCTCGTTGAGCGCTGCGCGGATGGTGCGGCCGCTCATCAGCACGTCGTCGATCAGCACTAGGTGCTGGCCTTCGATCTCGAACGGCAGGGCCGAGGGGCGTACCTGAGGATGCAGGCCGCTCTGGGTGAAATCGTCGCGATAGAAGGACACATCCAGAGTGCCCAGCGCCTGCTCCAGGCCGAGTTGCGCCAGCAGCGCTTCGGCGATCCAGACGCCACCGGTACGAATGCCGATGAAGTGCGCCTGGACAACGCCGCGGCGGGCCAGCAGGGCGCGCAGGTCGTTGGCCATGCGTGGCAGCAGCTGTTGGGGATCGGGCAGGGTCATGGCGTTCCTCGCAGTCGGTTAAAGATTCTGTTCCAGCCAGCCTTCCAGCAGCAGGGCGGCGGCCAGGGCGTCCACCGGGCGCTCGCGATAGCCGCCGCGCTGGCCCTGGCTGAGGCGTTGGCCCTTGGCCTCGAAGGTGGTCAGGCGTTCGTCGTGGGTGTGTACAGGCAAGTTGTAGCGGCCATTGAGGCGGCGGGCGAATTTCTCCGCACGCTCGCTCATCTCGCTTTTCGTGCCATCCATGTTCAATGGCAGGCCGACGACGATGGCGTCCGGCTGCCACTCCTTGATCAGCGACTCGACCTTGTTCCAGTCCGGCACACCATTCTGTGCCTTGAGTACGCACAGCTCGCGGGCTTGGCCGGTGATGGCCTGGCCGACGGCGACGCCGATCTGTTTGGTGCCGTAGTCGAAGCCCAGCAGCAGGCGCGGTGAGCCACTCATGCGTGGCCGGCCTGGGCGCTGAGCAGGCTGAGATTGATGCCCAGGCGTGCGGCGGCAGCGGCGAGGCGCTGGTCGAAGGGGGTGCTGAAGAGGATTTCGCTGTCGGCCGGGCAGGTCAGCCAGGCGTTGTCAGTCAGTTCCTGTTCCAGTTGGCCGGCTTCCCAGCCGGCGTAGCCAAGGGTGATCAGGTGCTGGTCGGGGCCCTGGCCATCGGCGATGGCGAACAGCGCGTCCTGGGAGGTGGAGAGCGCCAGCTCGCCCAGTTCCAGGGTGGCCTGGTAGCTGTGTCCGCTAGGGTGCAGGACGAAGCCGCGGTCGGTCTGCACCGGGCCGCCAGAGAGTATCGCCAGGCCCTGGCACAAGGCGGGGGGCGTATCGTCCGGGCGCAGTTGCTCCATCACATCGGCCAGGTTGAGGCCGCTGGGGCGGTTGATGACCAGGCCCATGGCGCCTTGCTCGTTGTGTTCGACCAGGTAGGTGACGGTCTGCGCGAAGTGCGGATCGGCCATGTGCGGCATGGCGATCAGGAAGTGGTGCTTGAGATAGCTGGTGGCAGTTTTCATGGGCGTTAGTTTCCGCCCAGCCGGCGCCAGCTTCAAGCGCCGGGCAGGAGTCAGTTGCTGGACAGCCGGTCGCCGCGCTCGAAGCGCCAGGTGCGGATGATCTCCAGGCGGTCGATATCTGCCAGGTCGCCGGTGAACGGGGCAAAGGGCGCGGCCAGGCGTACGATGCGCAAGGCGGCCTGGTCCAGCACCTGCTGGCCGGAGGATTCGAGGATCTGCACTTCGTAGATGGTGCCGTCGCGGTTGATCGACACCAGCAGGCGCAGGTTGCCGTAGACCCGCTGGCGGCGGGCTTCTTCCGGATAGTTGAGGTTGCCGACGCGCTCGACCTTCTTGCGCCAGTCGTCCTTGTACCAGGCGCCCTTGTCACGCATGGTCGAGGCGGCATTCAGGCGCAGGATCTTCGGGCGCTTGGCGTATTGTTGTACGTCCTGAGCCAGCTGCGCTTCCAGGCTGGCGATTTCCATGGACAGTTGCGAGCTGTCGAACACCGGAGCGGGGCGCGCGTCGGGTTCGGGCTGTTTCTCTTCGCGTTTGGTCGGGGTCTTCTGCTGTTGCGGGCTGCGCGTGGCCAGGGCGGCCTTGGGCGCTTCCTGCGGTTTGCTCGGCGCCGGCGCGGCGGCGGGGGTGACCTTGTTGACCTGGGTGTCGTGGAAGGGAGCCTGCTCGGTGGTCTTGGGGGCGGCCTTCTCTTCCAGGCTGCCGCTACCCTGTTGGTTGTCCTGGGCGAGAAAGTCGGCCTCCTTGGGCTTTTCCTCACTCTTGAAGGTGGACAGGGTGATCTCCAGGGTTTTGCTGATTTCACTGGGCTTGGCCAGGGTGAAACTGACGCCGAGGATCAGCGCCAGGTGCAGCAGGGTGGCGATTAGCAGGGTGAAGCCCAGGCGGTCCGCGGGGCGGACGCCTGAACTGGCAAGCTCGGTAGGAAGGGTGGTGGCAGCGTTCATCGGGCGGTGGCTGGCTTCAGAGTGTCGCGCAGTCTGCCGGCTCAGGGCTGCGACTCGCAAGCCGCAAGCGCCAAGCTGCCACCTGGATCAAGCTTTGCGTGCCTGCAGCTTGGTTTCGATGGCGTCCATCAGGCGTTCGCCGATGCGGGTGTCGTAGGCCTTGTCGATCTCGCGAATGCAGGTCGGGCTGGTGACGTTGATCTCGGTGAGGTAGTCGCCGATCACGTCCAGACCGACGAACAGCAGGCCTTTCTCGCGCAGGGTCGGGCCTACGGCGGCGGCGATCTCGCGATCCCGCGCGGTCAGTGGGCGCGCTTCGCCGCGGCCGCCTGCGGCCAGGTTGCCGCGGGTCTCGCCCTGGGCGGGGATGCGTGCCAGGCAGTAGGGCACGGGCTCACCGTCGATCATCAGGATGCGTTTGTCGCCATCGACGATGGCTGGCAGATAGCCCTGGGCCATGATTTGCTGGGTGCCATGGGCGGTGAGGGTTTCCAGGATCACCGACAAGTTGGGGTCGCCGGCGCGGTGACGAAAGATCGAGGCGCCGCCCATGCCATCCAGGGGTTTGAGAATGATGTCACGCTGCGTTTCGGCGAACTCGCGCAGAATGTCCGGCCTGCGGCTGACCAGGGTTGGTGGCATGCATTGGGGAAATTGGGTGGCGAACAGCTTTTCGTTGCAGTCCCGCAGGCTTTGCGGGCGATTGACGATCAGCGTGCCGGCACGCTCGGCCTGCTCCAGCAGGTAGGTGGTGTAGACGAACTCCATGTCGAAGGGCGGGTCCTTGCGCATCAGGATTACGTCCAGCTCGCTCAGCGGGTTGTCCTGTTCGTCATCCAGCTCGAACCAGCGCTGCGGATCCGCGAATACGCTCAGCGGGCGCATGCGGGCACGCGCCTCGCCAGTCGTTTGGTAAAGGTCTTTTTGCTCCATGTAGAAGAGTGACCAGCCGCGGGCTTGTGCGGCGAGAAGCATGGCCAGCGAACTGTCCTTCTTGAAGTTGATCTGGGCGATGGGATCCATGACGATCCCCAGGCGAATGCTCATGAGCGGAACCTGCTGGCAGCGAGTCGGAGAGGGCACAAGGGTGGCGTTGAGGGCCGGTCCGGTCAAGAAAAACCCCGAGTATTAGGGGCTTATAGATTGCATCTGTAGAGTGTGCTAAAAAGTCCGGACGATCGGGGCGCAGCCCGTCAGTGTTACGGCCTCAGCCACACTGTGATGTAGATAAAAAATAATTACCGAGGCGATGGTAGGGCAGACATGGAACAGCATTCCGAAGGGTTGAGAGTCATGGTGATCGACGATTCGAAGACGATTCGCCGCACCGCCGAGACTCTGCTGAAGAAGGTGGGCTGCGAGGTCATCACCGCGGTAGATGGTTTCGATGCATTGGCCAAGATTGCCGATACCCATCCGAGCATTATTTTCGTTGACATCATGATGCCGCGTCTCGACGGCTATCAGACCTGCGCTCTGATCAAGAACAACAGTGCTTTCAAATCCACGCCGGTGATCATGCTGTCTTCCAAGGACGGTTTGTTCGATAAGGCTAAGGGACGCATCGTCGGTTCCGACCAGTACCTGACCAAGCCATTCAGCAAGGAAGAGCTGCTCGGTGCCATCAAGGCGCATGTGCCCCAATTCGTCCCAGTGGAGCAAGCCTCCTGATTTCCGGTCACAAGCCGGTGACGCCTATTCCTAACGGGGAACCTCATGGCTCGTATTCTGATTGTTGATGACTCGCCTACCGAGATGTACAAACTGACCGCCATGCTTGAGAAGCATGGTCATCAGGTGCTTAAGGCAGAAAATGGCGGCGACGGTGTTGCCTTGGCGCGTCAGGAGAAGCCTGATGCAGTATTGATGGATATCGTCATGCCGGGCCTCAATGGCTTCCAGGCCACGCGTCAGCTGACCAAGGATGCCGAAACCAGTCATATCCCGGTGATCATCGTCACCACCAAGGATCAGGAAACCGATAAGGTCTGGGGCAAGCGTCAGGGCGCGCGCGACTACCTGACCAAGCCGGTGGATGAAGATACCCTGATGAAAACCCTCAATGCGGTACTGGCCGGCTGATACGCCGCGTCAGTCCGTAGCCACATAAGAAGAACAGACCAAGGCCGGCATGTCGGACGCTCAATCTCCTTTCCAGCTTCTTGTCGCTCTCGATCAGCGCTGTCGTACGCTGGCGGCCGGTTTGCCGTCGCAGCAACAGGCAGTGCAGACCTGGAGCGGCATCGGCTTTCGCATGGGCGATCGCTACTTTGTGGCTCCCATGGGGGAGGTGGGTGAAGTCCTGCATGAGCCGCGTTACACCCTGCTGCCAGGCGTCAAGAATTGGGTCAAGGGCGTGGCCAACGTGCGCGGCCGGCTGTTGCCGGTGATGGATCTGTGTGGCTTCTTCGGCAGTGAGTTGTCACCGCTGCGTAAACAGCGCCGAGTGCTTGTGGTCGATCACAACGAAGTCTTCGCTGGCCTGACGGTCGACGAAGTCTTTGGTATGCAGCACTTTCCGGTGGATGCGTTTGCCGAGCAGCTGCCGCCGCTGGAAGCGGCGATTCAGCCGTTCATTCATGGGGTTTTCCAGCGTGAACGTCCCTGGCTGGTATTCAGCCCGCATGCGTTGGCGCAGCACCAGGGCTTTCTTGACGTGGCGGTATAAACAGTTTTTCGGTTGGGTCGGCAGTTGTCGGCCCTTTGGCGTTATATGGGAACCGTAGTGCGGTAGGTCCAGGCGGGGGCCAAAAAATGAAAAAAATCGATGCAGGCAATCTCTTGGCAGGTGTGCGCAGTAACACGCTGATCGCCGGACTCTTCGTGGTCCTGATCATTTCCATTGTGTTGTTGTTCGCCAACTTCGCCTACCTCAACACCCAATCCGGCTACGACAAGGAATACATCAGTCACGCGGGTGAATTGCGCGTACTGTCCCAGCGTATTGCAAAGAACGCTACGGAAGCGGCAACCGGTAAGGCCGAAGCCTTCCCGCTGCTCAAGGAAGCGCGTCGCGACTTCGAGGAGCGCTGGGGTTTCCTGACTTCCGGTAACGAGGCCAGCGGCCTGCCGGCTGCACCCGAGTCGGTCAAGCCGCAGATGGATGAGGTGCAGAAGGACTGGGATATCCTGCGTCAGAACGCCGACGCCATTCTGGCCAGTGAGCAGACCGTACTGTCGCTGCACCAGGTAGCGGCAACCCTTGCTGAAACCATCCCACAGCTGCAGGTCGAGTACGAAGAAGTGGTCGACATCCTGCTGCAGAGCGGCGCGCCGGCGGCCCAGGTGTCGGTGGCTCAGCGCCAGTCGCTGCTCGCCGAACGTATTCTCGGCTCGGTGAACAAGGTGCTGGCCGGTGACGATGACTCGGTACAGGCCGCTGACATGTTCGGTCGTGACGCCAGCCTGTTCGGTCGCGTGCTCAAGGCGATGATCGAAGGCAATGCCGCCATGGAAATCTCGGCGGTAACCGACCCGGATGCCCTGGAGCGTCTGGCGGAAATTTCCGAGCTGTTCCAGTTCGTCTCCGGTTCGGTGGACGAGATTCTCGAAACCTCGCCCGAACTGTTCCAGGTGCGTGAGTCCGCCAACACCATCTTCACCGGCTCGCAGACCCTGCTGGACAAGTCCTCCGGTCTGGCTTCCGAGTTCGAGAACCTGGCCGATGGTCGTTACTTCAATACCCTGGCCGGTTATGTGCTGGGTGCCATCGCCCTGGCGGCGATCATTCTCATCGGTCTGGTGATGGTACGTGAAACCAACCGCCGTCTGGCTTCCACCGCCGAGAAGAACGAACGTAACCAGTCGGCGATTCTGCGACTGCTCGACGAAATCGCCGACCTCGCGGACGGTGACCTGACGGTAGCGGCGACGGTAACCGAAGATTTCACCGGTGCCATTGCGGACTCCATCAACTACTCCATCGACCAGCTGCGTGATCTGGTAGCGACCATTAACTCGACCGCCGTACAGGTGTCGGCCGCTGCCCAGGAAACCCAGGCTACGGCAATGCATCTGGCCGAGGCCTCCGAGCACCAGGCCCAGGAAATTGCCGGTGCATCCGCGGCAATCAACGAAATGGCCGTGTCGATTGACCAGGTATCGGCGAACGCCGCGGAATCCTCCGCGGTAGCGGAACGTTCCGTAGCCATCGCCAACAAGGGCAACGAGGTCGTACACAACACCATCACCGGCATGGATAACATCCGTGAGCAGATCCAGGACACCTCGAAGCGGATCAAGCGTCTCGGTGAATCGTCCCAGGAGATCGGTGACATCGTTAGCCTGATTAACGACATTGCCGACCAGACCAACATCCTCGCACTGAACGCCGCGATCCAGGCCTCCATGGCCGGTGACGCCGGTCGAGGCTTCGCCGTGGTAGCGGACGAGGTACAACGCCTCGCAGAACGTTCCTCCGCTGCGACCAAGCAGATCGAGGCGCTGGTTAAGACCATTCAGACCGACACCAACGAAGCGGTAATCTCCATGGAACAAACCACCTCCGAGGTGGTACGTGGTGCCCGTTTGGCGCAGGACGCCGGTGTGGCCCTGGAGGAGATCGAGAAGGTATCCAAGACCCTCGCGGCCTTGATCCAGAACATCTCCAACGCCGCCCGTCAGCAGGCCTCCTCGGCCGGCCATATCTCCAACACCATGAACGTGATTCAGGAGATCACCTCGCAGACCTCCGCAGGTACCACTGCTACCGCCAAGAGCATTGGTAACCTGGCCAAGATGGCCAGCGAGATGCGTCGTTCGGTATCCGGCTTCACCCTGCCGGAAGGCCAGGCCTGATCAACGGAGGTGCGGCGTTCTGAGCAGGACGCCGCCCAGGGCACTCGCGCATGAACGAGGGGCATGGCATGCAGCCAAGCGGCGCTTGGGCGTTGAAACCCCTGGCCGAGATGTCGCAGACGGAGTTTCGCGACTGGCAGGCGCTGCTGGAAGAGCGTACCGGCGTGGTGATCAACGAGCAGCGTCGAGCCTTCCTGCAGACCAACCTGAGCGCGCGTATGCGCGAACTGGATGTGGCCGACTACGCCAGCTACTACCGCCAGGTGACCGATGGTCCGCGCGGCGCGGTGGAGTGGTCGACCCTGCTGGATCGTCTGACCGTTCAGGAGACGCGCTTCTTCCGTCATCGCCCGTCCTTCGAGGTTCTGCAAAGTTATCTGCATGCGCGCCTGGTCACGGACGAACAGGCCCAGCCCCTGGCACTTTGGAGCGTAGGTTGCTCCAGCGGCGAGGAGCCGTACTCGATGGCGATCTGCGCCGCCGAAGTACTGCGTGAGCTGGAGAGCGCCCGTCAGTTTGGCGTGACCGGCACCGATATCAGTCTGAATGCGCTGAGCAAGGCGCGCGATGCGGTGTATGGGGTGCGCAAGCTGGAACAAATGGATGCTGACCTGTGCGAGCGCTACTTCCTCGCTCAGGATGATGGCCGGTGCAAGGTGGTGCCGGATTTGGCTGCGCGAGTCTGCGTGGCCCGTTTGAATGTGCTGGAGCTGGCCAAGGCGCCACAGTCCGGCATGGACGTAATTTTTTGCCAGAACCTGCTGATTTACTTTCGTCGCTGGCGCCGCCGCGAAATCCTCAACCGCCTGGCCGAGCGTCTGGCGCCTGGAGGGCTGCTGGTGGTCGGAGTGGGGGAAGTGGTCGGCTGGCAGCACCCGGATCTGACACCGGTGGCTGACGAGCGGGTTTTGGCGTTTACCCGCAAGGGCTAAGACAAGAATGACTGGAGTCGTTATGGGTGATCGGCACGACTATGTCGCCCTGGAATGGGTCAAAGGCGAAATCGCGGAAACCCTGAAACAGGCCCGCCAGGCCCTGGAGGCGTTCGTCGAGAACCCGCAGGACGGCACTCGTCTGCGTTTCTGCCAGACCTATGTGCACCAGGTCCTCGGCACCCTGCAGATGGTCGAGTTCTATGGCGCGGCCCTGCTCGCAGAGGAAATGGAGCAACTGGTTCAGGCCCTGCTCGACGAGCGCGTGGGTAACCAGGGCGAAGCGCTGGAAGTGCTGATGCAGGCCATCCTGCAACTGCCGGCCTACCTGGATCGCATCCAGACTGCCCGTCGCGACCTGCCGATGGTCGTGCTGCCGCTGCTCAATGATCTGCGTGCCGCGCGCGGCGAGAACCTGCTGTCTGAAACCAGCCTGTTCTCCCCGGACCTTTCCGGACGCCTGCCGGCGCTGCCTCTCGACTCCCTGGACAAGCTGCGTACCGACGACCTGCCGGTGCTGCTGCGCAAGCTGCGGCAGATGCTGCAGATGGCTCTGGTCGGGGTGATCCGCAACCAGGACCTGGCCACCAATCTGGGTTATATGGCGCGGGTCTTCGCGCGCCTGGAAACCCTGTGTCAGGAAGCCCCGCTGGGCTCCCTGTGGCAGATCGCCTCCGGCATGGTCGAGGGCCTGGCCAATGGCAGCGTGGTCAACAGCGCCTCGGTGCGCACCCTGCTGCGCCAGGTCGACAAGGAGCTCAAGCGTCTGGTCGATCATGGTGCCGACGGCATCAATCAGGGGGCTCCGGACGAACTGACCAAAAACCTGCTGTTCTATGTAGCCAAGGCACCGGCGCAGTCGCCACGTATCAATGCGCTCAAGGAGCGCTACCGCCTTGAGGACGCGCTGCCTGACAGCGGCACGGTGGACGAGGAGCGCGCGCGACTTGCCGGCCCGGACCGCGACGCCATGCGTTCGGTGGTTGGCGCCCTGTGCGAGGAGCTGGTACGGGTCAAGGACAGCCTCGACCTGTTCGTGCGCAGTGACCGCAAGCAGGTTACCGAGCTGGATGCCCTGCTGGCACCGCTCAAGCAGATCGCTGACACCCTGGCCGTGCTCGGCTTCGGCCAGCCGCGCAAGGTCATCGTCGATCAGATCGATGTGGTTCACGGCCTGTCACTGGGCCAGCGCGAGCCCAGCGATGCGGTATTGATGGATGTGGCCGGTGCACTGCTGTATGTCGAAGCGACCCTGGCCGGCATGGTTGGCCCTGGTGACGAGCAGCAAAGCGAGCAGACGCACCTGCCGACCACGGACGTGGCGCAGATCCACCAGTTGGTGATCAAGGAGGCGCGTACCGGCCTGGAACAGGCCAAGGACGCGATCATCGAGTTCATCGCCTCGCAGTGGAATCACGAGCATCTGGCCCGTGTACCCGAGCTGCTGACTCAGGTGCGTGGCGGTCTGGCGATGATTCCGCTGAATCGCGCCGCCAGCCTGCTCAAGGCCTGCACCCGCTATATCGAAGAGCAGTTGCTGGTACGCAAGGCGGTACCCAACTGGCAGAACCTGGACACCCTGGCCGATGCCATCACCAGCGTCGAGTACTACCTGGAGCGTCTGGCCGAAGATCATGCCAGCCAGGGCGACCTGATTCTCGATGTGGCCGAGGAAAGCCTGGAGAGCCTGGGCTATCCGCTCAAGGAAAAACCCTCGATCCTCGACCGTGTCGAGGAGGCACCGGCACCGCTGGCCGATCCACTGCAAGACATCGAAGTACTGGCCGCCGAAGAGGTGGCATTCGAGCCGCTGGCTGAGCTTGCTCCGCAGGCGGACGAGTTGCCGTCTCTGTCTCTCGATGAGGCTGGTGATGAGCTGAGCGCCGAGTTCGCCGAGCTAGCGAGCGAAGAGTCCAGCGAGTTGCTGGTTTCCGACGATAACTGGAGCCTGGGCGAGGCCGGCGATACTGACGCCGGCAATATAGACCTGAGCCTGGACGCGCCGCTCGATCTGGATGGCGCCGACGACCTGCCGTCGAATGAACAGGCTCAGTTCCCCGATAGCAATGAGCTGTCGGGCCCGGCAGAGGACTCCGTCGATGAGTTGAGCCTGGATAGTACTCCGGGAAGTTGGGATGAGCTGGAAATCGCCGACCTCGAACTGCCGGAAGTCGATTTGCCCAGTGCCCCGCTCGAACCCGAACCGGTAGCGGCTGACAAGCCAATGACCATGGCCGAAGTCATGGCTGCCCCCGTGCAGGCGATCAATCCGCCCGCTCAGGATGTACCTCCTTCGTTGCTGCCGCCGCCGGCAGACGAGGAACCGGTGGACGAGGATCTGCTGGAGGTCTTTATCGAGGAGGCCGGCGAGGTTCTCGAAACCATCAACGAATACCTGCCGCAATGGCGCGCCGATACCGAGAACAAGGACGCACTGACCGAAGTAAGGCGCGCCTTCCACACCCTCAAGGGCAGTGGCCGCATGGTGCGTGCGTTGATCATCGGCGAGCTGGCCTGGTCGATCGAGAACATGCTCAACCGCGTTCTGGATCGCAGTATCCAGCCGAACGAGCTGGTGCAGCAGGTCATCGCCGACGTGGTCGCGCTGATGCCCGCGTTGGTCGACGAATTCGCCGCCAAGGCCCAACGCCAGCGTGACGATGTCGATCATCTGGCCGCTACCGCTCATGCCCTGGCGCGTGGCCAGGTGCCGAGTGCCCCGGCCACTGCGCCTCAGGTCGAAGAAAGCCAGCCCGAGACCGTGGAAGCGGCGGGGCTTGCCAGTGTCGAGGAAGACGAGGACGGCCTCGACCCTCTGTTGCTGGAAATCTTCCGTAACGAGGCGGAAACCCACCTGGATACCCTGGTTGGCTTCCTCGCCGACTGTGCCCAGGAGCTGCCCCAGCCGGTTACCGATAACCTGCAGCGAGCCCTGCATACCCTCAAGGGCAGTGCGCACATGGCCGGCATCCTGCCGATTGCCGAGATCGCCACGCCGCTGGAGAAGCTGGTCAAGGAATTCAAGACCAACCTGGTCGACATGGACCTGGCCGAGGCCGAGCTGCTGCGTGATGCCGAGCAGCTGTTCCGCGCCGGTCTTGAGCAGCTGGAAAGCCAGCCACTGGCAGCTATTCCTGGTGCCGAGGAATTTCTGGAACGGGTGCAAAGGCTGCACCAGAGCCGCCTGGACAGCGCAGAAAGCGCACGTCTGGATGAGCAGGACCAGCGCGACCCTCAGTTGATTTCGATCTTCCTTGCCGAAGGCATGGACATCCTGCTGGATGCCGATGAGCTGCTGCGCAAGTGGCGTGAACATCCCAGTGAGCAACAGGAACTCAGCGCCCTGCTCGAAGAGCTGACCACCCTCGGCCGTGGCGCCGAGATGGCCGAGTTGCCGCAGATCGACGAGCTGTGTCAGGCCCTGCTGGCTCTGTACCAGGCTGCGCTGGACGGCCGTCTGGCGGTCAGCGAACGCTTCTTCGCCGAGGCCGAGGCTGCCCATGAGGCACTGATCGGCATGATGGATCAGGTCGCCGCGGCCCTGCAGGTCAGCCCGCAGCCCGAACGCGTAGCAGCCCTGCACAACCTGCTGGCGCAGGCGCTTGACCCTGCCGCCCTGGCGCTGCTGAGCAGCGAGACGCCCGGTCTGGAAGTGGTCGAGCTCGATGAGCTGCCCGCTACCAGCGGCGAGTCGTTCGTCGCCCCGGTCGAAGAGACTCCTGCCGCACTGCCGGAAGACCTCGATGCCGAAATGGTGGAGATCTTCCTGGAAGAGGCGGTCGATATTCTCGACAGCGCCGGTCAGGCCCTCGATCGCTGGCTGGTCGACCCGGACAACACGCTCGCGCTGTCGTCCCTGCAGCGTGACCTGCATACCCTCAAGGGCGGCGCGCGCATGGCCGAGATTCGCGCCATCGGCGACCTGGCCCATGAGCTGGAGTCCCTGTACGAGGGGCTGGTGGATCGTCGCTTCAGCTATTCGCCGCCACTGGCGGGGCTGCTGCAACAGAGCCATGACCGTCTGGCCGTGGTGCTGGAGCAACTGCAACATGGCCAGCCGCTGACGGACTCTTCCGCGTTGATCGACGCCATTCGCTCCTTTCGTCAGGGCGGCAATCTAGCCGCGCCTGCCGAGGCCAGCGCTGAAGCGCCTGCGCTAGTGGACGAGCCGACGAGCGAAATGGATCTGGCTGACCTGCCCGAGGCCGAGCTTTCCGCTCCGCAACTCGACGAGCTGCCGGAATTGCACATCGAGCCCGAAACCGACGAGCCGGCCGAAGAGCTGCCAGAAGAGTTGCCGGCCCTGAGTGCCGAACAGTGGCATATCGAGGACACGCTACCGGCCTTGGGCGCCGAGCCACTGGACGGCGAGGCCGAAACCGTCAGCGCTTCCGAGGGCGACGAAACGCCGGAAATGGATCTGGCCGAGCTGCCTGAGGCCGAGCTTTCCGCTCCGCAGCTCGATGAACTGCCGGAGCTGCACATCGAGCCCGAAACCGAGGAGCCAGTCGAAGAGCTGCCAGACGAGCTCCCGGCCCTGAGCGCCGAACAGTGGCATATCGAGGAAACCCTGCCAGCGCTGGGCGCCGAATCCCTGGAAGCCGATCCTGAGTCGGCCGATGCCCCCGCAGGCGCCGAAACGGCGGAAATGGATCTGGCAGAGCTGCCCGAGGTCGAGCTTTCCGCTCCGCAGCTCGATGAGCTGCCGGAGCTGCACATCGAGCCCGAAGCCGAGGAGCCAGCCGAAGAGCTGCCAGCAGAGCTTCCGGCCCTGAGCGCCGAACAGTGGCATATCGAGGAAACCCTACCAGCGTTGGGTGCCGAGCCAGTGGTCGAAGAGATGGCGGCCGCGGCCGAATCTAGCCAGCCGTTGGTTGAGCCGCCTGTGGCGGAAGCTCCGGTGGTCGACCGCGATCCGGAGCTGGTGGAGATCTTCCTCGAAGAAGGCTTCGACATCATGGACAGCGCCAACGCTGCCTTGCAGCGCTGGATGACCGATGTCGACAACACCCTGGAAGTGGAAGCCCTGCAGCGCGATCTGCACACCCTCAAGGGCGGCGCGCGGATGGCCGAGATTCGCGAGATTGGCGATCTGGCCCACGAGCTGGAATTCCTCTACGAAGGCGTCGGTGACGGCCGTCTGAAGGCCAACGGTGACCTGTTCGGTGTGTTGCAGACCTGCCATGACTGCCTATCGTCGATGCTCGACGCGGTGCGCGACAACCGCGCCGTTCCCGATGGCCTGGACTTGATCGCGACCATCAAGCGCCTGCGTGCCAACCCCGATGCGCAGCTGAGCATGCCGACCAGCGTGCATCTGCAACCGGCGCAGCAAGAAGCCGCGCCGGCAGGCGATGACAACGATGAGATTCTCGACATCTTCCTGGAGGAAGGTGATGACCTGCTGGAGGCCATGGAGGCAGCCATTGGGCGTTGGGAGGCCAATCGCGAAGATGGTGCCGCCATCGACGAGCTGCTGCGTATTCTGCATACCCTCAAGGGCGGTGCCCGGTTGGCCGGGCAGAAGCGTCTGGGCGACCTCAGTCACGACCTCGAACAACACCTGACCGAGGCGCAGCAGCAAGGTGCGCCCTGGCCGGAGAGCCTGTTCCTCGATGTGCAGTCCGGCTTCGAAGGCCTGCAGAAGGAACTCGACCAGCTGCGCCGCCGCCTGGACGACAGTCATGCTGCCGATCTGCAGGTCGTTCCCGTCGCAGAGCAGGCGCCGGCTGCTCCGGCTCCCGTTACCCTGAACAAACCCATTGTGGCGGCCAGCAGCCAGCCGCAGGTTGAAGAACAAGCCAAGGTACTGCCCTTCGTTCAGCGCGCTGCTGAGGCTGCGGCCAAGGCGGCCAGCCAGCGTGCACCGCAGGAACTGGTCAAGGTGCCGGCGGAACTGCTCGAAGGCCTGGTCAACCTGGCCGGTGAGACCTCGATCTTCCGTGGCCGGGTCGAGCAGCAGGTCAGTGACTTCGGCTTCACCCTCGGCGAGATGGAAGCCACCATCGAGCGGGTTCGTGACCAGCTGCGGCGTCTCGATATCGAGACCCAGGCGCAGATCCTCAGCCGCTATCAGGCCGAGGCCGAGCGTGCCGGCTATGAGGATTTCGACCCGCTGGAAATGGACCGCCACTCGCAGTTGCAGCAGCTTTCGCGTGCGCTGTTCGAGTCCGCGTCCGACTTGCTCGACCTGAAGGAAACCCTGGCCACGCGTAACCGCGATGCCGAGACCCTGTTGCTGCAACAGGCGCGGGTCAACACCGAGTTGCAGGAAGGCCTGATGCGTACCCGCATGGTGCCGTTCGACCGCCTGGTGCCGCGTCTGCGTCGTATCGTGCGGCAGGTTGCCGGCGAGCTGGGCAAGCAGGTCGAGTTCCACGTCGGCAACGCCGAAGGCGAGATGGACCGCACCGTGCTGGAGCGTATCGTCGCGCCGCTGGAGCACATGCTGCGTAACGCCGTCGACCACGGTATCGAATCGGCCGACAAGCGCCGCGCTGCAGGCAAACCGGACGTGGGTAATATCCGTCTGACCCTCGGTCGTGAGGGCGGGGACATTCTCCTGACCCTGGCTGATGACGGTGGCGGTATCCGTCTCGACGCGGTCAAGCGCAAGGCTATCGAGCGCGGCCTGATGGACGAGGCCAGCGACCTGACCGACCACGAGATTCTGCAGTTCATCCTTGAGGCCGGTTTCTCCACCGCCGAAAAGGTCACGCAGATTTCCGGGCGCGGCGTGGGCATGGACGTGGTGCACTCCGAAGTGAAGCAACTCGGCGGCTCCATGAGCATCGAGTCGACCGTCGGCGAGGGCACCCGCTTCCTGATTCGCCTGCCGTTCACCGTGTCGGTGAACCGCGCGCTGATGGTGCGTTCCGGTGAAGACCTCTACGCCATTCCGCTGAACACCATCGAAGGTATCGTGCGGGTCTCGCCCTACGAGCTGGAGGCCTACTACGGCCCGGACGCACCGCGCTTCGAGTACGCCGGCCAAGCCTACGAGCTGAAGTACCTGGGCGACCTTTTGAACAACGGTCAGCAACCCAAGCTGGTAGGCCAGAGCCTGCCGCTGCCGGTGATCCTGGTGCGCTCCAGCGAGCACGCCGTCGCCGTGCAGGTGGACGTGCTGGCGGGCTCGCGCGAGATCGTGGTGAAGAGCCTTGGCCCGCAGTTCGCCGGGGTGCACGGGATTTCCGGTGCGACCATCCTCGGTGACGGTCGCGTGGTGGTGATTCTCGACCTGCTGGCGACCATCCGTGTGCGTCACGCTCATATGCTTGGTCAGCAACAGGCGCCGCGCCTGGCCAGCCCGGTGGCAGAAGTGCCCGAGCAGGATGTGGCCCGTCCGACCCTGGTCATGGTGGTGGACGACTCGGTCACCGTGCGCAAGGTCACCAGCCGCCTGCTGGAGCGCAACGGCATGAACGTGCTGACCGCCAAGGACGGGGTCGACGCCATCGCCCAGCTGCAGGAGCACAAGCCCGACATCATGCTGCTGGACATCGAGATGCCACGCATGGACGGCTTCGAGGTGGCTACCCTGGTACGCCACGACGAGCGCTTGAAGGATCTGCCGATCATCATGATCACCTCGCGTACCGGCGAGAAGCACCGCGAGCGGGCCATGGCCATCGGCGTCAACGAATACCTGGGCAAGCCTTACCAGGAGTCGGATCTGTTGGACAACATCCTGAAGCTGGTCAAGGACAAGGCCGATGAGTGAGAAATCTGCTGCTCGTATTGCGGTGATTGCTGACACCTCGCTGCAGCGCCATGTGCTGCAGCAGGCCTTGGCCGGCAGTGGTTATCAGGTGGTACTCAACAGCGATCCGGCGCGCCTCGATGAGGAAGCCTTGTCCGCCTGCGAGACCGATCTGTGGCTGGTCGACCTGGCCCAGTCGGAGGACTCGCCCCTGGTCGACAGCCTGCTGGAAAACGCCAGTGCCCCCGTGTTGTTCGGCGAAGGCCATGCGCCGGAGCGCCATTCGGAGAACTATCCGCGCTGGGAGCGCCGCCTGTTCGGCAAGCTCAAACGCCTGGTGGGTGACCCGACCCAGGCGGTCGGCCCGAGCCTGGAGGCACTCTTGGCGGAGGCGCAGCGCCCAGGGCGGGTGGATCTGCCTGCGGCGCTGGCCGATACCCCGCTGGTCGCCGGTGAGCCGGCGCGCCAGGTCTGGCTGCTGGCCGCCTCACTCGGTGGTCCTGCTGCCGTCAAGGCTTTCCTTGACGCGCTGCCGGGTGGTCTGCCTATCGGTTTCGTTTATGCCCAGCACATCGATGCCGCCTTCGAGGCGGCATTACCCCAGGCCGTGGGCCGCCATAGCCAGTGGCATGTAAACCCCGTACGCCATGAAGATGCCGTGCGCTGCGGTGAGGTGATTGTCGCGCCGATTACCCAGGAACTCGGCTTTGCCGAGGATGGCCAGATGCAGTTGGCCGATCGCCCCTGGCCGGAACCCTACAGCCCCTCCATCGACCAGATGATGCTCAACCTGGCCCAGCAGTTCGGTGCCAATTGCGGCGTGATCGCCTTCAGTGGCATGGGCAGTGACGGCAGTGCCGCCGCCGCCTATGTACGCCGCCAGGGTGGTGTGATCTGGACGCAGAAGGCCGACAGCTGCGCCTGCCCGAGCATGCCCGACAGCCTGCGTGAGGGCGGCTACAGCAGCCTCAGTGGCGATCCGCGCGAGCTGGCGGCGGCCCTGGTCAATCATCTGGCCGAGCAGTGCGTCTGACTCGCAACCTTTTCAGGAAGTCCCCATGAGCCAAGCCATCGCCCCGCAGAACAGCGTCAGCAGCCTCACCGCGCTGCTGGTGCCGTTGGCCGACCGCACCCTGCTGCTGCCCAACGTGGCGGTGGCGGAACTGATTCCCTACCGTGCCCCGCATGTCACTCCCGGCCTGCCGGACTGGTTCCTCGGCCAGGTCGCCTGGCGTGATCTGCAGTTGCCGCTGCTGTCGTTCGAGGCCGCATCCGACGGCCAGCCGCAGATCGGCCCCGGTGTACGGGTCGCGGTACTCAACGCCATGGGCGGGCGTGACAAGGTCAAGTTCATCGCCCTGCTGGTGCAGGGCATTCCGCGTTCGATGAAGGTCGAGGACAACCTGGTGCGTGCCAACGCCGAGCTGGCTCCCTTGGAGCTGGATGCCGTGCAGATGGGTGAAGCCGTGGTGAAGATCCCCGACCTGGCGGCACTGGAGCAGAAGCTGGCGGACGCCGGGCTGATCTGAGCCGTGCCCTGTTCAATGCTCGCGCTTGCTGATGTGATGATGCGCGCCGCCCTGTAGGAGGGGCCTTGGCCGCGACTGCCAAGCTGTCTGCTATTTACGCTCTAACCACGACGATATGCGTGTAGCCCTCAATTCCTTTCTGCCCGAGCACCGCCTGACATGAGCGGCGTTCGCCTGCTGCGCTTGGGGGATCTGGAGGTCGCCAGCAGCTGTGTTGCCGGCCAGCAGTTCGAGAAGCACAGTCACGACGAGTTCGTCATCGGCGCCAACCTGCTGGGTGAGGAGCGCATCTGGCTGGATGGCCGCAGCTTTACCGCCGGCGTTGGTGCCATCACCACCTACAACCCGGGCGAGATTCAGGGCGGTGGCACCAGTGCCGGCCAGCCCTGGCGTTATGTCAGTCTGTACATTCCTCCCTTGCCGCTGGCGGAAAGCCTGGGCCGCCACACTCTGGAGTTCGAGCGGCCGCTGCAGCAGGCGCCTGAGCTGGCCGGCGAGCTGGCGCAGGCGGTGGAGTTGTGTCTGAGTGGCGATGTGTTGCTGCGCGAGCGTGGTGAGGAGCGGGTGACGCTGTTGCTCGGGCGAATCGCCTGCGGTGCCGGTGTGCGCCTGGCGGTGTCGCGCGATGCAGGTCCCGATGCCGTGCGCCGCCTGCAGGAGCTGCTGGCGGCGCAGCTGGATAGCACCCCGAGCCTGGCGGAGATGGCGGCCGAGCTGGGCCTTTCCAAGTTCCACCTGCTGCGCAGCTTTCAGCGCCACACCGGGCTCAGCCCGCGGCAGTGGGCCGTGCAGCTGCGTACCCGGCGTGCCCAGGGCCTTCTGCGCCAGGGCATACCGGTGGGCGAGGTGGCTCATGCCCTGGGCTTCGCCGACCAAAGCCACCTAACCCGGCATTTTCGCGCCGCCTACGGTCTGCCGCCGGGGCGCTATCAGGCTTGCATGCGCGGCTGAACAGCAATCCGGTACAAGCCAGCGCGTGAGTGCGGCGGCAGACTCTGCGTCATCGATGACTTGCGGAGTGTGCGTGATGCTGGCGATTTTTCTGGCTGCCCTGGTGTTCGGCCTGGCGTTCTGCGCCTCGCCCGGCGCGGTGTTCAGTGAAACCCTGCGCCGTGGCCTGAGTGGTGGTTTTCGCCCGGCACTGCTGGTGCAGTTGGGCTCGCTGATCGGCGATGCGTTGTGGGCGGTGATCGGTTTGTCCAGTCTGGCGTTGTTGCTGACCCAGGACAGCGTGCGTCTGCCGCTGACCCTGGCCAGTGCCGTCTATCTGGCCTGGCTGGGTGTGCAGAGTCTGCGTGATACCTGGCGCCCGCCGCAGGCGGATGAGCAGGCGCTGGCCCAGCAGGGGCGTGCAGCCTTCGGCGCGGGCGCCTTGTTGTCGTTGTCCAACCCAAAGAATCTGGTGTTCTGGGGCGCCCTGGGCGGTGCCCTGGCCGGCATAGTCGAGGGCACGCCGAGCGAGGCTCAGCTGGCGGTGTTCTTCGCCGGCTTCATGCTGGCGTCGCTGCTCTGGTGTTTTATCTGTGCCGCGCTGGTGGACTGGCTGCGGCGGCATACCTCTGTGTTCTGGCAGCGGATCAGTTACGCCGGCTGCGGGTTGTTGCTGCTAGCGTTGGCCGGGCTGACGTTGCGCAGCCTGTAGAAACGAAAAACCCCGCCGGGGCGGGGTCTTCGTCAGTAGTGCAGATCAGTTCCGGGATTTGATCTCGGCCTGAATCTCTGCCTGCTCCTTGGCCAGGTTGGTTTCAGCCTGGGAGCTGGTCCAGTAGTCGGCGTTCTTGATGCCGAGCTTCTCCGGGTGGAAGACCGGATCCTTGCCTTCCTTCTTCTGCGCCTCGTAGTCCTTCAGGCAGGTGTAGGCGATCTTGTGCATCAGGATGATGGCGATGATGTTCAGCCAGGCCATCAGGCCTACGCCCAGGTCACCCAGGTTCCACGCCAGGTCGGCGGTTTTCACGGTGCCGTAGACGGTGGCCGCGATGATGCCGAACTTCAGCAGCAGGGTCATCCACGGACGGTGGATCTTGCGGTTGATGTAGGCGATGTTGGTTTCGGCGATGTAGTAGTAGGCCAGGATGGTGGTGAAGGCGAAGAAGAACAGGGCGATGGCAACGAAGGCGTTACCGAAGCCCGGCATGATGTTCTCCATGGCGGTCTGCACGTAGCCCGGGCCTGCGGCGACGCCGGCGATGCCGGTATACAGCGCGCTGCCATCCGGTGCCTGCACGTTGTACTGGCCGGTGATCAACAGCATGAAGGCGGTGGCGGAGCAGACGAACAGGGTGTCGATGTACACCGAGAAGCCCTGCACCAGGCCCTGCTTGGCCGGGTGGCTGACTGCGGCAGCGGAGGAAGCGTGCGGGCCGGTGCCCTGACCAGCTTCGTTGGAGTACACGCCGCGTTTCACGCCCCACTGGATGGCCAGGCCGAGGATGGCGCCGAAGCCCGCCTCCATGCCGAAGGCGCTCTTGAAGATCAGTGCGATCACGTCAGGCAGTTGGTCGATGTGCAGCAGGATGATGACCAGGGCGACCAGGATGTAACCCAGTGCCATGAACGGCACTACTACCTGGGTGAAGTGAGCGATGCGCTTGACGCCACCGAAGATGATCATGCCGATCAGGATGGCCAGCACAGCGGCAGTCACGGTCGGCGCGATGCCGAAGGCAGTTTCCACGCTGGAGGCGATGGAGTTGGCCTGTACGCCTGGCAGCAGCAGGCCGCAGGCGAAGATGGTGACGATGGCGAAGACCCAGGCGAACCATTTGATGCCCAGGCCCTTCTCGATGTAGAAGGCCGGGCCACCGCGGTACTGACCGTCGATGTCTTCCTTGTACACCTGGCCGAGGGTGGATTCGACGAACGCCGAGCTGGCGCCGAGGAAGGCCACCATCCACATCCAGAACACCGCACCCGGGCCACCGAAGGTGATGGCGGTGGCCACGCCGGCGATGTTACCGGTACCGACACGACCGGCGAGGGTCATGGTCAGGGCCTGGAAGGAGGTGATGCCGTGCTCGTCGGAGCGACCGCCGAGCATCAGTTTGATCATTTCCTTGAAGTGGCGGACTTGCAGGAAGCGTCCACGCAGCGAGAAATAGAGGCCGACGCCCAGGCACAGATAGATCAGTGCGGGGCTCCAGACCAGTCCGTTCAGTGTCGAGACCAGTTCGTTCATTTAGTGCTCCTAAGGCCTCGGGCTGGTAGCAGCTTCCTCGTGGGAAGGCGCGGCGCCCTGGCGAATTGTTATTGGGCTAAAGGGCAGGCGCTTTGGGCGCCGGCCTCGCAGGCGCGACTCAGGGGTAGGCCATAAGCGCGCCGTTGGCGTGCAGAGCATGCCAGAGGCGGACGACTGAGCCGTTCATCCAAGTCACATCTTGTTACGCCTAGGCGACAGATAAGGATAAAAACGCGGCTTTGGCGAGAACGACCGCGTGTTGACTGATCGTCAGGGAGCGCTGCAGGGGAAAACTACAAGTCGCCCCACAGCTGCTGAGCCACGGCCAAAGCGACTATCGGCGCGGTTTCCGTGCGCAGCACGCGGGGGCCGAGGCGGGCGGCGTGGAAGCCGGCGAGCTTGGCCTGTTCGACTTCCTTGTCGCTGAGGCCGCCCTCCGGGCCGATCAGAAAGGCCAATGAGCGCGGCGGGGCGTGAGTGGCCCAGGGCTCGGCCACCGGGTGCAACACCAGCTTGAGTTCGGCCTGCACGGTGGCCTGCCATTCGCTCAAAGGCTGCGGCGCATGCAGCACCGGCAGTACGGAGCGGCCGCACTGCTCGCAGGCGCTGATCATCACCTGACGCCAGTGGGCCAGGCGTTTGTCGGCGCGTTCGTCCTTCAGGCGCACTTCGCAGCGCTCGGAAACGATCGGGGTGATTTCCGCCACGCCCAGCTCGGTGGCTTTCTGGATCGCCCAGTCCATACGCTCGCCGCGGGACAGGCCTTGGCCCAGGTGTACGCGTAGTGGCGACTCGATCTGCCCGGCCAGTTGCTCGCGCAACTCTACGCGCACGGCTTTCTTGCCCACTTCGATCAACTCGCCCAGGTATTCCTGACCACTGCCGTCGAACAACTGCACGGCGTCGCCAGCGGCATGCCGCAGCACGCGGCCGATGTAGTGGGCCTGGGCCTCGGGCAGCTCATGCTGGCCGATAGAGAGCGGGGCGTCGATAAAGAAGCGGGACAGGCGCATGGCGTCATTCACGGCTGGAGGAGGGCGCTAGTGTAAGCGTCTGGCGTGTATCTGGCATGGCCTATCAGGCCGGTTGCAGGAGCCACACCACCTCGTCTGCTGGGCACTGCCCCTTGAGGCCACCGTCCAACGGCTGGCGGGCCAGTTGCTGCAGCTGGTACTGCTTGCCATACAGCTCGGTCAGCTCGTCGGCCGGCACTGAGAAGGGTGGTCCGGGCAGCAGGCTCTGCTCGTAGTCGAAGCTGATCAGCAGTTGCGCGGCGCGGTTGCTGATCTCGACCAGGTGGCGGGCATAGTCCGGGCGCATATTGGGCGGTAGGGCCACCAGCGCGGCGCGGTCGTAGATGGCATCGATCCGGCCGATCAGGTCTGCACTCAGTTCGAAGATATCCCCGGCGAACACCGTCAGGTTGTCTGCCTCGTAGCATTGCAGCGAGCTGCTCACGGCGTGGATCCGTGGCGTCTTGCCCTGCTCGGCAAACAGCTGTTGCACCGCCAACTCGCTGAGCTCGGCACCGATCACCCGGTAACCGCCGGCAAGCAGCCAGGCGATATCCAGGGTCTTGCCGCACAGCGGCAGCAGCAGGCGGCTGCCCGGGGGCAGGCCTAGTGCGGCGAAGTGCTCAAGCAGCAGCGGATTGGCGGCCGGCTCGTGAAAGCCGATCTGATTGCTGGCCCAGCGGTTATGCCAGAACTCGTGTTCCATCGGTTCAGCCCGGATCGCGATGATTGGGGTACAGGTCAGCCTGCACGGCTACGCTGACCGACTGGCGCGTGGCGATGTCGATGCCTTCACTGGCCACCTCGGCGAGAAAATCGATCTGCTCCGGCGTGATCACGTAGGGCGGCAGGAAATACACCACGCTGCCCAGCGGGCGCAGCAGGGCGCCGCGGCTCAGGGCATGCTGGTACACCTGCAGGCCGCGACGCTCCTGCCAGGGGTAGGCGGTCTTGCTGGCCTTGTCGGCGACCATCTCGATGGCCAGGGCCATGCCGGTCTGACGCACCTCGGCCACATGCGGATGATCCTTGAGGTGCTCGGTGGCGCTGGCCATGCGGGCGGACAGGGTCTTGTTCTTCTCGATCACATCGTCATCACGGAAAATATCCAGCGTTGCCAGCGCGGCGGCGCAGGCCAGCGGGTTGCCGGTGTAGGTGTGCGAGTGGAGGAAGGCGCGCAGGGTGGCGTAGTCGTCGTAGAAGGCGCCGTACACCTCATCGGTGGTGAGTACGGCGGCCATCGGCAGGTAACCGCCGGTCAGGGCCTTGGACAGGATCAGGAAATCCGGGGTGATGCCGGCCTGCTCGCAAGCGAACATGCTGCCGGTGCGGCCGAAGCCGACGGCGATCTCGTCGTGGATCAGGTGCACGCCATGGCGGTCGCAGGCCTCGCGCAGCAGCTTGAGATAGACCGGGTGGTACATGCGCATGCCGCCGGCGCCCTGGATCAGCGGCTCGACGATCACCGCCGCCACCTCATGGGCGTGCTCGGCCAGGGTCTGCTCCATGGCGGCGAACAGGTTGCGCGAGTGTTCTTCCCAGCTCATGCCCTCCGGGCGCAGGTAGCAGTCCGGGCTGGGCACCTTGAGGGTGTCGAGCAGCAGGGCCTTGTAGGTGTCGGTGAACAGTGCGACGTCGCCCACCGACATGGCCGCCACCGTCTCGCCGTGGTAGCTGTTGGTCAGCGTGACGAAGCGCTTCTTCTCGGGTTTGCCGGTGTTGATCCAGTAGTGGTGGCTCATCTTCAGTGCCACCTCGATGCCCGAGGAACCGTTGTCGGCGTAGAACACCTTGTTCAGCCCGGCCGGGGTGATCTGCACCAGGCGCTCGGACAGCTCGACCACTGGCGCGTGGGTGAAGCCGGCCAGCATCACGTGCTCCAGGCTTTCCAGTTGCTCCTTGATGCGCCCGTTGATGCGCGGGTTGCCGTGGCCGAACACGTTGACCCACCAGGAGCTGACGGCATCCAGATAGCGCTTGCCGTCGAAGTCTTCCAGCCATACGCCGTCGCCACGCTTGATCGGGATCAGCGGCAGGCGCTCGTGATCCTTCATCTGGGTGCAGGGGTGCCACAGCACGGCGAGGTCGCGCTGCATCCACTCGGTGTTCTGGCTCATCGGCTCTCTCCTGGACGGGGGAGGGTGAGACTAACAGAAGGCTGGCTTCGGCACGTTCGCCGAGTCGCCAGGTATTCGATGGGTTACGTTTGACCCGGCGCAGGCCGTTCGGCCGGCAAAAGCGACCTCTCAGGCCTGTGCCAGGGAACCGCGCGGGTAGCGAGAGGCCCAAGCCGGTTGGCCTTCAGTGGCCAACTAAACTATCCGGTTACTCGATATTTCGAAGCGAAAAATTCCGCTTTTATTCGATCCGTTTACCGCTAGTCTTGGGCAACCTTTTCATGGAAATCTGGCAATGCAGTGGCGCAACTCGAATTCCCGTTACGGTTTGATCAGCATCGTTTTGCACTGGCTGGTAGCTCTGGCGGTGTTCGGTCTGTTCGGCCTGGGCCTGTGGATGGTCGGCCTGGACTACTACAGCAGCTGGTATCGCACCGCGCCGGATCTGCACAAGAGCATCGGCATCACCCTGTTCGCCGTCATGCTGGCGCGTCTGGCCTGGCGCTTCGTCAGCCCGCCGCCTCCAGCGCCCAGCAACCACGGTGCGCTGACTCGCCTGGCTTCCAAGGCCGGCCACGGTTTTCTCTACCTCGCGCTGTTTGTGCTGATGATCAGCGGCTACCTGATTTCTACCGCCGATGACCGCGGCATCGCCGTGTTCGGCCTGTTCGAGATTCCGGCGACGCTGACCAGCATTCCCGATCAGGCCGACGTTGCCGGTCTGGTTCACGAATACCTCGCCTGGGCTTTGGTGATTTTCGCAGGCCTGCATGCCCTGGCGGCACTCAAACACCATTTCATTGACCGTGACGCCACCCTGGTGCGCATGTTTGGTCGCACCGGCAAGTAACCCACAAGGAGACTGTTAATGCTCAAGAAATCCCTCGCCGCCCTGACCCTGGGCGCTGCACTGTTCGCCGGCCAGGCCATGGCCGCCGATTACGCCATCGACAAGCAGGGCCAGCACGCCTTCATCAACTTCAAGATCAGCCACCTGGGCTACAGCTGGCTGTATGGCACCTTCAAGGACTTCGACGGCAGCTTCAGCTTCGACGCCAAGGCGCCGGAAGCCAGCAGGGTCAGCGTCAAGATCAACACCGCCAGCGTCGATTCCAACCACGCCGAGCGTGACAAGCACCTGCGCAGCGGCGACTTCCTCAACGTCGACAAGCATCCGACTGCCACCTTCGAGTCCACCTCGGTCAAGAGCACCGGCGAAGGCACTGCCGACATCACCGGCAACCTGACCCTGAACGGCGTGACCAAGCCGGTGGTTATCGCCGCCAAGTTCATCGGTGAAGGCAGTGACCCATGGGGCGGCTACCGCGCCGGCTTCGAGGGCAGCACCAAGCTCAAGCTGAAGGACTTCAACATCGAAAAAAGCCTCGGCCCGGCCTCCGAAGAGGTTGAGCTGATTCTTTCGGTGGAAGGTGTGCGCCAGTAACGGCGTTGCCCTGATTGCATATGAAGAGCCGACCCAAGGGTCGGCTTTTTCGTTCAGGGCTGTTTTGTCGGAGCACTAAACGGGCACAAAAAAGCCGGCGCGAGGGCCGGCTTTTTCATTGCCAGGTGCTGCTTACTTGCGGGTCAGCAGCGCCGGCTTCTCACTGCGTGGACGGCTTTCCTGCAGGCTCTCCAGCTGCTCCAGGGTCGGCAGGCGCTCACCCTTGCGGATGATCAGCGGCTGCTTGGCTGCGCGTTCCTGCACTGCCGGCTCCTGGCGCTCGTAGCGAGGCTGCTCGTCACGGCGACGACCGCCGCCATTGCCACGCTGGCCCTGGCCTTGGCTGCGCTTCTGCCCTTGGCCTTGGCCCTGACGCTGACCGCCAGATTTGCCCTGGCCTTGCTTCTGGCCACCCTGGCCGCCCTGGCGCTGACCGCCCTGGCCGCGTGGCTGGCCATTGCCCTGACTGCCGCCTTGGCCGCCACGGCGCTGGTTGCGGCCCTGCGGCTTCGGCTGGGTCGGCACGTAGTCGGCGCGGTTGCCGAAGTTGTCGAAGTCGTCGTCGAGGAATTCCTCGGGATCGCGCTCCGGCGGCACGGCCTGCGGCGCGCTGGAGCGGTTGCTCTGACGCTGCTGGTTCTGTTGTGGTTGTTGACCCTGGCCAGCTTCACCCTGGCCTTTGCCCTTGCCGCGGCGGCGCTTGCGTTTCTTGCCCTGGCCTTCAGCGGTCTCGCCTTCGGCCTTGGGCTCATGCTTGGCTTCGTGCTTGGGCTTGTCGGCGCGCGGCTTGCGCTCCGGGCGCGGGGCGCGCGGCTCCGGCTTCTCAACCTCGATGCTGGCCGGGTCGAAGCCCTGCATGTCACCGTCCGGAATCTGCTGCTTGGTCATGCGCTCGATGGCCTTGAGCAGCTTCTCCTCGTCCGGAGCGACCAGCGAGATGGCCTCGCCACTGCGCCCGGCACGGCCGGTACGGCCGATACGGTGAACGTAGTCTTCCTCGACGTTGGGCAGCTCGTAGTTGACCACATGCGGCAGCTGGTCGATGTCCAGGCCGCGGGCGGCGATATCGGTGGCGACCAGGATGCGCACGGCGTTGGCCTTGAAGTCGGCCAGGGCCTTGGTGCGCGCGTTCTGGCTCTTGTTGCCGTGGATCGCCGCAGCCGGCAGGCCGTGCTTGCACAGGTACTCGGCCAGGCGGTTGGCGCCGTGCTTGGTGCGGGTGAACACCAGCACCTGCTCCCAGGCGCCGAGGGTGATCAGGTGCGCCAGCAGTGCACGCTTGTGCGTGGCCGGGATGCGGAACACACGCTGCTCGATGCGCTCGACCGTGGTGTTCGGCGGCGTGACCTCGATGCGCTCGGGGTCGCGCAGCAGCTTGTTGGCCAGGGCGATGATGTCCTTGGAGAAGGTCGCCGAGAACAGCAGGTTCTGGCGCTGCGCCGGCAGGCGGGCGAGGACCTTCTTCACGTCGTGGATAAAGCCCATGTCGAGCATGCGGTCGGCTTCGTCGAGGACCAGGATTTCCACGTGGGACAGGTCGACGCTGCCTTGTCCGGCCAGGTCGAGCAGGCGACCGGGGCAGGCCACCAGTACGTCCACGCCCTTGGCCAGGGCTTGTACCTGCGGGTTCATGCCGACACCGCCGAAGATGCAGGCGCTGATCAGTGGCAGATCGCGGGCGTAGACCTTGAAGCTGTCATGCACCTGGGCAGCCAGCTCGCGGGTTGGCGTCAGCACCAGCACGCGCGGCTGTTTCGGGCCGTGGCGGTGTTCGCGGTCCGGATGACCGCCCGGGAACAGGCGCTCCAGAATCGGCAGGGCGAAGCCTGCGGTTTTACCAGTACCCGTCTGGGCGGCGACCATCAGGTCGCGGCCTTGCAACACGGCGGGAACGGCCCGCTGTTGCACCGGAGTGGGCTGGGCGTAGCCGGCAGCTTCTACGGCGCCGGCCAATGCCTCGGAGAGACCGAGGGAAGCAAAGGACATGTGTAATCCTGTCAATGTGGGGCGAAAGCCCGATGGGGAAGCTGCCTGGCTTGAATCGCTCTCGCTGAACGATCCCGTCCGGTACTGCTGGGCGATGGGTTGCCGAGCATCCGGGCGCAAGCCTGGCGGGAGCCCGGAGTATAACAGAGCAAAGTGGTGGCGCCGCTAGCTGTCCGTCGCCTGAATTGCTTGCGCTGGATCAATCTTTCGCGGCAATCGGTGCATTGCCTGGTTCCGCGTAGCGGGCCTGCAGGCGGGTATAGGCAGCTTCCTGCTTGAAGCGCCGCAGCTCGGCGCTGAAGCGTTCGGCCAGTGTCGCCAGTCCGTTGGTCCGGCGCAGGGCCAGATATAGGCGATCCGTGCCGACTGCCTTGGTGTTGTAGTCAAGTTGCGCACCCAGCCCGAGGTGTGCGGCGAGGAACAGCCCGGCGCGGCGGTCATTGACCACCAAGTCGACGCGCTGGCGTACCAGCTTGCCCAGGTTGGCTTCGTGGCTCGGTGCTTCCTCGCGGCTGAACAGGCGTGAGTCGCGGAAGGCCTGGTCGTTGTACCAGTAGCCCGGCGAAGTGCCGATCAGCAGGTCGCGCAGATCGTCCAGCTTGCGATAGGGGTAGGGGCGGCTGCGTGAGTAGAACAGGACGAATTCGATCTCCGACAGCGGTTCCTCGACGAACAGCATGTTCGCTTCGCGTTCGGGGATGCGGAAGATATCGAGAATGCCGTCGGCCTGGCCCTGCTCGAAGGCCAGCAGGCAGCGTTTCCAGGGCAGGAACTGCCACTCGACCTCGACGCCCAGGCGGCGCAGCACCTCGGCGCTTATCTCGTAGTCGAGCCCGGCCGGCTGGCCGTTTTCCTCGTACACATAAGGCGCCCAGGCCTCGGTGACGATGCGCAGCGGTTCTGCCCGTGCCGTGATGGCAAGGCTGCAGAGGCATAGAGCGGCAATTATCTGGCGCTGGAATAGTGGCATTCGGCCAGGGTAATGGCTTTCACCCCGGCCGAACAGTAAGCAATAAGTCGCAGGAGGGTCAGTCAACCACTCGGTAGCAGGGCTCGTAGGCACTGCCGCCTGGCAGCTTCATGCGGTGTTGTTCGACGAAGGCCTGCAGCAGGCGATCCAGCGGGCGCATGATGCTCGGGTCGCCCTTGATCTCGTAGGGGCCGTGTTCCTCGATCAGGCGAATGCCGTGGGCCTTAACGTTGCCGGCGACGATGCCGGAAAACGCCCTGCGCAGATTGGCGGCCAGTTCATGCAATGGCTGCTCGCGGGTCAGGTTGAGCGCGGCCATGTTGGCGTGCGTGGCTTCGAAGGGGTGCTGGAAGCCCTCATCGATCTTCAGCAGCCAGTTGAAGTGGAAGGCGTCGTTATGCTCGCGGCGGTGGTACTCCACTTCGCGGATGCCCATAGCCATCTGCCTGGCCACTTCTGCCGGGTCGTTGATGATGATGCGGTAGCGCTCCTGGGCTTCCTTGCCCAGGGTGGCGCCGATGAAGTCATGCAGTTGTTGCAGGTAGGGCGAGGCGTTCTTCGGCCCGGTGAGGATGACCGGGAAGGGCAGGCTGGTGTTGTCCGGGTGGGTGAGGATGCCGAGCAGGTAGAGGAATTCTTCGGCCGTGCCGACGCCGCCGGGAAAGATGATGATGCCGTGGCCGACGCGGACGAAGGCCTCCAGGCGTTTCTCGATATCCGGCAGGATCACCAGTTCGTTGACGATCGGGTTAGGCGCCTCGGCGGCGATGATGCCCGGTTCGGTCAGGCCCAGGTAGCGTGCGCCGCTGATGCGCTGCTTGGCGTGGGCGATGGTGGCGCCCTTCATCGGCCCCTTCATCACGCCCGGGCCGCAGCCGGTGCAGATGTCCAGACCGCGCAGGCCGAGTTCGTGGCCGACCTTCTTGGTGTACTTGTATTCCTCGCTGCTGATCGAGTGGCCGCCCCAGCACACCACCATCTTCGGTTCGACGCCGTTGCGCAGGGTGCGGGCGTTGCGCAGCAGGTGGAACACGTAGTCGGTGATGCCTTCGGAGCTGTCCAGGTCGATGCGCTGGTTTTCCAGCTCGCTCTGGGTGTAGACGATGTCGCGCAGGGCGCTGAACAGCATTTCGCGGGTGCTGGCGATCATCTCGCCGTCGACGAAGGCATCGGCCGGGGCGTTGCGCAGCTCCAGGCGGATACCGCGATCCTGCTGGTGGATGATCACCTCGAAGTCCGGGTAGGCCTCAAGGATGGTCTTGGCGTTGTCGCTGTGCGAGCCGGTGTTGAGGATCGCCAGGGCGCACTGGCGGAACAGGCGGTAGACGTTGCCCGAACCGGTGGCGCGCAGCTGTTGCACTTCGCGCTGGGAGAGGGTTTCCAGGCTGCCCTTGGGGCTTACTGAGGCGTTGATCTTGTTGCGTACCAGAGTCATCGAGGCTTCCGTGTCGAGCGGCGCATGCGCCGGGGAGGGTGCCGTCAGGGGTGTGACGGCACACAGAGCCTGGTATCTGATCGCGCCGCCCGCGACGAGTTGCACGGGCGGCCTGGCCTCAGCGGGGTAGCTTGAGGTTGTTCCAGATGGCCAGGCTGGGTTCTGCCTGGTTCAGGGTATAGAAATGCAGGCCTGGCGCGCCACCCTCCAGCAGGCGTTCGCACATTTCGCTGACCACCTGCGTGCCAAAGGCCTGGATGCTGTCCAGGTCGTCGGCGTAGGCCTCCAGCTGCTTGCGCACCCAGCGCGGGATCTCCGCGCCGCAGGCGTCGGAGAAACGCGCCAGTTTGCTGTAGTTGGTGATCGGCATGATGCCCGGCACGATCGGCAGTTCCACACCCAGCTTGCGCACGCGCTCGACGAAGTAGAAGTAGCAGTCGGCGCTGAAGAAGTACTGGGTGATGGCGCTGTCGGCGCCGGCCTGGCACTTGCGCACGAAGTTCTGCAGATCGTCCTCGTAGCTGCGCGCCTGCGGATGCACTTCCGGGTAGGCCGCCACTTCGATGTGGAAGTGATCGCCGGTCTCGTTGCGGATGAACTCGACCAGCTCGTTGGCGTAGCGCAGCTCACCGCTGGCCATGCCCATGCCGGACGGCAGATCGCCGCGCAGGGCAACGATGCGCTTGATCCCGGAGTTCTTGTACTGGCTGAGCAGGCTGCGCAGCTCGTCCTTGCTGTCACCGACGCAGGACAGGTGCGGCGCGGTCGGCACGCCGACATCGCCATCCAGCTGCAGCACGGTATTCAGAGTGCGGTCACGGGTCGAGCCGCCGGCACCATAGGTGCAGGAGAAAAAATTGGGGTTGTAGCCCGCCAGTTGGCGCGCCACACCCAGCAGCTTTTCATGCCCGGCTTCGGTCTTGGTGGGGAAGAACTCGAAGCTGTAACTACGTTGTTCTTGCGACATAAAACGGGTCCTTGCAGACGCGAAGAAGGCGGGGCGTTGCCGCCCCGCCTTCCCGGTGCATCAGTAGCGGTAAGTGTCCGGCTTGAACGGGCCTTCGACGGTCACGCCGATGTACTCGGCCTGCTGTTTGGTCAGCTGGGTGACGACGCCACCGAAGCCCTTGACCATTTCCAGGGCGACTTCTTCGTCCAGCTTCTTCGGCAGCACTTCCACGGTCAGGCGCTCAGCTTTCTTCTCGGCGGAGAGGTCGGCGAACTTCTGCTCGAACAGGAAGATCTGCGCCAGCACCTGGTTGGCGAAGGAGCCGTCCATGATGCGGCTCGGGTGGCCGGTGGCGTTGCCCAGGTTCACCAGGCGGCCTTCGGCCAGCAGGATCAGGTAGTCGTCGTTGGCCGCATCGAAGCTGCCGGCGCCGGTGCGGTGGATCTTGTGCACCTGCGGCTTGACCTCTTCCCACGCCCAGTTCTTGCGCATGAAGGCGGTGTCGATCTCGTTGTCGAAGTGACCGATGTTGCACACCACGGCGCGCTTCTTCAGGGCCTTGAGCATGCCGGCGTCACAGACGTTGACGTTACCGGTGGTGGTGACGATCAGGTCGATCTTGCCCAGCAGGGCCTTATCGATGCTGGCTTCGCTGCCGTCGTTGAGACCGTTGATGTACGGCGAAACCAGTTCGAAACCGTCCATGCAGGCCTGCATGGCGCAGATCGGGTCGACTTCGGAAACCTTGACGATCATACCTTCCTGACGCAGGGACTGAGCCGAGCCCTTGCCCACGTCGCCGTAGCCGATCACCAGCGCCTGCTTGCCCGACAGCAGGTGGTCGGTGCCGCGCTTGATGGCGTCGTTGAGGCTGTGACGGCAGCCGTACTTGTTGTCGTTCTTGCTCTTGGTCACGGCGTCGTTGACGTTGATCGCCGGGACTTTCAAGGTGCCGGCCTTGAGCATGTCGAGCAGACGGTGCACACCGGTGGTGGTTTCTTCGGTGACGCCGTGGATGCGTTCAAGCATCTGCGGGTATTTCTTGTGCAGGATCTCGGTCAGGTCACCGCCGTCGTCCAGCACCATGTTGGCGTCCCACGGCTGGCCATCTTTCAGGATGGTCTGCTCGATGCACCACTCGTACTCTTCCTCGGTCTCGCCCTTCCAGGCGAATACCGGGATGCCGGCGGCGGCGATGGCAGCGGCAGCCTGGTCCTGGGTCGAGAAAATGTTGCAGGACGACCAGCGCACTTCGGCGCCCAGTGCGGTCAGCGTCTCGATCAGTACGCCGGTCTGGATGGTCATGTGGATGCAGCCGAGGATCTTGGCGCCTTTCAGCGGCTGGCTGGCGGCGTATTTGCTGCGCAGGCCCATCAGTGCCGGCATTTCGGACTCGGCGATGGTCAGTTCCTTGCGGCCCCAGTCGGCCAGGGAAATGTCGGCCACTTTGTAATCGGTAAAGGCAGCGCTCATGCGAAAGCTCTCCATTCGTTGTCTGCGAATGGGCGCCGTTGATGCGTTCGGGTAAACGCCCCATCCGAGCCTGACAGACTGGAAGTCTGATTCGAATCCGCCGCAGGGCACTTCAGAAGTGCGGGGCTTCGGGATTCGACACAGATCTTTCAAGCTGCTGCAGCGCCCCTCGGACAGGTGGCGGGCACGACCGGGCAGAGCCGATCGCGTGAAGCCCGGCGATTATAGCCATGCCGCGAAGCTTGCCCAAGGCTTTCCGTCGCATGCCTATCGCTGCCATTGAAATCCTTGCCGCGACCCACGAGCGCCCAGCTGGCAAGATATCGGCACAAATTGACCGAGAAGACAGGAGTGGCGATGAAATTCCACACACGCAAATGGGTAAAACCCGAAGACCTCAACCCCAATGGCACCCTGTTCGGCGGCAGCCTGCTGAAGTGGATTGACGAGGAGGCGGCGATCTACGCCATCATCCAGCTCGACAGCCAGAAGGTGGTGACCAAGCTGATCTCCGAGATCAACTTCGTCAGCTCGGCGCGCCAGGGCGACATCATCGAACTGGGCCTGACCGCCACGGATTTCGGGCGCAGCTCGATCACTCTGCGCTGCGAAGTGCGCAACAAGATCACCCGCAAGAGCATCCTCACTATTGACCGCCTGGTGTTCGTCAACCTTGGCGAGGATGGCCTGCCGGCGCCGCACGGCAAAACCGAAATCAGCTATATCCGTGACCGTTTCCCGGAAGAGGCTGCGGCGACCTGACTCTTGGCGGGCGAGGGCGAACTGGCAATACTGTCGGCCTTTTTGCGAACGACTGGCTGTAGATGATGAAGTCGAAAATCCTGTTGGCCATCCTGGCCTGCACCCTGATCGTCGGTTGCGATCGAGTTGACCCCAACTCGCCGCTGGGCAAGCGCCAGGTGATCTTCAAGGACATGCTCAAGACCAGCGAAGACCTGGGCGGCATGCTGCGCGGGCGTCTGGTGTTCAATGCCGAGCGCTTTGCCCAGGGTGCGGCGCATCTGGACGACATCTCGCGCCAGCCGTGGCAGCACTTCCCGCAGGTGCGCGAGGAGAGCGACGACAGCCAGGCGCGTGACGAGGTGTGGCAGCGCCAGGAGCGCTTCCAGCAACTGGCGCGCGAGCTGGAGGCGACCACCGCCGAGCTGCATGCGGCCGTTCAGGTTCAGCCGCTGCGTGCCACGGCTCTGGTCGCGCCCGTGGATAAAGTCGAGGCCGCCTGTCGGGCCTGTCACGACGAGTTCCGTATCTACTGAAAACCCGCCACGCCGGCGGCGCGTAGCTGCTCACGCAACTGCAGTACTTCCGGAGTTCGGAAGAAGGCCGCGAGTTGCTTGGCGCGTACGGCGCCGATGCCGGCATAGGCGTCCCAGACGGGCGCCTCTCGTGCTGCCAGGCTGTCCCAGTCTTCACCTAGTGGTGCTGCTCCGCTGGGTGGCAGACCCAGAGCGTGTAGCCATTGGGAGAAGGGTCGTTGGCGCGCCAGGGCGAAGCTGGTGCTGAGCTGTGCCGCGCTGCGCGGGCCGAAACCGGGGCGGGAGGCCAGCTCCGCTTCGCTCAATTCCAGCCAGTCCAGCAAACCGTTCAACTGCAACTTGTTCCAGGTGCCCGCGCCGATGCCGGGCAAGGCCAAGCCTTGCTTGCCGCTCAACCATTGCTGACGGGCGGCGAACTGGCTTGCACAACCCGGTGTGGGCTGCCAGCAACTCAGTGCGTGGTGGGCGGCGGGGTCGGGAATGGTCACCTGAGCACGGAGCTGGCTGCGCCAGGCAACCTGCTCCAGCTGCGGAATGGTCAGGCCGGCCAGGGTAATGCTGACCTGATCGCCGGGGCGTACATCCAGCGCCTGCCAGCGCTTGAGCGAGCCCAGGCTGACACGCTGCACGGTGCGCCCATCCAGCTCCACGGGGTGCAGCTGTAGCAGCGGCGTGATGCGCCCGCTGCGACCGATCTTCAATTCCACCGCACGCACCTCGGCCAGGGCCTGGCGCAGCGGGTACTTCCAGGCCGCCGCCCAGTTCGGCGGCTCGGCGATCCACATGACGCCTGGCGGTCGCTGCCCCTGGCGCAGCACCACGCCATCAGTGGCGAAAGGCAGCGGGCCGCGATACCAGCGCTGGCGCTGCTGTTCGGCTTGGGTGGCGCTGTGTACGGGCAGCGTCATGGCGAGGCTATCGCTAAAGCCCATGGTGGCTAGCCCTTGCAGTCGATCACTCATTCCCTCCGGGCCGTTGGGCCAGTCCCAGACGAACAGGCCGATCTGCGCGCCTGTTGTGCTGTCCAGATCGTGGCGGGCCAGGGCGCCGGCTACCCGGTTGCGTGCGTTGCGCCCACCCTCGCGTTGCTGCACATGATCGGGCAGGCGCCAGTAGAGTTCGCCCTGCAGGATCAGCTCGCCCCTATGTTCCAGGTGTTGAGGAATGGCGTTGATTTGCGTGGCCTGGCGTGTCCAGTCCTGACCGCGGCGGCCGTCGCCCCGGCTGACGACCTGCTCCAGCCTGCCGTTGCGATAGGCGAGGCTGACCGCCACGCCATCGACCTTGGGTTGCAGCCACAGGTCGTCACGCTGGCTCATCCATGCCTGCACTGCCGCAAGGTCCGCGAGTTTGTGCAGGCCGGTTTGCGCGACGGGATGGGCGGTTTTACCGGCGGCGCCTTGCAACGGATGCCGAGCCGGTTGCGCCAGGCTCGGATAACAGGCCTGCCACTGTTGCAGGCGGGCGCGGCTTTGATCGTAGATTTCGTCGCTGACCTGGGCGCGGCCTTCGAGGTGATAGGCGTGATCCCACGCACTCAGACGCTGCTGCAGGGCCGCTATTTCCGTGGCAGCTCGTGGGGTGGACCAGTCGGGGCAGGTGGCCGCCGCCAATGGTGCGGCACACAGGAGGAGGTTTAAGGCTATCCAGCGTGGCATGGGAGCATCCTTGCTCTCGTCGATGACAAGGCAAGCCTAGACCAGTGCCGTGCTTTATCGAGCAGGAGGAACCACGGGCTGGTTGTGCTGCAGCGTCGTGGCCAGGGCCTGCCCAAACAGCAAAAAACCCCGCGGGTGCGGGGCTTCTGGCGTCGCTGCCTGAGGCTTACAGGCCGGCTGCTGCGCGCAGGGCCTCGACCTTGTCGGTCTGCTCCCAGGTGAAGGTGGTGAAGCTGTCGTTGCCCACGGTTTTCTGCTCCGGGGTGCGGCCGAAGTGACCGTAGGCCGCAGTGGCCTGGTACATCGGGTGGAGCAGGTCGAGCATCTTGGTGATGGCGTAGGGGCGCAGGTCGAATACTTCGCGCACCAGCTTGATGATGGTGTCTTCGCTGACCTTGTTGGTGCCGAAGGTGTTGATCGAGATGGAGGTCGGCTGGGCCACGCCGATGGCGTAGGACACCTGGATCTCACAACGCTCGGCCAGGCCGGCGGCGACGATGTTCTTGGCCACGTAGCGGCCGGCGTAGGCGGCCGAGCGGTCGACCTTGGACGGGTCCTTGCCGGAGAAGGCGCCGCCACCGTGGCGGGCCATGCCGCCGTAGGAGTCGACGATGATCTTGCGTCCGGTCAGGCCGCAGTCGCCCACCGGGCCGCCGATGACGAAGTTGCCGGTCGGGTTGATGTGGAACTGGGTGTCCTTGTGCAGCAGTTCGGCCGGCAGGGTGTGCTTGATGATCAGCTCCATCACCGCTTCGCGCAGGTCGCTCAGGCCGACGTCCGGGTTGTGCTGGGTGGACAGCACCACGGCGTCGATGCCGACCACCTTGCCGTCTTCATAGCGGCAGGTGACCTGGCTCTTGGCGTCCGGGCGCAGCCACGGCAGCAGGCCAGACTTGCGCGCCTCGGCCTGGCGCTCGACCAGGGCGTGGGAAAAGCGGATCGGTGCCGGCATCAGCACGTCGGTCTCGTTGCTGGCGTAGCCGAACATCAGGCCCTGGTCGCCGGCACCCTGGTCTTCCGGCTTGGCGCGGTCGACGCCCTGGTTGATGTCCGGGGACTGCTTGCCAATGATGTTCATCACACCGCAGGTGGCACCGTCGAAGCCGACGTCGGAGCTGGTGTAGCCGATGTCGCAGATGACGTCGCGGACGATCTGCTCCAGATCGACCCAGGCGCTGGTGGTGACTTCGCCGGCAACGATGGCCACACCGGTCTTGACCAGGGTTTCCACGGCCACGCGGGCATGCTTGTCCTGGGCGATGATGGCGTCGAGGACGGCATCGGAGATCTGGTCGGCGATCTTGTCCGGATGGCCTTCGGACACGGATTCGGAGGTAAACAGGGAGTATTCGCTCATTTCTAGATCCTATTCATACCTGAGGTTGCTTCGTATCCGGCTTGGCGAAGTGCCGTACCTGAATCTGAAAGCCGTTCTTGAGGCCCACATAGAGGCTCTCGCCGGGCGTGAGCCCCGCGGCGTCGGCCCAGCGGGCCAGTTCTTCCTGTTCGAAGCCTAGCCAGAGGTCACCGCAGGCCGTCCTGGCCCAGCTCTGGTCGTGGCTACATAACTCGGTAATCAGCAGGCTGCCGCTTGGCTTGACCAGGCGTGCCAGCTGTTTGAGCGCCTCGGCCGGGGCGGCGAAATGGTGCAGCACCATGTTCACCACCACGCAGTCGGCAGCGTCGATGTCGTCGATGAGGGCGTCGGCTAACTTGAGCTCGACATTGCCCAGTTGTTCTTTCTGGCAACGCTGGCGCGCCAGCTCCAGCATGGCTTCGCTGTTGTCCAGCGCTGCCACGTGGGCGAAGCGCCGCGCCAACTCGGGCAGGAAACCGCCATCGCCGGGGCCGACTTCCAGTGCCGTGCTGCCTGCAGAGAAGCCCAGCGCATCGAGCAGGGCCAGCACGCTGTCGCGGTACTGCGGCAGGCCGGCGATCAGATCCTGCTGGGCCTGGAACTTGTCCGCCGTCTTGGCGAAGAAGTCGCGGCTGGCGGCGGCGCGCTGCGCGTGCACGCCGGCGATGCGTGCCTGCACATCGGTCGGCAGTTGCAGGTGCTCGACTTCATCCAGCAGCGCGGCGTGCAGGGTGCCGCCGAACAGTTCGGTCTGCGGCAGGGCGCGGCGGTAGAACACCGCATTGCCTTCGCGGCGGGTCGCCACCAGCCCGGCCTGGGCCAGCACCTTGAGGTGGTGGCTCATGCCCGACTGGCCGGTGGCGAAGATCTGCGCCAGTTCCAGCACGCCAAACGAATCGTTGGCCAGCGCGCGCAGTACGTTCAGGCGCAGCGGATCGCCGCCGGCCTTGCACAGGGCGGCGAGTTCTTCGGCTGGCTCGAAATCGAGCTGAGGGGCGCGCAAGTTCATCAGGGCGGCAGTCTAGTCGGTCATTTTTCATCCAGCAACATCAATATCAAAAAGTTTTGATATTGATGTTGCGTCTGCGCTCAAGGCGAATGGCGCCGGCTATCGACCATCTGTCATTGCCCATAAGGCGCCTGCTGGGCGAAAATACGCGCCTTTTTACCGTGACTACCCCCGCAGGAGATTCAGCGATGCCCAGCCGTCGTGAGCGAGCCAACGCCATTCGTGCCCTCAGCATGGATGCCGTGCAGAAAGCCAACAGCGGCCATCCCGGCGCCCCCATGGGCATGGCGGACATCGCCGAAGTGCTGTGGCGTGACTATCTCAAGCACAACCCGCAGAACCCGAACTGGGCTGACCGTGACCGCTTCGTGCTTTCCAACGGCCACGGCTCGATGCTGATCTACTCGCTGCTGCACCTGACCGGCTACGACCTGGGCATCGACGACCTCAAGCAGTTCCGCCAGCTGCACAGCCGCACCCCGGGCCACCCGGAATACGGCTACACCCCGGGCGTGGAAACCACCACCGGCCCGCTGGGTCAGGGCATCGCCAACGCCGTCGGCTTTGCCATCGCCGAGAAAGTGCTGGGCGCGCAGTTCAACCGCGACGGTCACAACATCGTCGACCACTTCACCTACGCCTTCCTCGGCGACGGTTGCATGATGGAAGGCATCAGCCACGAAGTCTGCTCGTTGGCCGGCACCCTGGGCCTGGGCAAGCTGATCGCCTTCTACGACGACAACGGCATCTCCATCGATGGTGAAGTCCACGGCTGGTTCACCGACGACACCCCAGCGCGCTTCGAAGCCTATGGCTGGCAGGTGATCCGCAATGTCGACGGCCATGACGCCGAAGAAATCAAGATCGCCATCGAGACCGCACGCAAGTCCAGCGACCGCCCGACCCTGATCTGCTGCAAGACCGTGATCGGCTTCGGTTCGCCGAACAAGGGCGGCAAGGAAGAGTGCCACGGCGCGCCGCTGGGCAACGACGAAATCGCCGCCACCCGCGCGCAGCTGGGCTGGAACCATGGCCCGTTCGAAATCCCGGCCGACATCTACGCCGAGTGGGACGCCAAGGAAACCGGTGCCGCCCGCGAAGCCGACTGGGACCTGCGTTTCGCCGCCTATGCTGCCGCCCATCCTGAACTGGCCGCCGAGCTCAAGCGTCGCCTGGCCGGCGAGCTGCCGGCCGACTTCGCCGAGAAGTCCGCTGCCTACGTGGCCGAAGTCGCCGCCAAGGGCGAGACCATTGCCAGCCGCAAGGCCAGCCAGAACGCGCTGAACGCATTCGGTCCGCTGCTGCCGGAATTCCTCGGCGGCTCCGCCGACCTGGCCGGCTCCAACCTGACCCTGTGGAAAGGCTGCAAGGGTGTCGAGGCCGATGACGCATCCGGCAACTACATGTTCTACGGTGTGCGCGAGTTCGGCATGAGCGCGATCATGAACGGCGTGGCCCTGCACGGCGGCTTCATCCCGTACGGCGCGACTTTCCTGATCTTCATGGAATACGCGCGCAATGCCGTGCGCATGTCGGCGCTGATGAAACAGCGCGTGCTTTACGTGTTCACCCACGACTCCATCGGTCTGGGTGAAGACGGCCCGACCCACCAGCCGATCGAGCAACTGGCCAGCCTGCGTGGCACGCCGAACCTGGATTGCTGGCGCCCGGCCGACGCGGTGGAATCCGCGGTGGCCTGGAAGTACGCCATCGAGCGCGCCGACGGTCCGTCCGCACTGGTGTTCAGCCGCCAGAACCTGCCGCACCAGGCACGCGATGCCCAGCAGCTGGCCGATGTCGCCCGTGGCGCTTATGTGCTCAAGGACTGCGCAGGCGAGCCGGAACTGATCCTGATCGCCACCGGTTCGGAAGTCGGTCTGGCCGTGCAGGCTTTCGACAAGCTGAGCGAGCAGGGCAAGCAGGTGCGCGTGGTGTCCATGCCGTCGAGCAACGTGTTCGACCAGCAGGACGCCGCCTACAAGCAGGCCGTGCTGCCGGTGCAGGTCGGTGCGCGCATCGCCATCGAGGCCGCGCATACCGACTTCTGGTACAAGTACGTGGGCCTGGAAGGCCGCATCATCGGCATGACCACCTTCGGTGAGTCCGCTCCTGCCCCGGCGCTGTTCGAGGAGTTCGGCTTCACCGTCGACAATATCCTGGAAACCGCTGCCGAGCTGCTGGACGCGTAAAGCCTTCTCCCCTCGGGAGAAGGTGGCCCGCAAGGGCCGGATGAGGGCGTCGACCCTCACCCCAGCCCCTCTCCCGACGGGAGAGGGGAGACCGAATCGAGACCGCCATGCCCAACGCCCGCCCCTACAAAGTCGCCCTCAACGGCTATGGCCGTATCGGTCGTTGCGTGCTGCGTGCCCTGCACGAGCGCGGCGTGGCGGCGGGTATTGAGGTGGTGGCGCTGAACGATCTGGCCGACCAGGCCAGCATCGAATACCTGACCCGCTTCGACTCCACCCACGGCCGCTTCCCCGGCGAGGTCAAGGTTGACGGCGACTGCCTGCACATCAACGGCGATTGCGTGAAGGTGCTGCGCAGCGCCGAGCCGGAAGGCATCGACTGGGCCGGACTGGGCATCGACCTGCTGCTGGAGTGTTCCGGCCAGTACACCACCCGGGTGCAGGCTCAGCGTTTTCTCCACGCCGGCGCGCCGCGCGTGCTGCTGTCGCAGCCGATGGCCAGCGAGGCGGATATCGACGCCACAGTGGTGTTCGGCGTCAACCAGCAGTGCCTGACGGGTGCCGAGCGCCTGGTGTCCAATGCCTCCTGCACCACCAACTGCGCGGTGCCGCTGCTCAAGCTGCTGAACGAGACGCTGGGGATCGAGTACGTCTCCATCACCACCATTCACTCGGCGATGAACGACCAGCCGGTGATCGACGCCTACCACCACGAAGACCTGCGCCGTACGCGCTCGGCCTTCCAGTCGGTGATCCCGGTGTCGACCGGCCTGGCGCGCGGTATCGAGCGCCTGCTGCCGGAGCTGTCCGGGCGCGTGCAGGCCAAGGCCATCCGCGTGCCGACGGTCAACGTCTCCTGCCTGGATATCACCCTGCAGGTGGCGCGCGATACCAGTGCTGCCGAGATCAACGCGGTGCTGCGTCAGGCTGCCGAGGCCGGGCCGCTCAAGGGCCTGCTGGCCTACACCGAGCTGCCCCACGCCAGCTGCGATTTCAACCACGACGCCCATTCGGCCATCGTCGACGGCAGCCAGACCCGGGTTTCCGGCCCACGCCTGGTCAACCTGCTGGCCTGGTTCGACAACGAATGGGGCTTCGCCAACCGTATGCTCGACGTCGCGGAACACTTCCTCGCCGTCGCCAATTCATCCAAATAACCAGCCCCCGTGAAGGACTGACCATGACCGTTCTGAAAATGACCGACCTCGACCTCGCCGGTAAGCGCGTGCTGATCCGCGAAGACCTCAACGTGCCGGTGAAGGACGGCGTGGTGAAGAGCGATGCGCGCATCCTCGCTTCGCTGCCGACCATCAAGCTGGCCCTGGAGAAGGGCGCGGCGGTGATGGTCTGCTCGCACCTGGGTCGTCCGACCGAGGGTGAGTTCAGCGAAGAAAACAGCCTGGCACCGGTCGCAGCCTACCTGTCCAAGGCCCTGGGCCGCGAAGTGCCGCTGGTCAAGGACTACCTGGGCGGTGTCGAGGTGAAAGCCGGCGACATCGTGCTGTTCGAGAACGTGCGCTTCAACAAGGGCGAGAAGAAGAACGCCGACGAGCTGGCCCAGCAATACGCCGCCCTGTGCGACGTGTTCGTGATGGACGCCTTCGGCACCGCCCACCGCGCCGAGGGTTCGACCCACGGCGTGGCCAAGTTCGCCAAGGTTGCCGCCGCCGGCCCGCTGCTGGCCGCCGAGCTGGACGCTCTGGGCAAGGCTCTGGGTAACCCGGCCCGCCCAATGGCCGCCATCGTCGCCGGCTCCAAGGTTTCCACCAAGCTCGACGTGCTGAACAGCCTGAGCCAGATCTGCGATCAGCTGATCGTCGGCGGCGGCATCGCCAACACCTTCCTCGCCGCGGCGGGCCACAAGGTCGGCAAGTCGCTGTACGAGGCCGATCTGGTCGACACCGCCCGCGCCATAGCTTCCAAGGTCAGCGTGCCGCTGCCGGTCGACGTGGTGGTGGCCAAGGCCTTCGCCGAAGACGCCGAAGCGACCGTGAAAGCCATCGCCGACGTCGCTGATGACGACATGATCCTCGACATCGGCCCGCAGACCGCCGCGCAGTTCGCCGAGCTGCTGAAGTCGTCGAAGACCATCCTGTGGAACGGCCCGGTGGGCGTGTTCGAGTTCGACCAGTTCGGCAACGGCACCAAGGTGCTGGCCCAGGCCATCGCCGAGAGCCCGGCATTCTCCATCGCTGGTGGTGGTGACACCCTGGCGGCCATCGACAAGTACGGCGTGAACGCGCAGATCAGCTACATCTCCACCGGCGGTGGCGCCTTCCTGGAGTTCGTCGAAGGCAAGGTGCTGCCGGCGGTGGAAGTGCTGGAAGCCCGCGCCAAGGCCTGAGCCTGCGCACGGCGGGTCTTGCCCTGCTAGGGTGAAAGGCGAGTCCCGTTCGGCTGCGGTTAAACCCCGCGCCGCTCGGGTTGTCCGATTCCTCGTGCAAGGAGTAAGACCATGGCCAGGTGGATGCTGCTGGGTGTTGTCGGGATGTTGTTGCTGGGCTGCGCAAGTGATACCCGCGAAAAGGCTTGTCGGGTATTCAGCCCGGCGCAGATCGAAACGCCGAGCAGTCATGGCGCAGATCGTATGGATGGCCAAGTCGGTAGCGGCGCCGATGGCGGTATGCCGAGCCAGCGCTGTGACTAAGGGGGGCGGATGAAGGGTACGAAACTTGTCGGGTCGCTGGCCGCCACTGTATTGCTGTCGGCCTGTGCCGATCAGCCGGTGGCGAATGACCAATGGACCAGCTGGGTCTGCGACAATCACACGGAAGTGTTGTGGCGCCCGGCCGGCGAAGATGCAATCGACCTGCGCCTCGGCGGCAGCGATATTGCCCACCGCCTCAAGCGCCAACCTTCGGCATCGGGTGTGCTGTACAGCGATCCACTCCTGGCCTTTCACACCAAGGGTGAGGAAGGGGTGGTTTACCGCGTGGGAACCGAGCAGCTGGTCGGCCGTGGCTGCAAGCCGCGCTGAGCGGCGAGGATTTTGCAACAACCGTGTGGCCAACTGGCCGCGCGCACCGGAAGCGGGCGAAGCCGTACCTTCCGGATAACTTGAACCAGGCCTGCCCGTGGGGCAGGCTGCACGATTAACGACCCTTTTTCCGGGAGACAGGAACACATGGCACTGATCAGCATGCGTCAGATGCTGGACCACGCCGCCGAATTCGGCTATGGCGTACCGGCTTTCAACGTCAACAACCTTGAGCAGATGCGCGCCATCATGGAAGCGGCCGACAAGACCGATTCCCCGGTGATCGTCCAGGCTTCGGCCGGTGCTCGCAAGTACGCCGGCGCGCCTTTCCTGCGCCACCTGATCCTGGCTGCCATCGAAGAATTCCCGCACATCCCGGTGTGCATGCACCAGGACCACGGCACCAGCCCGGACGTGTGCCAGCGCTCGATCCAGCTGGGCTTCAGCTCGGTGATGATGGACGGCTCGCTGAAGGAAGACGGCAAGACCCCGGCCGACTACGACTACAACGTGCGCGTCACCCAGCAGACCGTCGCCTTCGCCCACGCCTGCGGCGTATCCGTGGAAGGCGAGCTGGGCTGCCTGGGCAGCCTGGAAACCGGCATGGCCGGTGAAGAAGACGGCGTTGGCGCCGAAGGCGTGCTCGACCACAGCCAGCTGCTGACCGATCCGGAAGAGGCCGCCGACTTCGTCAAGCGCACCCAGGTCGACGCCCTGGCCATCGCCATCGGCACCAGCCACGGCGCCTACAAGTTCACCAAGCCGCCGACCGGCGACGTGCTCTCCATCGAGCGCATCAAGGAAATCCACAAGCGCATCCCCAACACCCACCTGGTGATGCACGGCTCCTCCTCGGTACCGCAGGAGTGGCTGAAGGTGATCAACGAGTTCGGCGGCGACATCAAGGAAACCTACGGTGTGCCGGTCGAGGAAATCGTCGAAGGCATCAAGCACGGCGTGCGCAAGGTCAACATCGACACCGACCTGCGTCTGGCTTCCACTGGTGCCATGCGTCGCATGATGGCCGAGCACCCGAGCGAGTTCGACCCGCGCAAGTTCTTCGCCAAGACCATCGTCGCCATGCGTGACATCTGCATCGCCCGCTACGAAGCCTTCGGCACCGCCGGCAATGCCTCCAAGATCAAGCCGATCAACCTGGAAGGCATGTTCCAGCGCTACGCCAGTGGCGAGCTGGCCGCCAAGGTCAACTAAGTCGTTATGCTGCACCCGAAAGCCCCGCTCTGCGGGGCTTTCTTGTATTGGGAGAGACCATGTCGGTTCGTATTCTGGGTTTGAGCGTTGTTCTGTTGCTGGCGGCTTGCACCCGCCAGGCTCCAGTCGATCCGCAAGCTGAAATCCCTGTATCTGCCGAACAGAGCGATCCGCTGCGTTGCACCACCCGCGCCGATTGCACCACCAAGGTTTCGCGCACGCTGCTGTTCGTCTTCGACTACGCGGCTGTCGGTGGTCATCTGGTACAGCGCCAGGAGCGCTTGCTATTTACCCCGCCAGAGATGGCCCCCAGCGACTGGCCAGCCATTCGCATCCTTCTGGCGGAGCCGGTCGACAGCCGTTTCGAGTTCAGTGCGGAGTGCCGCGTTGCCGGGTGTCGCTACGGTGCGGACGAACTGCTGCGGGTTTATCGCAGCTACCTGGCCGACCAGCCCTGCTCTCTGCTGTTGGACAGCGCCGTTCAGACCTGCAGTCAGCCTTTTCACAGGCCGCTGGTCGAAAACTGAGCGGCCTCCTCGCGAGCCCTTGCCTACTGGGCTGCAGCGCTTATTCCCACGGTTATCCACAGATCCATCCCCGGTTTCTGTGCGCAACGTATTGAATTACAAGGGGCTGGTGCTAGCTGTAGCGAACCGACCAGCGTCAGTACCGGCTGGATGGCCAGGCACTATTATTCACTCATCCTTGGCAATGGAGCGGCCATATCGCGCACGGCCGCGTCTGATTGCGGAGGTACCGCCATGAGCATCGAGTCCTGCCGTTTGAGCTGCGAGCAGCTGAGCACTTTCAGCCCGATGGATTTCCTCACGCCGCACTATCGTCAACAGCTGCTGAGCAGCCTCACCTACCAGCAGCACCCGGCGGGCACACCGCTGCTGCTGAAAGGGGAGCGCTCCCTGGCTCAGTACTACTTGCTGGCCGGCAAGGTCAGCGTCGAGAGCGGCAGCGGCAAGCTGCAGATCGAGGGCGGCTCGCCCCAGGCCCATCTGCCGCTGAACCCTGGGCCGAGCAATCCGGCAAGCGTCAAGGCGCTCACTGCCGTCAGCCTGTTTGCCGTCGAGCACCAGCTGCTGGAGCGCCTGCTGAGCTGGAGCCAGGAGGCGGCGTACGAAGTCAGCAATCTGGCCGATATGCCGGAGGAGCACGCCGAGGACGACTGGCTGGTGCGCCTGCTGGCCACACCGCTGTTCGGGCGCCTGCCACCCTCGCACCTGCATGCCCTGCTGGCGCGCTTCGAGTATGTCGAGGTCCGCTCCGGGGACAAGGTGGTCGGCTATGGCGAGTCGGGCGAGCACTTCTTCGTGATCAAGCAGGGGCGGGTGGAGGTGAGCCTGCCGTCGGCCAGCCGCGAGCAAGTGCCGCTGGTGTTGGAGAGCGGTGACTTTTTCGGCGAGGAGGCACTGGTCAGCGGCTCTGTACGCTCGGCCAGCGTGACCATGCTGGAGGATGGTGAGCTGGCGCGCCTGCACCGTGACGACTTCGTCGAACTGGTGCGGCCGACGCTGATTCCCCGTATCAGTTCTCAGGACCTGCAGCGTCTGGATCAACAGGAGCAGCGCAAGCACCTGCTCCTGGATGTGCGCCTGGCAGTCGAGTATCGCCTCGGGCATCGGCCGGAGAGTCTCAATCTGCCGGTAGCCAGCCTGCGCAGCCATGCTGCTGAGCTGGACCTGGGCACCTGCTATGTGGTGGCTCCGGAGGGTGGCATTCGCAGCGAGTTGGCGGTGCATCTGCTCAACCAGCTTGGCTTCGATGCCTACCTGTTGGGCGACGAGCAGTCGACGGCGGCCTGACCTCCCGGCCCATTCGACGCAGGGTTGTGCAGCACCTGGTCTGCGGCGGTTAAACTGCCGGCATGACTACCCCTTTCAAGTACCTGCAAGGCTACCCGCCGCACCTGCAGCAGCAGGTGATGCAGATGGTCGCCGAGAACCGCCTCGGCGATTACCTGGCCACGCGCTACCCGAACCGCCATCAGGTGCAGAGTGACAAGGCCCTGTACGGCTACACCACCGAATTGAAGCAGGAGTACCTGCGCAGCGCCCCGGCCGTCGACAAGGTGCTGTATGACAATCGCCTCGACCTTACTCACCGTGCGCTGGGCCTGCACACGGCGGTGTCGCGGGTGCAGGGCGGCAAGCTCAAGGCGAAGAAGGAGATCCGCGTGGCCTCGTTGTTCAAGGACGCCGCGCCGGAGTTCCTCAACATGATCGTGGTCCATGAGCTGGCGCACCTGAAAGAGGCCGAACACAACAAGGCGTTCTACAAGCTGTGCCAGCACATGCTGCCGGACTATCACCAGCTGGAGTTCGACCTGCGCCTGTACCTGACCTGGCGGGAGCTGACCTAGCGACAGGCGCTGTACGTTTACTGAGCACGCGCCTGCAGCCTGTAACGGGCCTGCCTTGCAGCGGGCTATCCCCGGCTTATCCACAGGGTCATCCCCGTGTGCTGTGGGCAACTGCTGTCGCCAGATGTACCCACCACGGCTAAGGTTAAGGCAGTTCTTCGCCGTCAAACGATTCTGGAGGCCTGCACCATGGGTGGCGTGCTGCTCGAATTTCCGGGGTTGCCGGGTTGCTGGCTTCCTGTGCGCTGCGGGGCTGCGTCTTGAGCGTGAGCCTGGGCGAGAGTGGCAGGCCCGTGCGTTTCCCTCGTCATGCTGCGTTGATCCTCTGTGCCGTGCTCTGCTGCTTGTCCGCGGGCCAAGCTGCGGCGCGTGAACTGCAGGTGGTCGGCACCTATTTTCCGCGCATCTACGAGCAGGCCGAGGATGGTCGCTTTACCGGGCTTGGGCCAGTGGTGCTGGAGGCGTTGGCCGGCTCCCTGCGCAGCGAGCTGCGCTTCGAACTGCACCCCTGGGCGCGTGCCCAGTACATGGTGGAGCAGGGCGAGGCGGATATTCTGGTAGGCCCTTACCGCACCAGTGAGCGCGAGCAGCGCTTTGCCTTCGCGGCCGAGCCGTTCTACCAGGATCGCATCCTGTTCTATGCGCGCAACGATCGAGCTCAGCCCTGGGCGGGGGACTACGACGATCTGATCGGCCTGCGTGTGGCGGTGGTGCGTGGCTGGGTGTATGGCACTCGCTTCGAGGCTGTGCGCGAGCGGTTGCAGCCGATTCCGGTAGAAAGCGTGGAGAACGGCCTGCGTATGCTCATGGCCGGTCGTATCGACCTGTTGGCCAGCAATCAGCGCAACACGGCACCGCGACTTGCCGCGCTGAGCCTGCAGGCAAGTGTGCGAGAGCTGGAACCACTGATCGACATACAGCGTGGTTATTTTGCCTTTCCGCGCGATGCCGCCCATGTCGAATTACGCCAGCAGTTCGATGAGGCCTTTCAGCATCTGATCGAGAGCGGCACGTTGCAGCGTCTGGCGGCGCCACTGGAAGTCAGCGTGCCATTGCTCAGCTCGCCTGCAATACCTGCCAGCGAGTCTGCCCAACCTGTATCCAGTCCCCCGGGCCCTGCCCCAGTAGCTGTTGACCCAGCGGGGAATGGGGGCTGATCAACACGATTTCGCCCTGCTCATCGCGCAGCTTGAGGCCGGCGCCATCGGGCCCCAACAGCAGTCGCTGGCGGCGTCCGTCCGCCGCTTCCAGGCACACCAGAGCGCCGAGCTGGATACCAATGGCATCGTCATAGGGACGTAGCTGCAGGATGCGCCAGGCGGACAGTGCTCTGCGGATATCCGCCACTCGGCGCGATTGCCCCGCAGCCAGGTAGGAGGCTTCCAGGCCACGAGTGTCGTACTTGTTCTCTGCCTTGCTCTCTTCGTGGGTGGCCGCCTGGTGAGCGGCTTCGGCGGCAGCGATCAGGCTGGCCAGGTCGGCTTCGAGCTGCTGGCAGACCTGTTGTTGCAGAAGGGCTTTGTTCATGAGCTGGCGCGGCGCATGCCGATATGCGGAATGCCGTCTTCCAGATAGACCTCGGTGACTGGCAGAAAACCGTAGCGACCATAGTAATTGCGCAGGTGTGCCTGGGCCGAAAGGTAGAGCGGGTGTTGCGGCCAGCGTTCGGCGCAGGCGCGCAGGGCGTGTTCCATCAACGCGTGGCCAAGACCAAGGCCGCGTGCCTCGGGAGCGATCACCACACGGCCGATCACGACATCGCCGGCCTGCAGTTGTGGATCGAGCAGGCGCAGATAGGCCTGCAGTTCTCCAGCGTGCCAGGCCAGCAGGTGGCAGGTGTCACCTTGTAGATCCTGACCATCCACTTCCAGATAGGGACAGTTCTGTTCCACCACGAAGACGCGGGTGCGCAGGGCCAGCAGGGCGTAAAGCTCCTCCTTGCTCAATTCACGGTGGTGCTTGCAGTGCCAGTGGAGATTCATCGGGAAGCGTTCTGTGCGACGTCAAACCCTTACTTTAACCTGCCCACAGGGGCTGTTACGCCGGTTTTCTATGCGGCCTCAGTGTGCTGCTGTCCTTTCGGAGATCGGCGGTGGGGCCGTGGGCTGTGCAAGGGTGTCTGCGAAGATGTAGCGCACGTTGGTGCTCTTGGAAAAGGCGTACGAGAAATTGACACCGAAAAAGCCGCTGTAGCAACGCGACAGATGGGCGGCGTCCGTGAAGCCGGCAACCTTGATGGCGGCGCTGGTCGGCGTTCCGGACAGCGTGAGGATGATGAAGTCGATGAGCCGATACCAGAGTCGGTGCTTGCGCAACGGGGCGCCGACCTGCTGGCCGAAGAGACGGATCAGGCCTGACTCGGACAGGCCGACCTCCTCGGCGAGCGAACTGACCGAGATATTCTGCGCCGCAGTATTTCTGATGCGCTCGACCACATGGTGAACGCGTGGGTCTATGTGCACCCTCGCGCTACTGGCTCCCTGGTAGATGATCGACTCCACGCGCTGTTGGGCCTCGCTCAGGCTTGGTGTGTCTTCGCGCAGGCTGAGCAGGTTCTGCACAAGACCCTGTTCGTCGGCGTGATGGTAGTAAACCCCGCCATGTGCCGCGCGCATCTGCCGTTTCAGTGTCAGGAAGTCGGGTTGTGCGGCGTCCAGATAGCAGGACGAAATGACCGCCTCCCGGTTGTCGATGCTGATCCGCGCGCCCGCTGGAATCAGCATGCTTCTGACGCTGATCCAGCGGCTGTCATCGGCCGTTTGAAACCTGATGTTGCCTTCAAGGCTGGTGACCAGAGAGGCCGCGCCGGAGTGGAAGTTGCGGATGCGCAACTGCGTGCGGCCCAGATAGATATAGCGTTTTCTGGATATGTATATAAGCGCGGGCGGCGCATTGGGGCTTACGGTTACAGTCTTCATATTTAATTCTTGTTCTATATGAAAGTCGTAACTTCCCTGGGCGGGACTCGGCTTAAATCCTTTTTGCCGGCAACTTGTGAAGAATAGGGAGTGGCTGGGTTCTGTCAATTACCCGATGTGGCGGTTGTGCTGTTCGCATGTCGTATAAAAGTATTAATCCCCTTGTTGTTTAAAGCGCTTGTTGATTGATGTCGCGTTATTTTTCTGGGGCGCCTTGCAAAGGTTGTCACTGTTTTTTAGCGACTCCGATTGCCTGTTACCTATATTCACGATGCTCAAGAAAAGTTGGTGGAAGTGGAGGGTTTTGCAGTCTCGACTGATTTGTATGAACTGAGCCGGTCTGACGATTGTTGCCCGATATGGCGCTTGCTAGCTTCTCGCCGCCACAGCTCCGATTCTGTTGTGCGGGGGCTGGATCACGTTGTTCTGCCATAACAAATCCAAGAAGGAATAAAACATGGGTTCCAGACTTTCGATTGCCAAGACGTTCCTGCTGGCCGCCTCGCTGGTGGTCAGCTCCTATGCGGTGTCGGCCCCGTCCGCGCCATGCTCTAACTGCACACGCGGCCCGGCTCCCACTACGGCCTCGCTAAAGGCTTCCACTGGCCCCTTCAGCACTGCCAAATTCAGCGTTTCCGGTTACCTCAGGGGTTTCGGCAATAGCACCGTTTACTACCCCACCAACACCACCGGAAAGATGGGGGCCATCGCCGTCATCCCGGGTTATCTGTCCTACGAGAGCAGCATCGAGTGGTGGGGGCCGCGCCTGGCGTCCCATGGTTTCGTGGTCATGACCATGAACACGAACACCATCTACGACCAACCGGACAGCCGTGCCAATCAGCTCAGCAGTGCACTGGATTACCTGATCAGCCAGGGCAGCTCCAGCTCCAGTCCGCTCTACAACAAGATCGACAGCACCCGTCTGGGCGCCATCGGCTGGTCCATGGGCGGTGGTGGCTCGCTGAAGCTGTCGACCCAGCGTTCGATCAACGCCATTATCCCGCAAGCGCCGTACTACGCAGGGCTCAACAGCTTCAATCAGATCACCACGCCGGCGCTGATTCTGGCCTGTGAGTCTGACGTGGTCGCACCTGTCGCCTCGCATGCTTCGCCGTTCTATAACCGCATTCCCAGCTCGACCCCCAAGGCCTTCCTGGAAATCAACAACGGCTCGCACTTCTGCGCCAACTCCGGTTACCCGGATGAGTCGCTGCTGGGCATGTACGGTATCGCCTGGATGAAGCGTTTCATCGACTTCGACAGCCGTTACAGCCAGTTCCTCTGCGGTCCGAACCACACCTCTGATTACAGCATCTCCGAGTACCGTCAGAACTGCCCTTACTAAGTAGATGAAATGAACAGGGAAAGCCGTAAAACTTTCCCTGTTCAGGCTTCTCTTTGCCTGGGCGCCTTACTTGTAGGCGGTTAACTCGACGCCTGAGTGCGAAGTTAATGTGCTTGTAAGAAATGCGCGCGATTGGCAATTGTTGTCATCCGTTGTGCCTTGTTAGTTTTTTCAGACCGCCTGTGGAGTGCCTTAGCAGGTTGGTCCATTGGGTCTTTAAGAACAAAAACTAATAAGGTAACTGACATGAAATCCAAACTCTCCCTGGCCAAGCTATTCCTATTGGCCGCCTCTCTGCTGGCCAGCTCCTACGCATTTTCCGCTCCCAGCCCATCGGCGCCCTGTAACAACTGCACCCGCGGGCCCAACCCGACCGAGGCTTCGCTGAAGGCTTCTTCCGGGCCATTCAGCACGCGCAGTTTCAGTGTTTCCGGCTACCTTCGCGGCTTCGGTAGTAGCACGGTGTATTACCCCACCAACACCACCGGAAAGATGGGGGCTATTGCTGTTATCCCCGGCTACTTGTCCTACGAGAGCAGCATCGAGTGGTGGGGGCCGCGCCTGGCGTCCCATGGTTTCGTGGTCATGACCATGAACACGAACACCATCTACGACCAACCGGACAGTCGCGCCAATCAGCTCAGCAGCGCACTGGACTACCTGATCAGCCAGGGCAACTCGCGCACCAGCCCGCTGTACGGCATGATCGACAGCACTCGCCTGGGCGCCATCGGCTGGTCCATGGGCGGCGGCGGTTCGCTGAAGCTGTCCACCCAGCGCTCGATCAACGCCATCATTCCCCAGGCGCCGTACTACGCAGGCTTGAACAGCTTCAACCAGATCAACACCCCGGCACTGATTCTGGCCTGTGAGTCCGATGTGGTGGCGCCTGTAGCTGTTCATGCCTCGCCGTTCTACAACCGTCTGCCCAACTCGACGCCCAAGGCCTTCCTGGAGATCAACAACGGCTCGCACTTCTGCGCCAACTCCGGCTACCCGGACGAGCGCCTGCTGGGCATGTATGGCATTGCCTGGATGAAACGTTTCATCGACTTCGATAGCCGCTACAGCCAGTTCCTCTGTGGCCCCAACCACAGCGCGGACTACAGCATTTCCGAATACCGGCAGAACTGCCCTTACTGAGGCGGGGGCGCGTCGCACGGCAAAGGGTGGGTCTGTTGATCCACCCTTTTTGGTTTGAGCTTTCGCGATTCCGGGCTGCACCTACACTGATGGGGGGATGTGGAGGTGCGATTTGCCTGGCGAAGTGTCCGATTATTCGATCTACCGGCGGGTGGTGTCGCAGCTGATGCAGGGCCAGGAACAGCTACCCAGCCTGCCGAAGCTGACACTGGATATTCGTCGTGCGCTCAACGACGGTGCAGTCAATACCGCAGTCCTGGCGCGTCTGATCGGACGTGATCCAGCGTTGTCGGCGCTGTTGATGAAGCATGCCTCCTGCGCGCTCTATCGCCACCCCGTAGCGCCCAAGACTCTGCAGGACGTGATTGCCCTGCTGGGCATGCGCGAGGTGGATCGCATCACCATGGTCCACAGCGTGAAGAGCCTGTTCACCCTGCACAGCCCCGGACACAAGCAGCTGTTTACCGACGCCTGGGCGCGTCTGACCCTCAAGGCTGCAATCTGCGCGGTGCTGTCGCGATTGCTGGGGCGGGTGGCGCCGGAGCATGCCTTGCTGGCCTGCCTGCTGGGCGAGGTCGGTACCCTGGCGGTGCTGTCGGCGTTCAAGGACGAGGCGCAGATTCCCTCCGCCGAGCTGTATTACAAGCTGTGCCGCGAATACAGCAAGTCGCTGGGTGTGATCCTGTTGAAGAAGTGGGCCGTGGATGACGAGTACATCCAGGTGATTCGTTGTGCGGGCAACTGGCAGTACAGCGTAGAGCCGGCCCTGGGGTTGATCGACCTGGTCAATCTGGCCCTGTACCACGCTGTACGGGTGAGCCATGCCGACGCGGAGTTGCCGCTGCTGGTGAGCTTGGCTGCCTATCAGAAGCTCGCGCCGCCACTCAACTTCGTCAATGCCCGTGGTGAGCTGGAGCTGGTGATCAAGCACTGGGCGGAAGTCGATGAGATTGCCAACACCTTGCGCTGAGTTTCTGTGCTGCCTGCTTTTGGCGGCGGCACTTTCGGGCTCGCCGGTTCAGGCGGACGAACGTTGGGTGGTGGCAGTGGCCGAGTTGCCGGGTTTGGCCGAGGCGGATGGCCGGGGCCCGTTGCTGGAGCAGCTGGAGCTGCTGGATCGCCACCTCGATGACGTGAACCTGGAGGTGCGCGTCGTGCCGTTTGCCCGCTCTTTGCTATTGGTGCGTCAGGGCCAGGCCGATGTGCAGATGCCCTATATCGGCCTGCCGCAGGCACCCGCCGGGCTGCGCTATGGTCGCCAGGCGTTGGGGCAGGTGAGCTTTGCCCTCTACAGCCGGCGGATGGAACCTTTGAGTCGCGAGCGGTTGTTGGCTCGGCGCTGGCTGCTGACCGAGCAGCATCTGGCCGCCAGTGGCTTGAGCCCTCAGGTTCAGGAGCAACTCGCGCCGCTGCTGGGGCGCAGTTGGCGGCTGGAGCAGTTGGAAGCGCAGGTCGGGCCCCGCCCAGGGCTCGACGCCTTGGCCTTCCCCTATCGTGTGGAAACCGACCGTGCTCACGCCGAGGTACTCGGCTTTCCCGCGCTGCCCAGCAACACGATCCGTAGTAGCCTGGAGAAACTCATGCTGGGGCGTATTCAGGGCTATGTGCTGGCGCCGTTGAATGTCGAAGTCGAGATCGACCGGATGGGCTTGCGCGAGCAGCTGCAGGCGGTTCGCTTCGCCGACTACCAGGCCCTCTGGCTGGTGGCTGACAGCGCCCGTGGTGCAGCCATCGAGCAGCGACTCAGTGCGGCGCTGCGGGAACTCAACAGCGATGTCGAGTTTGACCGCGTCGGCGCCGCGCTACGGGGGCAGGAGCGTTGGCAGCCTTGGCCCTGATGGGGGCCGAGGTGGGGCGTCTGGTGTGCAGGAAATTGTCGTTTTCCTAGACATACTCGGCCGCGGCGTGTGCCGAGGCCCAGGCCCACTGGAAGTTGAAGCCGCCCAGGTGGCCGCTGACATCCAGCACTTCGCCGATGAAGTACAGCCCCGCTGACTTTTGCGACTCCATGGTCTTCGACGACACCTCGCGGGTGTCGATGCCGCCCAGGGTCAGCTCGGCGGTGCGATAACCCTCGGTACCGGCCGGTACCAGCTGCCATTCGCTGAGTCGGGTCGCCACCGCTTCCAGCTCCGCCGGGGTGTACTGCTTGAGTGGTTTGCTGACGAACCACTGCTCGGCCAGCAGGCCGGCCATCTTCTTGGTGAACAGCTCGCTGAGCAGCGTTTTCAGCTCGGTATTGGGGCGCTCGCGTTGCTGCGCCACCAGCCACTCGGGCAGGTCGATATGCGGCAACAGGTTGATCTCGATGGCATCGCCGGGCTGCCAGTACGAGGAGATCTGCAGGATCGCCGGGCCGCTCAGGCCGCGGTGGGTGAACAGGATGTTTTCCTTGAAGCTCTGGCCGTTGCAGCTGACCAGGCAATCCTCCACCGAGGTGCCGGAGAGCTCGCCGCACAATGCCTTGAGTTGTGGCTCGGTGATGGTGAAGGGCACCAGGCCGGCGCGGGTTGGCAGCAGGTTGTGGCCGAACTGTTTGGCCACCTGGTAACCGAAGCCGGTAGCGCCGAGGGTGGGGATGGACAGGCCGCCGGTAGCGATCACCAGTGACTCGCAGGTGAACGTGCCGCCACTGGTATGCAGGCGATAGCCGCGCTCACTCTTCTCGATGGTTTCGACCGAGGTATCCAGGCGCAGGTCGACGCCATGCTCGTCGCACTCGGCCAGCAGCAGGTTGAGGATGTCGCTGGCCTTGCGGTCGCAGAACAGCTGGCCGAGCTTCTTCTCGTGGTAGGGCACGTCGTGCCTGACCACCAGCTCAACGAAGTCCCACTGGCTGTAGCGGGCCAGGGCCGACTTGCAGAAGTGCGGGTTCTGCGAGAGGAAGTTGCCTGGCTCGCAGTACATGTTGGTGAAGTTGCAGCGCCCGCCGCCGGACATGAGGATCTTCTTGCCGGGTTTGTTGGCGTGATCCAGCAACAGCACGCCGCGCCCGCGCGCGGCGGCCTTGGCCGCGCACATCAGGCCGGCGGCACCGGCGCCGATGATGATGACCGGAAAGAAGGACAAGGGCTGCACCTCGGTTGTTCGCAGAAGGCGCGCATTCTAGCGGAAAGCGCTGCAGTGCCTGAGGGCAGTCGTCGTGCGACACGGAGTTTAGATGTGTAGCCCTGATGCAATCCGGGAACCATGAAGCTCCGGCGGAGTGAGTGTGGCTGCGTCGGCTGGAAAGGACCTGTGGTTACGGGGGCGACCCTCTCCCCCGGCCCCTCTCCCGTAAACGGGCGAGGGGTGACGGTTGGCGGAGCGCCGATGTTGGGATGAGTCGCGGTGCTGCTTGTGACTCCCTCTCCCGTTACGGGAGAGGGTTGGGGAGAGGGTGGTGGTCAGTCCCGTAGCCCGGATGTAATCCGGGGCGCAGGTAGCTCCGCTCCCGGATTGCATCCGGGCTACGCGAGGGCTAGTCGGTGTGCTGTTTTTGTAGGAGGGGCCTTGGCCGCGACGTTTCTGCACCGTCGGGTCGCGGGCAAGGCCCTCCTACGGGTTGCTGTGGCATCAGGCGGCCTTGGCCTCACCCTGCTGCGGCCGTTTCTGCAGGTGCGCAACCAGGGTGCGCAGCGGCGCCAGCTGGCGGCAGATCAGGCCGAGCTGTACCTGCACCAGGCGGTGGCCTTCGTCCATTTCCTCGGGCAGTTGCTCCAGCTCCTCGGCCAGGCTTTGATCCTGCTCGTCATACACCGCCACTGGCTGGCCGTCGCGCAGGTTGCCGGCAATCGCCTCCAGGGTCTGGCTGATATGGGCCACGGCGCGGTCGTGCAGGGCGTCGCTGGCATCGTCGGCCAGGCTGGCGCGGTGGGCGCCGAGGGCCGACAGGTAGCTGAGCAGGGTGTGCGACAGCACCAGAAAGCGGAAGCCTGTCTCGGCGTCCTTCCGGAAGTGGCCGGGCTCCAGCAGCATGTTCGACAGGGTGGTGGACAGCGCCGCATCGGCGTTGTGCGCATTGCGCCGGGCCAGGCGGTAGCTGAGGTCGTCGCGGGCACCAGACTCGTACTGCTGCATGATCTGTTGCAGGTAACGGCTGTTGTTGCTCAGGGTGTTGGCCAGTACCTGATTGAGCTTGCGCCCCTGCCAGTCGGGCAGGATGAAGAACACTGCCAGGCCGGCGATGGTGGTGCCCAGCACGGTATCCACCAGGCGTGGCCAGAGAAGGGCGTAGGCATCGCTGATCTGGTTGAAGCACAGCACCACCACCAGGGTCATGGCCGTGGTGGCCAGGGTGTAACGGTCGACCCGATTGGTGAAAAACACCACGCCGGCGACTACGGCGAACAGCGACTGCAGCAGCGGGTCGGGGAACAGGCGGATCAGTGCCCAGCCGATGACCAGGCCGAGCATGGTGCCGCTGACCCGCTGCACCAGGCGCAAGCGGGTGGCGCCGTAGCTGGGGCGGCAGACGAACAGGGTGGTGAGCAGAATCCAGTAGCCCTGCTGCGGGTGAATCCAGTGCAGCAGGCCATAGCCGGCGAGCAGGGCGATGGACAGGCGCAGGGCGTGGCGGAACACCAGGCTGGTCGGCGTGATGTGCTGACGCAGACGGGTCAGGGCGTCTTTCAGGCTCTGTGGCGAGCGGTCGAGCAGGGCGCTGTCCTGTTCGTCGGCCAGGGCATCCGGGTTGCTGGCGCTGGTCAGCTTGCGCTCCAGCGTGGCCAGGTTGCCGGCCAGGGCGCCGAGGGCGCGCAGCAGGCGGCGCCAGGCCGGGTTGTTCTGCTCGCGCAGGTAGTTCATCGAGGCATCCAGCTCGGCCATGGCCTGGCTGTTGTCGTTGTAGTCGAATGGCTGGCGCAGGCGGATGGCCCGGCCCAGCGCCTGGCAGGCCTTGCCCTGCTGGCTGAGCAGGCGGCCGCAGCGGAACATCACGTCGCTGTGGAAAAACGCCTCGGCCAGAGCGTTGTAGGGGTAGTGCGAGGAACTGGCGCGCTCGTGGATATCCTGAGCGATGAAGTACAGCTTGAGGTAGCGGTTGGTCTTCTGCCCGCTGCGCTTGCGGCTCATGCGGTTGAGGATGATTTCCTTGGCCAGGTTCAGAGCACTCACCACCCGGCCGTTTTGCCGCGCCAGTTCCAGGCGGCGGGCCTCGATATCGATCTTGCGTACCGGTTCGAACAGCGAGGCTTTCAGGCGCAGGTAGGTGCCCAGCTCTTCGAACACCCGCGCCAGTGCCTGTTGCACCGGTTGCTGGCTGAACAGCGCGCTCCACAGCACCGCTAGCAGGCCATACCAGGCCGCGCCGGAGATCAGCAGCAAAGGCTCCTGCCAGAAGCTGCCCATGGCGCCGCCGCGATGTTCGAGGCCGATGGCGGTATAGATCGCCAGAATCAGGGTGGCCGAGGCGACGGCGGCGTAGCGCTCGCCAATACCGCCGAGCAGGGTCATGCCGAAGGCCGCCAGGGCCAGGCCGGCGCCGAACAATAGTGGGGTGGGGAACAGCAACTGCACGGCGCTGGCGGTGGCGGCGAAGCAGATCAGGGTGACGATCAGGGCCTGCAGGCGCCCGCGCCAGTGGTCGTCGCTCTCGGCCAGGGCGCTGGCGATGCAGCCGAGGAACAGCGGGATGACGAACTCGATGCGCTCCAGGTACCAGCACAGCGCCATGGCGCCGGCGAGGGCGATGAACACGCGGACGCCGTAGGTGAACTTCTCGCGCGCCCAGAGGTGGCGCAGGGTGTCATTCAGCGATGAGGACATGGCAGCCTGATAGAAAAAGAGAGGGTGCCGCGAGAAGACGGCAATGGGCCTGCATGAGGCACTCTTTTATTGACCTTTCGTTCAGAGGATAACCTCTTGGGGGATGGTCGGCAGCCAATCATTGGTAGGGGGCTGTGTGGCGGTGTGCGGTCGTTTCCGCAGCTAAAGTCGTGCGCTGCACCATGAAAAACGGGCCCGTAGGCCCGTTAGAGATATGGCTCAGTCTTCGCCGTCGTCATCGTCGCCGCCGTCGACCTTCATGCCCAGTTCCTTGATCTTGCGGGTCAGGGTGTTACGGCCCCAGCCCAGCAGCACGGCGGCGTCGCGGCGGCGGCCGGCGGTGTGCTTGAGGGCAGTCTCGATCATGATCCGCTCGAACGCCGGCACGGCGGTATCGAGCAGGCTCGATTGGCCGCGACCGAGAGCTTGGTCGGCCCAGTGGCGCAGGGCCTGTTCCCAGTTGGCGGCTGGCGCGCTTTCCTGGGGCTGGCTCAGCAGCTCCGGCGGCAGATCGTCGATATGTACTTCGCGGCCCGAGGCCATCACGGTGATCCAGCGGCAGGTGTTCTCCAACTGGCGTACGTTGCCTGGCCAGGGCAGGTGCTTGAGGTAGTCCTCGGTCTCGCTCTTCAACAGCTTGGGCTCGACGGCCAGCTCCTGGGCGGCGCGGGCGAGGAAGTGACCGGCCAGGGTGGGGATGTCTTCACGGCGGTCGGCCAGGCGCGGAATGTGGATGCGGATGACGTTGAGGCGGTGGAACAGGTCCTCACGGAACTTGCCGGCTTGCACCAGGGATTCGAGGTTCTGGTGGGTGGCGGCGATGATGCGCACGTCGACCTTGACCGGCGTATGCCCGCCGACCCGATAGAACTCGCCGTCGGCCAGCACGCGCAGCAGGCGGGTCTGGGTGTCGGCCGGCATATCGCCGATCTCGTCGAGGAACAGGGTGCCGCCGTCGGCCTGTTCGAAGCGGCCGCGGCGCTGGTTGGCCGCGCCGGTAAAGGCGCCTTTTTCATGACCGAACAGCTCGGATTCCATCAAGTCTTTCGGAATCGCCGCCATGTTCAGCGCGATAAAGGGTTCTGATGCGCGTGGGCTGTGGCGGTGCAGGGCATGGGCGACCAGTTCTTTACCGGTACCCGACTCGCCGTTGATCAGCACGGTGATATTGGAGTGGCTGAGGCGGCCGATGGCGCGGAACACCTCCTGCATCGCCGGCGCCTCGCCGATGATCTCCGGTGTGCGGCTCAGCGCGGCCGGGGCCTCCAGGCTCTGTTGCTCCTGGGCGTGCTGGTTGGCGCGCTTGACCAGCGAGACCGCTTCGTCGACGTCGAACGGCTTGGGCAGGTACTCGAAGGCGCCGCCCTGATAGCTGGCCACCGCGCTGTCCAGGTCGGAGTGCGCGGTCATGATGATCACCGGCAGGCGCGGGTGCAGGTCGCGGATGCGCGCCAGCAGGTCGAGACCGCTGGCGCCGGGCATGCGGATGTCGGAGATGATCACGTCCGGCTGCTGGCGGCTCAGCTTGGTCAGCACGCCATCGGCGCTGTCGAAACTCTGGGTGGTCATGCCCTCCTGCTGCAGGGCCTTTTCCAGAACCCAACGGATGGAGCGGTCGTCGTCGACGATCCAGACGGTTTCACTGCGGCTCATGTGTGCATGGCTCCTTGTTCCAGCGGCAGGAAGATCGAGAACACGGTATGGCCGGGATGGCTCTCGCACTCGATCAGGCCCTGGTGCTGACTGATGATGTTCTGGGTGATGGCCAGGCCCAGCCCGGTGCCATCCGGGCGGCCGCTGACCATGGGATAGAAGATGGTTTCCTGCATGTCCTGCGGAATACCGGGGCCGTTGTCGATGATCTCCATCTTCACCACCAGGCGATGACGGGTATGGCCGATGGTGAACTGGCGCAGGGTGCGGGTGCGCAGGCTGATGCGGCCCAGGCGCAGATCGCTCTGCGCGGACAGCGCCTGCAGGGCATTGCGCACGATGTTGAGCACGGCCTGGATCATCTGCTCGCGGTCGATCAGCACGTCCGGGATGCTCGGGTCATAGTCGCGCACCACGGTGACACTGCCCTGACTCTCGGCTTCGATCAGGCTGCCGACGCGCTCCAGTACCTCGTGGATGTTGGTCATGGCCAGCGACGGCAGCTTGTTCGAGCCGAGCATGCGATCGACCAGGTTACGCAGGCGGTCGGCCTCTTCGATGATCACATTGGTGTAATCACGCAGGCCTTCATTGGGTAGCTCGCGGGCCAACAGCTGGGCCGCGCCGCGGATGCCGCCGAGCGGGTTCTTGATCTCGTGGGCCAGGCCGCGCACCAGCAGTTTGGTTGTCTCCTGCTTGGACAGTTGCGCTTCTTCCTTGGTGATGCGCAGCAGGCGGTCACGCGGATGAACTTCCAGCAACAGCAGGGTTTGGCCAGCGCTGAGGATGGGCGTCACCGCGTAGTCGACGGTCAGCGTCTGGCCGTTCAGCGCAGTGAGCATGGCTTCGCGCTTGGTGAACGGATGGGCGTGCTCGACTGCCTGGCGTAGCGAGCTGAGCGCTTCCGGCGATTCGGTGAACAGTTCGCTGATGAACTGGCCGTGGCTGCGCTGGCCACTGACCGCCAGCAGCATTTCTGCGGCCGGATTCATGTACTCCAGGCACAACTCGGCGTTGAGCAGGATGGTGGCGGTGGTCAGGTTGTCCAGCAGTAGGCGATGCAGTGCGTCGTTGATCATGGCAGGGTCCTGGCAATGGGCAGGAAAATGCAAGAAGCAAACCAAAGCCCCGAAAAGACGCGTGGTTTTTGCTCCAGGCGCGGGCCAGGCCATGTTTCGGCGCAGCTGAACGCGCTGTGAGTGAACCAAAACAGGGAGAGCATAGATGTCGGTGCACTGGAGCGCACCGATTTGGTGCCTTGCTAGATGAAGGGCACGAAGGGGATGTCTTTCGGTTCTTCCGGCTTGTCTGCGATCGGGCATTCCGGACGTACACCCCAGTCACCCTTTTTGCACGGGTTGGCGCGGCGTTTCTCGGCCAGGGAGATGCGCTTCATGTGAAACGGCTGGCTCGGCGTGCGCTCGACGATGCGACCCTGGCTGTCGATGATTTCCACGGAAATCTGATGGGTGCCGCGGTCGATGTTCTCCAGTGGGAATACCGGGCTACGACCGGCTTGGCCAGTAGGCTGGCCGTCCATGATCAGGCGAAAGCTGTGTCCAGCGTGCAGGGAAGGGTCGCTGCTGGCGGTGACGATCAGGTTGCCGGCTGGATCGCGGATGGTGGCATCGGGCTCCGGTACCAGGATGCGCAGTACATCGTAGGCTGGCTCGACCCGGGTGGTTGGGTAAGCCGGAACGGCAGGTGGTGGAACTTGAGCGGGTGCCATCTTGTTGCTGGGAGCTATCTCGACCTTTTGGGTCTTTTCCGAGGGCGGCTGGTCGGTGAATACCCGGTTGCCCTCGGCGTCGATGTAGGTGTAGACCCCGGCCTGTGCGGGCAGGCAGAAGAGGCCGAGTAGCAGGCAGAACAACAGGCGGGGCATGGGGTTCCTTGGTGATCAGGGAGTGCGGGGTTTGGGTTTGGGTGGCGGAACGCGTGCCGGGCTGTTGGTGCTGATGCGCTGTACGGTGAAGACCACCGGTGCGCTCTGTTGCACCTGGCGTTCACCGCTGAGCACTTCCACCGCCAGGCTATGTTCGCCGCGGTCGGCATTGACCACCTGCAGGCGCGGCACGTTGCTCGGCTGGCCATAGGGTTGGCCATCGAGCAGCAGGCGCAGTTGATGTCCGGGCATCAGGCGGGGAACGATGTTCACGCCGACGCTGAAGGTGCCGTTGTTGGCGCGCAGGGCTTCTTCGCTGGGCAGGTCGGTCAGCCCCAGCGCCTGATAGGGCGGTCCGCTGGCCTCGGGCTTCGTGGCTTGCGGAACAACGGGTTTCTGGGGCTCCACCGTATTGGTCGGCGGCAGGCTCACGGCCTCTGTGCTCTGGCCTTCCGGTGGCTGGTTGGTGAACACCGTGTTGCCGTTGGCATCGGTGTATTTGTAGATCTGGGCGGCGGCCGGCAAGGCCAGGGTGCAGAGCAGGCAGGCAGTAAGCAGGCGCATCGTCGGGCTCCTGAGTGATCCTGCGGCAAGAGTTGCATCGCAACTGCTGGTTGGCAAGCGGCGCGGCGGTGGGGCGTGGTCTGGTGCAACAAAATGGCAGAAAAAAAGAGGCCTCCCGAAGGAGGCCTCTTTTATATCCGCGGGGGATTAGACGCTGTAGTACAGGTCGTATTCCAGCGGGTGTACGAAGGTACGTACTTTGATTTCTTCTTCGGACTTCAGCTCGATGTAGGCATCGATGAAGTCGTCAGAGAACACGCCGCCCTTGGTCAGGAACGCACGACCCTTGTCCAGCTCTTCCAGAGCTTCCTTCAGGCTGCCGCAAACCTGCGGGATGTTGGCAGCTTCTTCCGGCGGCAGGTCGTACAGGTTCTTGTCGGCAGCATCGCCGGGGTGAATCTTGTTCTGGATACCGTCCAGACCGGCCATCAGCAGAGCAGCGAAGGCCAGGTACGGGTTGGCAGCCGGGTCCGGGAAGCGCGCTTCGATGCGGCGGGCTTTCGGGCTGGATACGTACGGAATACGGATCGAGGCGGAACGGTTGCGAGCCGAGTAGGCCAGCATAACCGGAGCTTCGAAGCCCGGCACCAGACGCTTGTAGGAGTTGGTGGACGGGTTGGTGAAGCCGTTCAGGGCCTTACCGTGCTTGATGATGCCGCCGATGAAGTACAGGGCGGTATCGGACAGGCCGGCATAGCCTTCGCCAGCGAAGGTGTTCTTGCCATCTTTGGAGATGGACATGTGTACGTGCATGCCCGAACCGTTGTCGCCGTACAGCGGCTTCGGCATGAAGGTAGCGGTCTTGCCGTAGGCGTCGGCCACGTTGTGTACGCAGTACTTCAGGGTCTGAACTTCGTCAGCCTTGGCAACCAGGGTGTTGAACTTCACGCCGATTTCGTTCTGACCGGCAGTGGCCACTTCGTGGTGGTGAACTTCAACGACCAGGCCCATTTCTTCCAGGGCGTTGCACATGGCGGTACGGATTTCGTGGTCGTGGTCGACCGGCGGAACCGGGAAGTAGCCACCTTTGACGGCCGGGCGGTGGCCCTTGTTGCCGCCTTCGACGTCGCCGTCGGTCATCCAGGAAGCCTGTTCGGAGTAGATCTTGAACATGGAACCGGAGATGTCGGACTTGAATTTCACTTCGTCGAATACGAAGAACTCAGGCTCCGGGCCAACGAATACGGTGTCACCGATACCGGTGGTCTTCAGGTATTCCTCGGCGCGCTTGGCGATGGAGCGCGGGTCACGATCGTAGCCTTGCATGGTGCTCGGCTCGATGATGTTGCAGACGATGATGACGGTCGGCTCTTCGGTGAACGGGTCCAGCACGGCGGTGTCGTCAACCGGTTGCAGGATCATGTCGGAGGCTTCGATGCCTTTCCAGCCGTGGATGGAGGAGCCGTCGAACATCTTGCCGTGCTCGAAGAAATCTTCGTCCAGGGCGTCACGGGCCGGCATGGTCACGTGCTGCTGCTTGCCCTTGGTGTCGGTGAAGCGCAGGTCAACCCACTTCACGTCGTGTTCTTTGATCAGTTGAATCGCCTTCGACATGCTGTCCTCCAGGTGGAAAGGAGACAGGTACTCACCGGTCTCCGAAAAATTGGCGTAAGGCCGGGCGCGATAGTCCGCCAGACCTGACTGCCTCACAAGGGAGCAAATTGCGTGCCAGTGCCCCGGAATGGACGGAATGGCTGCGGCTCAGGGGTGGCGGGGGCTGTGGCGATTTTTTGAGCAGTTTTGCGCACCATATTTGTGCTCATAAAATCTGTATTGCATCTATTTGGTGCATAAAATCTTCCGCAGCTGTTTTTGATCAAACCTTGAGCAATTTCCGCTATAATCCGCGCCCCTGTTTTTCGGCCTAGCTCCCGGCGCTCGTTTTCCCATGAAACTCATCGTCAAACCCTTCGCGGAAATCACCATCAAAAGCCGGCCGGTGCGCAAGCAGTTCATCCGCCAGCTGGCCAAGAACATCCGCACGGTGCTGCGCGATCTCGACCCGGCGCTGGACGTGCAGGGCGAGTGGGACAACCTCGACCTGATCAGCCAGGTCAGCGAACCGAAGGTGCAGGCCGAGATGTTCGAGCGCCTGCGCAACACCCCAGGCATCGCCCACTTCCTCGAAGTGCACGAATACCCCTACCGCGATTTCGATGACACTTTCGAGAAGTGCCGTGCGCATTTCGGTGCGCAGATCGCTGGCAAGGTGTTCGCCGTGCGCTGCAAGCGCGCCGGTAATACCCACGATTTCTCCTCGATGGAGCTGGCCACCCATGTCGGCAGCCGCCTGCGCCGCGAGTGTGGTGCCGCCGGTATCGACCTGAAGAAGCCCGAGGTCGAGGCGCGTTTCGAAGTGCGCTACGACCGCCTGCTGATCGTCCACGCCCAGCACGAAGGCCTGGGTGGCTACCCACTGGGTTCGATCGAGCAGACTCTGGTGCTGATGAGTGGTGGCTTCGACTCCACTGTGGCCGCCTACCAGATCATGCGCCGCGGCCTGCTCACCCACTTCTGCTTCTTCAACCTCGGTGGTCGCGCCCACGAACTGGGTGTGATGGAAGTGGCGCACTACCTATGGCAGAAGTACGGCAGCTCGCACCGCGTACTCTTTATCAGCGTGCCGTTCGAGGAAGTGGTCGGCGAGATCCTCTCCAAGGTCGACAACAGCCAGATGGGCGTGGTGCTCAAGCGCATGATGCTGCGCGCTTCCAGCCGTATCGCCGAAGAGCTGAACATCGATGCGCTGGTCACCGGCGAGGCCATCAGCCAGGTGTCCAGCCAGACCCTGCCGAACCTCTCGGTGATCGACTCGGTTACCGACACTCTGGTGCTGCGCCCGCTGATCACCGCGCACAAGCAGGACATCATCGACACCGCCACCGCCATCGGCACCGCCGAGTTTGCCAAGAACATGCCCGAGTATTGCGGCGTGATCTCGGTCAACCCGACCACCCGCGCCAAGCGCGGCCGTGTCGAGCATGAAGAGAAACAGTTCGACATGGCTGTTCTCGAACGCGCCCTGGAGCGCGCCACCCGGGTGACCGTGGACAAGGTAATCGACGAGCTGGGCCAGGATTTGCAGGTCGAGGAAGTGCCCGAGGCGCTGGCCGGGCAGATTGTCATCGACATTCGCCACCCGGATGCCGCCGAGGACGAGCCGCTGGAACTGCCAGGCATCGAAGTGCAGGCGCTGCCGTTCTACGCGCTGAACAACAAATTCAAGGAACTGGATGAGACCCGCCAGTACCTGCTGTATTGCGACAAGGGTGTGATGAGCCGTTTGCATGCTCATCACCTGCTCAGCGAGGGGCATGCCAATGTGCGCGTCTACCGCCCACGCTAGAACCACGCGCCTGCTGGCCGAGGTACGCCGCCGGCGGCCTCCCGACCGGCCCGTCGCGTAACTCCGAGTTCACAACGGTCAGGCAAACTGCCGGGCCAAGGTTTCCAGAATCCTTAATCGAGACGACATCGTGATCGAAAATCTCCGTAACATCGCCATCATCGCCCACGTCGACCATGGCAAGACCACCCTGGTAGACAAACTGCTGAAGCTCTCCGGCACCCTCGACCGCAAAGAAGCGGAATCCGAGCGCGTGATGGACTCCAACGACCAGGAAAAAGAGCGCGGCATTACCATTCTGGCGAAGAACACCGCCATCAAGTGGAACGGCTACAACATCAACATCGTCGACACCCCCGGCCACGCCGACTTCGGCGGTGAGGTTGAGCGCGTGATGTCCATGGTCGACTCCGTACTGCTGGTAGTCGACGCCCAGGACGGCCCGATGCCGCAGACCCGTTTCGTGACCCAGAAGGCGTTCAAGGCCGGCCTGCGTCCGATCGTGGTGGTGAACAAGGTTGACCGTCCGGGCGCGCGTCCGGACTGGGTTATCGACCAGATCTTCGACCTGTTCGACAACCTCGGCGCCACCGACGAGCAGCTGGACTTCCCGATCGTCTACGCCTCGGCCCTGAACGGCATCGCCGGCATGGACCACGAGAAGATGGACGACAACATGGATGCCCTGTTCCAGGCCATCATCGACCACGTACCGGCTCCGGACGTCGACGTCGACGGTCCGTTCCAAATGCAGATCTCCCAGCTGGACTACAACAGCTTCCTCGGTGTGATCGGCATCGGCCGTATCGCCCGCGGCAAGATCAAGGCCAACACCCCGGTCGTAGCCATCAGCGACGACGGCACCAAGCGCAACGGTCGTATCCTCAAGATCATGGGCCACTCCGGCCTGCAGCGCGTTGAAGTAGCCGACGCCGAAGCCGGCGATATCGTCTGCGTCTCCGGTATGGACGAGCTGTTCATCTCCGACACCCTGTGCGACCCGCAGAACGTCGAAGCGCGTCCGCCGCTGACCGTCGACCAGCCGACCGTGAGCATGACCTTCCAGGTCAACGACTCGCCGTTCGCCGGTAAGGAAGGCAAGTTCGTCACCAGCCGCAACATCAAGGACCGTCTGGACAAGGAACTGCTGCACAACGTGGCCCTGCGCGTTGACGCTGGCGACTCCGCCGAGAAGTTCAAGGTTTCCGGTCGTGGTGAGCTGCACCTGTCGGTCCTGATCGAAACCATGCGTCGCGAAGGCTTCGAGATGGCCGTGGGTCGCCCGGAAGTGGTGATCATCGAGAAGGACGGCGAGAAGCAGGAGCCGTACGAGAACGTCACCATCGACATCGAAGAGCAGCACCAGGGTGCCGTGATGGAGCAGATGGGGCTGCGCAAGGGCGATCTGACCAACATGATCCCCGACGGCAAGGGTCGTATTCGTCTGGAATACACCATTCCGGCGCGCGGCCTGATCGGCTTCCGTAACAACTTCCTGACCCTGACCTCGGGCAGCGGCATCCTGACCTCGACCTTCAGCCACTACGGCGCGATCAAGGCCGGTGAAGTCAGCAACCGCCAGAACGGCGTGCTGGTCTCGATGGCCACCGGTACCGCGCTGACCTACTCGCTGGAAACCCTGCAGAGCCGTGGCAAGCTGTTCCTGAGCCCGGGCGACGAGATCTACGAAGGCCAGCTGGCCGGCATCCACAGCCGTGACAACGACCTGGTGATCAACCCGACCAAGGGCAAGAAGCTCGACAACATGCGTGCTTCCGGCAAGGACGAGGTCATCGCCCTGGTTCCGCCGATCAAGTTCACCCTGGAGCAGGCGCTGGAATTCATCGCCGATGACGAGCTGGTGGAAGTGACGCCGAAGTCGATCCGTCTGCGCAAGAAAATGCTCAACGAGAACGACCGCAAGCGCTACGAGCGCAGCAAGGTCTAAGCCTCGCGCTGTAAATAAAAAGCCCCCGGTGGAGTGATCCCCGGGGGCTTTTTCGTTAGCGCTGCTGCAGGGGGCGTTGTGCGTAGGCGCGCTGCTGGGCGAACTGGCTGAGCCAGACGCTGCCCAGCACCACGAGCATGCCCAGTAGCTGCGGCGGGCTCAGGCTCTGTTGCAGCAACAGCCAGCCGAGCAGCACGGCGCTGAGTGGGCTGAGAAAGCCCAGCGAGGACACCGTGGCGGGCTCCAGTCGGGCGATACCGCGGAACCACAGCAGGTAGGTCAGGGCTGCGCCGATCAGGCTCAGGTAGGCGATACCGGCCAGGTTGGGCAGGGACAGGCTCGGCGGCACCGGTTCCAGCAGCAGTACCAAGGGGATAAGCAGTAAGCCGCCGGCTACCAGCTGCCAGGCAGTGAAGGTCAGGGTCGAGGTCGGCGGCTGCCAGCGGCGGCTGAGTACGGTGCCCAGCGCCATGGACAGGGCGCCGATCAGGCCGGCAGCGATGCCCAGCGGATCCAGCGCCGCTTGCGGGGTGAGTACCAGCAGGGCCACGCCGAGCATGCCGGTGAGCGCACCGCCGATGGCCAAGCTGCGAATCGGCGTGCCCAGGCTCAGGCGTGCCAGCCCGATCACCAGCAGCGGCTGCAGCGCACCCAGCGTGGCGGCGACCCCGCCGGGCAGACGGTAGGCGGCGACGAACAGCATGCTCCAGAACAGCGAGAAGTTCAGTGCGCCGAGCAGGAGTACACGCCCCCACCAGAGCCCCTGCGGCAGCTGGCGTACCAGCAGGAGCAACAGCAAGCCAGCCGGCAGGGCACGCAGCAGGGCCATGGTCAGCGGGTAGCCAGGTGGCAGCAGCAAGGTGGTGACCACGTAGGTGCTGCCCCAGATCGCCGGGGCCAGCGCGGTGAGAAGCAGATCGCTCGAACGACTCATGTCAGCACCTCAGGCCAGTTCCAGAATCTGCCCCAGCGGGCGGCGCGGTTTCTGTGGCCAGTTGCCGGGTGCGGCACGGCCCATGGTCACCAGCATCACCGGGATCTCGTCGGCACCCAGGCCGAAGCTGCTGGCGACTGCCGGTGCATCGAAGCCGGTCATCGGGCAGGCACCCAGGCCCAGGGCCTGGCCGGCCTGCATCAGTGTGGCGGCAGCCAGGGTGGCGCTGCGCACGGCTTCGTCGCGGCGGGCCAGTGGCGAGCTGCGGTACAGCTGCTCGGCGGCCTGCTGCCAGCTGCCGGGCATGTTCGCCGGCATGAAACCGGCCTCGACCGAAGGCTGCAGGCGCGCCGGTAGCTGGTCGGTATCCGGCAATACGCCGCAGAGGATGAAGGTCACGGCCGCCTCGCTGATCTTGGGCTGGTCCCAGGCCAGCCGGCGCAGGCGTTGTTTGCCGGCGTCGCTGCGGACGGCGATGAAGCGCCAGTTCTGCAGGTTGAAGGCGCTGGGCGCGCGGCTGGCCCAGCCGATCAATTCGTGGATGGCCGAGTCATCCAGACGGGCGTGCGGGTCGAAACTGTTGAGGGAGCTGCGCTGGGCGATGGCTTCGAGTAGTGGATGCATGGGGTGACTCCTGTCGAGTGGGATTGAGGACAGGTTAATTCGTCACTAGCTAATCGATAATTGGCGTTAGGATGCAGTCTCTATTTACTCAGAGTGTTGAATGCATGGACCGCTTCACGGCCCTCAATGTCTTTCGTCAGGTGGTCGAGCTCGGTAGTTTTGCCTCTGCTGCGCGCCAGCTGGGCCTGTCGCCGGCCGCGGTGAGCAAGAACATCAACGAGCTGGAGGCGCATCTGGCGGCGCGCCTGCTCAATCGCACCACCCGCCGGCTGAGCCTGACCGAGGCGGGGAGCCGCTATTACGAGCAGGTGGCGCGGGTGCTCGATGACCTGAGCGAGGCGGACCAGTCGCTGGGGCCGCTGCAGCAGCAGCCCAGCGGCACGCTGCGGGTCAGTGCGCCGATGTCGTTCACCCTGGTGCGCCTGGCCGAGCTGGTGCCGCGGTTCCTGGAGCGCTATCCGCAGTTGTCGCTGGACCTGCAGCTGGAGGATCGGCGCGTCGACCTGATCAAGGACGGCTTCGACCTGGCGCTGCGTGGCAGCGATCGTCTGGAGGACTCCAGTCTGGTTGCGCGCCAACTGACCACGCTGAACCATGTACTGTGCGGCTCGCCCGAGTATTTCCATCGCCATGGAGTACCCGCCGAGCCGGATGACCTGCGCCGGCTGGAGTGCGTGCAGTTCACCCTGTCCGGGCATGCCACTGAGTGGGTGTTTCAGCGTGGCGACGAAATGCGGCGGGTGCCGGTGCACGGTCGTTATCGGGTTAACTCCAGCTTGGCGCTTTGTACCGCGCTGCGCGGCGGGCATGGCGTGAGTCTGGTGCCGGAGCTCTATGTGCGCGAAGACCTGGCGGCGGGGCGTCTGCAGGCGGTGCTGAACGACTGGCAGATGGTGCAGACCCAGGTCTATGCCATCTACCCGTCGCGGCGTTACCTGCAGCCCAAGGTGCGGGCATTCGTGGACTTTCTGTTGCTGGAGCTGGAGCGCGATTCGAGCGCATAGACCTGCGGGCGACGGTCGCTGCGCAGCGCATCTGGTCTGCCCCTGGATCATGGCCTGGCCTGCGCTGTCCGTGAGCGGAGCAGGGCTTCCGTCATCAGACCGGGGCGTGTCGGCGTTGAGTCGCGGCTTGAGGCAGTCAATAGGCATGGATATCATGAGAACTATTCTCACGCATTCGCTTCGCGGCGAGCCCGGCCACGCCAGCAGCACCTGGCGCACTGGTTTGTGGCGCCGACCGCCTACGCCAGCTTAACCACGAGCCCAACATGACCGCCCGAGCCCTGCGCACCTGGTATCTGATCCACAAGTGGACCAGCCTGATCTCCACGCTTTTCCTGCTCCTGCTGTGTCTGACCGGGCTGCCGCTGATCTTTCATGAAGAGATCGAGCACTATTTCACCCCGCACCCGCAGTTGAGTGAGGTGACGGCCGAGTCACCACGCATCGACTATGACCAGGTTATCGCCAGTGCGCTGGCGGCGCGCCCGGGAGAAGTGGTGCGTTTCGTTGGTTTCGACCCCGAGGAGCCGCTCGGTGCGGTATTCACCGCGGCCACCCTGCAGCCACCACCGCTGGATGCCCATGCGCAGCCGTTCGATACGCGTACGGGCGAGCTGTTTCCGCCGGAGCCGCCGGAGGATGGCTTCATGAACCTGATGTTGCGTCTGCATACCGATCTGTTCCTCGGTCTGCCGGGCTATCTGTTCCTCGGTTTCATGGGGCTGCTGCTGGTGGCCTCGCTGGTCTCGGGTGTGGTGGTGTACACCCCCTTCATGCGCAAGCTGGACTTCGCCACTGTGCGCAGTGGGCGCAGCAGCCGTCTGAAGTGGCTGGATCTGCACAACGTGCTGGGTATCGTCACCCTGGCCTGGGTGCTGGTGGTGGGCGCTACCGGGGTGATCAACACCCTGGCCCTGCCGATCCTCGGCCTGTGGCAGAACGGCCAGCTGGCAGAGATGACTGCGCCCTACAAGGATCTGCCACCTCTGGCCGAACTGGGTTCGTTGCACAAGGCGCTGGAGACTGCCCAGGCGGCCGCACCGGACATGAAGCCGAGTTTCGTCGCCTTTCCCGGCACTGATTTCAGCAGTCAGCACCACTACGCAGTGTTCATGCGCGGCGATACACCGCTCACCTCACGGCTGCTCAAGCCGGCGCTGATCGATGCGCAAACCGGCGAGCTGACCGACATGCGCGAGATGCCGCTGTACGTGAAGACGCTGCTGATCTCGCAGCCCCTGCACTTCGGCGATTACGGTGGGTTGCCGCTGAAGATCATCTGGGCGCTGCTGGATATCGTGTCGATCATCATCCTCGGCAGCGGACTGTACCTGTGGCTTGGGCGACGCAAGGCGCCGCTGGACAAGCGCCTGGCCGAGCTCGATGCCGGTGGCTTGGTGATGGAGGGCAAGGCATGAGACGCGGGCTGTGGATGATCTTTCGCTGGCCTCTGCTGCTGGCCGCGCTCAGCCTGTTTGGCCTGATCGCGGCGCTGGTCGGCGATGAGTGGTACAACCTGATGTCCTGGATCAGCCTGGGCATACCCCTGCTGCTGCTTGGCGTGGTCTGGGGCCGCCTGCTTGGCGCCCGGCGCAGGCGTACATAGTCTGGCGGGGCTGCCACTTTCCTTTCTTTTGCTCGGAGTGACGCCTTTTCGCACCTTGATGGCGCAATGCTTCTATCGTTAAACCCATGAATTCAGCCAGGCTTCCGTAACTCGTCTGTGCCGTTGCACGGTGCGCGCGGACAGTGGTGGATGGCCGCGAACTGCGGGGTGCGTGGCTCGGCATTTGCTAGTCCAAGCCTTTCGCAGTTTCGTTCGATTCAGGAGTTCGACGATGAATGCGCTGTTGCTGCCTGGGGTGGGAGCCCTGGAAAAATTCAGCTTTGCCCGCAAGTTCCAGCTGCTGGCGCTGCTGTTCCTGCTGCCGCTCGGATACGCCGCCTGGTCGATTGGCGACAACTACCTGGGCAAACTCGAAGTGGTCGATAACGAGCACTCCGGGGTACTTCAGTTGCAGGTGCTGGACCGTGTCGAGCACGCCCTTGTGGATCAGCGCAACCTCACCGCGCGCTGGAAATCCACTGAACGCGGCCGCCAGGCCACGGATGAGACCCAGGCTGCCATGGCCCTGCTGCAGCAGCGCGAGGGTGAACTGGATCAGGCGCTGGATCAGCTGCAACAGACCCTGACCGATGAGGGCGCCAGCGAACAGCTGCTGGCCAGTCTGAGCACCCTGCGCGGGCAGCGCGATGGTTTGCGCGCCCAGGCACTGAGCAGCGTTGGCTGGTGGCCGGATGCCTATGACCGCTACACCCTGGCCCTGCAGCAGCTCAACGTACTGCGCGAGCAGGTGGCGACCGAGAGCGGGCTGATTCTCGACCCCTGGCTGGAAACCTACCTGCTGATGCAACTGGCCACCCAGGATGCACCACGCCTGCAGCAGCAGCTCGGCGTGCTCGCCAGCGTTGGCCAGGGGGCGGTGGCCGCCGGGCAGTTCAGCCTGCAGAGCCGTTTGCAGCTGCGGGAAATTCGCAGTGCTACCGGGGCTTCCCGCCAACAGCTGGGCAAGCTTGGCGAGCGCTTGCAGGAGGAGCTGCCGAAATCGCTGGCCAGCTGGACGCAAAGCTATGCGCAGAGCCTGGAGGGGTTGGATGCCTGGCTCGCCGAGTTGGATCAGAAGATGTATGGCGATGCCGGCATTCAGCTCGACATGGCGGCTTTCGAGCAGGGCATGGATGCTGCCCATCAGCACGTCGAGCAACTGCAGCAGGCGACCTTGGAGGCGCTCGACAAGCGTCTGGGGCAGTACCGCAGCAAGGCACTGCGCGCGCTGATCGTTACTCTCGGCGCCTTCCTGGTGCTGGTATTGCTGGCGCTCTATGCCCTGGCCTGCCTGCAGGCTTCGATCCGTGGCAGCAGCTGGCGCATTACCTCGCTGGCCCAGTCACTGCGCGATGGCGATCTGCGCCGCCACGTTACCGTACATGGTCAGGATGAGCTGGCGCTGATCGGTGCGGCGCTGAACGATGCGGTAGCGCAAATGCGTGGTTCGCTGCAGGGCGTCAACCGCGAAAGCGCCGAACTGAGCGACACCGTGCTGGTGCTCGGCGACGAGGCGCGTCGTGCCCTCGGTGCCGTGGAGCAGCAACAGCAGCAGGTCAGCCAGATCGCCGCCGCCGCTACGCAGATGGCGGCCACCGCCCAGAGCGTGGCAGAGAATTGCGAGATGGCGGCACAGGATGCCAGCCAGACCCGGCACATCGCCGAGCAGAGCAACCAGCGCAGCCAGCAGACCACCGCCAGCATGCATCAGCTCACGTCGCGTCTGGGCGACACCGCCGCGGCCCTCGGCGAGCTGCGCGAACAGGCGCAGCAGATCGACCGGGTCGTCGATGTGATCAAGAGCATTGCCGAGCAGACCAACCTGCTGGCGCTGAATGCCGCCATCGAGGCTGCCCGCGCCGGCGAGGCCGGGCGCGGTTTCGCCGTGGTGGCCGACGAGGTGCGTTCGCTGTCGCAGCGTACACAGGAGTCGACCCGCGAGATCAGCGCCACGGTAGAGGCTTTGCAACGGGTTGTCCTGCAGTCCGTCGAGCTGATGCAGGCGGCCTGCGGCCAGGCCGAGGTCGAGGCTGGTTCGGTGACCGAACTGGGCGAGCACCTGGGGCAGATTGCCGGCGCCGTGCAGCGGGTCAGCGACATGCTCACCCAGATCGCCACCGCGGTGGAGCAGCAGGCCGCCACGGCCGAGGAGGTCAGCGGCAATATCCAGCGCGTCGACCAGGCCGCCTCCGAGCTATTGCAGGGCGCCCAGACCGTGCACGGCGTGGCTGACCGTCTCAATGCCGGCAGTCGCAGCCTGGCGCAGAACACGGCGCATTTTCACCTGGAGTGATGAGCGCGCAGACATGACGTTTTTTTAACGTCAGCCTCGGCACAGTGCTGTGGTTTCTCTCACGGGTGAACCACATGACTACTGTGCAAACTCCTGCCGGGCGTGCGGGACGGGTCGATTGGGCCGGCCTGGGCTGGGCCTTTGTGTTTTTCTGGTACTTCTCCGGGGTAACCCAGGGGCTGATCCAGCTGACCGGCACCGCCGGTTTTACCGGTTTTCGCCAGGCGTTCCTGCTGAGCAGCCTGTGGCTGATCCCGCTGCTGCTGTTTCCCGCGCGGGCACGGCTGCTGGCCGCGCTGATCGGTGTGCCCCTTTGGCTGTGCTCGCTGGCGGCGTTCGGCTACTTCCTGATCTACGGCCAGGAGTTCTCGCAGAGCGTGATCTTCATTCTCTTCGAGTCCAACCTCAACGAAGGCAGCGAGTATCTGGCGCAGTATTTCGCCTGGTGGATGGTGCCGGTGTACCTGGCCTACGGCCTGGGCGCCTGGTTGCTGTGGCGCAAGGTTCGTCCGGTGTATCTGCCGCGTCGCGCGGCCGTATTGGCCAGCGTGGTGCTGTTCACCGTCTCGCTGGGCTACCCGGCGGCCCGCCAGTTCATCAAGCAGGATGATCCGCGCAGCGCCTTCGATCATTTCGCCGCGCGCCTGGAACCGGCCACGCCCTGGCAGCTGCTGGTGGGTTACCAGCAGTACCGCAGCCAGCTGGCCAACATGCAGGCGCTGCTCGACGGTGCCGGCAAGGTGCCGCCGCTGACCGCTCTGCAGGATGCCCATGCCGGGCAGCCGGCCACGCTGGTGCTGGTTATCGGCGAGTCGACCAACCGCCAGCGCATGAGCCTGTATGGCTATGGCCGGGAAACCACCCCGGAGCTGGACAAGCTGCGCGACCAGCTGCAGTTGTTCGACAACGTGGTCACCCCGCGGCCCTACACCATCGAGGCCCTGCAGCAGGTGCTGACCTTTGCCGATCAGACCCACCCGGACGCCTACCTGAAGACCCCGTCGCTGGTCAGCCTGATGAAGCAGGCCGGTTATCGCACCTACTGGATCACCAACCAGCAGACCATGACCAAGCGCAACACCATGCTCACCACCTTTTCCAAGGAGGCCGACGAGCAGGTTTACCTGAACAACAACCGTGAGCAGAACGCCCGCCAGTACGACGGCGACGTGCTCGACCCCTTCGCCAAGGTGCTGGCCGATTCGGCGCCGCGCAAGTTCATCGTGGTGCACCTGCTCGGCACCCACATGAGCTACCAGTATCGCTATCCGCCGGAGTACGAACGCTTCACCGACCGCAGCGGTGCACCTGCACACGTCAAGGATGATCAGCTTCCGACCTACAACAGCTACGACAATGCGGTGCTGTACAACGACTTCGTGGTGTCCAGTCTGATCAAGCGCTTCGCCGCCACCGACCCCAACGGTTTCCTGCTGTACCTGTCGGACCACGGCGAGGCGGTATTCGATGCGGCCAAGCCCGAGGTGCTGGGGCGCAACGAGGCGGCGCCGACCAGCCCGATGTACACCATCCCCTTCATGCTCTGGCAGTCGCCGAAGTGGCAGGGCAAGGACTACCGTTTTGCCCAGCAACGCCCCTACAGCAGTGCCAACCTGATCCATACCTGGGCCGAGCTGGCCGGGCTGAGTTTTGCCGAGCTGGACTCCAGCAAGAGCCTGGTCAGCCGCGACTTCAAGCCGATTCCCTTGCTGATCGGTGACCCACACCAGCCGCAGAATCTGATCGACTTCAGCCTGATCAAGCCGAAGGCCGTGACCTCGGGCGGTCTGGTACTGCAGGCCCCTGCGGCGAACTCCGCGCGCCCGCTGTGAGCCCGTGCAGCACCGAGGATTAGCTCGGTAGCAGGGCTGTCAGTCGTAGTAGGTAATTTGCACGGAGTGATCGTGCGTTCTCGCTTTGCAGTCCATAAAGTCCCGGCGGCGTAGCCAACACAACAAGAACAATCGGGGACACTGATCATGAAGCGAGTTCTGACGCCGCTGGCGCTCGCCTGCCTGTTGGCAGGCCCATCATCTATCCATGCCGCGGCCTACAGCGGCATGGTGGTATTCGGCGACAGCCTGAGCGATGCCGGTCAGTTCGCCATCGGCAACAATCCGATCCGCTTTACCACGCAGGTCGGCCCGTCCTACAGCTACTTCTCCAGCGAAGCGTTCGCTAGCACTTCGCCGATGCTGATCGGTGAGGGGCTTGGTCTGGGTCAGCAGGCAGCCTCCACCAGCGCTCTGCGCCAGGGGCAGGGCTTGGCCGACGGTGACAACTGGGCGGTCGGTGGCTACACCACGGCACAGATCTATAGATCCATCACTCAGCCTGGTGGCTCGGTCGTCTCGGCTGGAGGAGCCCCGCTGCGTACCCGTGACGGCTATCTGGCCGGTGGGGGCGTGGCGGACTCCGACACTCTGTTCTACGTCAATGGCGGCGGCAACGATTTCCTCCAGGGCCTGGTGGTCAGCGTGCCGACCGCCGAGGCCGCAGCTGTGCGGCTCGGCGATTCGTTGCGTGCGCTGCAGGCTGCCGGCGCGCGCTACTTCATGACGCCGTTGCTGGTCGATGTGGCCAACCCGACCACGGGTGGGGCGTTCAACCCGGCGCAATATGCTCTGGCGCAGGCCTTCAACGCCGAGCTTGTGCGGCAGATGGCAAGCATCGATGCCGAGGTGATTCCGCTCAATGTGCCGCTGCTCTATCGCGAGGTGCTGGCGAGCCCTGCGGCATTTGGCTTCGATGCCAGCCAGAACCTGCAGGGGACCTGTTTCTATGCTGCGGCCATCACCGGTGCCACGGGCTGCCAGAACGCGACCTGGGGTTCACTGAGCGCCACGCCCGACCCGAGCAAGCTGATCTATGCCGACCAGGTTCATCCGACGGCGGCGATGCAGCGGATCCTCGCCGATCAGGGGCTGTCGATCCTGGCAGCCCCCTGGGAAGTCAGCCTGCTGCCACAGGCCGCCGACGCCGCGCTGGACAGTGCGCGTGGCAAGTTGCAGCAGCAGTGGCTGGGCGATTGGGGCCGCTGGCAGGTGGTAGGGCAGTGGCGTGGTTTTCTCGATGGTGGTGCCAGTCGCAGTGATTTCGAGGGGGCCGATAGCAGTGCCGAAGGTGATGGCAAGGGCAAAACTCTTAACCTGGGGGGCAGTTATCGCCTCGACCAGGCCTGGCGCCTGGGCCTGGCGTTGGCTGTGGCGGATCAGGAGCTGGAGCTGGGGGCGCGTAATTCCGAATATGGCTTGCGCAGCTACCTGGGCAGTGCCTTTGCCCAGTATGACGATGGCCTGCTGTGGGGTGACCTGACGCTCAGCGCCGGTTACCTGGATTACCACGACCTCGAACGTCGCTTCGCTCTGGGCGTGACGACCCGCACCGAGCAGGGCGATACCGATGGGCAGACGCTGGCTGCTGGTGGGCGGCTGGGTATCGAGCTGGCGGCGGCCGAGCGCCTGCGTCTGCGCCCCTTCATCAGTGCCGATTACGCTCACACCAAGGTCAATGGCTATCGCGAGAGCGGCGCCAGTTCCACGGCGCTGAGCTATGCCGACCAGACGCTGGAGTCCAAGCGCCTGGGTGTTGGCCTGCAGGCCCGCTTCGCCCTGGCTGCCGATGCCGAGCTGTTCGGCGAAGTCGCCCGTGAGTACGAGTTCGAGAATGACCAGCAGGAGGTGGAGATGGAGCTGAACAGCGTCTCCGGCGTGGACTTCGAGCTCAAGGGCTACGAGCCGGATTCCGACGTAACCCGTGCCACCCTCGGCCTGCGTCAGCAGCTGGCCAGAGACCTGGCCTGGCAACTGGGTTACAACTACCAGCACTCAGGCGATGACGACCAGCACGCAATCAGTCTGGGGCTGGTACTCGACTGGTAACCAGCAGGCCGTCCTGCAGCCACTGCTTGAGCCAGCCGGCGGCCAGGACCGGTGCCTGCTCGCCGTGACTGGCCAGGCTCTCGCACAGTTCGGCGAAACTGGCGCCGCCCAGCAGATATTGCAGGGCGGCGCCTTCTGCTTGATTCAGGG
>JAYQUJ010000007.1:0-117057 GCA_038147895.1 Pseudomonas sp.
GCGACACACCAGTCCCTGGCGCCAGACCAGGCACAACTCCTCTGTTGCCAGCGGCTGGCTGCCGGGAAACTCGCGCTGCTCCTTCACCGCACGCCACAGCGCCAGGCTGTTATGCCGGCAGGGCAGGTATTGCAGGCTGGGGTGAACGGCAAAGCGTAGTGTCGGCCACTCTCCGGGCGGCACCGCGGCGATCTGCTCCAGGCTCAGTGCCTCGGCATCGGCAGCGTCGAAGGCCAGGGTGAAGGCCCATTCCAGTCGGGCCAGTTCGGCCAGGGGTGCGGCCTGCTCGGCAATCAGATGCTGCTCGATAAAGCCTGGCAATTGCTCGCCCAGCCAGCGCAGGCTGTAGTGGCGTGGCGGGTGGGCACGCAGGTAGGCGTGCATCAGTGCGTCGAACTCATCATCGCCGAGCCAGGCATGCACGGCGGGGTAGTCGCCGCGCAGGGCTTCCAGCAGGCGGGCGCGATAGGCGTTGTGATAGATGGTCAGGCCACGGGCACCGCTGAGGGTCGGGCCATCGTGCAGCTCGGCCAACAGGGCCGGCATGGCCTGCGGGTCGTCACCGAGCAGGTAGCTTTCCAGTTCGCGCTGCCAGTCGTTCAGGCGCATCGGGCCTCCAGGGTTTGCGCGGCAATCTGCCGGGCCTGCTGCAGCTCGGCCAGCAACTCGCTCAGCGGTGGCAGATGATCGTCACGCTCCAGCAGGGTGGACACCGGGCCAAGGTGTTCCAGGGTACGCCGATACAGCTGCCACACCGGATCGGCCACCGGATGGTCGTGGGTGTCGATCACATGGTCGCCATAGTCGCTGTGCCCGGCCAGGTGCAGCTGGCGGATGCTGTTGGGCGGCAGTGCGCTGATGAAGTCCCAGGGTTCGAAACCCTGGTTGCGTGCGCTGACATAGACGTTGTTGACGTCCAGCAGCAGCTGGCAGCCGCTCTCGGCACTCAGTGCGGCGAGGAAGTCCCACTCGCTCAGGGTCGAGCTGGCCGGTTGTACGTAGCTGGAGAGGTTTTCCAGCACCAGCGGGCGTTCGAGGATGTCCTGCACCTGGCGCACGCGCTCGACCAGATAGGCCAGGCTTTCTTCGTGGTAGGGCAGGGGTAGCAGGTCGTGCAGCTGGTGGGCGCTGCCGCGGGTCCAGCACAGGTGGTCGGAGACCCAGGCCGGCTTTACCCGGTCGATCAGTTGCTTGAGGCGCTGCAGGTAGTCGCGATCCAGTGCGTGGGGGCCGCCGATGGACAGTGACACGCCGTGCATCACCAGCGGGTAGTGTTCGCCAATGGCGTCGAGGTAGTGGAGGGCCTTGCCGCCATCCACCAGGTAGTTCTCGGAGATGATCTCGAACCAGTCTACCGCCGGGCGCTGGTCGAGGATTTCCTGGTAGTACTGGCTGCGCAGACCGAGGCCGTGGCCGAGATATGGCTGCATGTCGTGCTCCGTTGATGGCGGGCCGGCCAGTGGCGCGGCCCGCCGCGGGGTCATTCGCCGACGGTGCCGCCAGCGGCGTCGCACTCGGCCTTGGTCATGGCCTTGAAACCATGGCCTTTGCACGAAGCCTGACCTTTGCAAGAGTTCTCGGCGGTCTTGCAGTCGTTCTGGCCTTTGCAGGAGGTCACGCCATAGCAGTGCACCTGGGCTTCTTCGGCAACGACCTGGGTCGGCAGGCTGGCGAACAGGCCTGCGGCGGCCAGGGCCAGGGCGGCACCGGTCATGGCGGAAGCGGTCTTGTGAGTCATGGTCAAATCCTCTTGATTGGGACCGGCTGCTTGCCGGACATGACACTAGAGTAGGTCGCCTTGGCGGCGTTACAGCGACGCGCAAAAAAAAGCCCGGCACGAGGCCGGGCAAAGTTGCTGAGTAGCTCGGGGGTCAGTTCATGCCGATCCAGTTGGGCAGGGCCAGGGAGATGAAGGGCACGTAGGTGACCAGCATCAGGAAGGCCAGCAGGATCATCAGCCACGGCATGGCCGCGCGGATGGTGGCGGTCAGCGGCATGCCGGTGACTGCGGAACTGACGAACAGGTTGAGGCCCACCGGTGGTGTGACCAGGCCGATCTCCAGGTTGACCACCATGATGATGCCCAGGTGGATCGGGTCGATGCCCAGTTGCGTGGCGATCGGGAACAGAATCGGCGCAAGGATCAGGATGATCGCCGAAGGCTCCATGAAGGCGCCGGCGATCAGCAGCACGATGTTCACCACCAGCAGGAAGGTGATCGGTGTCAGGCCGGCCTCGATCACCCAGGTGGTGATCTGCTGTGGCAGCTGCTCGGTGGTCAGCACGTGGGCGAACAGCATGGCGTTGGCGATGATGAACATCAGCATGATGCTCAGCTTGCCCGACTCCAGCAGCACCTTCGGCACTTCGCGGAAGGTCAGGTCCTTGTACACGAACAGGGCGATGAAGGCCGAGTACACCGCAGCCACGGCGGCTGCTTCGGTCGGGGTGAACATGCCGGAGTAGATACCGCCGAGGATGATCACCATCAGCAGCAGACCCCAGATCGCCTTGCGTGCGGCACCGAGCCATTCGCGCAGGGTAGCGCGCGGCAGGGCCGGCAGGTTCTTCTTCACCGCGACGATGTAGATCGCCACCATCAGCGTCAGGCCGAGCAGGATTCCCGGTACCACGCCAGCCATGAACAGCTTGCCGACCGAGGTTTCGGTGGCGGCGGCGTACACCACCATGACGATGCTCGGCGGGATCAGGATGCCCAGAGTACCGGCGTTGCAGACGATGCCGGCGCCGAACTCCTGCGGGTAGCCGGAACGCACCATGCCGGCAATGGCGATGGAGCCGACAGCGGCCACGGTGGCTGGAGAGGAGCCGGACAGCGCGGCGAACAGCATGCACGCCAGCACCGCGGCAATCGCCAGGCCGCCACGGATGTGGCCAACGCAGGCGTTGGCGAAGTCGATCAGGCGACGGGCCACGCCGCCGGTGGTCATGAAGGCACCGGCCAACAGGAAGAACGGAATCGCCAGCAGGGTGTAGTGCTCGCTGGTCTCGAACAGCTTGATTGCCAGCGAACGTACGGAATCGGGGCTGAAGAAGATGATGGTTAACGAGCCGGCCAGGCCGAGGGAAATGGCGATGGGCACGCCGATGAACATCAGCAGGAACAGCATGAAGAACAGGAACAGTACCGTCATGGCTTGTGCTCCTCATGCTCGGACAGTTTGACGGCTTCGGCGGCCTCGTCGGCCAGGCCCAGGCCGCTCTGCTGGCCGCGCAGGATGCGCACCAGGATTTCGGCGAAGCGAATGAATACCAAGGTGAAGCCCAGCGGAATGATCAGGCCGATGTGCCACTGCATGACGCCGTAGTGGCCCAGGTCCTCGGCACCGATGGCGGCGGTGAACAGGGTCTGCACCCACTCGAAGCTGGCGATGGCGATCAGCCCGGCATAACCCAGGCAGCACAGGCAGGCGATCACACCGATCACGCGCTGGATGTGCTTGGGCGCCAGCTTGACCAGCGCATCCACACCGATATGGCCGGCGGTGCGCACGCCATAGGCCAGGCCGAAGAAGATCAGCCAGGCGAACAGAGCCTTGGTCAACGCACTGCTCCAGGTCATGGCCTGGGCGGCTTCGAGAATGGTGTCGCCAATGGCGAACAGCAACTCGCTTGCCCCTTCCCAGCGGTCGGCCAGGTTGTAGAACAGGGTGTAGAGGTTGTTGAGGATGACGTAGACGAAAGTCACCAGCGTCATGGACCCCAGGAGGAAGGCGATGAAGGCCTCCTCGAAGTGATCCCAGAGTCGCCGCAAGGCAGTCATGTTGGGTTCTCCAGCGTGATGGGCAAGACCCCGCGACGGATTATCTGCGGGGTCTGTGGTTGCGGGCATGTGCCCGCAACACGGGTGGCTCAGGCCACTCTTACTGGTTGGCGGCTTCGGCGGCCTTGATCAGGTCCGGACCGATCTCGCCCTCGAACTTCTTCCATACCGGCTTCATCGCTTCACGCCACGCGTTACGCTGCTCAGGAGTGAGGGTGAGGATTTCGGTGGTCTTGGCGTCGAGGATGCGCTGTTTGTCGCCCTGGTTCAGAGCATCAGCCTGCTTGTTCACCTCGGCGGTGACTTCGACGACGATCTTGCCCAGTTCGCTGCGCACGTCTTCCGGCAGGCCGTTCCAGAACTTGGTGTTGGTGATCAGCATGTAGTCCAGCAGGCCGTGGTTGGACTCGGTGATGTACTTCTGCACCTCATGCATTTTCTGGCTGTAGATGTTCGAGTAGGGGTTCTCGGCACCGTTGACCACGCCGGTCTGCAGGCCCTGGTAGACCTCGGCGAAGCTCATCTTGCGCGGGTTGGCGCGCACGGCCTTGAACTGCTCCTCAAGCACGGCGGAAGCCTGCACGCGGAACTTCTGGCCACGGGCATCCTTGGGTTCGAGCAGCGGCTTGTTAGCCGACAGCTGCTTCAGGCCGTTGTGCCAGTAGGCCAGGCCGGTGATGCCCTTGGACTCCATGGAGGTCAGCAGCTGCTGGCCTTCGGCGCTGTGCTGGAAGCGATCGACCGCGGCCATGTCGTTGAACAGGAACGGCAGGTCGAATACCTGCAGTTGTTTGGTGTACTGCTCGAACTTGGCCAGCGACGGGGCGATGATCTGCACGTCGCCGAGCAGCAGCGCTTCCATTTCCTTGCCGTCACCGAACAGCGAGGAGTTCGGGTAGACCTCGACCTTCACTTTGCCGGGCAGGCGTTCTTCGGCCAGCTTCTTGAACATCAGGGCGCCCTGGCCTTTCGGCGTGCTGTCGGCGACCACGTGGGAGAACTTGATGACAATCGGGTCGGCGGCCTGGGCCAGGCTGGAGATGCCGAAGGACAGGGCGCAGGCGAGCGCCATGGCAGTCTGCTTGAACATGCGGAGTTTTCCTTTGTTGTGATTGTTGGGTCGAAGCGCGTGGCACGCCCCGCTTCCCTAACACTGTAGACGGGGCTGCATCGGAGGTAGCTATAGCAACCCGGATGCCAGCTCGGAAAACGCCTGCAGCCCAGGGTTTTCGGCGGTTTGACGCGGTTGTGTGGCGATATTTCGCCAGATGCCCGTCTGTGCATGGCGGATTTTCGCCATGTCGGCCGTGCTGCTCGTCGTGCGGGGGCTGGGCGGCATGGCTGGCGCTTGACGCTGGCCGGAGGGCGGAGCACATTCAGTTCCAGACCACAGTGCATGTGGCAACTGGCTTCATTCCCCTCTCTTTGCGTTCAGCAGTCGCCTTTCTCCTGCCCAATCCCGTTCTGGAGTTGGCGACATGACTCGTCCCGTTTTGGCCACGGCGTCTGCCGTGGGGCTTTGTTTCGCAGGCCTGGCGCTGCCGGTGCAGGCCCAGTTCTATGCGCTGACCGATCTCGGCAGCCTGATTGCCACGTCCTACAGCGTGCCGCACAGCCTCAGCGAGAGCGCCGACGTGGTCGGCTACAGCTACGCCGGCCTCGGCGCCCATGCCTTCCTGTGGACAGCCAGCGGCGGCATGCAGGACCTCGGCACGTTGGGCGGTAGTACCAGCTACGCCTATGGGGTCAACGACAGTCAGCAGGTGGTCGGCTACGGCGTGCAGGGTGGGGTCGACAAGGCCTACATCTGGACGGCGGCCACCGGTATGCAGCTGCTCGGCACGCTCGGCGGGAGCGCCAGTTATGCGCGTGAGATTAACGATGCCGGGCAGGTTGCTGGTTACAGCCAGATTGCCAGTGGCAAGTATCGCGCCTATCGCTGGACGGCCGCGGGCGGCATGCAGAATCTCGGCACGCTGGGCTCGGCCAGCAGCCACAGCTACGCCACCGGCATCAACGGCGTCGGTCAGGTGGCCGGCTTCAGTCATGTCGGCAGCAACGCGCACGCCTTCCGCTGGGATGCCGCCAGCGGCATGCAAGACCTTGGCACCCTCGACGGCGGCAACAGCTATGGCAAGGCCATTGGCGGCAGCGGTGCGGTGGTCGGTTACGGCACCTCCGCCGGGGCCGAGCATGCCTTTATCTGGACGTCAGCCGGGGGCATGCAGGACCTAGGCACGCTGGGTGGCAGCAACAGCTACGCCAAGAGCGTCAACAGCGCGCAGCGGGTGGTGGGCCAGGCCGATACCGCGAGCGCGTCGGTGGGCTATGTCTGGAGCGCTAGCGAGGGCATGCAGAATCTCAACGACCTGGTGCCGGATGCCGGCGGCTGGGTCATCGAGGCGGGTCTGGGCATCAATGACCAGGGCGTGATCGTGGCCATGGGACGCAATGCCTATGGCCGTGTCCACGCGCTGTTGCTGGCGCCGGTGCTCGCCGAGGATTGATCAGATGCTTTGCCCGCATCGCGGTGCCTGGTGCGGCGCGGGCAGTTCTTCTGAGCCTGGCAGGACTTGCAGATGGGCCACGCAGCCGTACTTGAGCGTGGTTTCCAGCAGCAGGCTCTGTACCGCCAGTAGGTCGCCATCGAACACCCGCTGCAAACCGGCCATGCCCTGGTAGCTGTTGTTGCCCAGCAGCAGGTTGCCGAAGCCTTGCAGGTTGATCATGGATTTGCCGATGGCCGACAGGCGATTGTCCAGCAGGCTGATCTCGCTGTTTGCCTGGGCCGGCTGGTTGATGATGCGTATGGCATATTCCGGCGTTCCGCTGATGCGGTTGTCGATGATCAGGGCGCGGCTGATGTGCTGGCCCTCGATGCCGCTGCCGCCGCTGTTGGCGATCAGGTTGCCGGCCAGCAACAGCCCTTGTATCGGTTGCTGCGGGTCGCCTTGCAAAGTGATGGCGCTGGCGCCGGTGGCGCCGATCAGGTTGTTCTGCAGGGCCAGGGCGCCCTGCTGCAGCTGGGCCTCGATGGCCGACTTGCCGATATCGCTGAGCAGGTTGTGGCTGATCGATCCGCTGCTGCCGTTGCGCAGGCGAATGGCGCTGTGGTTGCGCACGCCGCGGATCTGATTGCTGCGCACGCTGACCAGGCTGGCGGACAGGTCCAGGCCGTACTGCTGCAGGTCGCTGAAGCGGCTGTCTTCGATCAGCGCCTGGGCATCGTGTAGCTCGGCGCCGCTGGACATTTGGCTGAACTGGCTGGCGCGGATCAGCACCCGCGCCGCGGGTGTTGCAGCCGGTTGCTGCTGGCTGCGCATGCTGGTCAGGCCGCGAGCCAGGTGCGCGTTGTAGCCGAGGCGGCTGAGCTCGGAGTCCTCGATCAAGGTGGTGCTGCCGGCCCAGGCCATGACAAACGGCCGGAAGCTCTGGGCGGAAAGCTGCGCCTGCTCGCCGCTCCAGCTCTGCAGGTGCGCCTGGCGCAGGATCAGTTGACCGCGGTTGATCAGCGCCGCCCCGCCACGACTGTTCAGGTACAGGCGTGCGTTCTCGATGCGCAGTGCTCCCTTGGGACCGATCAGCAAGGGGTAGCTGAGCAGGTAGCCGTCCTTATGTGGCTGCAGTACGCGCGGGTCGTTAACCCGTTGCGCCAGTTCGGCCAGGCTCAGGCTGCCGTTGTCCAGCAACAGGGCTTGTGGGTGGTGGGCCTGGTAGTCGGCGATCACGCGGAACAGGCCGCTGCCGGCGAAGGGTTCGAACGGCCAGCTGCCGGCCTGCGCCGAGAACAGGTTGGTGAGCCCGACACTGGCCCGTCCCACCGGCAGTTCGGTGCTGAACAGCGTGGGGTCCAGACCCTGCGGAGTGGCGGCCAGCAGGGCGGCGATATGCTCCTGCTGCGGGTGGCTGCTGAGGGCTTCCAACTGGTGGTGATAGAAGCCCTGCTGGGCCATCAGGCTGCTGCTGGCCAGCAGGATAAACGCAGCGCAGCTACGCAAGATGGCAGGCGGGAGCATGGCGGTACCTCTTGTGTCAGTGGACATCGGGATACAGCGGCGCAAGCCGCCCACCGAGCTGGCTGTAGCCGTCGGCGGCGACGCCGACGTCGACGTACAGGCGACGGGCGAGGGCGTGCTGCGGGTATTGGCTGAGAAACGGCAGCAGCCAGACCATCTTGTACGGTGGCACTGGATGTTGCGGTTGGCCGCGCAGCTCGCTGAGCGAGCGTTCGTCGAGCACGCTGAGCACGGCGAAGTTGGCCAGTTGCTGCAGCTTGAGCTGATCGGCCTGGCTGAGTCCCGGGCCGTTCAGTTGCGCGGAGTCGGCCAGCAGCACCAGCGGCACCAGCGCGTAGTGGGTGTAGTTGGCGGCTAGCCGGCCGCGACCCAGTTCGTTGGGCAGGTACGCGTAGTCGCCGTTGGCCGACACGCTGATCTGCCCCAGCGCACGACGGAAGTTGCGCTCGCCCCAGGCGATGTAGTCGTCGCGGTCGAGCAGCATGCCGGTGGCGGCCATGGCCCAGCCGGCCCAGTAGTCGTGGTTGTTGAAGTAGGCGAAGTCGGCGGCCTGTCGCGGCGCGTAGTCGGCCATCAGCAGCTCGGCCAGGCGCTGCAGCCACTGCTTCTGCTCGCTGGACAGCTGTGGCTGGCCGCCGCTGACGGCCTGGGTCTTGAGTAGGGTCGAGGAGATCGCCGCCAGCGCCCACTTGCGTGCGGCCATGCCGGTCTTGCTGGTGTCGCGACTTTCCAGGGCGCCGGCTTCGGCCCAGGCCTGCAGCCACTGGTCGATGCAGGCCAGGGCGGTGCCGGCCTGCTTGGCGTTTTTCGCCTGCAGGTAGTAGTCGGCGAATTGCGCCAGACGCTGGGTGAATTCGGCAATGCGCGCGTGGGTTTCCTTGGAGCGGGCCGACACCTTGTTGCTCAGGGTTGAGCGGCTGGCATCGCTCTGGTCGTACTTGCTGTCGATCTGCAGCGGCCCGGTATAGGGCTCGGCGACTTTCTTCGGGCATTGCAGCTGGCGGTAGTCGCCAATCTGCGCGCTTAGCGGCGTTGGCCTTGATGGCCAGATCGACTGGGCCTGGGCGCTGCCGCCCAGGGTCAGCAGCAGGGCGGCCAGCAGTCTCACAGACATAGCTGCAACTCCGCGCTGCTGGGGTTTTCCAGCGGTTCGCTGGGCTCGAAGAACACCGACATCAGGTTGGCGTCGGCGAAGACCTTGTCGCGGCTCAGCTCCAGGTAGTACTGGCCGCCTTCGACGATGGCCTCGCGGCGATACCACACCTTGTCGCGCTGACCGTTGTCGTAATAGACGATCAGGTAGAAGTCCTTGAGGTTCTTGTCGCTCAGCTTGAGGTCGATGAAGCCCGGCTTGCCACGCAGGTCGAGGCGATTGGCGCCGGCGTTGCTCAGCAGCTCCTGGCGTTGCCCGGCCTGCAGCTTGGGCAGCTCGCTGCTGCGTTTGGCGGCGACCTGGGCCTTGGCGCAGCCGCCGCGAATTGCCGGTTGCAGCTGGCGGTACAGCAGCGGGTCTTCCAGGTGGAAGCTGGCCGGCAGTTCCCAGATGATCATCTTCGGCGGCGTGTCGGGCGAGTAGTCGGCCGATTGCAGGTAGTTGAGCAGCGCGCCCTCCTGGCCAGCACCGGGCAGGGCGACGTTGAGGATGTCGACGCTGAGGTATTCCTTGAGGTAGCCGTCGAAGTTGTAGTTCTTGGTGTCGTCGTCGCGGCTGGCCGAGTTGCTGGTGCCGACCAGAACGACTTCCTGGGTGCTTTCCTCGTCGAACAGGGCGCCGAGGTCATCGCCCGCTGGTACGGTCTGGAAGCCGCGGGCGTACTGGAAACCGTAGTTGTTGCCACAGATCTTTTTCAGCGCACGGCTCATGGTGCCGTCCTTGGGCACCATCACCCCCGGCTCGGTGCGGTAGGTCTTCTTGGTTAGCCCGGTATAGAAGGCCTGCCGCTGGATGCTGTCGGCCACGAGTTTGGCGGTGACCTGAGCACCATGCGGTGTCCAGTGATGATCGCGGCGGAAGAAGTAGTCCTGCTGGGGAGGTTGGTCGACCAGCGGCAGGATGTCCGGCACCACGGCTCCGCCGGCACGCAATTGTTCAAGAAAGGCTGCTAGGTTGCGCCGTGCCTTGCTGAAGTCGAAGCCATAGGCGCTGTCGGCGCGCACCTTGTCGCGGTGCATGATGCCGCGGGTGGGTTGCACGGCGATCACCACCTCGGTGCCCTTGGCGTGGAAGGCGTCCATCAGCCGTTTGAACTCGCCGCGCATGGCCGGCGGAATGCCGAAGTCGTTGCTCAGGTCGACTTCCGAGCGGAACAGCCAGGTGTCGTCCCCCGGAGCGATGTACTTCATCGACTTCATGATGCCTTCGCCATAGTGGCTGGGGTCGGCCAGGCCGGGGCACAGCAGGCAGTCCAGCTCGCAGTGCTGGGGCTCGCTGGCCAGGGCCGGGTGCGCCGCGAGCAGCAGGGTCGCGGCGAGAAGCAGGCGCGGCGTCTTCATGGGCATTCCTACTTGATGCTGTCCAGGCCGTTCATCGAGGAGATGGTGCGAACACCGGCGCCATCCGGGATTACCAGGTAGCTGTAGGAACGGCCCTTCTTCAGGAACAGCTCGTCGAACTTGGCCAGGCTCTGCTCGCCGGCGTAGGCGGCGAAGCCGATCTTGATCTCGTTGACCGGGCGCGAGCCGCTCTGCCCGCTGGGCACGCTTTCCACCACCGCATGTTTTCCATCGACGGTCTTCAGCGACAGCGGTTTGTCGGTGAGGTTGTAGAAGGCGATCAGCGCCTTCTTGCTGTCTTCGCTGTAGGTATCGGCTATGGGCTTCAGCTGCTGGCCATCGAAGATCAGGGTGGTGGCGCTGTTGGCCTTGAGGTCGGTCTGCAGGCTGGTGCTGCCGGCGCTCAGCTTGTGTGCGCCGGGGGCGACGAACTGGTAGTTGCCGAGCTGCCCGGCACCGACTTTCTGCGCGGCGCTCTTGCCGCTGACCATCAGTTCACTTCCGCTGCCGGTAAGGTTGAGCATGCGCACGAAGGCCGAGCCGGCCGGCGCCACGGCGTCGTAGAGGGCGGCGTTGCCATCCTGAGCCTGGGCCAGCATCGGTGTGGCGAGACACAGGGCGAGCAGCAGGCGTTGGCTGAGGTTTTTCATGGTCTGTCTCCGATCAGAAGAATTGGTTGGCGGCGACCTGCCAGCCGCCGGTGGTGGGCTTCTCGGCCAGCAGGGTGCGCACCGGGAACTCCCAGATCACGGTGGTGATATCGGGGTCGTTCAGGTGTTCGCCGGCGAGAAATTGCTCCATCGCCACGTAGGGCCCCTTGGCTTCCACGGCGGTGGTCTGCAGGTCGCTCTTGAGTGACTCCTTGAGGAAGCCGGGGAAGTTCCAGTCGTCGATCTTGGTGTAGCTGGAGCCGACCAGCATGATCGGCTGGCTGGCCTCACCGAACAGCGCGCCATCGCTGACCTGCTGCTCGCTCTTGAGGGTTTCATAGAGCTGCAGTGGGCTGGGGCGGAAACGCTCGGGGGCCAGGCTGCGGTTGAACAGCAGGTAGTTGGTCAGGTCGCCCGGCAGTTTCTTTTCCGCCACCGGGTGCGAGGTGTAGGCGGTGCTGCCGATCAGCTCGGGATGCTGGCGGGCCAGTTCCTGGGCGGCCAGGCGCGCGCCCTCGGGCGTCCAGTGGGTGTCGGTGCGCAGGAACAGCGCGTGTTGGTTCTTCTGGGCGAGAAAAGCCTCGCGCAGCGGGCTGGCTTCGATGCTGGCCCGGCGCAGGCCGGCGATGAAATCCTCGTAGAGTCCCAGGGCACGGCCGTCGAGCGGGCGCGAGGAGTATTCGGCATAGACGTCCACCTTCATCGGCAGCGGCAGCATGATCAGGCGCTTGTTGTGCGCGCGCAGGGTGCGCTCGACTTCGGCGATCTTCGCCAGGTTGCTGTCGAGGTTGTCCTCATAGGCGTTGGGCACCAGGTACTCGGCGTTGGTGAACAGCCAGCCTTCCTTGCCCAGCACCACGCCGCTGGAGCCTTCGCGGAACAGCAGGTACTGCGCGCTGGCCCACATCTCGATGGACGGCGCGCGGAGGAACAGGTTGCTGTCGTAGTAGCGTTCGAACTGGCGCAGCAACTGGCCGCTCATGAACTGCTCGGCTGCCTGCCCCGGCGCCTGGGTGCTGGCGAACTGCAGCACCTTGGGCGTGGAGTAGGCCAGCATGGTCACCAGCATGACGATGAACAGAATGCCGTTGAGTTTGTGCGCGGAATTCATCACCGGGAACATGGCGTGCTCCTAGAACTGGAAGTAGAGGAAGGGAGAGAAGGAGTTGGCGGCCAGGCGGGTCAACGACAGGCCGAAGGCGGCCCACAGCAGCACCATGCTCAGGCCGCCGACATGCTGCATCCAGTAGCCCTGCTTGATGCCGGTGTAGTAGCGCACGTTGATGCGCCCGGCCAGGGCCAGCCACAGCAGCGCCACGGCGGTGAAGGCCACGGTCATCTGCGAGGTGGCGAGGAAGTAGCCATCCAGTGAACCCAGGCCGCGCAGGCCAAGCATGCCGGTGATGATGTTCATCGCGTGCTGAATGTCGCCGGTGGCGAAGAACGGCATCACGCATACCACCAGCGCTACAGCCAGCACGTTGCGCCAGAAACGATAGGGGCCGTTGACCTTGGTCACCCATTTCATTCGTCGTTCGATCAGCATCAGTACGGCGAAGTACAGACCGAAGACGATGTAGGCGAAGCTGGCGCCATGCCAGAAGCCGGATAGCAGCATGGTGCAGAACAGCGCGGCATCGGCGCCCATGCGCTTGGAGCGGATCAGCGGCATGTAGATGTAGTCGCGCAGGAAGTCCGCCAGGGTCAGATGCCAGCGTCGCCAGAACTCGGTCATGCTCTGGCACAGCAGCGGCTGGTTGAAGTTCTCGGCGAAGCGGAAGCCCATCATCATGCCCAGGCCGATGGCCATGTCGCTGTAGCCGGAGAAGTCGAAATACAGCTGCACCAGGCAGATGAACATGCCGAACCAGGCATCCAGCATCTGCGGCTCTGCGTCGCCAAGGATCACCGTGCCCATCGGCGCCAGCGAGTCGGCGATCAGCACCTTCTTGACGAAGCCGAGCATGAAGCGACAGGCGCCCAGGCTGAACAGCTCCATGGAGTGGGTACGCTGCTTGAGCTGCTGGTCGATCAGGCTGTAGCGCAGGATCGGTCCGGCGATCAGCTGCGGAAACAGCGCGATGAAGGCGGCGAAGTCGACGAAGCGGCGTGTCGGCTCGGCATCCTTGCGGTAGATGTCGACGATGTAGCTGATCGCCTGGAACACGTAGAAGGAGATGCCCAGCGGCAGGATGATGTGTTCCAGGGTGAAGGTGTTCACCCCCAGCGGTGCGAGGATCTCGTTGAACACCTCGACGCCGAAGTTGGCGTACTTGAAGTAACCCAGGGTGGCCAGATCGCCGATCACCCCGAGGGTCAGCAGGCGAAAGGCGCCCTGCTTGTCGTCAGCATCCAGGCGGCGCTTGATCAGCAGGCCGAACCAGTAGTTCCAGTAGGAAATACCGACGAACAGCAGCAGGAAGTCCGGCCGCCACCAGGCGTAGAAGGCATAGCTGCCGAGCACGATGACATGTGAGCGCCAGTTGTCCTTGACCACGTAGTACACCAGCAGGAACACCGGCAGGAAGAGGAACAGAAACAGGTTGGATGTGAAGACCATGGCGACACCTCGCGGTCAGTAGCGCAGTACCAGGCCGAAGGCGACCTGGAAGTCATTGTCCAGGCCGCGAACTGCGCTGCCGGCACGGAAATAGCTGGTGGAAACCAGGGCGTTGACCTGCACCTGGCGTTGCTCGAAGGCTTGCGGAAACATGCGCCAGAAGTAGTTCAGGTCCAGGCTCTGGCCGAGGCTGTGGCTGCCACTGCGCGAGTCTTCATCGACCCGCAGCGGCAACTCGCCGTCGGCATCGCGCAGGTGCAGGTCGGTCAGGCGCACATCGAACTGGTGGCGCGGGCGTGGTTGGGTTTCCAGGCCAATGCCGTAGAACGCCAGGTTGCGCAGGTCGACGCCGATGAAGGCGCTGACCAGGCCGGTGCTGTAGGTCTGTGGGTCGGCGACACGGTCGGACTGGATGTCGTTGAGATAAAAGCCATCGCCTTCTTCGTCCGGCTTGTCGGTCAGGCCGGCGTGCAGCACCAGGCGTGGTCGCCAGGGCAGGTCGTCGAAGCGCTTGCCGACTTCGCCGAGCAGCGCCCAGCCGTTGCGGCTCTGCTGGCTGCCGTCGTTGAAGTCGCTGTCGCCGTCGAGCATGGCCAGCTCCAGGCGGTAGTCGCTGAGCAGGCCCCAGTCCAGCTGCTCGCCGGTGGCGAACAGGCCGGCGCGATAGCCGTCGAAATCCTGCGGGTCGTCGGCCTCGTCGCTGCCGCTGTGGTCGTCTTCCAGTTGCAGGCGCAGGCCGAACCACTGCTGGGCCTGCCAGCGCCAGGCGTATTCACCCATCAGGTAGGCGATGTCCTTCTGGCTGGCGTCCAGGCCATTGATGTCGCTGTTGTAACTGTGGAATTTCTGCGCGGCGGCGACGAAGCCTCTGTCGAAGCTGTCGTCGTAGTCCAGGCGCAGGGCTTCCAGGCTGTCGTCCCACCACAGGCCGAAGTAGTCGCCGAAACGCTGGCGACCGACGGACAGGGAAAAGCGCGGGTCGTCGCCGAGCAGGTTGCGGCGCAGGTAGAACTCGCGCAGCTCGGCGCTGAAGTACTCGATCTGCTGGGTCTCGTTGTCCTGCAGCGGGGTACTGGCCTGGCCCGAGTTATAGTTCAGCCAGGCGCGGCCGAAGCCTTGCCAGCGCGACCAGGCGCCTTCCTCGGAATACCACGCCAGAGTCGGCTCGTAGCGCAGGCCGTAGAAGCCCTTGCGGTCGTTGCCGAGTACACCCTGGTCGGGGCCGTAGCCGCCCTGCAGGGTGACCTTCTGGGCAAACTCGAAACGGCCGAGATCGGTCACCGTCTCCTGGCTCGGTTCGTTGTCGACTATCTCCTGGGCCGACTCCTCGGCGTGGGCCAGGGCCAGCCAGGACAGGCACAGCAGGGCGCTCAACTGCCGCCTCATAGGGTCGCCTCCAGTTCCTTGAGAATGCCGACCCGTGCCTGCAGGGCCTGGCTGCGTTCCTCGCTGCTGAGCTGGGTTTCCATTTCATGCAGAAACTTGCGCGCGCCCAGTTCACCGCGTTCCACGGCGATGCTGGCATAGGCGTAGGCCTTGCCCTTGTCGTGGCAGATGCCCTTGCCGCCGCCGTAGATGGTGGCGATACGGTAGAACGCCGAGGCCACGCCCTGGGCCGCGAGCAGGCGGTAGGTGGTGATCGCCTTGGCCTGGTCGACCTGGTCCAGGCCGCCCATGCTGTAGAGCTCGCCAAGGTTGAGGTAGGCGTTCTGGTAACCCTCGGCGAGCAGCTGGTCGATCAGTGCCTTGGCCTTGAACGGGTCGAGGCTGCGCCAGCCGCGCACCATGTAGGCCGAGGCACGCAGGGCGCGGCCCTCCTGCGAGCGGGTCTGCTCGACCCGGTCGATCAGGGCGAAGACTTCATCGGCGCTGTAGTTCTGCGGCGCCGACATCATGTAGCTGGCCTTGCTCACCAGTGAGCTGTCGGCCTGGCGGGCGATGGCGTTGTCCAGCCACAGCAGCACGTCCGGATCGTGCTCTCGGGGGATGCCGCTGAGCAGGCTGCCGATGGCCTGCACGCTGGCCACCGGCAGCTGGTCGATTTCCGCCAGCAGGGGTTTGACCTTCTGCGGAAACAGGCTGTCCTGTTCGTCGCCCAGCGCCTGGTAGAGCCGCTGCACGGCGCGTGCGTCCTGGCGTATGGCCTGCAGGTAGAGGTTCTCGGCCAGCGCCAGGTTGCCCTGCTGCTCGGCCAGGCGCGCGCGGTACAGGGCGGCATGGCAGTTGTCGACGCAGGCGCGCTGGTAGAGCTCAATCAGTGCCTGCGGCTCGTAGGCGCTGAACAGCTCGGGGTAGACCATGAATACATCCAGGCTGGTGCTCAGCGTCTCGAAGTCGCGGGTGAGCGGATAAAGGCGCAGGGCGTCGGTGAAGAAGGCGCGTTGCTGCTCCAGGCCATCGGGCAGGCGCTCGGCCTGTTGTGCCAGCGGCGCCAGGGCGGCGACCTTGCCGTGGCCATTGGCGAAGGCCTGGCGATACAGGGCCATGGCCTCGTCCTGATGCTGGCCACTGCGCGAGAGCTGGTCGGCGAGCAGCAGCATGGAGCCCTGGTCGCCGCGCTCGACCAGCTCGCGCAGGTCGGCCTCGACGTCGGCGTTCTGGTCCTGGTACAGGCGGTACTGCACCTGGGCCAGGCTCGCCGCCTGGCTGGCGCTGGCCAGCAGCAGGGCGAGCAGGGTGGTGGTCATTCCGATCTTGACCATGACAGGGCTCCCTACAGGCTGCTGGTCATTGGCAGGCCCTTGAACAGCTCGACCGTGACCGGCTTCTGGTAGGCGGCCAGCGGCAGCGGCTGCTCGGGCAGGATGTTGAGCACCAGCGACTGGGTTTCGGCGTCCACTGCCGAGCGAATCACCTGGCCCTTGAGTGGCGCGTCCTGGCCGAACACCTGCAGGTCGATGCTGCTGATGCTGTTCAGGTCCTTGAGCTTGGCGAAGGGGAAGCTGGCCTTGACGTAGAGGTCGTCGCTGGCGGGGATCAGGTGCACCAGTTCGTCGAACTTGTAGGCATAGCCGTCGCTCTGCTTGCGCGGGAAATAGACGTAGCAGTCGCAGGGGCTGCTGATGGTGGTTTCGATCAGCGAGCGGCCGAGCAGGCTCTGCAGGTCGGTCTGCGAGATCCGCGCCAGGGCTTCCAGATCGGCCGGGGTGGTGAAGCTGGTGGCCAGCTGGGTGGAGACGCTGGCAATCGGCTCGCCGGCTTTGACTCGCGTTGCTCCCTCGGGGATGAGGAAGCGCACGTAGCCGTTCTCCGGCATGCTGACGATATGCGCATCTGCGCTGACCAGCGCCTGGCTGGCGGGCACGCTGAAGAACAGCAGGTAGCTTTTGTACACCAGCACGCTGGCCACGGCGACGCCGGCGACCAGGTACAGCATGCTGCCGGCCACGGCCTTGAGGCGCTCCAGTGGGGTGCGGTCGGCGGCAAACTTCTGCTTGCGCTGCTTGATGTAGTTTTCCCGCTGCATGACGTTGAACAGGCCATTGACGTCGGCGATCTCGCCAGACATGTAGGCACTCAGCAGGTAGCGCAGGATGTCGCGCTTCTGCGGGTCGAGGTCGACGAACTCGGCGCCGGTCATGCCGTCGTGCTGGGAGGTGATGCGCAGCTGTACATCGAGGGTCAGGGCCACACGGTTGAGATCGAGCTGGATGGCTGCTGCGTACAGCGAGCCGGGCGTCATCTCCTGCGGGCAGCGCAGGCCCAGGCCGCCGAGGGAGATGTCCTGCAGCTCGCAGGCGAAACTGCCGCCGGTGCCGTTCAGGGTGACCTGGGCCGGCAGCTTGCTGCGTACGTGCTGGCGCTCGTCTACCGCTTCGTGAACGACGTTGGCTGCCGGGGAAAGAACGCTGCTCATGGCGCTGCCTCTCAGGGTTGGGATATGGCAAGGAGCAGGGCGACCGCACCGCCGAACAGGGCGATGGCAGAGGCCTGCATGGTTTGCGAAGACCAGCGGTTGATGGCCAGATCGACGTTGGCCTCGCTGCGGTCGAGGGTGGTTTTCTGTCGGGTCCAGCTCTGCTGGTCCATGTGGAACAGCGCGTGCACCTTCATCGCCGAACCGACGATCTGGTTGTAATAGAGCACCAGCGGATACAGCGGATCGACCGGATGCCCGGCGCTCAGCATCAGCAGGGTCACCAGGGTGCGCGACAGCAGCACCCAGAACAGGTACGCCAACAGGAACTCGACGCCGTACAGCACGGCGGCGGTCGCCGAGGCCGCGAGGCCGAGCAGGCTGGTCCACATGGACACGCGTTGGTCGTACAGCACATACATGGTGAACAGCCCCAGTTGCCGCAACCCGAGCAGGCGGGTGGTGCGGAAGTTCTGCCGCAGGGAGTTGCCGTACCAGCGGAACATCAGCTGGCGGGTGGCACGGAAGAAGTTGCTGTCTGGCGGGTGCTCGACGGTCAGGGTGTTGCTGTCGGGCACGTAGAAAGTGTCCCAGCCGGCGCGCATCAGGCTGAACCAGGATGACTTGTCGTCACCGGTGAGAAAGCGGAAGCGACCCAGGCGCCAGTGTTCGAGGAAGTCGGCCTCTACATCGCGGATAAACGCCGGATCGGTCATCAGGCTGGCGCGGAAAAATGACAGGCGCCCGGTCATGGTCAGTACCCGGCGCGACAGGGCCATCGAACACATGTTGATGTGACGCTGGACGAAGCGCAGCGAGTGCCATTCGCGCACCAGCTTGCCGCCTTCCACCTGGCAGAATTCGTTGGTGGTGATGCCTCCGACCGTGGGCAGGTAGGCGAAGAACTTCGCCGCGTTCTCCACGCAACCGGGCAGCATCATTGTGTCACCGTCGACCACGCCGACCACTGCATCTTCCAGCGGCATCTGCCGGGACAGCGCGCGGAAAGCATGGGCCAGGCCGTCGCGCTTGCCGGTGCCGCGGGCGCGTACCACCACCAGTTTGATGTCGTCGCGCTGGGGGCTGACGCAGTCGCGCATGATCTGCTTGATGAAGTTCTCGTCGGCCTTCTCGACGATCGACACGATCACCGTGCAGGGCACCGGCAGGCGCTGCACTTCCTCGAATACCGAGCGGTACACCTTGTAGGTGGTGTGGGTGGGGATGCGGAAGCTGGTCACCACCATGAAGATCTGCGAAGGCAGCGCGGCCTCGCCCATGGCCTCCACGGCGCGGCGCATGCGTGGGAATTTCCAGTGCAGGAAGTACATGCCTCGTAGGTAGTGCATGGCCGCATTGCCATAGCGCCACAGGCCGATGCCGCCGACCAGCAGGATGAACTTCTTGTGCTCGGGGTCCAGCAGGTTCGGGTCGATCAGCCCGGCACACAGGGCGATCAGGGCGAACAGGCAGACCCAGCCGAAAAAACGCGCGCAAAAGGCCCCGATGAGCGACGCCTTGGCGCCGCCCGCGATATGACTGCTCATGTTCAGCCTCCCCTAGCGGAGGCGTAGTTTCCGGCACGACGTGTCGGCACGCTGGCGCTTGGGCGCGGCGTGCTGACAGGCGTACAACCGGGAGATCCGATACCCAAATTCATTGCCTGGCCTCTCATCCTGAAAGGGTTGATCTGCGTTATTGATCACGGCAGCAGGTAGTTGGCAGCGCCCAGCGCAACTGTTGGTTTTGGTACTCGTCGGCATCCTGCCGGCGGACTGCTTCGGGCGGGTCGAGCCGCCGTCGCGTGGGCTAGTTCACATTTGCAAAGGGTGCGCCAAAATTCTTGCAGTTCGATGAAAGGTGGCACTGGGTGGCGTAAGTTTTCTCTGCTCTTTTCGGATTTTACAAAGAGTCTTTTAAATTCAAGCGTTTGATTGCGACTGAAAATTGGCGCGATTTTGTTGCTGATAAAAAACGAATTTTTAGAACGCCCCTATGATGGTTTGGGGCGTGTTTTGCGCCTCTTAATGGGGCATGTGCGCTACTCGGTGGCACGTCTTACTGTTTGGGGCGCCAGGCGCAGTAGCCGGGGCGCGGACCGATGCGCGGATGGTTGCGGCAGGTGTCCGGGCGCTTGTCGTAGATGGTGCACAGGCGGCTCTTGCGATCCAGGTACATGCAGTCGTTGTTGCTCATGCGCGCAAGGGTGAAGATTCCCGACTTGGCGTTGAAGCGCTCGATCATGCCGTCCTTCTGCAGGCGCTTGGCGATGTTCTTCGGCGGCTCGCCGCGCTCGAATTCGTCGACCAGGCCGATGCGGATCAGGTCGCTGATGCGCACTTCCACTGGCAGGGTGCAGCAGGTGGACATGCAGCTGGTGCACATGTCCTTGTTGTACTTACTCCAGGTTTCCAGACGGTCGACTTCGGCAGCGGCGATCAGTTGCGGTCTCATTTTCGGGCTCGGTTGCGCAGGGCGCAGGATCAGGGCGCGCGATCATAGCTGGCGCATGATTTTTGTGAACCCTTTCCCGCTCGATGGCGATGTAAGCATTGGCTTACACGGTGCGCCGGCGAACGCTGCTATCAGCCTGCCAGCAGCAAGATTAATCTTTGTTTCAAGGACTTAGCGCAGGAAGCGCCCAGAAGTAACAGGGACATGAAGGATTGTTCGCCAGGATGGCGCACCGATCACGGATGTCAGGAAACAGTCTGCAGAGCCCCGCATCAGCGGGGTTTCTTTTTTTCTGCGACGGCAATCGTCGCACGCCTCATTTCTCCCCCATTCAACCTATCTGCCAGAGCTGGCGCATCGCACTGGGCGCCAGGCCTGTCCAGCGCTTGAACGAGCGGCGGAAGTTGGTGGCGTCGTGGAACTGCAGGTAGGCAGCCACCTCGTCGTTGCTCTGCCCCTTGATCTGGTAGAGGTACAGGGCCATGTGTTTGCGCGCCAGGTCGAGTTGCTCCTGGAAGTGCGTGCCGTGCTTGTGCAGCTTGCGCTTGAGGGTCGAGGGGCTCATGCCCAGCGCGTTCGCCACGCTGTCCAGCTGCGGCGGCCGGCGCAGGTTGGCCAGCAGATGGCGATACAGGTGATCGAGCAGGCTGGCGCTGAAGCCCAGGGTCTGCAGCTGCTGCTCGCCCTGCTGCGTCGCCACCAGACCGGCCGTCTGCGCGGCGCCAGGCCAGGGCTGGTGCAGGTACTGGCGCGGCAGGCTGAGCAGGTCCATCGGTGCATCGAAGCGCACGTGCTCACCCATATGCACCCAGTACTGCTCCACCTGGCGCGGGCGCGCTCGGGCGATGCTGACCTGCCAGGGCAGGGGCGCGCCGGCCAGCCAGCGACTCATGGCCAGTACGGCGGTCATCGCCGCTTCGACCAGGAAGCGTTGCTGATTACCGGCGCCGCAACTGTCCAGCCAATACAGATGCACGGACTGCTCGTCGAACAGCAGGCGCGGGCTCAGCAGCGGGCTGAGCAGGGCGCGCTGGCGGCGCAGGATGTCCAGCGCCTGGCCCAGGTTGGCGGCGTGCTGCAGGGCGTGGCTGGCGGCGCCGTAGTGACCGGGCAGCAGGCGTTGGCCGAACAGGAAGCGGGTGTCATCGGCTGCCAGCAGGCGTTCGCCATTGTCGAGCAGTTGCAGGAACTGCTGCGGGCTGAGCAGGGCTTGGCCGCCGAGCAGGTCTTCGTGGAACAGGCCGGTGCCGCGTAGCAGGCGATGACTGTCGATGCCGCGCGACAGGGCCAGGTCGACCAGCACCGCCGGCTGCCAGTGGCCGGGAATGAAACGGCTGTCGTTCTCGTACCAGCAGGTCTTCAGCGTCATGCTCGGACCTCAGGCGCTGCGCGGGTAGGCGGGTTGCTTGGCGCGGGCCAGGGCCTGGTTGAGGCGTTGCAACAGGCCTTCGGCATCATCCTGCAGGGCCATCACGCTGGCCACGCTGGCGCGCAGCTGCAGGCGCTCGCCGTGGGCGCGGGCCTTGTGCGCCAGGCTCCCGACGGCCTGGCGCAGCTCTTCGGCCAACTGGCGGGCCTGGGCTTCACCTGTGTTGGGCAGCAGCACCACGAAGCGGTCACCGGCCAGGCGACAGAGCAGGTCCTGGTGGCGCAGATTGAGCAGCAGCAACTGGCTCAGGGCCTGCAGCACGCGGTCACCTTCGGCGTGGCCGTGCAGGTGATTGATGCGGCTGAAATCGTCCAGGTCGAGGATCACCAGCGACAACGGTTGTTGCGCCGTGCGCGCGTACTGCAATGCCTGCTCCAGCTGGCGGCGCAGGTATTCGGCGGTGTTCAGCGGGGTCAGGTTGTCGAACAGGCGGTGCTCGCGGAACAGTCGCTCGCGCTTTTCCATCTGTGCGCTGATGGCCAGCTGCTCGCGGTGCCAGTGATAGATGCCGAGTGTCAGCAGCACCAGGCCGAAAGGCATGGGCGCCGACTCCAGCCAATGGTCCCAGCTGATGCTGTCGGGCAGCTTGATGAACTCGTCGAGGGCGTCCACCCACCAGGAGAAGAACACCAGACTCAGCCCCAGGGCGAGGAAGTTGGTGACCCGACCTGCAGGCCGGCTCTTCAGCACCAGGCCCAGCCAGACCAGGCACAGCAGGGCCGAACCACCTTCGCCGAGAATGTCCAGCCAGACCCACTCGGTCAGCGGCTTGATCTGCCCCGCGCCCAGATGCAGGAGCAGGGCGAGGTTGGCGGCAACCAGCAGGGCGGCCAGTTTCAGGCGGTGCAGTCTGAGCAAGGAAGGCATGGGCGGAGCTCCGTGTTGCGTTGCGCGTCAGCAGAGCAGAGCCATATGACGGAATGGTTGCAGCGGGGGAGGTCGATTTGGCTCAGGGCTTTTTTGTGTTGCAGGGTGGTTGGGTTTCCGTTGTGGGAGTGGCTTTAGCCGCGATGCCAGCAACGGCAAAGCATCGCGACTGAAGTCGCTCCCACAAAATGGGTGGCAGACAGGTCATTTCAGTTCAATTGTCTGGACAAACTCTGACAAAGGCCCGTGTTGCGCGGGGTGTGGCCGTGCCCTGTCATGTAACCGTCATGCGCCACTCCTAGCTTGCGCCTCCAGTCGCCGGCCATTGCTGCCGGCCAACAGGCTTATCTGGGGAGATCAGCATGCACAAGCGTCAACTCAATGCCCGCCGGGCGGGCTTTCGTATCAGCGTCCTGGCGCTGGCCATCGCCGCCACGCCGCTGTGGGCGGCAGAAGAAGTGCCAGTCGAGCACGTCAATGTGGTCGGTCAGGCGGCTAGCCTGGACAAGGCGCTGAAAGAGCAGCGCCGCGCCGACCAGATCGAGAGCGTGGTGCATGCCGACGGCGTGGCCCAGCTGCCGGACCAGAACGCCGCCGAGGCAGTGCAGCGCCTGCCCGGCGTCAGCGTCGAGCGCGACCAGGGCGAGGGTCGCTTCGTCAGTGTGCGCGGCCTGGGCCCGGACCTGAACAGCGTGACCATCAACGGCACCCTGGTGCCGTCGCCCGAGGCCGGTCGCCGCGCCGTGGCCCTGGACGTGCTGCCCTCCGAGTTGGTGCAGTCGCTGTCGGTGGTCAAGAGCCTGACTCCGGACATGGACGCCAACTCCCTCGGCGGCACTATCGAGGTCGAGAGTCTGTCGGCCTTCGACCACAAGGGTCTGTTCTATACCGGCACCACCGAGGCCAGCTACGACGACAACACCAGCGAGACCAGTCCGAAATTCTCTGGTGCCATCAGTGATCGCTTCAGTCTGGGCGATGGCATCGACAACTTCGGTGTGGCCGCTGCGTTGAGCTGGCAGGAACGTGACTTCGGCTCCGACAACGTGGAAACCGGCGGCAAGTGGGACTTCGAGAACGGCGCGCGGCTCGAGGAGCTGGAACAGCGTGACTACGAGATTACCCGTGAGCGCACCGGCTTTGGCCTGAACTTCGACTACCAGGCTGACGACTACAGCAGCTATTACCTGCGCACCCTGTACAGCCGCTACAAGGACACGGAAACCCGCAACGCCGCAGGTGTCGAGTTCGCCGACGCACAACTGCCTGGTGAGCGCGGCGATGCCGAAGGCTGGCGCGAACTCAAGGACCGCGAGGAAACCCAGGAGATCCAGTCCTACGTGCTGGGTGGTGAGCGCCTGATCGGCCAGTGGACCCTCAATGCGCAGGCCGGCTACAGCAAATCCAGCGAAGACACACCGGGGCATATCGCCGGTGCGGTGTTCGAGGGCACTGGCGACTTCGCCGATGTCGGTTTCAACGACACGAAAAAGCCGCACCTGAGTATCGGTAGCGACTTCTACGACCCGGCCAATTTCGAGCTCGACGAGGTCGAGTGGGCCGAGGAGCACACCACCGACACCGAGAAGAACATCAAGCTCGACCTGGCCCGCGACTACGAACTGTCCGGCTACGCCGCCCAGGTCAAGTTCGGCGGCAAGCTCAGCCGTCGCGACAAGGACAACGACACCGATGTGTGGACCTACGACGACTTCGGTACTGCCGATACCAGCCTCGGCCAGTACACCGATGGCACCGTCGACTACGGCCTCGGTCACTTCGGCCCGGGCATCAGCGCCAGTGCCATCGAACGCCTGCTGGCCGGCCTGAACCGTGCCGACTTCTACAACGAGGAAGAGTCGCGGGTGAATGACTTCGACATGAGCGAAGACATCGACGCCGCCTACCTGATGCACACCATCGATATCGACGACCTGCGCATCATCGCCGGCCTGCGTTACGAGGCCACCGAGTTCAAGGCCAAGGGCACCGGCATCCGCGACGGTGCCTTCGAGAGCATCGAGGCCAGCAACGACTACCACCACTGGCTGCCGGGCCTGCACCTGCGCTACCAGCTGGACAAGGACACCCAGCTGCGTTTCGCCTGGAGCAACACGGTGGTGCGGCCGACCTTCGAACAGGTGGCGCCGGGCTTCGTGATCGACGGCGACGAAGCCGAGTTCGGCAACCCGGGGCTCGACCCGCTGGAGTCGAGCAATTTCGACCTGGGCATCGAGCACTACCTGGGCCGTGCCGGCGTGGTCTCCGCCTTCCTGTTCTACAAGGACATCGACAGCTTCATCTACAACAGCGACCTGGCCGGTACCGGCGACTGGACGGCGTTCGACGAGGCCAACACCTTCGCCAATGGCGACAGCGCCAAGCTCTACGGCCTGGAACTGGCCTACTCGCAGAAATTCGACTGGCTGCCGGCGCCGTGGAACGGCCTGCTGCTGGGCGCCAACGCCACCTTCAGCCGCTCCGACGCCAGCATCAGCGGCTATGACGAAGACAGCGGGCGCAACCTCGAACGCGATATCGACCTGCCGTTCCAGTCCGACACGGTTGGCAACCTGATGCTCGGCTGGGAGAACGACAAGCTCAGCCTGCGCCTGTCGGCCAACTACAAGTCCGACTACCTCTACGAAGTGGCGAGCATCGACGACAAGCAGCACGACCTGCATGTGGACGATCAGGTGTTCGTCGACTTCAGCGCCGGTTACTTCCTGACCAAGGGCCTGCAGCTGCGCTTCGAGGCGCAGAACATCACCGACGAGAGCTACTACGTCTACACCGGCAGCCGCTCCTACAACGCCCAGTACGAAGAGTACGGGCCTACCTACAAGCTGGGCCTGACCTACACCAATTTCTAACCCCTTTCGACCTGCTGCGCGTCGGCCGGGCGTTGTTGGCGCAGGCCTCGGGATGCTCATTTGCTCTCAGCAAACTCCGCTCCCTCGGCCTGCGCCGCCTAGCCCGGCTCTAGCTCGCGAGGTCTTGCCTCTGCGTGCGTCCCAAAAGCGCGCGTTCGATGCTTCGCCAAGGACATCTGCTGTATGAAACCTGTGTTTGCTCATTCCCTGTTGCTCGCCAGTCTGCTGCTTGCCGGCTGTGAACAGTTACCGTCGACTGCCTCCGCAGCAACGCCAAAACTGGCGCTCAGCCCCTGGAACGCTTCGGCCAAGATCAAGTCTGAAGACCTGCGCTTCGTGCCCGCCGAGCTGGCCGCCGGCGCTGATCTGCGCATCGCCGCCAGCGAGCGCCGTGGCTTGCTCCTGGTCGACGGCGAAGGCGCCGAACTGGCGAGCCGGCCCGGCAGCTACATGACGCTGGACAGCCGCGTGGCCGGCGAGCGCCTGATCGTCGCCAGCCTGGATAACGCCACCCAGCAGGCCACCCTGGTCGGCCTGGATGTCGCCGGGCGTCAGTGGGGCCAGGCACTGCAGTTGCCGGCGCGCGACTTCGCCGTGGCCGGGCTGTGCCTGTATCGCGACGAGGCGGCCAATCTGTTCCTGTTTCTGGTCGGCGAGGAAGGCCGTGGCGAGCAGTGGCTGGTCGCCAGCGGCAACCAGCTGAATGCCCGCGCCGAGCGTGTGCGCGGCCTGCCGCTGCCGCCGCAGGCGGAGTACTGCCAGGCCGACGATGGCGCCAACCTGTTGTTCGTCAACGAAGAGAACGTTGGCCTGTGGGCCTACCCGGCCCATCCGGAAGCCGACGCCAGTCGCGTGCCGGTGGACCTGCGCGCGCCGTTCGGCGGCTTCAAGGACGTTGCCGGAGCCATGGCCAGCGTGCCCGGCGGCCTGCTGGCACTGGATCACGGTGCCGGCGAGCTGCATCTGTACCAGCAGCAGGGCGAGGCCTGGAACGCCGTGGCCAGCCTGCCGCTGCAAGGGCTGCAAGAGCCCGAGCGCCTGGCCGTGCGCAGCAGCGCCGCGGGCTTGCAGGTGCTGATCCAGGATGACGCTGCCGGGCGCTTCTACCAGGGCGAGCTGCGCTGGCAGCCACAAGCGCAGCCAGTGCCGTCGCCGCTGGCCAATATCGCCGCGCTGCGCCAGAGCGAACCTGTCGGGCGCCAGGGCGATGCCGCCGATGACCCGGCGATCTGGGTACACCCGACGCAGCCGAGCCTGTCGCGGGTGCTTGGCACCAACAAGAAGCAGGGCCTGCTGGCCTACGACCTGGACGGCAAGCTGCTGCAGGAGCTGCCGGTAGGCCGCCTGAACAACGTCGACGTGCGTGCCGGTTTCAGCCTCGGCGACCAACAGGTCGACCTGGCCGTGGCCAGCAATCGCGACCACAACAGCCTCAGCCTGTTCGCTATCGACCGCAGCAGCGGTGTGATCAGCGAGGCCGGCGAGATCCGCACGCCGCTCAAGGAAATCTACGGCATCTGCCTGTTCCAGCCGGCGCCGGACCAGTTCTACGCCTTCGCCAACGGCAAGGACGGCAGCTTCCTGCAGTACCGCCTGAGCGATGCCGGCGGCGCGATCAAGGGCGAGCTGGTGCGCCGCTTCCAGGTCGACAGCCAGCCCGAGGGCTGCGTGGCCGACGACCAGCGCCAGCGCCTGTTCCTCGGCGAGGAAGATGTCGGTGTGTGGGCGGTAGATGCCCGCGCCGATGGCCCGACCGAGCTGAGCAGCGTGCTCAAGGTCGGTGACGTGCTGCACGCCGATGTCGAGGGTGTCGGCCTGTATCAGTCCGGCCAGCACGACTACCTGGTGATCTCCAGCCAGGGCAACGACAGCTACGTGGTGCTCGATGCAGCACCGCCCTATGCGCTCAAGGGCGCCTTCCGGGTCGGCATCAATGGCGCGCTGGGGATCGATGGCGCGTCCGAGACCGACGGCCTGGAAGTCACTTCGGCCAACCTCGGCGGGCCCTGGAGCCAGGGCATGCTGGTGGTGCAGGACGGCCGCAAGCGCATGCCCGAGGCCACGCAGAACTTCAAGTTCGTGCCCTGGAGCGAAGTCGCCCGCGCCCTGGCGCTGGACTGACTGTCATCAACCGGTAACCGCCACGTAATCGAATAGCATCCATCAACCCTCTCCCGCAGGAGAGGGCTGGGGCAAGGCCTGCGCCGCGCCCCGTTATGCACAGGAGTCAACGTATGCACGCCACCCTCGAACAGATGACCGTCTGGAGCCTGGTCAACGACGCCAGTCTGCTGGTCAAACTGGTCATGCTCATTCTGCTCGCCGCTTCCCTGGCCAGCTGGTACCTGATCATCCAGCGCAGCCTGTTGCTGGGCCGCTGCGAGCGCCTGCACAAGGACTTCCTCAAGCGCTTTCGCCAGCAGGGCGATCTGGCTCAGCTGCACCGCGAAGGCAGCGAGCAGACCGACAAGGATGCGGCCCTGGAGCAGATCTTCCGCGCCGGCTATGGCGAGTTCGCCCAGCTGCAGCGCCAGCCGGGTGCCCAGGCCGAAGCGGTGATCGACGGCGTCGAGCGCAGCCTGCTGGTGGCCATCGCCGAGCAGGACGAACGCCTGGAAAAGGGCCTGCCCTTTCTCGCCACGGTCGGCTCGGTCAGCCCCTATATAGGCCTGTTCGGCACCGTGTGGGGGATCATGAACTCCTTCATCGGCCTGTCGCAGGTGCAGCAGGCGACCCTGTCCACCGTCGCCCCCGGCATCGCCGAGGCGCTGATCGCCACCGCCATCGGCCTGTTCGCGGCGATTCCCGCGGTGGTCGCCTACAACCGCTTCGCCGCCCGCGTGGCCACCCTGAGCGCGCGTTTCTACGCCTTCGGCAACGAGCTGCAGGGGCGTCTGCAACGCAAACTGCAGGTCGCGCCGAACCTGTCCCAGGCGGCCTGAGGACGAGCCCATGCGCAAACCTCAGAGCAAGTACGGCGCCAAGGCCGAAATGAACGTGGTGCCCTATATCGACGTGATGCTGGTGCTGCTGGTGATCTTCATGGTCACCGCGCCGATGCTCACCCAGGGGGTCAAGGTCGAGCTGCCCAAGGTCGCCACCGAAGCGCTGCCGACCGATAGCCAGCAGCAGATCCTTACTCTCTCGGTGCAGGCCGACGGCGGCTACTACTGGAACCTCGGCCCCGAGCTGGACATCGACAGCCGTGGCGACAGCGCCGTGGACCTGGCCGAGATGAGCGCCAAGGTTGGCGCGCTGATCGCCGCCAACGGCGACACCCAGGTGTATATCCGCGCCGATGGCCAGGTCGACTACGCCCGCGTGGTGGCCGGTATGGCGGCCTTGCAGCAGGGCGGGGTGAGCAACCTCGGCCTGATCACCGAGGCCCCGCAGTGAGTGCCGCGCTGATGTCGTCGTCGAGCCTGAATTTGCCAGCGCTACCCGGTCCCTGGGCCTGGCGCAACGCGGCGGCGGGTGCCGTGGCGGTGGGCCTGCATGCGCTGGTGCTGAGCCTGCTGCTGGCGCAATGGCCGAGCAGCGTGCCCGAGGCGCCCCAGGTGCGCACCCTGACCACGCAGTTGATCACCCTGGCGCCGCCCACGCCGCAGCCGGAAGTGGTTTCGCCAGCGCCAGCCGTGCCCGAACCGGTGCAGCCGGTGGAGCCCGTGGTGGAAGCGCCCAGGCCCGACCCGCGCATCGAGCAGCAACGGCTGGAACAGGCGGCGCTGGCGCGCAAACGTGTTGAGGAACAGCAGCGCGAGCAGGAGCGTCAGCGCCAGGAGCAACAGCGTCTGCAGCGTGAGCGTGCCGAGCAGGAGCAACTGGCGCTCCAGCAGGAACAGCAGCGCCTGGCCGCCGAGCAGGCCCAGGCCGCAGAACGGGCTCGCCAGGCCGAGGCTGCGGCTGCGGCCAGTCGCCAGTACCTGCCGATCGCCAAGGAGGCGCCGGACTACCCCGAGCGTGCCCTGGACAAGGGCATCGAGGGCGACTGCACGGTGAGCTACCGGGTCAGCCCGCAGGGGCGGGTGGAAAACCCGCAGGTGGTGGGCGACTGCCACCCGCTCTTCGTCCGCCCCTCGCTGGCCGCCGCCCGCACTTTCCGCTACCAGCCGCGAATCATCGACGGCCAGGCAGTGGCGGTGGACGGGGTGAAGAACACCTTCCACTACCGCATCGAATAACCCCGTTTTTTAGGAGCCGCCAGCCCACCTCGACCACCCCCTATCCCTCTGGGAGAGGGTCGGGGTGAGGGCGCCCAGATCAACTCCCAATTTCAGCTCCGTAGCCCGGATGCAATCCGGGAAACCTCTCACACACCCATCGAGACCCAGATGAACGAGCACAGCCGTTTCCACGCCAGCCTGGAAGCCCACGACGATATCGCCATCAACCCCAGCGCCAACGCGCCGCTGGCCGAGCTGATCAACCCCGGCCGGCGCAACGTGCTCAAGGGCGGCCTGAGCCTGGCGGCGCTGGGTTTCTTCGCCGGCGGCATCGGCGCCTGCAGCAAGGCCAGCGCCAGCCCGCTGCTCAACTTCCGCGGCGTGCCGGTGCAGCTCGATGCGCAGTTCGACCAGGTGCTGGTGGCCGAGGGTTATCGCGCCGTGCCGTTTTTCTCCTGGGGCGACCCGGTGGAGGCCGGCGCGCCGAACTGGAACCCGGATGCCAGCGACGACTGGCAGGCCCAGCTCAAGCAGGCCGGCGACAACCACGACGGCATGGAGTTCTTCTCTTTCCCCGGCGAGACCGACCGCGGCCTGCTGGTGATGAACCACGAGTACGTCAACCCGCCGCTGCATCCGTCCGGGCAGATCGACCAGAGCCAGCCGCGCCCGCTGGATGAAGTGCGCAAGGAACAGGCGGCTCACGGCGTGTCGATCATCGAGGTAAGAAAAGGTGCTGGCGGGCAGTGGCAGCGGGTAATGGATTCGTCCTACAACCGCCGCATCAGCATGCTCACGGCCATGCGCATCGCCGGCCCGCTGGCCGGTCATGTACAGATGCAGACCGCCAGCGATCCGACCGGGCTGGAAGTGTTCGGCACGTTGAACAACTGTTCCACCGGCAGGACGCCCTGGGGCACCTTCCTCACCTGCGAAGAGAACTGGCACAACTACTTCATCAACCGCGACCAGGCCGACTACGAGCAGCGTGTTTCGCATAAGCGCTATGGCCTAGCGAAGGAGGGCACCAGCAAGAACTACGCCTGGGAAACCGCCGATCCACGCTTCGATGCCACGCCCTATGCCGACCAGCCCCATGGCGGCCACGTCAACGAGCCGCACCGTTTCGGCTGGGTGGTGGAGATCGACCCGTTCGACCCGCAGAGCCAGCCGATCAAGCGCACCGCGTTCGGCCGCTTCAGCCGCGAGTGCGCGGCGCTGAGCATGAGCGACGACGGGCATCTGGCCTACTACTCCGGCGACGACTCCAAGGGCGAGTACATCTACAAGTTCGTCCCGTCCGGGCGCTTCGACGCGGCCAATCCCCCGGCCAGCCGCGGTCTACTGGACAGCGGCACCCTGTACGCCGCGCGCTTCGATGCCGACGGCAGCGGCCAGTGGTTGGCCCTGGTACACGGGCAGAACGGCCTGAGCGCCGAGAACGGCTTCGCCAGCCAGGAGGAGGTGCTGCTCAACGCCCGCGCCGCCGCCGACCGCGCCGGCGCCACGCCGATGGACCGCCCCGAGTGGGCCACCGTGCATCCGCAAACCCGCGAGGTGTACGTCACCCTGACCAACAACGACGGGCGTGGCGACAAGCAACCCACCGACAAGGCCAACCCGCGGCCAAACAACCTGCACGGGCAGATCCTGCGCTTCAACGAAAAGGACGCCGATCCGACCGCTACGAGCTTCACCTGGGAGCTGTTCCTGCTGGCCGGCGAGGCCAAGGGCGCGCGTGACCAGGGCGGCAAGGTGGTACCGGCCAACCTCACAGGTACCATCGACGGTGACCTGTTCTCCTCGCCGGATGGCCTGGTGTTCGATGCCGCCGGCCGCCTGTGGATCCAGACCGACTACGACGATATCGACCCGGCCATGCAGGCCATGGGCTGCAACCAGATGCTCTGTGCCGACCCGCAAACCCGCGAGGTGCGCCGCTTCATGGTCGGTCCGCGCGGCTGCGAAATTACCGGTCTGGCCTGGAGCCCGGACGGCCGGACGATGTGGGCCAATATCCAGCACCCCGGCATCAGCTACCCGGCCAGCGACGGCCACACCCGCCCGCGCTCGACCACGGTGATGATCACCCGGGAGGATGGTGGTGTGATCGGTGTCTGACGGGGTGTGTCACGGTCCTCGTCAGCGCTGCAGCAGTCGCGGTCAAGGCCCCTCCTACGAGGTAGTGCTGCATGGGCCGATCGCGGCTAAATCCGCCGCCATAATCAGCGGGTGTCGCTTGGCTTCGGTGAGTCGCATTCCGTGGGATGGGCCTTGGCCGCGACTCAGGCAGCACGGAGTTGCCGCTGGCTCCGCTATTGCGGTTAAGGGAAGCGACTCTCGGCGGGGTTAGAATCCCGGTTTTACCGAGGGTCACCACATGAGCGACACCTACGGCGTCGGCGACGCCTCCTATCGCGCCGCCGGTGGCATCGAGGGGCTGCGCCGTCTGGTGGACGAGTTCTATCGGCAGATGGATGCACTGCCCGAGGCTGCCGAGATTCGCGCCATGCATCCCGAGAGCCTGGAACTGGCCCGCGACAAGTTGGCCTGCTTCCTCAGCGGCTGGCTGGGCGGGCCGCGTTTGTTCGCCGAGAAGTACGGCTCCATCGGCATTCCCAGCTTTCACGCGCAGTGGCCGATCGGGCCGGGACAGGCGCAGGCCTGGTTGCTGTGCATGGAAAAGGCCATCACCTTGCAGCCTTACACTCCGGACTTCGCCGAGTACCTGCTAGCCCAGTTGCGCGTGCCGGCACAGCGCATCGTGCAGGCCAGCGCGGCGCGACACGGGCGCTAGCTGCTGTGTATCGGCTGCACGCATAGGCACTATCGAAAGCGACGATTTCCGCCTGAGTCAGTCGCGGCCTAGAGTGGCTCCACGTTCACAGGAGATCACTCAGATGCCCCGTATCGACATCATGTCCATGATCGGCAGCGCCGTCCCCGAGGCGCTGCGCAGCAGCGGCCATCTGGTCTGCTGGTATGTGCTGGTCGACGGCGTGGCGCGCTCCGGGCCCTTTGTCGCCCACGACCTGGCCGAGGATGCCCGGCGTTATATCCAGCGCCATCTGCGTTTGTACTGAAGCTCCTGTCCCCGAATGCTCCTGCGCCGACAGCGGCGCATTTGGCAGCTACGGCTGCCCGTTTATTCCCTGCCTTGCCCGCCTGTCACCGGCGGGCTTTTTTTGGCCTGCGCAGTAGGGCCTGTCCTTTATCCAATCGCGCCCACCAAGGCTCTGCGGGGCTTCAGGATAAGCGCAGTTATCCGCCTCCGGGTCATGGCGCCAGGTCGCGCAGGATGGTCGAGCGCCGGGCTTCGTCCTGGGGAAATACCCTGCCATTGCGCAGGCACTCGAACAGATGCTCGAACACCACACCGGGGCGGCCCTTGTTGTCGCTGCGAAAGTAGGAGTGGCCCTTGGGGTTGTCGTAGCGGGTGTTCACGTCATCGCAGTCCACCGCGTACAGGTTATGCGGCGCCAGTTCCATGTTCTCCGGGCCGCTGTGGCCGAGGCGGCGCGAGGCGATGCGGTTCTTGATATTGGCCGCCTTGCTGCCGCGCAGGGCCAGGTCGTCGGAGGCGTAGTAGACCACCACGTTGCGCGAGGCGTGGGAGATCAGCTCGCCGCGTTGGCCGCGGTGGATGCTTTCGTTCTCGATGTCGGCGGCGACCAGGAAGGTGTTGCGAAACAGCATGGGCACGCCGTTGGCCAGGTCGTAGCGATCCCACTCGCAGAGGGTCTCGCGCAGTACCCGGTTACCCATGGAGTGGGCCAGCACGTTGATGCGCTTGAGGCAGCTGTCTTCCCCGGCTTCGTCGCGGCGGTCGCGCCAGCGCATGAACAGGCTGAGGGCGCGGGCCAGGGAGATGGCGCTGTAGTCGGCGGATTTCTGGTCGTCCCAGTAGTCCTGGACGATGCCCAGGTCGTTGTCGCAGGGCCAGATCACCGGAATCACCAGCACCTCCTTCGGGTCTTTCAGGTCGCACAGGCCCTGGAATTCTTCGGCGGCGGCGAACACGTCATCCGGCAGATTGGAGAAACCGTGGATATACAGCAGCACCTGGCGCTTGGGCATCACCTGCAGGCGGTCGAGGAACACCTGGCTGCTCAGCTCGTAGAGCTTCTTCTTGCTCTTGCGCTCGCAGAAGTACACCGAGTGGCTGGGCGCGTTGTTACGCAGGTCGAACTCGAAGGGGCGGCCGGCGACCGTTTCGATGGAGGCGGTGGGGAAGCGGTTGGTGATGAACAGCATGGTCGTTCTCCCGTGGCGTGGCGGCGATGGGCAGAACAACGCGGGAGAAAGGGACGGCGCACTCCTGTGCATCCGGCCTCTGCCTGATCTAACGCTAGGCCGGTTGCCGCCAGGCGCCAGTACCGCTTGGCACTTTGGGCGATCAATCCTCCGGGCGGCTGGCCAGGATGCGCGCGCGGCGGCCATCGACGCTGGCCAGTTGCAGGAAGATCCCGGCCGCCAGCATGGTCAGCACGCCGACGCACAGAAAGGTGGCCTGGAAGGCGCCGAGCACGCTGCTCACCTCCTGGCCGATGCTGGCGCTGAAGCCGCCGAGCAGGGCTGCGGCGCAGGCCACACCGAGGCTCAGTGACAGCTGGGCGACCACCGACAGCAGGCTGTTGCCGCTGCTGGCGGCGTGGTCGTCGAGGTCGATCAGGGTCACTGTATTCATCGCCGTGAACTGCAGCGAGTTGATGCCGCCGAGCACGGCCAGCTGGGCCAGCAACAACCAGTACGGATAGTCGCCATCGACCAGCGCCAGGCTGGCCAGACCGAGGCCAAGGGCCAGGGTGTTGCCGGTCAGCACGATGCGGTAGCCGAAGTGTTCGATCAGCGGCTTGGCCAGGGACTTGGCCAGCATCGCCGCCAGCGCCAGGGGGATCATGCTCATGCCGGCCTCGGCCGGCGAATAACCCAGCGCCACCTGCAGCAGCAAGGGCACCAGAAACGGCAGGGCGCCGCTGCCCAGGCGCGAGAACAGGTTGCCGAGAATGCCCACGGCGAAGGTGCGGGTGCGGAACAGGCTGGGGGCGAACAGGGCGTGGTCGATATGCCCGGCACGCAGCCAGTAGGCGGCCAGGCAGGCCAGGCCGGAGAACAGCAGGAGCATCACCCGCAGGTGCGGCAGGTGCAGTTCGCCGAGGCCCTCTAGGGCGATGGTGATCAGCACCATGGCGGCGCCGAACAGCAAAAAGCCGGGGGTATCGAAGCGGCTTCGCTCGGGGCCGCGCAGGTCCGGCATCAGCTTGAGCGCGGCGATGCAGCCGAGCAGACCGACCGGCAGGTTGAGCAGGAAGATCCAGTGCCAGGAGGCGTACTCCACCAGCCAGCCACCCAGGGTCGGGCCGATCAGCGGGCCGAGCAGGCCGGGAATGGTGACGAAGCCCATGATCCGCACCAGGTCGCTGCGCGGGTAGGCGCGCAGCACCACCAGACGCCCCACCGGCAACATCAGCGCGCCGCCGAGGCCCTGCACCACGCGGGCCATGACCAGCTGGGTGAGGTTGGCGGACAACGCGCAGCACAACGAGCCGAGGCTGAACAGCACGATGGCACTGAGGAAGATGCGCTGGGTGCCGAAGCGATCGGACAGCCAGCCGGAGGCAGGAATCACGATGGCCACGGTGAGCATGTAGGCGATCACCACCGACTGCATGCGCAGCGGGTCTTCATGCAGGCTGCTGGCCATGGCCGGCAGCGCGGTATTGAGAATGGTGCCGTCCAGGGTCTGCATGAAGAAGGCGATGGCCACCACCCAGGGCAGCAGGCGGGCGGTGTTGGGGGCAAGCGGGAGCGAGCTGGGCATGGCGATCCTTGGACGTGCGGCTGTCAGGACTTTAGGTGCCCCGAGCGGCCATGGCCAGTGCCTGTTAGCGGCGTCGTGGCAGCAGGGCCCAGCAGCCGATCAGCGCCGGCAGGCCGAGGCCGACCCAAGCCAGGGCGTCCCAGCTACCGTCGCCGAGCAGGGCGGTGATCAGCCCCGCCGCGCCGAGCAGAGCGAGCAGACCCGGCAGCAGGAAGGTCGATTGCCTCATGCCGCAACCTCGTCGCGCAGGGCCGCGCGCGGGGCGCGGCGGCGCACCCACCAGAGGTACAGGCCGCTGCCGAGGACGATGATGGTCAGCACGTCGAGCACGGCCCAGAGCAGCTGCATCGGCCGGCCGCCGTAGTCGCCGAAGTGCAGCGGCTGCGACATGGCCAGGGCGTCCATGTACCAGGGCCGTTCGCCAACGGCGGTGACGGCCAGGGTCTGTGCGTCGATCAGCACCGGCGTCCACAGGTGCGAGGTCAGGTGCGTATTGCCGACCATGAATACCGCGTAGTGATGCGCGCTGGAAAAGCGCGTGCCGGGGAAGGCGATGAAATCCGGGCGCATCTGCGGTGCTGCTTCGCCGGCGATACGCAGCAGCTCATTGGCCGGCGCGCGTGCGGCCAGCGGTGGTGCATCGCGATAGGGCTCGACCATGGCGGCCAGGGTGTCATTGCGCCAGGCCTCGATCAGCAGGTCGGCGCAGGCGCTGATCACGCCGGTGACGCCCACGGTCATGGCCCAGGCCAGGGTGACGATGCCGAGCAGGTTGTGCAGGTCGAGCCAGCGCAGGCGGGTGGATTTGTCGCGGCGCACCTCGGCGAACTTCAGCTTGCGCATGAAGGGCGCGTAGAGCACCACGCCGGAGATGATCGCCACCACGAACAGCACGCCCATGAACGCCAGCAACCATTTGCCGGGCAGGCCGGCGAGCATGTCCACATGCAGGCGCAGCATCAACATCATGAAGCCGCCATTGGCCGCCGGCATGGCCACGGTTTCGCCCGTGCGCGCGTCGAGCATGAAGGTGTGCGAGGCGTTGGGTTCGGTGCCGGCCGTGGCGGCGGTGATGGCCACCACGCCATTGGGCTCGTCGGCTTCCCAGCCGAGGTACTGCAGCACCTCGCCCGGGCGCTGGCGCTCGGCGGCCTCGACCAGTTGCTGCAGCTCCAGGCGTGGGCTGTCCGCCGGCATCTCGCGCAACTCCGGGGCTTCGCCCAGCAGATGCTCAAGCTCGTGATGGAAGATAAGCGGCAGGCCAGTGAGCGCCAGCAGCAGGAGAAACAGGGTGCAGATCAGGCTGCTCCAGGTGTGCACGAATGACCAGCGGCGCAGGGTGATGGATTTCATGTCCGATCCGGAAAATTGGGCCCGTGTCAGGCCTGGTAAAACAACGAAGCCGCCCATGACGGCGGCTTCGTAGGGGCGAGCCTAGAGCTTAGAACTCTAGCTGCGCCGAGAAGGTCAGGGTGCGCGGGTCGCCCAGGTACGAGCTGTTCAGCCAGTAGGACTTGTTCGCCAGGTTGCTGACGTTGGCGCGCAGGGTCACTGCCTGATCGGCGTTGATCTGGGCGCGGTAGCGGGCACCGGCGTCGAAGGTGGTGAACGACGGCAGGCTGTGCTGGTTGGCTTCGTCGCTGTACTGCTTGCCGGTGTAGTAGGCGCCGCCGGTGAGGGCGAAGCCCGGCACGGCGTTGATGTCGTACTCGGCGTACAGCTTGGCCAGCTGGCTGGCGACGTTGGTCGGCTTGTTGCCTTCGTTGGCCGCTACGCTGGATTTCTTCACCTCGGGGTCGAGCAGGGTGAAACCGCCGACCAGGGTCAGCTCGGGCAGCACCATGCCGGTGATGCCGAACTCCAGGCCGTTGTTCTCCTGGCGACCATCCTGCACGTAGTAGCCGGCGCCGTTGGTGTAGGCGTTGGGCTTGTCGATGTTGAACAGGGCCAGGGTCAGCAGGGCTTCGCCGACGCTGGCCTTGACGCCGATCTCGTACTGCTCGCTGACTTCCGGCGCCATCGCCGCACCGGCGTTGAGCGCGGTGTTCGGCGCGATGCCGCCGGCCTGCAGGCCCTCGATATAGGTGGCGTAGGTGGTCAGCCAGGGCAGCGGCTTGTAGATCAACGAGACGTTCGGCGAGGTTTCGCTCTCGTTGTAAGTGGTCTCGGCCAGCGGCGTGCCGAAGGCTTCGTTCCACACGAAGTTGCTGCTGTAGGTCTTGATGCGGGTGTGGGTCAGGCCGAGGATCGACGACCACTGTTCGTTGAAGGTGATCACGTCACCGACCAGGAAGTTGTCGGACTGGGTGCGCGACGACAGGCGCTGGTCGTCGTGGCCGATGCTGTAGCTGGGCTTGCTGACCTGCGGGGTTTCGTCGAACGACGAGGCGCTGCCGACCACGTCGTTGTACTGCGGCCCCGGGTAGGGGATGTAGTCGGTGTAGTCGCGGCTGCGAGCCACGTTGCCCTGGTAGCCGAGGGTGGTCTTGTGGCCGATGCTGCCGGTGGCGAAGGCGGCATCGAGGAACAGGTTGCCGGAGGTTTCCTCGTTCTCCACCGGGGCGAAGGCGTACAGCGGCTGGGTGTAACTGCCGGCGCTGTACACGGTCGGGCCGGTGTAGGTGTATTCCTGGGTGTACTGGCTGTAGCCGAGGGCGCCGCGCAGGCTGAAGACGTCATCCAGGCGCCAGTTGAAACGGCTGCCGATGCGGTCGTGCTCGCTGTCGGAGAAGGCCCAGCGCTGGCTGTACAGCTTGTCGTTGTCGAGGTCGTCGGCGTCCGGGCGGAAGGACTGGTCACCAAAGTACCAGTAGCTGGTCAGGCCGCGGGTTTCGCTCTTCTTGTGCGAGGCGTCGAACTGGATCAGCAGGTCGTCGCTGACGTTCCAGTCCAGGGCCAGGCTGATCATCTGGCGGCGGCGCTTCTGCAGGTCGATGGCGGTCTCGCCGTCCTGGGTCAGCAGGTTGACGCGGTAGGCGAAGCGGCCTTCATCGTCGAGCGGGCCACCGAAGTCGCCGTGCAGGTAGTAGTTCTCGCCGCCGGCATTGCCCAGGGTGACGCTGTTGTAGCGCTCGTAGGTCGGGCGCTTGAGCACGTAGTTGACCAAGCCGCCGGGGCTGGCCGGGCCGTAGAGGAAGCCGGACAGACCGGTGAGGATCTCAATCTGCTCCATTTCCTCGACGAAGTTGCCGCCGTCGTAGCCGTTGGAGTAGCGCAGGCCGTCGTTGGCCAGGCTCATGTTGCCGGAGCCGCTGAAACCACGGATGGCCACGGCGCTGGCGTAACCGGCGCTTTTCGGCGAATACAGCTGGGTGAAGGGGTTGCGCTTGAACACGTCGTCGATGGAGGTGGCCTGGGTGTTCTGCAGCAGCTCCTTGGACACCACGCTCATCGAGTAGGGCGTGTCCTGCAGGCTCATGCCGCCGAGGGCGCCGACGTTCTTCACTGCGTCACTGCGATAACCGTCGGCGGCACTGCCGTCGGCCTGACGCAGCGCATTGACGTCGGTGCTGGGCAGGGTCACGCCGTCGGCGCTGGCCGGCGCCAGGCTGTAGCTGCCATTGCCGTTCTGTACCAGTTGCAGGCCGCTGCCCTGCAGGGCGCGGTCGAGGGCGGCCAGGGGGCTGAGCTCGCCCTGCACCGGCTGGGCGGTTTTGCCGGCGGTGAGGCTCGGATCGATGCTCAGGGTGATGCCGGCGTCGCTGGCGATCTTGCTCAGCGTGCTGGCCAGCGGGGCGCTGGGCAGGGCATAGCTGTCGGCCAGGGTGATGGCGGGCAGGCTGGCCAGGGCGATGGCGGCGCTGAGCAGGCGGGGTTGGAACAGACGGTACAGGGAGGGCATTGCGAACATCTCCTAAGCGAAAATTCGTCTCAATACCTCCATTGCCGAAGCAGATTGAAAAAGTGACAGGGCCGCTGCGAAAAAATTTTCAGGGCGTTGTCGGCACCACCTTCACCCACCAGTCGCTGCTGCGCTCGATGCGCACCGGCAGGCTGGCCGGCAGTGCGGCCAGGGCCAGGTCGCTGTCGTGCAGGGGGAAGCTGCCGCTGATCGGCAGGTTGGCCAGGCTGGGGTCGACGCCCAGATAGCCACGACGGTATTCGCCCAGGTGGGCGATCAACTCGCCCAGCGGCATCTGGTCGGCGACCAGCATGCCGCGGCTCCAGGCATCGGCGGTCAGCGGTGCGAGGCTGTCGGCGGACAGCTGGCCGCGCTGCATCAGGCGCTGGTGCCCGGCGTCGACCACCTCGCGGGTGCTGCTGTCTTGCGGTGTGGCGGCGACGGCCGACTGCAGCACGATCAGCCGGGTGCTGTCGCCTTCGCGGCGTACCAGAAAGCGCGTACCCAGTGCCTGCAGGCGGCCCTGCGGCGTGTCGACGTAGAACGGCCGGGCATCGCCGTGGCCGGTTTCCACCAGGATCTCGCCGCTGTGCAGGAACAGCCGGCGCTGCTCTGGGCTGTAGTCGATGTCCAGGGCGCTGCGGCTGTTCAGGCGCACATGGCTGTGGTCGGCCAGCTGCAGTTCGCGCTGTTCGCCGGCGGCGGTCCATTCGTCCGCCAGGTAATCGTTCAGCGGGCGCTGCTGGGCCAGCAGGCTCAGACCCAGGCCGACGCTGAGCAGCAGGCCGAAGGCGCTACCGGCCAGGCGCCGGCGACGACTGCGCAGCTCGGCCGCACTGCGCTGCAGGGTGCGGCGCAGCAACGGGGTGGCGATCGGCGCGAGCTGGCCGTCGAGGTCGTTCAGTTGCTGCCAGACCAGGCGGTGTTCGGCATGGCTGGCCAGCCAGCGCTCGAACTCGCGATGCTCGCGCTCGCCGGCCTCATCGCTACCCAGGCTCAGTTGCCAGGCGATGGCTTCGTCGAGCACGCGGGCGCTGACCGCGCTCATTGCGGCTCACCGTGCACGGCGATGTAGCACTGGCGCAGGGCCTGGGCCAGGTACTGGCGCACCCGCGATACGGAGACGCCCAGGCGTTCGGCGATTTCGCCGTGGCCCATGCCGTCCAGGCGGTTGTAGAGGAAGGCGGCGCGGGCGTTGTGCGACAGGCCGCCGAGCAGGCGTTCGATTTCCTGCAGCGCGGCCAGGGCCAGGGTCTGTTGCTCGGGGCCGGGTTGTTCCTGTTCCGGCAGGTGTGCCAGTTCATCGAGGTAGGCGCGTTCCAGGGCACTGCGGCGGAAATGGTCGATCAGCAGGCCGCGGGCGATGGTGCTCAGCAGGGCGCGTGGTTCGCGCAGGGGTTGGCTCTCGCTACGGGTCAGCAGACGCAGGAAGGTGTCCTGGCTCAGGTCTTCGGCGCGCTGCGGGCATTGCAGGTTGCGCCGTATCCAGGCGAACAGCCAGTCACGGTGCTCACGGTAGAGCAAATCGATCTGCTGAGAGGAGGAGTTCAAGGGAATGCGAGCTCGAAGAATGTCGAGAATTATTCGCATATGATCGCAAAGTGCCGCCAGCGAAACAATCGTTGCCTGTCAGCGGCCGACCACCGGGGCGACGGCGGGGGAGTGCCGTCGCCCTGAAGGGCTAGAAACGGCGGGTGCTGAGCAGCTCTTCCAGCACCCGGCCGGTGACGCGGAAGGGGATCGACATGTGGTCTTCGCCGGCTTCCAGCTGGAAGTCGCTGCGCAGGCCGTATTGCGACAGTTGTTCCAGGCGCAGCTGCAGCGAGCGCACGTCCTGGATCTCCTGCGGCATCTCGCGGTCACCGACCCACATCGTCAGGCTGCGGTGGGTCAGGTCGAGCTTGCCAGCGTGGGCCTGCTCGGTGAACGCCTTCTCATGCGCCAGCAGATAGCGGTCGCGCCACCACAGGCTCGGGCTGATCGCCACCACGTGCTGGAACAGCTGCGGGCGGGTGAACAGCGTGTAGATACCGAACATGCCGCCGAACGAGTGGCCGACCAGGCTGACCTGATCCGGGTCGACCTTGAAGCGTTCGTTGACCTTGGGCATCAGGCGCTGGGCGATGAAGTCTAGGAACAGGTCCTGGCCGCCCTGGGGCGGGTCGTTGCGTTCCGGTGGCTGTGGTGGTGAGAGGTCGAAGGCGCGACGGTTGAAGTCCAGCGGTGTGTCGCTGGGGTAGCCGATGGCCACGACGATCGCGCCGCGCCAGCGATCCTGCGCGCGCTTGGCGGCGTGGAAGGCCGGGAAATAGGCGTTGCCGTCGAGCAGGTAGATCACCGGGAAGCCGCCGGTCCAGGGCACGTCGCCCTCCGGTAGGCTGACCATGATCCGGTAGTCGCGGCCTTCGGCACTCTGCATCAGCCACTGCTCGCTGCCGTCCAGGTTGAGCGGGTCGGCGTGGGCGGCGGCCAGGCCGCCCAGCAGCAGCGCCGTCACGGCGCTGCGCAGCCAGTTCAGCGCACTCACCAGCGGTAGCTCAGGCTGGTGACCACGCTGCGCGCTTCGCCGCGGTAGCAGTAGCCGTCCTGGCAGTTGATGTACTGCTTGTCGGTCAGGTTGCGCGCGTTCACCGCCAGGCGCACGCCGTCCATGTCGCCGCCGAAATCGTAATGCACGCCGGCGTCGAACAGGGTGTAGTCCTCGCTCTTGGTGGTGTTGGCGTCGTCGCCATACACGCTGCCGGTGTAGCGCGCGCCGGCGCCGAAGCCGAGGCCGAACGGCAGCTGGTAGTCCAGCCACAGCGAGGCCAGGTGGCGCGGCACGTCCTTGGGATCGTTGCCTTCGTCACCGTCGTTGCTCTTGGTGATTTCCGGGGCGTTGTAGCTGTAGCTGGCGGTCAGGTGCAGGCGTTCGCTGAGGTCGGCCACGGCTTCCAGCTCCAGGCCCTTGGACACCTGCTCGCCGGTCTGCACGGTGTTGAGCGGGTCGTACGGATCGCGGGTCGAGACGTTTTGCTGGGTCAGGTGGTAGAGCGAGGCGGTGAACATGGCGCTGCTGCCCGGCGGCTGGTACTTGAGGCCGATCTCGTACTGCTGGCCTTCGGTGGGCTTGAGCGGGCCGTCGGCATTGGTTCCGCTCTGCGGCAGGAAGGATTCGGCGTAGCTGGCGTAGGGCGCCAGGCCGTTGTCGAACAGGTACAGCGCGCCGAGCTGGTAGGTGGTGGCGGAGTCGTTGGTCTTGCTGTCGGCGCCATACAGCTTGTCGTTGCTGCGTGCGTGCACCCAGTCGCGGCGCAGGCCGGCGGACAGGCGCCAGCGGTCGAGCTCGACCTGGTCCTGCAGGTAGATGCCGCTGCGCTGGGTCAGGTTGTCCTGGTCGGCCAGCAGGTCGCTGGGCTTGCTCACCGGCTGGTGGTAGTCCGGGGCGTTCATGTCGATGGACGGCGCCGGGCCCCAGGCGTACTGCACCGAGCCGTCATACCAGCTGTAGTCCCACCCGGTGAGCAGGGTGTGCTGCAGCGCGCCGGTGGCGAAGCGGCTGACCAGGCGGGTGTCGCTGCTCACCGAGTCCATGTCCTCGTACACGCCCACCGCGTAGCGATCCATCACTCCGTTGGTGATGGTGCCGTCGGGTTGCAGGTACTGGTTGGTGGTGTCGATCTGCCCGTAGCGCAGGTTCTGCTGCAGGGTGAAGGTGTCGTTGAAGATGTGCTCGAACTCGTAGCCGAAGGTCCACTGGCGCTGTTCGAGCTTGTCGAAGTATTCGTCACCCTGCCAGAAGTCGGTGAGGTGGTCACCGTCCTGGTAGAGCATCGGCGAGGCCGCGGTCTCGCGCTCCTGATACTGGGCGAGCAGGGTCAGGCTGGTGTCCGGGTCGATCTGCCAGCTCAGCGAGGGGGCCAGCAGGCGCACATCGTTGTTCAGCTGCTCGATGTCGTATTCGGCGTCGCGGTACACGCCGACGGTACGGAACAGTACGTCGCCGTCCTCGTCCAGCTGGCCGCCGACGTCGAACTGGCCCTGGCGGTGATCGTTGTTGCCGCCCTGGATCTCGACCTCGTTCTTCGCCAGCAGGCTCGGGCGCTTGCTCACCCGGTTGACCATGCCGCCGGGGCTGATCTGGCCGTAGAGCACCGAGGCCGGGCCCTTGAGCACTTCGATGCGCTCCAGGGTGTAGGCCTCGGCGCCGAAGATCGACAGCCAGCCGTTGTAGGGCTGACGCAGGCCGTCGAGGAAGTCGGCGGACATGGTGGTTTCGAAGCCGCGGATGTTGATCTGGTCGAAGCGCGGGTCGAGGCCCGAGCTGCCGACGCGCACGCCGGCGCTGTAGGCCACGGCGTCTTCCACCCGGTCGACCTTGCGGTCGGCGATCTGCTCGGCGGTGACCACGCTGATGCTCTGCGCGGTTTCCAGGATCGAGCGGTCGGTCTTGGTCGCCGTGCTGGCGTTGCTGGCGAAGTAGCCGTCCGCCGGGTCGAAGGCGCTGCGCTCGGCGCGGGCGTCGACGCTGGTGGGGGCCAGCTGGTAGCTGGAGTCGCTCGGGGCGGGCAGTACCACGTAGCCGGAGTCGGTCTTCTGCGCGACCAGGCCGCTGCCGCCGAGCAGCTTGGCCAGGCCGTTCTCCAGCGATTCGCCCCCTTGCAGGCCGGGGCTGCTCAGGCCGCGAACCAGCTCCGGGGAATACGACAGGGTGATCCCGGCGCGCTCGGCGAAGGTGCTCAGCGCCTGCTCCAGCGAGCCGGCCGGAATGCTCGGCGCCACCTGGCTGGCGGCCGGGGTTTCGGCCTGGGCCGGCAGGCTCAGCGAGCCGCCGAGCAGGGCCATGGCCAGGCATACGCCGGTGGACAATTTGCGAGGCTGGAAGGGCGGAACGGAGCGCGATCTGGCAAGCAACATGACGGAGTCCAATGAGAAGGAGTTCATGTCAAACCGGATGAGTCGCGAAAGTCCGACAGAAATTTTCAGGTTCATTGCAGATTCAGGAGAAGAAGGGGCTCGCGGGCTGGCAAATCTGTCTCAGCTGGCTTGTTGTAGAAGGGGCAGAACCGGCTTTTGTGGGAGCGACTTCAGTCGCGAAGCAGTCAGCGCAAAGGCATCGCGGCTAAAGCGGAGTGCCGCCCAGCCGCTCCCACCTAGTCCGTGGAATTGATCCGTTATCACCTCTCCACGACCCGAACCTCAACTCGCTCTTTGCCCAGCGTCCGCGAAGAGCCAATTGCTACGCCGGGATCAGTCGCACCCACCAGCGCGTGCGCTCGACGATGCGGACCGGCAGCAGGTGGGTGAGGTTGCGCAGCATCAGCGCCGGCTCGTCCAGGTGGAACACGCCGGACAGGCGCAGGTCGGCCACCGCCGTGTCGCAGCCCAGCCAGCCGTGGCGATAGCGCCCGGCCTCGGCGAGGAAGTCGGCCAGGCGCATGTCGTTGACCACCAGCAGGCCGCGGGTCCAGGCGAAAGGGTCGAGCGGCCCCTTGTCCAGGTTGCGCATGCCGCTGGCCGACACGCTCAGCGCCTCGCCGGCCTGCAGGCTGCGCATGCCGCTGGTGCTGCTGACCTGCACCTGGCCCTGGGCGACGCGAATCTCGCTATGGCTGTCGCGCTCGCGCAGCAGCACGCGGGCATTGTGCCCGTGGCACTCGGCATAGCGGCAGCGCGCGCGCCAGTCGGCGCCCTGGATCTGCACTTCGCCGCTGCGCAGCACCAGCACCTGTTGCTCGATATCCAGGGCGCTGTCGGTGTTGAGCAACACCTCGGCGCTGCTGCCCAGGCTGACCTGGCGCCGCTCGCCGGTGCGGGTGGCGATGTCGGCGCGCCAGGCCGGCGGGGCATTGCTCACCAGCAGCGTGCTGCCGCCCACCGCCAGGCCCAGACCGAGCAGTTTCAGGGTGCGCCTGCGGCTGAGGTCGGCCTGGGCACGGTTGAGCAGGGGGATGGTGCGGGTGGCATCGGGCAGCTGGCTGGCGTGGAACATCCCGCTCATCTGCTGCAGGCGCTGCCAGGCCTGGTCATGTTGCGCGTCCTGCTGGCGCCAGGCCTGCCACTGCTGATGCAGGGCGGCATTGCCGGGCTCGGCGCGCAGGCGCAGTTGCCAGTCGATGGCGCTGCGTACCACCGGATCGGGCAGGCGTTCGGCCTTGAGGCTCATGGCGCTTCCTCGAAGCAGATGCGGTAGCAGTGCAGCAGGGCGCTGGCCACATGGCGCTCCACAGTGCGGCTGGACACGCCGAGTTTCTCGGCCACCTGCAGGTGGTTGAGGCCGCCGAGCTGATAGAGCAGGAAGGCCTCGCGCACGGCCGGCTTGAGGCCGTCGAGCATCAGGGCGATGCGCTCCAGGCACTGCAGCGCCTCATGGCGTACTTCCGGCGAGGGATGGCTGGCCTCGGGCAGCTGGGCCAGGGCTTCGAGGTAGGCGCGCTCCAGGGCATCGCGGCGCCAGTGGTCGATCACCAGGCCGCGGGCGATGCGCGCCAGCAAGGCACGCGGCGCGCGGTCGCTGATCGGCTGGCCGCGCACCAGCAGGCGCAGGAAGGTGTCCTGGGCCAGATCCGCCGCCTGCTGCGAACACCCTAACGAACGGCGCAGCCAGCCGTGCAGCCAGCCATGGTGGGTGCCGTACAGCACTTCTAGCGGAATGATCGAATCGACTTCTTGTGCTGGCATGGCGCGCCCCGAGCAGACAAGTACAACGGCCGAGGAAGCCGAAGGAACGCGCGCACCTTAATTGAGAATGTTTCGTATTTCAATCTTTGCTTTGTACGGCATGGCCGCTAACAGGGGTTACAGCGAGGGAGCGGTCTGCCGCCGGCGCCAGGTCTGGGCGCGCTGCTGCAGCCTGGCCAGGCTGTCGAGCTCCTGGCGGCGGGCCTTGCTAAACAGGATCAGCGCCAGTTCGGCGGTGGCCAGGGCATCGGCGCTGGCGTTGTGCCGTTCGGCGGCTTGCAGGTGGAAGTGCTTCAGCCAATCGTCCAGCCCGGCGCGGCGCTGCGGTCCTTCCGGGCACAGCAGCGGGGCCAGGTCGGCAACATCGAGGAAGGGGTGTTGCAGGCGATAGCCCAGGTGGCGTTTCAGCGCCCGCTGCAGCATGTGCTGGTCGAAGGGGGCATGGAAGGCCAGCAATGGGCTGTCGCCAACGAAGTCCATGAACGCCAGCAGGGCATCGGCCGGCTCGCGTCCGGCGGCGATGGTGCTCGGCGCGATACCGTGGATCAGGGTGCTGGCGCTGGCCTTGTGGTCGGGCTGGCACAGGGTGCACTCGAACTGCTGAGCGAAGTCGATGGCGCCGTGCTCGATCACCACCGCGCCGATGGCCAGCAGGTGGTCGCGCTGCAGGTTGAGGCCGCTGGTTTCCAGATCGACCACCACCAGGCGCTGCTGCGCCAGGGGACGGTCGTCCAGCGGACGCGGCTTTATCAGCTCGCTGCAGCGCGGGTCGTTGCCGGGTTTGAGCCAGTCGAGGACGCGTTTCATGGGCGAGTCGTTCCGTCGGTGGCTGATGGGAAGTTGGTTGTGGGAGCGGCTTTAGCCGCGATTGGGGCAATAGCCGCATTAGAGTTGCCTGGTTTTATCGCGGCTGAAGCCGCTCCCACAGAGAGTCTTGAGCGTACCGGATCGTTCATAGCGGATACCTCAGCGCCAGGCTGGCCTGCAGGCGCTGGGCCTGGCGGAAGGACTCGCGCAGGATGCGCCGATCCAGGTGATTGAGGCTGTCCGGGTCGAGGCGGTTGGAAAACTCCAGACCCTGGGCGGCCTGTTGCTGGTGCAGCTCCAGGCGGGTCTGCTGAATGAAGTGGTAGGCCTCCTCGTAGGCCGCGCCGTCCTGGGGTTCGATCACCTCGCGGCGCACCAGTTCGGCGAAGCGTCGTTGGGTGTTGCACTCGTCCACGCCGTGGGCCAGGGCCAGCAGGCGAGCGCCGTCGACGAAAGGCGTCAGGCCTTCCTTCTTCAGATCCAGGGTGTCCTTGTCGGCACCCTTGCGCGCTACCACGAAGTCGCGGAAGCGCCCCAGTGGCGGCCGGTGACGCAGGGCGTTGGCGGCCAGCATGCGCTGGAAGATGCTGTTGCCGGCGATGTCGGTGAACAGCTGCTGGCGCAGCTGCGCGCAGCCCTGTTCGGGGCCCCAGACCACGCGCAGGTCGAAGTAGATGCTGGAGCCCAGCAGGTTCTCCGGTGTGGCTTCGCGCACGAAGCTGGCGAAACGCCGCGACCACTCCTGGCGCGACAGGCACAGCTCGGGGTTGCCGGCCATGATGTTGCCCTTGCACAGGGTGAAGCCGCAGTCGGCCAGCAGCTGGTTGATCCGCCGTGCCCGTGGCAGCAATTGCTGGCGAATGCGCTCGGCCTGCTCGGCGCCTTCGGCCTCGAACAGGATGCCGTTGTCCTGGTCGGTGTGCAGGGTCTGCTCGCGCCGGCCCTCGCTGCCGAAGCACAGCCAGGTGAACGGCACGCCGGGGTCGCCCAGTTCCTCCAGTACCAGCTCGATCACCCGGCTCACGGTGTGGTCGTTGAGCAGGGTGATCAGCTGGGTGATCTGCGTCGAGCTGGCGCCGTGGGCCAGCATGCGTTCGACCAGCAGGCGGATGTCGCCGCGCAGGGCAACCAGAGTGTCGACCCGTGGCGCCTGGCGGATGGTGCGCGCCAGGTGCACCAGGTCGACCCGCTGCAGGGAGAACAGGTCGCGCTCGGAGACCACGCCGACCAGGCGCTCGTCATCGACCAGGCAGACATGGGCGATGTGCCGCTCGGTCATTGCCAGGGCGGCGTCGAAGGCCGTGGCCTGGGAGGGCAGATGGAACGGCTGTTGGGTCATCAGCGCATTGATCGGTTGCTCCAGCGAGTCGCCGGCGGCGACCACTCGGCGCAGGTCGCGCAGGGTGAAGATGCCCTGCGGGCGCTGCGCTTCATCGACGACGACGATGCTGCCGACATGCTGCTCGTGCATCTGCCGCACCGCCTCGCGCAGCGAGGTCTGTGGCGCGCAGGCCACCGGCTGCTGCATGGCCAGTTCGCGCAGGCTGGTGTCCAGAGAGTACTGGGCACCGAGGTTCTCCGCCGCGCGCATCTGCACCTGCTGGTTGACCTGGTCGAGCAGGCTGGACACGCCGCGCAGGGCGAAGTCGCGAAACGCCGTGCACTGGGCGAACAGGCGAACGAAGGCCTCCTTGCCCAGCAGCAGGCAGAAGGTGTCCTCGCCGGCCAGGTGCGCCGTGCGGGTGGCGCGTTCGCCGAGCAGGGCGGCCAGCGGGAAGCACTCGCCGCTGGCGATCTCGAAGGTGGTCTCGGTGCCGCCCTTGGCGCTGTGTGGGCGCTCGCCCACCACCAGGCCCTGTTTGACGATGTAGAAGTGCTGCACCACACCGTCGTCGGGGGCGATGATGGTCTCGCCGGCGGCATAGAAACGCAGCTGACAGTGTTCAACCAGAAAGGCCAGCCGGGCACTGTCCATCTGGTTGAACGGTGGGTACTTGCGCAGGAACTCCATGGTGCCGTGGATGTTTTGCATCACGGCGGTCTTGCCTGCTGCGGAGATCGACATGCACGGGCGTCCTGATTGGCTATGGCTGATGATCAGTCAGCATAGCCAGCCGGGCCATTGCACCTAGGTCGTAGGCTCAACAGGGCCGCCAGCCCGAGTGCCGCGCCGGCTGCCAGCAGGGCCGGCGAGAAACTGTGGTAATGCGCCTGCAGGGCGGCGGCCAGCAGCGGGCCGAGGATCTGGCCGAGGCCGTAGCTGGCGGTCATGCCGGCGGCCAGGCGCGGATTGGCGCGCACGGCCGCCATGGCGATGGTCACCGTGCCCATGAAGGTGCCGCCGACCAGCAGGGCGCTGAGCAGGTAGCTCACCGTGCTGGCGTGCAGTGCGGGGAGGATCACCCCGAGACCCTGCAGGCCGAGGTTGAGCAGCAGCGCCGGCGAGGTGCCTAGCCGTTGACGCAGGGCATGCCAGAGAAAGCACGACGGCACCGCGCCCAGGCCGAAGGCCGCCCAGATGTGCAGGGGCTGCAACCCGCCGCGCCCGCCGAGCAGCAGTGGCAGGTAGGTGGCGGTGATGATGTAGCCGAGCCCGGCCAGGCCATAGAGCGCCACCAGCCGCCAGGCCGGCAGGCTGGCGCTTTCTACTGGCGGGCTGTGGCTCTCCAGCGGCGGAGCCTGGCGGGCAAGGGCGCGCCAGATGGGCAGGCCGGTGAGCAGGGCCACTACGCCGAGCAGCAGCCACAATCCAGCGCTGTGCAGCCCGCTTGCCTGGCCGAGTACCAGCAGCTCGGCCGACAGCAGGATGCCCAGACCTACCCCCGAGTACAGCAGCGGTGCGGCCCGCGCGTTGTGCCCGGGGCGCAGCAGCCAGAGCGAGGCGCCAACCAGGCTGAAGGCGCTGGCGACCCCGGCGAGAAAACGCAGGAGCAGCGCCATGCCCACGCCTTGCGCCAGGGCCATCGCCAGCAGGCAGGCGAGGCTGCCGAGCAGGCCGATGCGGCACAAGGTTTCGGTGCGCCAGGCGTGACGCCAGGTCAGCAGCAGGGCGCCGGACAGGTAACCGGCATAGTTGGCCGAGGCGACCCAGGCGCCGGCATGCAGGTCGAAGATGCCGTCGCTGACCATCTGCGGGTAGAGGCCGGTGAAGGCAAAGCGGCCGAAGCCCATGCCGATCACCAGCAGCAGGGTGCCGGCCAGTATTTCGCGCATCAGGCGGTCGGCAGCAGGCTGTCGCGCAGGGCGGCGAAGGCGGGGGTGGCGAAGCCCTGGCGGCGTACCAGCAGAGTGTCGATACGCAGCAGTGGCTGGATCTGCAAGGGCGGCGGCTCGCGCAGCAAATCGAGCAGTGCGCGTGGCAGCACGCCGGCACATTGTCCCGCGGCCACACAGGCGAGGATGGCGTGGTAGGAACCGACTTCCTGCACGCGGAAGGTGCGTCCGCCGCTACCCAGCCAGCTCATGGCGATATGCCGATAGCTGCAACCCTGGGCAAAGCCGGCGAGGGTGTCGGGGCGCACGTCTGCCGGAGAGCTGACCGGCGAGTGGCCGGCGGGGAGCACCAGCAACAGCTCTTCGTTGAACACGGCGTCCATCTGCAGGTCCGACGGCAAGCTGTCGGCCTGCCAGGTGCCGTTCTGCCAGCTGTGCGGCAGGGCAATCAGCGCACAGTCCAGGCGCCGCGTCTGCACGGCTTCGAGCAGCGGCAGGCTGGGGCCGGTGCTGACTTCCAGGGTGAGCTGCGGGCAGTGGCCGTGCAGCTCGGCCAACGGCTTTGGCAGGCGCGCGGCTGCCGTGCTTTCCATACTGCCCAGGCGCAGGGTGCCGCTGGGGGTTTGCGGATGCAGGGCCTGGCGTGCCTCGTCGGCGAGGGCCAGCAGCTGTTCGGCGTAAGCGAGGAAGGCGTGACCCTGTTCGGTCAGCTGCATGCGCTTGCCTTCGCGCAGGAACAGGGCACAGCCCAGTTCCTCTTCCAACTGCTGGATGCGCGTGGTGACGTTGGACTGTGCGCGCTGTAGCTGTTGCGCGGCACGGGTCACGCTGCCTTCCAGGGCGACGGTGCGAAAGAGAGCGAGGTTGGTGAGATCCATGGCTTTCTTTAAATCTCAAAATAAGATTAATATTTTTCAAATAATCTCTATTTGAGATTTATTGGTCAATCCTCGGGAGGTGTTTCATGTCGTCGCTGTGCACGCTGCTGGATATCCGCCACCCCATCATTCAGGCGCCCATGGTCGGTGTGTCGACGCCGGCATTGGCGGCGGCGGTGTCCAACGCCGGAGGCCTGGGTTCGCTGGGCATTGGTGCCAGTACCCCGGCCCAGGCCCGCGAACTGATCGAGCAGACCCGCGCGCTGACCGCGCGCCCGTTCAACATCAACCTGTTCTGCCACCGTCCGGCGAGCGCCGATGCGCAGCGCGAGGCGCAGTGGCTGGAACGCCTGCGCCCGCTGTTCGCCGAATTCGGAGCTGAGCCGCCGCAGCAACTGCGCGAGGCCTACCAGAGTTTTCTCGCCGACCCTGCAATGCTCGACCTGTTGCTGGAACAGCGTCCGGCGGTGGTCAGCTTCCACTTCGGCCTGCCGCCGCAGGACTGGGTCGATGCCTTGAAAGGCGCCGGCATCCGCCTGCTGGCCTGTGTCACCAGTTCGGCCGAGGCGCGCCTGGCCGAGGCGCTGGGTGTCGACGCGCTGGTGGCCCAGGGCGTCGAGGCCGGCGGCCACCGCGGCGTGTTCGAGCCGGCGGCCGGTGACGCCGCCATCGGCACCCTGGCGCTGGTACGGGTGCTGGCGCGCCAGTGCCGCCTGCCGATCATCGCCGCCGGGGGCATCATGGACGGCGCCGGCATCAAGGCGGCCATGACCCTGGGCGCGGCCGGCGTGCAGATGGGTACGGCCTTCGTGCTGTGCCCGGAATCGTCCGCCAACGCCGCCTACCGCGAGGCGCTGCAGAGCGAGCGGGCCCATGACACGGCGATCACCGCCAATATCTCCGGGCGCCCGGCGCGAGGGCTGGTCAATCGCCTGTATGGCGATACTGGCGCGCTGCTGCCGGACTATCCCATCGCCTACGACGCGGCCAAGGCGTTGCACGCCGTGGCCAGTGCCCAGGGCTGCCACGACTTCGCCGCGCAGTGGGCCGGCCAGGGTGCGCCGCTGGCGCGCGAACTGCCCGCGGCCGAGTTGCTGGCGCTGCTGGTCGAGGAAATGCACCGGGCATGAAAAAAGGCCAGCGGGCTGCCCCGCTGGCCTTTATCTACCTCAGCCCGGAATCAGGGCAGGGTGAACAGCACTTTGACCTTGTCGGTCACGGCTGCGCTATCCACGTAGCCGATGGCGTCGGCTTCAGCCGCGACCTTGGCCACCACGTCGGCATCACCCGCCACGCTTGGCAGTGGCTGGCCCTTTCCGGTGAAGACCAGGCCTGACCAGTAGGACTTCAGCTGCGACTCGTTCTTGCTGGTGACCGCGCTGTAGAACTTCTCCTTGGTCGGGTTCCAGTCTTTCTGATCGACGCCTTTCAGCGACTTGTTCTTGCCCAGAAAGATGTTGGCCACATCGGATTGCGACGGCGCGGCGGACGCGCCGGCGTTGACGATGACGGCCACTTCGGCATGGGCCAGGGTTGCGGCGCCCAGGCTGACTGCGGCGAGGAGGATGCGGATGGACTGCTTCATATGCATGCTCCTCAGAATACGAAGTCGATGCCGGCGCTGATGATGTCGCCGTCGTAGTTGCGCGACGGGATGCCAAGCAGGCCGTTGGTGCGGTCATATGCGGTGTTGTCGTACAGCTCCTGCGAGTTGCGCACGAATACGCCGTCGTAGCCGCCCTGGGTGTCTACACGCTTGTACTCGCCCTTGAGCACAACGGTCGGCAGGATGTTGTAGTTCAGACCGAGGGTCCAGGAGTTCTGGCGGCCATCGTCTTCGTCCAGTTGGGCGTAGGTGACGTGGGCGAGGAATTCGCCGAAGCGGCGGCCGCCCATCAGGTAGAACGAGTCGGTGCTGCCGGTGCCGTCGTTCTCGATCACGCGGCGGGTCCACTCGTTGGCGGTCAGCCAGGTACCGTTGTCGTACTGGTAGCCGATCGAGGTGAACTTGCCTTTGTCTTTGTCCAGCGCCAGCAGGCTGGCCGAGCTTGGATTGCCAAACACGTCGGTGAAGCTGCCGGAAATATCGGTGTCGATATCGGCTTCGGCGTAACCGACACGCAGGGTGCCGTAGTCGTTGGTGGCCAGGCTTACGCTGGCACCGAAGACGTTGTCGTAGTCAATATCGAACTCTTCGTCGTACAGGTAGTAGTCGCGGTTCTTTGCCACGCCGCCAGCCAGCTGGAAGGAGACGGTGGCGAAGGACAGCGGCAGGTTGTAGACCAGATCGGCGCCTTCATAGTTGGACAGCTGAACCTGGCTGTAGACCTCGTCGGGCAGGCGCAGCCAGGGGTAGGCGAAGCCCACGTCGATGCTCTCGGAGTACATGTACACCGGGGTACGCAGGCGGCCGACGCGCAGCATCAGGTTGTCGGTGCTCTGCCAGGACAGGTAGGCCCACTCCAGGTTGGCCTTCCACTCATCGGCATAGGCCTTGGCGGTGGTCTGCAGGGTCAGGCCGACGGTATCGGTGATGCCGTAGCTCAGCTGGGCGCCGAACTTGCTCAGCTGGTCACCGCGCCAGGAATCGTTGGTCTGGCCGGACAGGCCATAGCTGCGGCCGTCGTCCTCGCCACCCAGGTGGGTGACGCCGACAGTGCCGAAACCGTTGATGCGAGCTTCGCCTTGTTCCAGCGCGAATGCCGAGGTGCTGGCCAGGCAGATCGCCAGGCCGAGGACGCGGGCAGTAGTCATGCGGTGATGCTCCAGTGAATAGGTTAAACGCGGAATTGGGCCGTTGCCGCGCGCAGGTGGTCTCCTGTGCTGACCAGCTGCTCGCCTAGGCGTGCGGTGGCGTCGGCGCCGTTGGCGGTTGCTTGTGCGTCCTGCTGCAACACTTGGGTTTCTTGTTGGATGGAACTGGACAGGCCGATCTGCTCCTGGGTGAGCTGGGCGATGCTGGCGTTCAGTTCGTCGATCTGGCCCACCGCCACGGCGATGGATTCGAGCATGCGGGTCGCCTCTACCGAGCGCTCGATGCTGTGCTGGGCCTTGTCGCCATTGGCGGTCATCACGTTGAGCACGCCGTTGGCGCTGTTCTGCAGGCGCTGGATGATCTGCTGGATTTCGGCGGTGGAGGCTGCGGTTTTTTGCGCCAGGTTGCGCACCTCGTCGGCGACCACGGCAAAGCCGCGGCCCTGTTCTCCGGCGCGGGCCGCCTCGATGGCCGCGTTGAGCGCCAGCAGGTTGGTCTGCTCGGCGATACTGCGGATCACGGTGAGCACCGAGCCGACCTGCTGGGTTTCTTCCTCCAGCTGCTCCATTGCCTGCACGGCGCCCATCACGCTGCTGCCCAGATCGCTGATGCTGCTGGACAGGCTGCCGATGCTGGCGCGCGCGGTATCAGCCTGGCGCGAGGCGTCGCCGGCACCCTCGGAGGCTTGCTGCGAACGCTGCGCCACTTCCTGGATGCTGCTGGTCATGGTCTGGATGTCGCGGCTGATCGAGTCGGTATGGCCCTGCTGCGAACGGGCGTTCTGCGTGGCGTCCTGGGTCAGGCGATACAGTTCCTTGGACATGCCGCCCAGCGGGCTGGCAGCGTCGATGGTCTGGCGGATGGTGCCCTGCAGTTTGTCGAGAAAGCTGTTGAACAGCTGGATCATTTCGCCGATCTCATCGCGCGAGTCGACGTTGACCCGGCGTGTCAGATCGCCATCGCCACGGGCGATGGCCTGCAGCGACTCGATCACGCCATGCACGTTGGCCATGATGCCGCGAATGATCATCCAGGCACCCAGCCCGACGAGAATCACCAGCAGCGCACTGAGGACATAGCCGGTGCGGGTCGTGGTGGCATTGTCCGTGCGGGCCTCGGCCAGTGTGGTCTGGAAGTCCTCATAGGCATGCGCGCGGAAGGTTGCACCGAGCTGCTGGGCGCTACTCAGGTCGCTGGCCATGCGGTCCAGGCTGGGGCGCAGATCGTCGAAGCCTGCGCTGCCTTTGATCAGCTGTTCGGAGGCGGAGAGCGCGTTGTCGGCATAGCGGCCAATCGACTGGCGCCAGCCCTCCAGTTCCTCGGCCCGCTCCTGGTTGGCGCGTACCAGCGGTTGGAGCTGCTGCTGCAGCTTGGCTATTTCACCGAGCACCTTGCGTGCCTCTTCGAGGGTTTCCAGCTCTCCGGCCGCGACCGCGCTGTTGAGCAGCCCGGGCAGGCGCGAGAACTGGAAGTTCACGGCGTCGGCTTTTTCCAGGGTCGGAAAGCTATTGGTCTCAAGTGCTACCAGGCGATTGTCGTTGGCCGACAGTTGCAGCGAGGTGTAGACCACGAACAGCAGCAGGCCCAGCAAGGCAACGGCAGGCAGCAGCGACAGCTTCAGGGACAGAGACAGATTTTTAAGCATGGCAGGTACCCAAAATCGGGGCGCGAAGTGTACAGGAATCCCAATGAGGGCTAAATGCCATCAGTCGGTCACTCTGTGACTAATAATGTTTCCGTTGTTGCTCTGTGTTTTTCGGCCGATGTCTATCTTTCTATAGCCGCAATGCCGCGAAATTGCCTGCCATCGCTATGGCGCACCGATGCTTTCTCCAAAGCGCTGTCGCTGCGTCTGTCAGGTCGCAGGCCTCGTGGTTGCTGGCTTTGCTACACAGCTTTCATTTGAATGGTATTTCCTGTTTTTTTGCGTATTTTTGGCTCGATTCATGAGCGTTGCAGGAGGGTGTTTGTCAATAAAAGGTTTCTGTTGAAACTATTTTTCGTTATCCTGTATGAATGTTCAGCTTTTCCAAAAGCCACCTCACATCTCGTTTTCGGACGCTCCCGCTTTGGCGTCCTGCTTTCTGTGCGGCCCTGTCCGCACTGTCCACTTCCGCTTCGGCGGTTCCTCTGCTTCGTCTTGAGCACTGCAACTGGAGAACAATATGAAACTCTCTACCAAGCTGGCCGGCTGTATGGCCCTTGCCCTCGGCACTTCCTCTTTCGGCGCCTTTGCTGCCGACGCGTGCGAAGTGGATCGCACCATCAGTTTCGGCGGCATGAGCTGGGATTCGAACCTGGTCATGGTCGATATCGAACGCTTCATTCTGGAAAACGGCTACGGCTGCAAGACCCAGGTCCAGGCCGGTGAGTCGGTGGCCATCCTCGCGGGCCTGCAGCGCGGCGACGTCGACGTGATGTCCGAAGTCTGGACCAACAGCCTGCGCGCCCCCTGGGAAAAGGCTCTGAAGACCACCAAGGTGAAGTCGGTCGGCAAGGCCTACATGGGTGAAGAGGCCTGGTACGTGCCGCGCTACACCGCCGAGCGTTTCCCCGAGTTGAAGGCTGCCAGCGACCTGCCGAAGTTCAAGGACAAGTTCGCCGACCCGGAAGAGCCGGGCAAAGGCCGCTTCTATGGTTGCCCGGCCGGCTGGGGCTGCGATGCCACCGCCCGCAACCTGTTCAAGGCCTTCGAGCTGGGCGAGACCTTCACCTACTACTCGCCGGGCACTGCCGCAGCGCAGCGTGCTGCCATCACCTCGGCCTACAAGCGCAAGCGCGACATCGTCTTCTACTACTGGGTGCCGACCCCGCTGGTGGGCGAGCTGGACCTGGTCAAGCTGGACATGCCGCCCTACGACGAGGCCGCGCACCAGTGCAACACTTCGGCCGACTGCGCCGATCCCAAGCCCAGCGCCTACCCGCAGAACCCGGTGCTGACCGCGCTCAACAGCGAGTTCAGCCAGCAGGCGCCGAAGCTTGCCGAGTTCTTCGCCAAGGTCAGCGTTTCCCCGGACGAGCTGAACAAGGTGCTGGCCTGGGCCAATGCCGAAGGCGCCGAAAGCGACGAGACGGCTCGCCAGTACCTGCGCGAATACCCGCAGTCCTGGAGCCAGTGGCTGCCAGAGGATGTAGCCGAGCGCGTCAAACAGGCTCTCTGAGCTGCTGAACAGGCGCCGGCATAACGCTGGCGCCTGTTGCCCTTCCTGCTAGAGAAATCCTATGTCGAATTCCTTTCCTGAATTGCTCCCCGCGCGGGACATGCGCCAGGCCATCGACCAGTTCGTCGAGCAGCTGGTGACCCAGTACGCGGACAGCCTGGAACGCCTGTCCGCTCCTTTCCTGCATCTGCTGGTGTGGCTTGAGCAGCTGTTGCGTGGCGCTCCCTGGTGGCTGGTGGTGCTGGCCGTGGCCGGCCTCGCCTGGCTGGCCAGCCGGCGCATCGGTCTGGCTGTGGCGATGGCTGCGCTGCTCTGCGTGGTCGGGCTGCTCGGCCTGTGGGACCGCGGCATGCAGACCCTGGCGCTGATGATCATGGCCACCGGCCTGTCGGTGGTGATCGGCATTCCCACCGGCATCCTGATGTCGCGCTCGGACTGGCTGCGCAAACTGATGCTGCCGATACTCGACGTCATGCAGACCATGCCCGGCTTCGTCTACCTGATTCCGGTGGTGATGCTGTTCGGCCTGGGCAAGATCCCGGCGATCATCGCCACGGTGATCTACGCCGTGCCGCCGCTGATCCGCCTCACCGACCTGGGCATCCGCCTGGTCGACGCCGAAGTGCTGGAAGCCTCGCGCGCCTTCGGTGCCAATGCCCGTCAGCAACTGTTTGGTGTGCAGCTGCCACTGGCCCTGCCGAACATCATGGCTGGCATCAACCAGACCACCATGATGGCCCTGTCGATGGTGGTGATCGCCTCGATGATCGGCGCCCGTGGCCTCGGTCAGGAAGTGCTGCTGGGCATCAATCGCCTGGAGGTCGGCCGCGGCCTGCTGGCTGGTATTGCCATCGTCGCTCTGGCGATCATTTTCGACCGCATCACCCAGGCCTACGGCAAGCGTCAGAGTGGAGAGCGCCCATGAGCAAGATCGAAGTCCGTGGCATCTACAAACTGTTCGGCAAGCAGCCTGAGGCCTGGCTGGACAAAGCCCGTGCCGGTATGAGCAAGGAGCAGATGCTGGCCGAGGGCAAGCATGTGCTGGGCCTGCGCGATATCAGCCTGAGCATCGAGGCCGGCAGCATCTACGTGATCATGGGCCTGTCCGGTTCCGGCAAGTCGACCCTGATCCGCCACTTCAACCGCCTGATCGAGCCGACCGCCGGCGAGATTCTGGTCGATGGCCAGGACGTCATGAAGCTGGCGCCGCGCGAGCTGGAACGCTTCCGTCAGCGCACCATGAGCATGGTGTTCCAGCGCTTCGGTCTGCTGCCGCACCACAGCGTGCTGGACAACGCCGCCTACGGCCTGAAGATCCAGGGCGTGGCCCGTGCCGAGCGCGAAGCCAAGGCGCGTCACTGGCTGGAGCAGGTCGGCCTGGCCGGCTTCGAGCAGCAGTTCCCGCACCAGCTGTCTGGCGGTATGCAGCAGCGTGTCGGCCTGGCACGCGCCCTGGCCACCGATGCCGAGATTCTGCTGATGGACGAGGCCTTCTCCGCGCTCGACCCGCTGATCCGCCGCGAGATGCAGGACCAGTTGCTGGAGCTGCAGGCCAAGCTGAACAAGACCATCGTGTTCATTACTCATGACCTCGACGAAGCCCTGCGCCTAGGCAATCGCATCGCCATCCTCAAGGATGGCGAGCTGGTGCAGGAGGGCACCCCCGAGGACATCCTGCTGCACCCGGCCAACGACTATGTGCAGGCCTTCCTGCAGGACGTCAACCGCGGCAAGGTGCTCACCGTGTCCCATGCCACCCGCGCGGGCAAGCTGACCCTGACCACCCGTACCGAGCCGGCCGCGGCATTGCAGCGTCTGCAGCAGCAGGGGCTGGACTACGCGCCGGTGCTGGATGGCAAGGCTCTGCGCGGGGTGCTCACCGTGAGCGCGGCGCAGCGGGCCCTGGCCGAGAACGCACGCTCGATTGCCGGCTTCCTTGACGATGTAGCCTCGGTGCCCGCCGACACCGGCCTGGACAGCGTGCTGGCGCAGATGCTCCAGGCTCGCCAGCCGCTGGCGGTGACCGGCGATGATGGCGAGTTCGTCGGCTGGCTGTCGCGCAGCAAGGTGGTCGAGCTGGTCAGTCCACCGGAGCAGCCGGCTGAGTAGGTAGTCGGCGCCCCTGGCTTATCGGTTGGGGCGGGCTGTGTAGGTGTAAGGCTAGCCGTGCAGAAGCCCAGCGGCGGAGTGGTCTGGGCGTTCGTCTATTGGGCTCAACCTACGCGGCCCGATCCGATCTACGTGCTGGGTTTCGCTACGCTCTACCCAGCCTACGAGCCTACGAGCCTACGAGCCTACGAGCCTACGAGCCATGCGTGGCCTGGCTCAGGTGTAGGTTGAGCCGCGCTTGAGGCCAGATGAAGGCAGTGGCCCCATCTGCTCATGCCTGGGTTGGTGTGGGCGCCACCGCTTCTCTAGCCGGCAACGGCGAGGCCAGGCCTGCCAGGGTCTGATCCAGCACCTCGCGGGCCTGTTCCAGCACCTGTTGTTTCCAGTCGTCGGCATCGACATAGAAGGCATCGCGCAGGCGCTGTTTGATGCGTTGCTGCTGGGAGGCCGGAGCCTGCGGGTTGCGGTATAGCCAGTGGTCGCCGCGCATGCCGTTGAGCACCTGCAGCCCCGGCAGAGTGCCGTACTCCAGGGTTAAACCGTTGTACTCGGCCTGTGGGCAGGTCATTGGTATCACGTTGTCGATGGTGCCATTGAGCTTGGCCGATACCGAGTTGCCCTCGGCGCTGTTGGTCACCTGCTCGCCCCACCAGCGGCGGCAACGGGCGATGTCTTCCGGGGTCTGCTTGCCCTTGTAGATGCGCTCGCCGATGCCGCGTGGGCCGAGGCCGGTGTGAATGTCGATCCAGCCCAGGCGGCGGCATTGCCGACCATGCTGGCGCAGTACCTGCTGCAGGGTGCGGTTGCTCCAGGTCGGCGCGTGGCCGGCGAAGAACATGCCTGTCGGATCGCTGCTCTGCCCGCGGGAGATGGCACCCTGCAGGGCCATGCGCCCGTGACGCAGGGCGTAGCCAAACAGGCCGAGGCTGGTCAGCAGGGTAGGGGGCTGGCGCTTGGGTAGCAGCAGGTGGGCGATGGCGCGGTAGTCGGGGTTGTCTGGCTGTGGCTGGTCGAAGTCGAGGAAGTTGCGATTGAGGTCGACGTTGTCCTCGGTCACCCGGCGTAGCCAGGAGAAACCATGCGGGTTGAGTGCGTGGATGAACAGCACGGCCAGATCGTCGCGCCTGCAGCGCTCCAGCCAGCGTGAATCGCGCAGGTGGCCGACCTGGATGCCGGAGCCGCAGAAGCCCTCGGCGCCATGGCAGGCGCTGCTGAGGATCAGCAGGTTGGCGGCATCGGCCGGGCCGAGGCGGGCGACGTCCATCGCCAGCTCCTCGCCGTCGCGGCCGCGTAGCGGGTGGACATGGGATTCGACGCTCAGGCCGGCGCTGGCGCAGGCATCGAGAAATTTCTGTCGGGCTTCGGCGTAGCTCTGCGAGAAGCTGGAGAGATCCATGTATGCAGTTCCTTGTGGTGAAAGCGGCCCGCGCGGTTTCGCGGGCATGGCCGGGCCTGCGGCGCAGGCTTGTGGCCTGTGCCGGGCGACGGATCAGTCGTTGGGTGGGGCTGGCCCCGGGCGGGTAGCCCCGGGCTGGCGACCTTGTGGGGCGCTAGCCCTGGTGCGGCGTTACGCGTCGATCACGATGCGGCCCATGCTGCTCTGGCGTCCGTTGTATTCCACGGTCTCGATCTCGATGTGGGTGCCGAACTCGGCGGATAAATCGCGCAGGCGTTCGATGATGCGTTGCGCCTGGGCTTCGTTCTCCGCGGTGTCGAAGGCCAGGCGCGGGATGCCGCGCTCGGCGTCGCGGCCGTTGAAGCCCAGCTCGATCGGGTGCAGGAGCATTTCGCGCAGGGTGCCGTCGGCCTTGAAATGGCACTCGGCGACCACGCTCTCGAACCACACCGGCTCGCTGAAGATGCCGACCACGCGCTTCCATTCGAGGAACTCGGCGGCGGTGGTCAGGCGCGGGTTGGTGATGCCCTTGGGCCCGATGAAGGCCTCGGCGGCCAGCCACTCGCGGCTCTCCCACTTGTCCGCCGGCATCAGCTTCATGCTGTTGTCCATGAAGCAGAAGTTGCCCAGCGAATACAGCAGCGGTTTGCCCTTGTAGATGTCGATGCCGCGGATCTGGTGCGGGCCGTGGCCGCAGAGCATGTCGGCGCCGTTGTCGACCAGCTGGCGGGCCAGGGTCGGCAGGTAGTTGGGTACCTCGATGCACTGGTTGTCTGGCTCGTGGGTGTGCTGGGCGACGATGCTGAAGTCGCTGCTCTGTTTGGCCTGGCGCAGGTCACGCACGATGGCGGCCTGGTCGAGCTTGTCGCACTCGTAGTGGATGCGCACGGTGCCCGGCGCGGCGTTCGGGTCGATGCGGTAATGCAGGGCCATCCCTAAGTGCACGCTGTGCTCGCCGTGCAGGGTGCGCAGCAGGTAGTGGTCCTGAAAGGCCTCCTGCTCGTTGAGGCGCTTGAGCACGGCGAAGTCCTGCGGACTGACCAGGCGGTGCGGCGTGGTGCGCAGCGGGCTCAGGCCCGGACGCGGCGGTACCATGCCCAGGCCGTCGGCGGCCGGCGCGTTGGCCTCGAAGGTGGTGGCGTAGGAGATCAGCGAGACGCGCGCCTTGGCGGTGTTGACGAAGGCTGGCGCGCGGGCCGCAGCCAGGCTGCCACCGGTGCCGGCGTGGGCGATGCCGGCGTCATCCAGCAGCTCGTCGGTCATCTTCAGGCCGGCCGCGCCCCAGTCCAGCGCGTGGTTGTTGGCGCGCGACATCATGTTGAAGCCGATGCTGGCCAGGTCGGCGGGGGCGTCGGCATCGCTGAGCAGCCAGGAGAAGCCGGACAGCGCCTCGGGGTAGCCGTCATAGCGGTTGAAGTCGATGGCGGTGCATTCGTAGTTGCCGACCACCACGTCGCCGCGCTTGAGGATGGCGAGCAGCTCGGGCGACTTGCGCGCCAGTTTGTCGGCAATCGCGTGGGTGATGATGATGTCGCCGACGGCGACCACGCAGAAGCCGTCTTCCACATCGGCGTCGCGCCAGCTGTCCGGCAGGGTGATGCGTTCGGGACGCTGCTGGGGCGAGGGGACTCGTTTGTGCATGGGGCGGATTTCCTGGCTCAGGCCTGGCTCGCGGCCGGCTCGTTGTTGGATGCGGATGTGGGTTGGCGGGTGAGCTCGCCGATGCTGCGCAGGTCGCGATCGGGATCGACCAGGCGCAGGGCCAGCGCGCCGCCGGCGATCAGGGCGATGCCGAACAGACCGACGGCCAGCTCGAAGCCCTTGACCAGGTCGCCGCCTTCCCAGCCGATGGCCTGGCCGACCACATGCGGGGCGAGCATGCCGGCGCTGGTCATCAGGCCGATGTGCAGGGCCAGCATGCTGCCGCGCTGCCTGGCAGGGGCGATGTAGGCGATGGTGGTGTTGGAGAAGGTGGTCACCAGGTTCACCACGATACCGCCGATCAGGTACAGGGTGATGGTCATGGCCACGCCCTGCTCGACGAAGCCCATCAGAGCCATGGCGATGCCGCCGACCACGCAGGCGATGGCCGGTGGGAAGACCATGGCCAGGCGTACGCTGGCGCCACCCTTGAGGGCGCGCTGGGACAGGCTGGAGACCACCAGGTTGAGGATGATCACGCCGATGGTGGCGGCCATCACCACATAGCCGGACTGCATCGGGCTCATGCCCAGGCCTTTCTGCAGATAGGTCGGTACCCAGCTGTAGATCAGCGCGTTGGGCAGGTAGCTACAGAAGCCGAGGAAGGTGATGAAGATGAAGGTGCGGTTGAGCAGCAGGTGGCGATAGCTGGCGGTACCACCGACGATCTCGCCGGGCGCATCGTCATGCTGGCCCTCGCGGCCGACCAGCAGCCAGACCACCAGCCACAGCAGGCCGATGCCGGCGAGGATCAGGTAGCCGACGCGCCAGCCCAGGTGCTGGATCAGCAACGGCAGCGACAGCGCACCGAGGATGGCGCCGACCATGATCGCGATATGAATCCAGGCGCCCGGCAGCACGCGGTCACGCGGGGCGTACCACTTGAAGGCGGCGTGCTGGGTCACCGCGGTGCCCGGGCCACAACCGGCGCCAAGCAGCATGCGGCTGGCGACCAGGGCGTAGAAGCTGGTGGAGATGGCCGTGAGGATCTGCGCGCCCATCCACACCAGCGACATGCCGGAGAGAATCCAGAGGCTGGCCACGCGGTTGGCGAGGAAGCCGACCAGCACGCCGGACACCGAGTAGAGAAAGAAGAAGGCGCTGCCGATGAAGCCGAACTGCTCGGGAGTGAGTTTTAGCTCGTCGATGATCTGCGGCCCAGCGAAGGCGAAGATGGTCTTGTCCAGCACGCTGATGACCATCACGGCCAGCAGCATCAGGACCACCAGGGCCCGCTTGTCATGGGAAGGGGACTGCATGAATCGGATCTCGCTCAGGTAGTGGCCAGCAGGCGCCTGGGGCGTGCCCGGGTTGCCGCTATCCATGTGCAGGTCGGATGACCGCGCATGGGGTGTCTTTATGCCAGGCGGCAGCATGCCGCAGGATGGGCGCGGCGGATAATCACCTCTGCGCATGTATATCGGCTTTGGTTATGTGTGCTTCGCCGGAGCCTTGGTTATGCTGCGGTGCTTCTGGTTCGGGAGATATGCGATGGCGCTGCATACCGCTGAAATCCTCTGGTCGCGTGGCGATCAGGACTTCCTCGACAATCGTTACAGCCGTGGCCATCTGTGGCGCTTCGACGGCGGTGTTGAAGTGCCGGCTTCGTCGTCGCCCCATGTAGTGCCGCTGCCCGGCTCACGCGAGGATGCGGTGGACCCGGAGGAGGCCTTCGTCGCCTCGCTGTCCAGTTGCCACATGCTGTGGTTCCTCTCCCTGGCGGCGCGTGATGGCTGGAAGGTGGACGACTATCGCGACCAGGCCGAGGGCCGTATGGGCAAGAACGGTGAGGGTCGCCTGGCGATGATCCGCGTCACCCTGCGTCCGGCGGTGACCTTCGCTGGCGCGGCGCCGAGCCGCGAGCAGCTCGCTGCGTTGCACCATGAGGCGCACGAGGCCTGCTTTATCGCCAACTCGGTGAGAACCGAAGTGCTCTTTGAGCCCCGCCAGGACTGAGTTATTTGCCCAACCTACGTGCTGTTCCCTCTCCCGTTCACGGGAGAGGGTTAGGGAGAGGGGATTTCACCACCCTATCCCCCAGCCCCACTCCTACCGGTGGGAGAGGGGAGCAGTCATTCGCCCAGCTTCGGCGCATGCGGGCTCTTGTAGGCGTACACCAGCTCGTCAGCCAGGGCTTTGGCCTCGCGGGTCATCAGCTCCTGGTCGCGACAGACCAGGGAGATGTTCATCGGCGGTACCTGTTCGGGGATGTCGAGCAGCTCCAGCTCCATGCCCAGCTTCTGCACATGTTCGAGCACGCGTAGCGACCAGTAGCTGATGGCGTCGGTGTTCATCGCCAGTTCGGAGAACAGCACCACCGAGGCGCACTCGATGATGCGCTGCGGCGGGTCGATGCGGTAATGGTCGAACATCATGCCGATGCGTGATTGCTCCAGGGAGTCCTGCAACAGCCACTCCTCGCCGACCAGCTCCTGCAGCGAACGCGCGCCGCGCAGCGGGTGGCCCTTGCGCACGGCGAGCACGGTGGGTTGCGCGTACAGCTCGGTCCAGTGGAAGCCGTCGCTGTTACGGCTGGCCGGCAGCGAGGTCATGACCAGATCGAGCTGGCCTTCGCGCAGGCCTTCCATCAGTTTCGACGGGCGCAGCTCGTGGATCTGCACCTGCACCTTGGGGTAGCGCTTGCGATAGCGGTTGAGGCTGTTGATGAACTGCGCGCCAGGCGTGACTGGCGATACGCCGATAGAGAGGCGACCGTCCATGGTGCCCTTGAGGGTTTCGATTTCCTCGCGGGCGCGGCGCACCTCTTCGAGGATCAGGCGGGCGCGGCGCACCAGGCGCTCACCGTATTCGGTGGCGGTGATGCCGCGGTTGGAGCGGATCAGCAGCGGCACGCCGAGTTCGGCTTCCAGTTCCTTGATGCCCTTGGACAGGGCTGGCTGGGAAATATGCAGCAGGCGCGAGGCCTCCTGGATGCTGCCACTTTCGCAGATCGCGACGATGGCGCGGAGCTGGTGCAACTTCATGGGCGGTGCCGGGATTGTCTAGGTAAGGGGCGGAATTTAAAGCAAAAAGTACGCCTCGTGGCCGTGTGCCGATGGGCTGCGGCGGGTCATTTGTAAGCGAAAAAAACGGCGGCCCGCAGGCCGCCAAGGGTGGAGTGCTGCGTGGAACTCAGCGAATGCCCGAGGCGCGCAGGGCGCTGGGCGTGAACTGCTTGCGGCTGTAGGTGACGTCGAAGTTGTAGGCATTTTTCTGTTCGTTGAACAGCGCGCCCACGGCGTAGCGACCGGAGAGCACGTCGTAGTGGGTCTCGGCGCTGAACTGCGGGGCCTGCTGGTCGTAGAAGTAGATGCCATGGCCTTCGGACACGCGCCACAGCTGGCCGCGACCGTCGTAGGCGTCGGCCTCGGCGGCCTGCCAGCTGTCCTCGTCGAGGAAGATGTCGCGGCGCGAGTAGATGTGACGCTGACCCGGCTTGAGGGTGGCGGTCAGGTGCCACACGCGGTGCAGTTCGTAGCGGGTGTGCTCGGGGTTGAGGTGGCCGGGCTTGATGATGTCGCTGTATTTGAGCTTGGGTGAGCTCAGCTTGTAGCTGTTGTAGGGGATGTAGATCTCCTTCTTGCCCACCAGCTGCCAGTCGAAGCGATCCGGCGAGCCGTTGAACATGTCGAAGTCGTCCATGGTGCGCATGCCTTCGGCGCCGGGGCTGTCGTAGGCAATCTGTGGCGCGCGGCGTACACGGCGCTGACCGGCACTGTACTGCCAGGCCATACGCGGTTCCTTGACCTGGTTGATGGTCTCGTGGACCAGCAGCACGCCACCGGCCAGACGCGCCGGGGCGAGAAACTCTTCCCGGTACATGTACAGCAGGTTGCTCATCTCCGCCGGCGCGTAATCGCTGAGGCCGACCGGGTAGGCCAGCTGCTGCTTGATCAGGCTCGGCGTATAGGCACCGCTGGCCTGCGGCGAGGCCTGGGTGACCATGCGCTCGAAGGCCAGGCCACGGTAGCGGCCGATGTGGTTCCAGATCACTTCCAGGCCGTTCTGCGGAATGGCGAACGGCAGGCCGCCGCTGCGGTAGTTCTGCAGGCCGTTGCCGCCTTCGGCGAGCTGGGTGTCGGCGGCATTGAGCCTGGTGGTCTCCAGGTACTGTTGCGGCATGGTCACCGAGCGATGGGTCGGGTAGACCGGGATGCGATAGGTCTGCGGGTAGCGCTTGAACAGGGCGAGCTGGCCGGGGGTCAGCTTGTCCTTGTACTGCTCAACGTTATCGGCGGTGATGGTGAACAGCGGCTGCTCGGCGGCGAACGGGTCGGCAAGGAAGCCGTCGCTGTCACGCTGGCCGGCGTCCTTGGCCAGGCCACCGGTCCAGTCCGGGATGCTGCCGTCGGCATTGCCGGCGGTTTCCGCGCCGACTGGGGTGAGGTCCTTGCCAAGACGGGCGATCTGCTCGGCAGGCACCGCGGCCAGGGCCTGGCCGGCGGCGAACAGGCCGAGGCCGAGTACGCCGGCGCGCAGGAGTTGTGAGTGGAGAGCGGAAAACTTCATGTGCATAAACCTCAGAAACTCATGCCGACGCTGAAGGCGAGGAAGTCGCGGTCGGTGTTGGTGTTGAAGTCGCCACCGAAGTAATCGGTGTAACTCAGGCTGGCGCTGTACTTGGACAGGTAGTCGGCATCGATGCCGACGCTGACCGACTTGTTACCCTCGGTGAAGGTCGGGCCGTAGCCCTCGACATCGTGGGAGAAGGCCAGGTTGGGCTTGAGGTTGACCCCGGCGATGGCGTCGCTGAACTCCAGTTGCGTGCGCAGGCGGTAGCCCCAGGAGTTCTGGGTGTAGAAACCCTTGCTGGTGCACTGGTCGGAGTTGGTGCCGTTAAGCACGCTGGTGCATAGCGTGTTGCCGTTGATGCCCAGTGCCGAGGCGTTGCCGCTCAGGGCGCCGTTGCCGTACACGCTGCTGCGACCGAAGCGCAGGTCGCTGCCATTGGCGGAGCCGAGGTCACCGATATGGCTGTAGCCCACTTCGCCGATCAGGGTCAGGCGGTCACCGCCAAGGACGTTGTCGAAGGTGTGGACGGCGGTCATCTGTGCCTGGCTGAAGGGCATGCGCTTGTAGCCCTGCACCACGCTGCCGTAGCTGCTGTCGGCCCAGCCAGAGTCGAAGATGGCCAGGCCACTCATGCCCAGCAGGTTGTACAGCCGACCAATGCTGGCAGCCGTGGACACATCGGTGCCATTGAGCGACAGCGGCATGTTCGGCCGATGACTGATCTCACCCGACAGTGCGGTGCCATCCGGCAATGTGGTGGCGAAGCTGATGCCGTACAGACGGATATCTTCCGGGTATTCCAGGTAGTAGCTGGCGCTGGACGGGCCAGGCGCGCCGGTAATGGCGCTGAGGCCGGTGGCGTTACTCGCCGTCCACATGCTTTCCGGGGTGCGGCTGTGGTAGTTCATGGCGTAGAAGCCGAACTCGGTGTCGTTCAGCTCCGGTACCAGCCAGCGCACGGCACCGCCGAACTGGCCGCTGTCGCGGGCGTCACGATCCTCGCCACGTGGCACCCAGCCGTATACCGCTGGGTCGCGGTTGTAGTCGCTACCGTAGCTGGTCATGCCGTAGTTGCAGCCCTGGGCGGCTACATCGCTGCCGAAGAAGGTGCCGCAGTTGTCCAGGACGGTCTTTTCCCACTGCAGCTGGTAGAACGCTTCGATGGAGAGGTTTTCGGTCAGGCCCTGGGTCGCATAGAGCATGCTGACCGGGATCAGGCCTTCCTTGATCTCCGAGCCTGGGCGGCGGAAGGAGGCGACATCGACCGGGTTGATGGCGTTGATGCCGTTGCTGATGAAGGTGCTTTCACCCCAGCTTACCACCTGCTTGCCGACTCGCACGCTACCGGGCAGATCGCCGAGCAGGTAGTTGTGGTAGATGAAGGCATCCAGCAGCTCGACTCCCGAGGACTTGGCAGCGTTGTCGCGGCCGCTGTCGTCGATGTCGTAGTTGAGGCGGTGCTCGTCCTTCAGTTCGAAGTCGTACCAGTATTTGCCGCGCAGGAACACGCCGGTTTCGCCGTAGCTCAACTGCAGGTCATGCACGCCCTTGAAGATCTTGGAGAAGGTTTCGCCCTTCTTGAAGTTCAGCCGGCCATCGTCGCTGGTGCGGCTCGAAGCGCTGCCGCCATTGGCGACGCCAATGAACTGGCGGTCGGCGTTGTCCATGGCCCAGCTGGCGCCGATGGACAGCGCCGAGTCGAAGCGACCCTCGATTTCCCCGATGTTGAAACTGGCGGCCTGGGCCGGTAGTGCTGTTGCCAATGCTACGGCCAGAGCCAGGGCGTGAGGGTGCATGGCCCCCGCGCCTGTTGTTGTTCTTTTCATGGAGCTCTCCTGCTGATCAAAGAAGGCCTGCGGCGTACGCCGCCTGGCGCATCACTTCTTTGCAGCCTGATGACAGGTGCCGGGGCATCCTAGGGGGCTGCCCGGCTCCTGACTTCTGAATAATCCTTATGCCCATAGCCAAAGGTGAGGCCTGTTCGGCTAACCACCCGTCAAGCCCGCAGCCTGGGGCTTTACGCGGTAGCGAACGCATAACCGAGGGTTATCTCGATAAGCAGGATTGCGCTGGCGCACCAGGCGTGGGCGTTGATTCAAACCTGAGGGCGCGATTGCGGCCGTAACCCTGCTCAGGCCCGGCGGCGCTGCTGAGCTGGGTTACGCCGCTGGCGGCTAACCCAGCCTACGAATCAAGAGACCGGCTGTTGGCGGGGCAATAAAAAACCGCCCCTAAGGGCGGTTCTTTCGTTGCAGCTGCGAATTACAGGCCGTTGGCGGCCTTGAACTCGCGGCGGCGGCGGTGCAGAACCGGCTCGGTGTAGCCGTTCGGCTGCTTGGTGCCTTCAACGACCAGCTCCAGAGCCGCCTGGAAGGCGATGTTGCTGTCGAAGTTCGGCGCCAGCGGACGGTACAGGGCGTCACCGGCGTTCTGACGGTCAACCACCGGGGCCATGCGCTTGAGGCTGGCAACCACCTGCTCTTCGGTCACGATGCCGTGGCGCAGCCAGTTGGCCAGCAGCTGGCTGGAGATACGCAGGGTGGCGCGGTCTTCCATCAGGCCGACATCGTTGATGTCCGGCACCTTGGAGCAGCCGACGCCCTGGTCGATCCAGCGCACCACGTAGCCGAGGATGCCCTGCGAGTTGTTGTCCAGTTCGTTCTGGATTTCCTCGGGCGTCCAGTTGGTGTTCGGCGCCAGCGGGATGGTCAGGATGTCGTCCACCGAGGCCGGGGTGCGCTGGGCCAGCTCGGCCTGACGGGCGAACACGTCGACCTTGTGGTAGTGCAGGGCGTGCAGGGTAGCGGCAGTCGGCGACGGAACCCAGGCGGTATTGGCGCCGGACAGCGGGTGAGCGACTTTCTGCTCGACCATCGCAGCCATCAGGTCAGGCATGGCCCACATGCCTTTACCGATTTGCGCACGGCCTTGCAGGCCGGTGGCCAGGCCGATGTCGACGTTGTTGTTCTCGTAGGCACCGATCCACTTCTCGGCTTTCATGGCGGCCTTGCGCACCACGGCGCCGGCTTCCATGGAGGTGTGGATTTCGTCACCGGTACGGTCGAGGAAACCGGTATTGATGAATACCACGCGCTCGCTGGCGGCCTGGATGCACGCCTTGAGGTTGACGGTGGTGCGGCGCTCTTCGTCCATGATGCCGACTTTCAGGGTGTTGCGCGGCAGGCCGAGAACGTCTTCGACACGGCTGAAGATTTCGCCGGCGAAGGCCACTTCTTCCGGACCGTGCATCTTCGGCTTCACGATATACACGGAGCCGGTGCGGGTGTTCTTGCGGCTGGTGTTGCCATTCAGGTTGTGGATGGCGATCAGGCTGGTGAACAGACCGTCCTGGATACCTTCCGGAATCTCGTTGCCTTGGGCGTCGAGGATGGCCGGGTTGGTCATCAGGTGGCCAACGTTACGCACGAACAGCAGGGAGCGGCCGTGCAGGGTCAGCTCGGAACCGTCGACCTGGGTGTACACGCGGTCCGGGTTCATGGTGCGGGTGAAGGTGCTGCCGCCCTTGCTGACTTCTTCAGCCAGGTCGCCCTTCATCAGGCCCAGCCAGTTGCGGTAGACCACGACCTTGTCGTCGGCATCGACGGCGGCCACGGAGTCTTCGCAGTCCATGATGGTGGTCAGGGCGGCTTCCATCAGCACGTCCTTCACGCCGGCGGCGTCGGTCTGGCCGATCGGGCTGTTGGCGTCGATCTGGATCTCGAAGTGCAGGCCGTTGTGCTTGAGCAGTACGGCAACCGGCGCAGCGGCTTCACCCTGGAAGCCGATCAGCTGCGCGTCGTCGCGCAGGCCGGTGTTGCTACCGCCCTTGAGGCTGACGACCAGGCGGCCGTCGACGATCTTGTAGGCGGTGGAGTCGACGTGGGAGCCGGCAGCCAGCGGCGCGGCTTCGTCGAGGAAGGCGCGGGCGAAGGCGATGACCTTGTCGCCACGGACTTTGTTGTAACCCTTGCCCTTCTCGGCGCCGCCTTCTTCGCTGATCACGTCGGTGCCGTAGAGGGCATCGTACAGCGAGCCCCAGCGGGCGTTGGAGGCGTTCAGGGCGAAGCGTGCGTTCATCACCGGTACGACCAGCTGCGGGCCGGCCAGGCGGGCGATTTCTTCGTCGACGTTCTGCGTGGTGGCCTGGAAGTCGGCCGGCTCCGGCAGCAGGTAGCCGATTTCCTGGAGGAAGGCCTTGTAGGCTGCGGCGTCATGGGCCTGCCCTTTGCGCGCCTGGTGCCAGGCATCGATCTGGGCTTGCAGCTCGTCACGCTTGGCCAGCAGGGCACGGTTCTTCGGGGCCAGTTCGTTGATCACGGCTTCGGCGCCGGCCCAGAACTTGTCGGCAGCAATGCCGGTACCGGGAATGGCTTCATTGTTAATGAAGTCGTAAAGGGCTTTGGCGACCTGCAGACCACCAACTTGAACGCGTTCAGTCATTGCTTGCCTCACTCTGCTCAGGACCAGCTCAAAAACCAGGCGGGACGCCATGTAGTTCGAGCCGCGGAATACTACATGAAGCTTCTGGAAAAATCAGTGGAGTTGCGTCGCGGATAGACCGAAAGGCGCATATTAGTCACGTAGCGTTACATATGTTCTCAAATATACGAAGAATTGTTCCAGATAAATCTTCAAACAGTACACAGTTATATTGTTGGTGTTGCTGTGGCACCGCGTCGCAGCAACTATGCTGTGGATTTCGCGGAGATCAATGATGTCTATCACCCAGGCAACGCCTGCCGATCTGGATGCCTTGCTGCCACTGTTCTGCGGCTATCTGGCGTTCTACCAGCGTCCCCATGAAGCGGCCTCGGTGCGGGCATTTCTCGCGCAACGCCTGGAGCGGGGCGATTCGGCCGTGCTGCTGGCCCGCGATGAGCAGGGCGCGGCCCAGGGCTTCATTCAGCTTTATCCCTTCTTCGCCTCCCTGTATCTGGCGCCAGCCTTGTTGCTCAGTGATCTGTTCGTGTCGCCCGCGGCTCGTCGCCAAGGTGTGGCAGAGGCCCTGATGCAGGCTGCCCGTGAACATGCGCAGGCCTGCGGTGCCTGCGGTTTGCAGTTGGAAACGGCAAAGGACAATTTCGCTGGCCAGGCCCTCTACGAAAAGCTTGGCTATGTCCGCGATGAGGTGTTCTATACCTATTGGCTCGATTTGACTGACTCGGCCTGAAGCCCTGATAGCTAAGGAGTTGCATGTGAATCATCTGGTACTCACCGTTATCGCCCCCGACCAGCCCGGCCTGGTCGAGCGTATCGCCCAATGCATCGCGGCCCATGACGGCAACTGGCTGGAAAGCCGCATGTCGCGCATGGCCGGGCAGTTCGCCGGCATCCTGCGGGTGGAGGTGCCAGGCGAGAGTCGCGAGGCGCTGACGGCAGGTCTGCAGGCGCTGGGCTCTCAGGGGATTCGTGTGCTGGTGGCCGAGAGTGGTGACGAGCCGGCCAGCGGCTGGCGGCCGATTCTGCTCGACCTGGTCGGCAACGACCGCCCGGGCATCGTCCGTGACATCACCCGCCTGCTGGCCGAGAACGGGGTCAACCTGGAGCGCCTCAATACCGAAGTCGCTCCCGCGCCGATGAGCAGCGAGCTGCTGTTCCATGCCGAGGCGCTGCTGGCCGTGCCGCAGAGCCTGCCGCTGGATCTGCTGCGCGACAAGCTGGAGAACCTGGCTGACGACCTGATGGTGGAGCTGAACCTGCGCAGCGAGGATTAATCCCCGGAATGTGGGGGTGAAACTGTGGATAGTCTGGGGAGCCCCGGCGCACTGCTTAGTGCCCCGGGGCTTTCTCTTGGATGGTCAGAAAATCCACAGCGTTGGCAGGTTGTGCACAAAGGTCGTGGATGGTTCTGTGGGCAACTTCGGTATCAATGGCTGCAGACCTTGAATGGCGGGCCATCCAGCAGATTGCCGGGTTTTTGTTCAGTTTGACCGGCAACACGGTGGAGCATGAGCGTGCGGTGGATATCCCCGGAATCTGTGGATGGCTCTGTGGGCAGGCTGGGGGGATGGCGCTGTAGGCCCCGTCGTGGCTGCTTTTCCGGGCAGTGGTTGAAAAAACAGCAGGTCCTGCGTCTTGTGCACAAAGTCCGTGGATGGATCTGTGGGTAAGTCCGGTATTCCTGGCTGCAGGCCTGATGAAATGGGCCTTTGCAGGCAGCGTTGGTTTTTTGCTCAAGCTTCGCCCGCAGAGCAGAGTGGTCGCTGTGCTTGTGGATGATCGGTTACGGATATCCCCGATCTGTGGGGAAATAGCTGTGGACAGCCTGAGGGGATACTGCGCCAGGCCACGGGGGCCGAGGGCTTCCGGCGGTTGCGCAGGAAATGCACAGCGGCTTGCGGTTGTGCACAGAGTCTGGGGATGAAGCTGTGGGCAAGGTCTGGGCGGATGGCGCCGCGCCAGGGTTGGCGCGGCTTGGCGGGCTGCGGTCGTTTTCTGCTCAGGCGGCCTGGCCGCGTCGGCGCATGCCCAGCCAGATATCCAGGCTGTAGATAAACAGCGCCGCCCAGATAAAGACGAAGGACAGCAGCTTGCTCGACTCCAGTGTTTCGCCGAACAGCAGCACCGCCTGCAGCAGCACCAGGGTTGGGGCGATGTACTGCAGAAAGCCCAGGGTGGTGTAGGGCAGGTGGCGCGCCGCGGCGTTGAAGCACAGCAACGGCACCAGGGTGATGGGGCCGGCGGCGATCAACCAGAGCGCTTCGCTGCTGCTCCAGAAGTCGGGCTGGGCGCTCATCGCCGCCGGGTGCAGCAGCAGCCAGCCGATGGCCACTGGTAGCAACAGCCAGGTTTCCACTACCAGGCCCGGCAGCGCGGCAACCGGCGCCTGCTTGCGGATCAGGCCGTAGAAGCCGAAGGTCAGCGCCAGTACCAGCGATACCCAGGGAATACTGCCGACCTGCCACAGCTGCTGCAGCACGCCGACGGCGGCCAGGCCTACCGCGACCCACTGCAGGCGGCGCAGGCGTTCGCCGAGCAGCAGCATGCCGAGCAGTACGTTGATCAGCGGGTTGATGTAGTAGCCCAGGCTGGCTTCCAGCATGCGTCCGTTGTTCACCGCCCAGACGTACACCAGCCAGTTGCTGGCGATCAAAAGACCACTGCCGGTCAGCACCGCCAGGCGCTTGGGGTTGTCGCGCAGCTCGCGCCACCAGCCGGGGTGTTTCCACAGTTGCAGCAGGATCATGCCGAACAGCGCCGACCACAGCGCCCGGTGCACCACGATCTCCAGCGGCGGCACCGCCTGGATAGCCTTGAAGTAGAGCGGGAACAAGCCCCAGATGATGTACGCGGCGATGCCGAGGGTATAACCCCGAGTGGGGTGTGCGGTGGACATGGTGTTCCTTGGTGGTTAGGCAGCTAACAAAGTCAGCCGATTCTAGTGCCGGGCCAGGGAGTTTGTCTGTGTGATCAGCTTTGTTCGGCGAGGGGCGCGTGCAATGGCCGTAAGGAAGGTTTTACAGGGAGCTGATGGCCTTTAAGGGGTTGTTCTGTATCAGTGCTGAACCCGTCGCGGCTAAAGCCGCTCCCACAGGGCGTGTGTTGGCTTTTGTAGGAGCGGCTTTAGCCGCGATCAAGAGTGAACAACCCTGCAGTGCCTGTCGTCGATAGGCGCGCCGCTTCACTACTGCCGTGTTATCGCGCTCGCTTAAACAAAAGGGCTTCAGAACAACCGCAGCGGCTCTTCATCCAGCGCCGCCAGCTGCTCGCGCAGCGACAGGATCTGGTCGCCCCAGTAGCGCTCGTTGGCAAACCAGGGGAAGGCCAGGGGGAAGGCAGGGTCGTCCCAACGGCGGGCGATCCAGGCGCTGTGGTGCATCAGGCGCAGGGCGCGCAGGCCTTCGATCAGGGCCAGTTCGCGGCTGTCGAAGTCGTGGAACTCCTGGTAGCCGTCCATCAGCTCGGACAGCTGGCCAAGGCGCTCGTGGCGCTCGCCGGCAAGCATCATCCACAGGTCCTGCACGGCCGGGCCCATGCGGCAGTCGTCGAGGTCGACAATATGAAAGGCGTCGTCGCGGTGCAGCAGATTGCCAGGGTGGCAATCGCCGTGCAGGCGGATCGGCGTGTAGCGCACGCGGCTAAACAGCTCGTCCAGGCGTTGCAGCAGATCGCGCGCGACCGACTCGTAGGCTGGCAGCAGGCTGCGCGGGACGAAGTTGCCCTCCAGCAGCGTCGCCAGCGAGGCATGACCGAAGTTATCCACCGCCAGCGTTTCGCGGTGCTCGAAGGGGCGGCTGGCGCCTACGCCGTGCAGGCGACCGAGCAGCTGGCCGAGGCTGTACAGCTGGTCCAGGTTGCCTGGTTCCGGCGCGCGGCCGCCGCGGCGGGGGAACAGGGCGAAGCGAAAGCCGGCGTGCTCGAACAGGCTTTCACCGTCACGCTGCAGCGGTGCCACCACCGGTACGTCGCAGTCGGCCAGCTCCTGGCTGAAGGCATGCTCCTCGCGAATCGCCGCATCACTCCAGCGTTCGGGGCGGTAGAACTTGGCGATCAGCGGTTGCTGTTCCTCTATGCCGACCTGGTAGACGCGGTTCTCGTAGCTGTTCAGCGCCAGCACGCGGGCGTCGCTGAGGTAGCCGAGGCTTTCCACTGCGTCGAGTACCAGATCGGGCGTGAGGGTGGCGAAGGGGTGGTTCATGGGCGGCTCCAGTCGGGGCGCCCAGTGTAGTCCTCAATCGCCGGGTTTAGGTGTGCGTGCCAGGCAGTAGATATCCACTCGCGCGGCTCCAGCCTTGGTCAGCAAGCGGGCCAGGGCTTCGGCAGTGGCGCCTGTGGTCAGCACATCATCGACCAGCGCGACATGTCGGCCTGTCAGCTTGGCCTTGGAATGCAGGGCGAAGGCCTGGCGCAGGTTGCGCTTGCGGGCGGCGGCGTCCAGTTCCTGCTGGTGTGCGCCTTCCTGCGGGCGCTGCAGCCAGTGTTCCTCAATGGGCAGTCGCAGGCCGTCGGCAAGCCAGTGAGCGAGCATGCTGGCCTGGTTGAAGCCGCGCTGGCGCAGGCGTTTTCGGCCCAGTGGTACCGGCAGCAGCAGGTCGGGCCTGGGCAGACCTTCGGCGAAGGCATGTTGCAGATGATGTGACAGCAAGGCCGCGAGCAGACGTCCCATCGGCCATTGCTGTTGATGCTTGAAGCGGGTGATCAGGCTGTCCACCGGGAAGGCATAGCGCCATGGCGCTTCGACCCGGGCAAAGCTGGGCGGGCGCTTCTGGCACTGCCCGCAGAGCAGTCCTTCGCCCGGCAAGGGCAGGGCACAGACGCTGCAGTGCCCACCGAGCCAGGGCAGCTCTACCTCGCAGGCGCTGCACAGTGGCTCTGCGGTATCGGCCGGCTCATCGCAGATCAGGCATTGCTGTTTGTTTTTTGTCCAGATGTAAACCGCTTTATCTTCGTGTGGTTGACAGCGCATGGTCCTTCCCTTGACGATGCTTCAGCCGTGTTGCACAGCCTAGAACAAGGATTACCCCAATGAGCGCCAGTACCGCTTCCGCTACCCGTCACGATTGGTCCCTCGCCGAGGTGCGGGCGCTGTTCGAGCAACCCTTCAATGACCTGCTGTTCCAGGCGCAGAGCATGCACCGCGCACACTTCGACCCGAATCGCGTGCAGGTCTCGACCCTGCTGTCGATCAAGACCGGCGCCTGCCCGGAAGACTGCAAGTACTGCCCGCAGTCCGGCCACTACAACACCGGCCTCGACAAAGAAAAGCTGATGGAAGTGCAGAAGGTGCTCAAGGCCGCCGAAGAGGCCAAGGCCATCGGCTCCACGCGCTTCTGCATGGGCGCGGCGTGGAAGCACCCGTCGGCCAAGGACATGCCCTACGTGCTGGAAATGGTCAAAGGCGTGAAGAAGCTCGGCCTGGAAACCTGCATGACCCTGGGCAAGCTCGACCAGGAGCAGACCAAGGCGCTCGCCGAGGCCGGCCTCGATTACTACAACCACAACCTCGATACCTCGCCGGAGTTCTACGGCAACATCATCACCACCCGCACCTACAGCGAGCGCCTGCAGACCCTGGCCTACGTGCGCGAGGCGGGAATGAAGATCTGCTCCGGCGGCATCCTCGGCATGGGCGAGTCGGTGGACGACCGCGCCGGTTTGCTGATCCAGCTGGCCAACCTGCCGGAGCATCCGGAGTCGGTGCCGATCAACATGCTGGTGAAGGTGAAAGGCACGCCACTGGCCGAGGAGAAGGACGTCGATCCGTTCGACTTCATCCGCACCCTGGCCGTGGCCCGCATCATGATGCCCAAGTCGCACGTGCGCCTGTCCGCTGGCCGCGAGCAGATGAACGAGCAGATGCAGGCCCTGGCCTTCATGGCCGGCGCCAACTCGATCTTCTACGGCGAGAAGCTGCTGACCACCGCCAACCCGCAGGCGGACAAGGACATGCAGCTGTTCGCTCGCCTCGGTATCAAGCCGGAAGAACGCGAAGAGCACGCCGACGAAGTGCACCAGGCCGCCATCGAGCAGGCGCTGATCGAGCAGCGTGATGCCAAGCTGTTCTACGACGCTGCGGTCTGAGGCCAGTTCTTTCCGTGGGAGCGGCTTCAGCCGCGATTGATTGCACGGACAGTCGCGGCTGAAGCCGCTCCCACGGCCATCAAGGTTGCCCCATGACATTCGATCTTTCCGCTCGCCTGGCCGAGCGCCGCGCCGCCCACCTGTATCGCCAGCGCCCCTCGCTGGAGAGCCCGCAAGCGCCGTTGGTGCTGGTCGATGGTCGCGAGCTGCTGGCCTTCTGCTCCAACGACTACCTGGGCCTGGCCAACCATCCCGAAGTGATCCATGCCCTGCAGCAGGGTGCGGAAAAATGGGGTGTCGGCGGTGGCGCCTCGCACCTGGTGATAGGCCACAGTACGCCGCACCACGAACTGGAGGAGGCGCTGGCCGAGTTCACCGGGCGTCCGCGTGCGCTGCTGTTTTCCACCGGCTACATGGCCAACCTGGCCGCCGTTACCGCGCTGGTCGGGCAGGGCGACAGCGTGCTGGAGGATCGCCTCAACCATGCTTCGTTGCTAGATGCCGGGCTGCTCTCCGGCGCGCGTTTCTCGCGTTACCTGCACAATGATGCCGAGAGCCTGGGCAAGCGCCTGGACAAGGCCGAAGGCAACACCCTGGTAGTGACCGACGGCGTGTTCAGCATGGATGGCGACCTGGCCGACCTGCCGGCGCTATGTGCCGAAGCACGCAAGAAAGACGCCTGGGTGATGGTCGACGACGCCCACGGCTTCGGCCCGCTGGGCGCCACGGGCGGCGGTATCGTCGAGCACTTCGGCCTGGGCCTGGACGACGTGCCGGTGCTGGTCGGCACCCTGGGCAAGGCCTTCGGCACCGCGGGTGCGTTCGTCGCCGGCAGTGAGGAACTGATCGAAACCCTGATCCAGTTCGCCCGTCCCTACATCTACACCACCAGCCAGCCTCCGGCGGTGGCCTGCGCCACGCTGCAGAGCCTGCGCTTGCTGCGCACGGAAAGCTGGCGCCGCGAGCATCTGAACAGGCTGATCGCCCGCTTCCGCCAGGGCGCAGAGGAAATCGGCCTGAGCCTGATGGACAGCCCGACTCCCATTCAGCCGATCCTGATCGGCGACAGTGAGCGCGCCCTGCAACTCTCGGCGCTGCTGAAAGAGCGCGGCCTGCTGGTCGGCGCCATCCGCCCACCGACCGTGCCGGCCGGCAGTGCGCGCCTGCGCGTGACCCTGTCCGCCGCCCACAGCGAGGCGCAGCTGGAGCAGCTGCTCGACGCCCTGGCCGAGTGCTGGCCACAGGTGAATCCCGATGCGTAATCGCCTGATTCTGCTACCCGGCTGGGGCCTCGGCAGCCTGCCGCTGGAAGTGTTGGCCGATGCCCTGCGTGGCCTCGATCCGGCCCTGCAGGTGGACATCGAACCTTTGCCGGAACTTGCCCGTGGCGAGCCGCGCGACTGGCTGCTGGAACTGGACGAGCGCCTGCCCGAGGACGCCTGGTTGGGCGGCTGGTCGCTGGGCGGCATGCTGGCCTGCGAGCTGGCCGCGCTGCGCGGCAAGCGCTGCCGTGGTCTGCTGACCCTGGCCAGCAATCCCTGCTTCGTCGCCGGCAGCGACTGGCCGTTCGCCATGGACGAAGCCACCTTCGGTGCCTTTGTCGACGGCTGCCGCGAGCATCCGCAGGCAACGCTCAAGCGCTTTGCTTTGCTCTGCACCCAGGGCGCGGCCGAGGCCCGAGGGCTGGCGCGGCAGCTGCAACTGGCGGCGCCCCAGCAATCGCCCGAGGTGTTGCTGGCTGGGCTGGAAGTGCTGGGCAATTTCGATGGGCGCAGCGCCATCCAGCGCTTCGCCGGGCCACAGCTGCACCTGCTGGCCGGGGCCGACGCGCTGGTGCCGGCCGAGGTGGCGGGAGAGCTGCTGATGCTGCAGCCGGATATCGAGGTCGGCCTGATCGAAGGTGTCAGCCATGCCTTCCCGCTAGAGCGCCCACATGAGGTGGCAGCCGCCATCGAGGCATTCATCGGTGAGGTTGGCGATGACTGAGTGGCACGAACAGAGCGGCCTGCCGGACAAGCGCCAGGTCGCCGCGTCCTTTTCCCGAGCGGCCGCCAGCTATGACAGCGTGGCCGCCTTGCAGCGCGATGTCGGTATCGACCTGCTGGCGCGCCTGCCGGTGCAGCAAGTGCCGCAGCGCTGGCTCGACCTGGGCTGTGGTACCGGGCATTTCAGCCGCGTGCTGGCTGCGCGTTTTCCCCAGGCGGAGGGCATAGCGCTCGACCTCGCCGAGGGCATGCTCAGGCACGCCAGACCCCTGGGGGGCGCGCAGCGCTTTATCGCCGGTGATGCCGAGTGCCTGCCGCTGCGTGATGGTTGTCTGGACCTGATCTACACCAGCCTGGCCGTGCAGTGGTGCGCTGACTTTCCGCGTGTGCTGGCACAGGCGCAACGCGTACTGCGACCTGGCGGCGTGTTGGCCTTCAGCAGCCTGTGCGTCGGCACCCTGCAGGAGCTGCGTGATAGTTGGCAGGAGGTGGATGGCCTGGTTCACGTCAACCGTTTCCGCCGCTTCGTCGATTACCAGCAGCTGTGCGCCGATAGTGGCTTGCAGGTGCTGACCGTGGAGCGCAAGGCCAAGGTGCTGCATTTCGCCGATCTGCGGGCGCTGACCCATGAGCTCAAAGCGTTGGGCGCGCACAACCTCAATCCCGGACGTCCCGGTGGCCTGACCGGTCGCGCGCGTTTACGCGCTCTGGTCGAGGCCTACGAGCGCTTCCGCCAGCCCCCAGGGCTGCCGGCGACCTATCAGGTGGTGTATGGCGTTTTGCGTAAGCCCTAGGCGCGGGTCCTGCTCGCCAATCGGCTTCTGAATTAGCTTTGTGGGCAGCCTTTGCCCCTCTGGAATTGCACAATGAACCAGGCCTACTTCGTTACGGGTACCGACACGGAAATCGGCAAGACCACCATCGCGTCGGGTCTGCTGCACGCGGCGAGGCTGCAAGGCCTGAGCACGGCGGCGGCCAAGCCGGTGGCTTCCGGTTGCGTAAAAACTGCAGAAGGGCTGCGCAACGACGATGCCCTGACGCTGCTCGGCGAGTGCTCTCTGCCGCTGGCCTATGCCGAGGTCAATCCGTTCGCCTTCGAGCCGGCCATTGCCCCGCATCTGGCTGCGCGCGAGGCGGGTGTGCAACTGGATGTGGCTAGCTTGCTACCGGCGGTGCAGCGGATCGTGCAGAAAGGCGCGGATCTCACCCTGGTCGAGGGTGCCGGCGGCTGGCGAGTGCCCTTGGCGGGCAGGGAGAGTCTTTCCGATCTGGCTGTAGCGCTGGGCCTGCCGGTCATTCTGGTGGTGGGTGTGCGCCTGGGCTGCATCAATCATGCAGTGCTCAGTGCCGAAGCCATCGCTCGTGACGGTCTGCAACTGGCGGGTTGGGTGGCGAATATCGTCGACCCACAGACCTCGCGCCTGCAGGACAACCTGGCCACGCTGGCCGAACGCCTGCCTGCGCCCTGCCTGGGACAGGTACCTTACTTGTTCGAACCGAGCCCGGCAGCGGTTGCGGAACATTTGAGGATGCCAGCGTTATAAGCCGGCGGTCGGTCATTGCGCTTTGTTTGTACGTTTTTTGAGCATTTTCTGCTTCAATTGCCTGCAAGAGTTTGTCCCCGTCAGGGAGTCATCTGCATGGAAATTTCCGGTAACGCCTTCAGCGCAGGCCTCGGCGGCATTCAGGCCGGGCAGCGTCGTGTCGAGCAGGCCGCGAGTGAAGTCGCCGGCAATGCGGTCGCTGCAGCGCAAGATCGTCCCGCCCTGCAAGCCGCTCCGGGCGCCGATGCCCAGGCTGCCTCTTTGGTCGACCTGGCCACCAGCCTGGTCGGGCTCGCCCAGGGGCGCAACGAAGTACAGGCCAGCGCGCGGGTAGTGGAAACTGCCGACGAAGTGCTGGGTACCTTGATCGATACCCGCGTCTGACCCACGGTCGGCGCTGGCACCAGGAAGCAGCTCGCCCGGCGAGGCGAGGAGTGATTGGATGCAGATCGGCAGCGCCTTGTTTCATTCCGCGCTTCTGCCGTCATCCCTGGCGGCGCGTACACCTTCGTCCGACTTATCTTCCCCTTCTTCTTCCACTCAGCCTGCCGGTGCGGCGACGTCGCTGAGCGACACCGACGAGCAAAAAGCTTCACGCGACGAACCTCAGGGCCCTCAGGCGGCGGACGAGCCTTCACCTGCCCGCGAAGCGGCACAACAACGCCAGGTGGAACTCGAACTGGCCGAGCTGGCCAGTCGTGATCGTGAAGTGCGCGCCCATGAGCAAGCCCATGCTGCAGTCGGTGGCAGTTATGCCGGCGCGCCGACCTATACCTTCAAGAACGGCCCCGACGGCAAACGTTATGCCGTGGGCGGAGAGGTGAGCATCGACACCAGTGCAGTGGCCAGCGACCCGGAGGCGACCCTGCGCAAGATGGAAGTGGTTATCCGTGCCGCCCTGGCCCCGGCCGAGCCCTCGGCACAGGATCGTCGCGTTGCCGCTCAGGCGACGGCGCAGGCTGCGCAAGCCAGGGCCGAGCTGGCCCAGCAGCAGCGTGAAGAGGCCCTGGCCGATGCCGAGGCGCGGGCTGCGCAGCGTGCCGAACAGCAGGCCGAAGAGGAGGCCAAGACGGACTCTGCCGAAGAGCCTGCTGCGCAGGCTGTTGCGCCGCCGCCTAGACTGGATTTGTACCTGCGTCTGGCTCAGTTGCAGAGCCCGGAGTCAACGGTCGATCTGTCAGTCTAAAGAGTGACGGGCGGATGCTTGACAAGGGTAGGGCGTAAACGTATGTTTCAAACGCCTGTTTGAGTGCCGGGCCGGTTCGCACCTGCCGGGCGCCGGGAGAAATCCCGCGAACGACCGCTTCAGACGGTCACCCTAACACTAAGGAATCCACCGTAGAGGTTTACCGCTATGCCTGAGTACAAGGCCCCCTTGCGTGATATCCGCTTCGTTCGCGACGAACTGCTCGGCTACGAAGCGCACTATCAGAGCCTGCCTGGCTGCCAGGACGCCACCCCGGACATGGTCAGTGCCATCCTGGAAGAAGGCGCCAAGTTCTGCGAGCAAGTCATCGCTCCGCTGAACCGTGTTGGTGACCTCGAAGGCTGCACCTGGTCCGAATCCGGCGTGAAGACTCCGACCGGCTTCAAAGAGGCCTACCAGCAGTTCGTCGAAGGCGGCTGGCCGAGCCTGGCTCACGACGTTGCTCACGGCGGCCAAGGCCTGCCGGAATCCCTGGGCCTGGCCCTGAGCGAAATGGTCGGCGAAGCCAACTGGTCTTGGGGCATGTACCCCGGCCTGTCCCACGGCGCGATGAACACCATCGACGCCCACGGCACCGACGAGCAGAAGCACACCTACCTGACCAAGCTGGTATCCGGCGAGTGGACTGGCACCATGTGCCTGACCGAACCGCACTGCGGTACCGACCTGGGCATGCTGCGCACCAAGGCCGAGCCGCAGGCTGATGGCTCCTACAAGGTGTCCGGCACCAAGATCTTCATCTCCGCCGGCGAACACGACATGGTCGATAACATCGTCCACATCGTGCTGGCCCGCCTGCCCGATGCCCCGCAAGGCACCAAGGGCATCTCCCTGTTCATCGTGCCGAAGTTCAACGTAAACGCCGATGGTTCCGTGGGCGAGAAGAACGCCGTTTCCTGTGGCTCGATCGAGCACAAGATGGGCATCCACGGTAACGCCACCTGCGTGATGAACTTCGACGGCGCCACCGGCTACCTGATCGGCCCGGCCAACAAAGGCCTGAACTGCATGTTCACCTTCATGAACACTGCTCGCCTGGGTACCGCTCTGCAGGGCCTTGCCCACGCCGAAATCGCCTTCCAGGGCGGCATCAAGTACGCCCGCGAGCGTCTGCAGATGCGTTCCCTCACTGGCCCGAAAGCGCCGGACAAGGCTGCTGACCCGATCATCGTCCACCCGGACGTGCGTCGCATGCTGCTGACCATGAAAGCCTTCGCCGAAGGCAACCGCGCGATGGTGTACTTCACCGCCAAGCAGGTCGACATCGTCAAGTACAGCCAGGACGAAGAAGAGAAGAAAGCCGCCGACGCGATGCTGGCCTTCCTGACTCCGATCGCCAAGGCGTTCATGACCGAAGTCGGCTTCGAGTCCGCCAACCACGGCGTACAGATCTACGGTGGCCACGGCTTCATCGCCGAGTGGGGCATGGAGCAGAACGTGCGTGACAGCCGTATCTCCTGCCTGTACGAAGGCACCACCGGCGTTCAGGCCCTCGACCTGCTCGGCCGTAAAGTGCTGATGACCCAGGGCGAAGCGCTGAAAGGCTTCACCAAGATCGTGCACAAGTTCTGCCAGGCCAACGAAGGCAACGAAGCCATCAAGGGCCTCGTCGCACCGCTGGCTCAGCTGAACAAGGAGTGGGGCGACCTGACCATGAAGGTGGGCATGGCTGCCATGAAGGATCGCGAAGAAGTGGGTGCCGCTTCCGTCGACTACCTGATGTACTCCGGCTACGCCTGCCTGGCCTACTTCTGGGCCGACATGGCGCGCCTGGCTGCCGAGAAGATCGCTGCCGGCACCGAGGACGAGGCCTTCTACAAGGCCAAGCTGCAGACCGCACGCTTCTACTTCGAGCGTATCCTGCCGCGTACCCGTGCTCACGTCGCCACCATGCTGTCTGGCGCCAGCAACCTGATGGACATGGCCGAAGAAGACTTCGCCCTGGGCTACTAAGCCTCCGTCCGACCTCAGGTCAGAAAACCGCAGCCATGTGCTGCGGTTTTTTTTGCCTCTGAGAAAGCGTTCCGTCGCCTGATGGCTAGAAAGCGGCGGCAAGGTAGATGCCTATAGCTGTCCATGCAGGCAAAATGCCGCATCCCTTGCCGGCTGGAGAATCCGCTGTGCCGCGCCTCACTGCCTACCGCCCGAGTCATCTGCTGACGTCTCTGCCGCTGTTGCTGGCCGGGTTGCTGGTGGCGCGCGTGGGTCAGCTCAGTGAGTTCTTTCTGTCGCTGTTCAATGTGCTGCCCACCTTGCTGATGCTGCTCGGCGGCGCCTTTTGCGTGGCCTATGGCCGGCAGCGTGAGCTGGCGGTGTTGGCGGTGGTCTATCTCGCCTATTTCCTACTGGATATCCAGGTCGATCATTTCCGTGATCAGGGCCAGGTGCGCGGCGATGCGGCGCTGGTGTTCCATCTGAGCTGCCTGCTGCTGCCGGTGCTCTACGGCCTGTTCGGCGCGTGGCGCGAGCGTAGTCACCTGCTGCAGGATCTGTTGGCGCGTGCGGCGGTTCTGCTGGCGATCGTTGGTACGGTCTGGGCGCTGGCGCGGCGTTTTCCGGAGGCCGTCCAGGCCTGGCTGGTGGAGATTCACTGGCCGCTCTGGCATGGCCAGTGGATGAGCCTGATTCAGCTTGCCTACCCGCTGTTCCTGATCGCCGGAGTGCTGCTCGCCGTGCAATACCTGCGTCAGCCCAGGCCGCTGCATGCGGCGCTGCTGCTCGGTCTGCTCGGCCTGCTGTGGATGCTGCCCAACACCTTCATCCTGCCCAATGCGCTGCAGGTGATGAGCAGCCTGGTGATGCTGATGCTGGTGGCCGCCGTGGTGCACGAGGCCTATCAGATGGCCTTTCGCGACGAACTCACCGGGCTGCCCGGTCGTCGTGCGCTGAACGATCGGCTGGAGCGCCTGGGGCGCAACTATGTGCTGGCGATGACCGACGTCGACCACTTCAAGAAATTCAACGACACCCATGGTCACGATGTCGGCGATCAGGTGCTGCGCCTGGTCGCCAGTCAGCTGCGCAAGGTCGGCGGCGGCGGACGTGCCTATCGTTATGGCGGTGAGGAATTCACCCTGGTGTTCCCCGGCAAAAGCATCGAGGAGTGCCTGCCGCACCTGGAGGCGGTGCGCCAGGCCATCGAGGCCTACCAGGTGCAGCTGCGCGACAAGCAGAGCCGGCCGCAGGACGATCAGCAAGGCCGCAGCCGGCGCCGCGGCAGTGGCGCGCAGAGCGTATCAGTGACCATCAGCATTGGCGTGGCCGAGCGCGATGCCGAACAACGCACGCCCGCCGAAGTGATCAAGGCCGCCGACCAGGCGCTGTATGCCGCCAAGAGTGCCGGGCGCAACCGGGTCTCCGTTCATGGTCAGCGGCGGCGTGGCGCGGTGCGGGTCAAGCCGCAAGTCGGATAAGTAGTCGGGTTATGGTTGTGCATTCAGCGCTTGCAGCGTCGTTGTCCGAGTCTGCCGTGACGCAGTAGCTTGGCGGGATCAGCGCGGCCGCCCCGGCGCGCGCCCCCGTGGAGAGTCTGCAATGCCCGAGTACAAAGCCCCGTTGCGCGACATACGCTTTCTCGTCGACGAAGTCTTCGACTACGCCGCGACCTACAGCCATATCGGTGCCAGCGACGCCACTCCGGACATGGTCAGCGCCATCCTCGAAGAGGGCGCCAAGTTCTGTGAACAGGTGCTGGCACCGATCAACCGCAGCGGCGACGAAGAAGGCGCGGTGTGGAATGACGGCGTGGTGACCACGCCCAAGGGCTTCAAGGAAGCCTTCGCCCAGTACGTCGAGGGCGGCTGGAACGGCCTGTCGGCCGACGCCAACTACGGCGGTCAGGGCCTGCCGCATTCGCTCGGCCTGATCATCGCCGAGATGGTCAGCTCGGCGAACACCTCCTGGGCCATGTACCCGGGCCTGACCCAGGGCGCCATGTCGGCGATCCACGCCCACGGCAGCGAAGAGCAGAAGCAGACCTACCTGACCAAGCTCACCGAAGGTACCTGGACCGGCACCATGTGCCTGACCGAGCCGCACTGCGGTACCGACCTGGGCATCATCAAGACCCGTGCCGTACCCCAGGCCGATGGCAGCTACGCGATCTCCGGCACCAAGATCTTCATCTCCGCCGGTGAACACGACATGAGCCAGAACATCGTGCATCTGGTGCTGGCCAAGCTGCCCGACGCGCCGGCCGGCACCAAGGGCATCTCGCTGTTCATCGTGCCCAAGTTCAACGTCAACGCCGATGGCTCGGTGGGTGAGCGCAACGCCGTGAGCTGTGGCTCGATCGAGCACAAGATGGGTATCAAGGCCTCGGCCACCTGCGTGATGAACTTCGACGAGGCCAAGGGCTTTCTGATCGGCGAGGCCAACAAGGGCCTCAACTGCATGTTCACCATGATGAACCACGCGCGCCTGGGCACCGGCATGCAGGGCCTGTGCAACGGCGAGGCCAGCTACCAGGGCGCCGTACGTTACGCCCACGATCGTCTGCAGATGCGCGCCCTGACCGGGCCGAAGGCACCAGACAAACCGGCCGACCCGATCATCGTGCACCCGGACGTGCGGCGCATGCTGCTGACCATGAAGGCGTTCAACGAGGGCAACCGCGCCCTTGCCTACTTCACCGCGCAGCTGCTCGACCTGAGCCACGGCCCGGACGCCGAGGAGGCCGCTGCTGCAGAAAACCTGCTGGGCCTGCTCACACCGATCTGCAAGGCGTTCATGACCGACACCGGCCTGGAAGTCACCAGCCTGGGTATGCAGGTGTTCGGTGGCCACGGCTACATCCGCGAGTGGGGCATGGAGCAGCTGATGCGCGACTGTCGCATCGCGCCTATCTACGAAGGTACCAACGGCATCCAGGCCCTCGACCTGCTAGGACGCAAGGTGCTGGGTAGCCAGGGCAAGCTGCTCGCTGGCTTCACCAAGATCGTGCACAAGTTCTGCGAGGCGCAGGCCGAGCATCCGCAGCTCAAGGCGCAGATCGCCGAGCTGGCCAGGCTCAACCGCCAGTGGGGCGAGCTGACCCAGCGCATCGGCATGGCCGCGATGAAGAACCCGGACGAAGTCGGCGCCGCCTCGGTCGACTACCTGATGTACTCCGGCTATGTGGTGCTGGCCTACTTCTGGGCGCGCATGGGTGTGGTCGCCCAGGCGCAGCTGGAGGCCGGCAGTGCCGATGTCGACTTCTACCAGGCCAAGCTGGCTACCGGTGAGTTCTACTTCCGTCGCCTGTTGCCGCGCGCTGCTGCACACCTGGCTGCGGCCGATGCCGGCAGCGAATGCCTGATGCGCCTGAGCGCCGAACAGTTCTTCTGACAGTCGGTCGCAACGCATCAAAAGGCCCGCCTCGTGCGGGCCTTTTGCGTTAGTCAAGGGCGCTTTTTGGGCGTGAATCATTGGTCATAACGTGAACCTATGTGTCTGAAAAGGTGTTCGGTTAGACTCGATCCTCTGCATCATTCGGTCGCATTGCGGCCGCGTCGTAGCTTCGCTTGAGGATTGTCAGATGGCCGATTACAAAGCTCCCCTGCGCGATATGCGCTTCGTGCTCAATGAAGTATTCGAGGTTTCCAAGCTGTGGGCCGAGCTGCCCGGCCTGGCCGAAGTGGTCGATGAAGACACCGCTGCCGCCATCCTCGAAGAAGCCGGCAAGGTCACCGGTGGCGTGATCGCCCCGCTGAACCGCAGCGGCGACGAAGAGGGCTGCTCCTGGACCGACGGCGTGGTGAAAACCCCGGCCGGTTTCCCCGAGGCCTACCAGACCTACGCCGAAGGCGGCTGGGTCGGTGTGGGCGGTGCGCCGGAATTCGGCGGCATGGGTATGCCGAAAGTGATCGGTGCCCAGGTAGAGGAAATGGTCAACTCGGCCAACCTGTCCTTCGGTCTGTACCCGATGCTGACCGCCGGTGCCTGCCTGTCGATCCTCAACCACGCCAGCGAAGAGCTGAAGGCGCAGTACCTGCCGAACATGTATTCCGGCGTCTGGGCCGGCTCCATGTGCCTGACCGAACCGCATGCCGGTACCGACCTGGGCATCATCCGCACCAAGGCCGAACCGCAGGCTGACGGCAGCTACAAGATCACCGGCACCAAGATCTTCATCACCGGTGGCGAACACGACCTGACCGAGAACATCGTCCACCTGGTGCTGGCCAAGCTGCCGGACGCCCCGGCTGGCCCGAAAGGCATCTCGCTGTTCCTGGTGCCGAAAGTGATGGTCAATGCCGACGGTTCGCTGGGCGAGCAGAACGCCGTGTCCTGTGGCTCGATCGAGCACAAGATGGGCATCAAGGCTTCCGCCACCTGCGTGATGAACTTCGACGGCGCCACCGGCTGGATCGTTGACGAGCCGAACAAGGGCCTAAACGCCATGTTCACCATGATGAACTACGAGCGTCTGGGTGTTGGTATCCAGGGCCTGGCGCTGGGCGAGCGTTCCTACCAGAGCGCCATCGAATACGCCCGTGACCGTATCCAGAGCCGCGCGCCGACCGGCCCGGTGAACAAGGACAAGGCAGCCGACCCGATCATCGTGCATCCGGACGTGCGCCGCATGCTGCTGACCATGAAGGCGCTGAACGAGGGCGGTCGCGCCTTCTCCAGCTACGTCGCCATGCAGCTGGACACCGCCAAGTACAGCGAAGAGAAAGAAACCCGCAAGCGTGCGGAAGAACTGGTCGCCCTGCTGACGCCGGTGGCCAAGGCCTTCCTCACCGATATGGGCCTGGAAACCACCGTGCACGGCCAGCAGATCTTCGGCGGCCACGGCTTCGTCCGTGAGTGGGGCCAGGAGCAGCTGATCCGCGACTGCCGCATCACCCAGATCTACGAAGGCACCAACGGCATCCAGTCGCTGGACCTGATGGGCCGCAAAATCGTTGGCAGCGGTGGCAGCTTCTACAAACACTTCAGCGATGAAATCAAAGCTTTCATTGGCAGTGCCGATGCCAGCCTGGCCGAGTTCACCGCTCCGCTGAAAGCGGCTGTGGCCAACCTCGACGAGCTGACTGCCTGGGTCATCGAGCAGGCCAAGGGCAACCCGAACGAAATCGGCGCGGCCTCGGTCGAGTACCTGCAGGTGTTCGGTTACACCGCCTACGCCTACATGTGGGCACTGATGGCTCGCACCGCGCTGGCCAAGCAGGGCGACGACGAGTTCTACGTGAGCAAGCTGGGCACCGCGCGCTTCTTCTTCGCCCGCCTGCTGCCGCGTACCCAGTCGCTGACCGCTTCGGTCAAGGCCGGTAGCGAGTCGCTGTATCTGCTGGACGCCGCTCAGTTCTGATAATCGGCCGACGATCTGCTGCGCGTCGGCCAGGCGTCGTTGAGGTTAGGTTCAGAATGCTCATTCACTTGATGTGAACTGCGCTTCTTCACCCAACCTCGCCTAGCCTGGCTCTAGCTCGCTAGATCCTCGATCCGATTATTGGTCGGCAATGCCAAAGCCCCGCCTCGGCGGGGCTTTTCCTTTTCCGGCTCTGAACAATAGGCAACCCCTTGCACCGGTAGGAGGGGCCTTGGCCGCGACCCCGGCAATGCAGTGTTTTGCGATAGAGACTCAGCCCGCACCGTGGGAGCGACTTCAGTCGCGATAGAGGCATCCACTCGGCGCCTCCCGGTTCGCACGCTTACAGCCGCATTGGCGGCCTGCATCGGCCGACCGTAAGCAAGCGAAGCATTGTGTCTGTGCGCCAGTTGGCCTACGTCTCTGTGTGGTGAGCCGGGTGCGTCGATATACTCGTCGCGCCCCGCGTCGTTCGCGGGCTACGCAGGGATAACAACGCATGCAATGGATCTTCATGCTGGTCGGTCTGGTGCTCGGTGCACTGGCCGGAGAGTCGGTGACATCCGCCCTGTTGGGTGGGCTGATTGGTCTGGGCCTCGCGCAGATGCTGCGCTTGCAGCAACTCAGCAACGACAATCAGCGTCTGCGCAAGGAACTCAAGGAGTTCGCCGAGCGTTTCGAGCGTGGTACCAGCGCAGTGGTCGAGCGTCTGGTCAGGCTGGAAAGCGCTGATGCACCGATTGCCGAACCCGCGGCAACTCAGGCCGAGTCGAGCGCTGGCGCCGATCCGGCGGAGATTCCTGCCGCGGCTCAGCCCGAGTCCGAGCCGAAGGCGGACGACGCCAGCGAACTGGTCTGGGAGTTGCCGGAGCCGCTCGACTCCGCTGCTTCAATGGCGACCGAGCCCACCCCTGCCATAGCCGAATCCATCGCGCCGCCGAGCGAGGAGCCTCCCCGTCAGCGAGCGCCACGCGAGCCGTCACTGATCGAACGCGGTTTCGTCCAGGCCAAGGCCTGGCTGCTGGGCGGCAATACCGTGCTGCGGGTCGGCGTGGTGTTGCTGTTTCTCGGTCTGGCCTTCCTTCTGCGTTATGCCACGGAGGGCATGGTGGTGCCGGTCGAGCTGCGCTATGCCGGTGTGGCCGCCAGCGCCATTGCTCTGCTTGGCCTCGGCTGGTGGCTGCGCCGACGCAATCCGAACTACGGCCTGATGTTGCAGGGCACGGGCATCGCCGTGTTGTACCTGACGGTATTCGCCGCCATGCGCCTGCATCCGCTGCTCGACCCCACGCTGGCGCTTGGTCTGCTGGTGCTGGTCACCGCCTTCTCGGCCATCCTCGCCGTGGCGCAGAACGCCCTGGGCCTGGCGGTGGCTGCTGCTCTGGGCGGCTTTGCCGCGCCGATCCTCACCTCCACCGGCAGCGGTAATCATGTCGCACTGTTCAGCTACTTCATCCTGCTCAACGCCGGCATCCTCGCCATCGCCTGGTTCAAGGCCTGGCGTTTGCTCAACCTGGTCGGTTTCGTCGGCACCTTCGGCATCGGTTTCGCCTGGGGGCTGCGCTCCTATACGCCGGACCTGCTGTGGAGCACCGAGCCGTTCCTGGTGCTGTTCTTCCTGATGTACGTGGCCATCGGCCTGCTGTTCGCTCGGCGCAAGTTGCGCGAGGCGCTGGACGCGCCGCAGGCACGCGATGAGCTGCTGCGCTGGAGTCGCGGGCGTGCCGATTATGTCGATGGCACCGTACTGTTCGGTCCGCCGCTGGTGGGCTTCGGACTGCAGTACGCCATCGTCCAGCACCTCGAATTCGCCGCGGCCTTCAGCGCCCTGGGCCTGGGCTTGTTCTATCTGCTGCTGGCGCGCTTGCTGCGTGGGCGCAATGTGTTGCTGCTGATGGAAACCTGTCTGGCGCTGGGCGTGGTGTTTGGCACCCTGGCCATTCCGCTGGGCCTGGATGCGCGCTGGACCTCTGCCGCCTGGGCCGTGGAGGGTGCCGGCATCTACTGGCTGGGCCTGCGCCAAGGCCGACCGCTGGCGCGTGCCTTTGCCCTGTTGCTGCAGTTCGGTGCGGCACTGGCCTTCCTCGGTCAGCTCGATATCGGCCATGACAACCTGCTCGACGGTGCGCCGCTGGGGGCATTGATGCTCGGCGCGGCGTTGTTGTTCAGTTTCTGGCAGCTGCGCCGTGCGCCGCAGGAGGCGACCCGCAGCTGGGAACGCCGTGGTCTGCCCTGGCTGGCCGTGGCGGGGCTGGTGTTTCTCTACCTGATCGCGCCGCTGTGCCTGGGCGCCGAGGGCACGGCCATCGCCTGGGCGCTGGCCGGCCTGGCCACGCTGTTCGCCGGCTTGCGCCTGCAGTCACGCAGCTTCCTGTTCAGCGCCTTTGCCGTGCAGCTGCTCGGTGGCGCGGTGTTCCTGACCCAGATGCGAGGCAGCGAGCTGGGCAACTCCGCCATCTTCTATTCCGGCTGGCGCGGCCTGATGGTCTGCTCGCTGATCGGCCTGGCGCTGGTGGTCGGCATGCTGATCGCGGTGCGTGACAAGCTGGTGCGCGAGGATCGCCGGTTGTTGCGCGGTTTGTCGCTGGTGATGCTGGTCGGCCTGCTGTTCGTCAACCTGGCCGTGCTGTTCGTGTTGCCCTGGCAGAGCGCGGCGGCGGTGTGGGCCGGTACGGGCCTGCTGATCATCTGGCTCAGTCTGCGCCTACAGTTGCGCGCCAGCTTCCTGTTCGGCCTGGTGCTGCAGGTGGTCGGCGGTATCGCCTTCCTCGCCGCCAGCCCGTTGCTGCTTGGTCAGCTGCCGAGCGAGGGGCTGCGACCGCTGGCCCATGCCGGTTTCTGGGCGCCGCTGGTGTTGGCACTGGCCGCGCAGATCGGTGCCTGGCGCCTGCGTTATGTGCTGTTGCGTCAGCAGGCCGGCGATCTCGGTAGCCTCAGTCTGCAGCGCCTATCGCAGCTGTTGCTGGCCTGGGGCGCCGGCTGGTGGGCGCTGGCTCTGAGCAGTGAAGTGCTGCGCTTCGTCGCGCCGGATCTGCAGGGCGCCGCATTGCTGGGCCTGGCTTCGCTCAGCGTGGCGCTGTGGGCCTGGCTGGGCGGTCGTTTGCGTTGGCGCAGTCTGGCATTGCTGTGCAGCCTGTTGGTACCGGCGACCGGCGTGATCCTGCTGCACCTGGCCCATCATCTCTACCACCCGGCGGCCGGCTTCGGTTGGCTCGGTTGGGGCCTGGTCTTTGCCGTGCATCTGTGGTCGCTCAAGCGTCTGGCCGAGCTGGTGCCGCCGGGCGTTCGTAGCGCCGCCCATGTGCTCGGCTGCTGGCTGATTCTCGGCGTGCTGGCGCTGGAGTTGCGCTACCTGCTGATGCTGCTGGCCGAACATTACAACGCCTGGCGCTGGCTGGGCTGGGCGGTGCTGCCGAGTGCCTTCCTTCTAGCGATGGCCGCGCCGCGTGCCTGGCCCTGGCCGTTGGCGGCCTACCCGCGCGAGTACCGGGTGCTGGCCGCCGCGCCGCTGGCGCTGCTGATGCTCGGCTGGTTGTGGCTGGCCAATATCGCCAGCGACGGCAGTGCCGATCCGCTGCCTTACCTGCCGCTGCTCAACCCGCTGGAGCTGGGCATGTTGCTGGTGCTGCTGGCGGTCTACAGCTGGCTGCGTGTCGGCCTACCGCAGCTGGGGGGGGCTGCGCATGGCGAGCGCATCGCGCAGATAGTTGCCGGCGCTTCACTGTTCGCCCTGCTGACCGCCACCGTGTTCCGCGCGGCGCACCACTGGGGCGGTGTGCCTTACGAGTTGGATGCGCTGCTCGACTCGATGCTGGTGCAGGCCGGCCTGTCCATCGTCTGGACCCTGATCGCACTGCCGCTGATGATCGTCGGCCATTTGCGCGCTCGTCGTGAGCTCTGGCTGCTGGGCGCGGCGCTGATTGCCGTGGTAGTGGCCAAGCTGTTCTTCGTCGAGCTGGGTAATCGCGGCGGCCTGGAGCGCATCGTTTCCTTTATCGGCGTCGGCGTATTGCTGCTGGTGGTCGGTTACTTTGCCCCGTTGCCGCCGCGCAAGAGAGACTCTTCCGAGGTAAATGCATGAATAGGTCATGGTTGATCGCGCTCCTGCTGCTGGCGCCCTGGGCGCAGGCCGGCAATACCACCGAGGTACCGTTGCGCCTGGAGGGGGAGGGACCCTGGTATCGCCTGGACGTGCCGCTGGCGATTCAGATGGCGGCCGGGCATGCCGACCTGCGCGACTTGCGCGTGCTCAATGCCGAGGGCGAGGAGTTGGCCTATGCCCTGACCCTGGGTAGCGCCCAGCCCAAGGAGAAGCGCCGGGAGACCAGCGCCAAGTGGTTCCCTCTGTATGGTGAGGCCGACAGCTCAGGGGCGCCTGCCATCCGCGTGCAGCGCGGTAGCAATGGCACGCTGGTGGAGGTGGCGCCTGAACAAGCGGGGCAGGGCGCGCAGATTCTGCGTGGCTGGCTGCTCGACGCCAGCGCCTTCGATGAGCCCTTGCATCGCCTGCAGCTGGACTGGCGCACCGAGCAGGAGGGTTTCCAGCGCTTTTCTATCGAGGCCAGCGACGACCTGCAGCACTGGCGGCAGTGGCCGGATGGGCAGATAGCCCGGCTGAGCTTCGCCGACCAGCGCGTCGAACAGCGCGAGGTGACGCTGCCCGGCGCCAAGGCGCGCTATCTGCGCCTGCTCTGGCAGGCTCCGCAGCAGGCGCCGGAGTTGCAGAGCGCGCGTCTGGTCAGTATCGAGCATCAGCCCCTGAGCCTGCCGCTCGCCTGGTCGCTGCCTCTGAGTGCGGCGTCCGGCAAGGCTGGCGAGTACCACTGGGAGCTGCCGTTGTCGCTGCCGCTGCAGCGGGTGCGCGTCGCCTTGCCGGCCGGCAATGTGCTGGCGCCGGTCAGCCTGTCCTCGCGTTCCAGCGGCAAGCTGGAGTGGCGGACACTGGCCAGCGGCCTGCTTTATCGCCTACCGGAAAATGGCCGGGAAGTGCTGCACGACGAGGTCGAGCTGTATGGCGCGCCGGTGCAGCAGCTACGCCTGCGCGTGGACATGCGCGGTGGCGGCCTGGGTTCGGCGATGCCGACCCTGCAGGTCGCCGTGCGCGGCACCCAGGTGGTGTTTCTGGCGCGTGGTTCGGCGCCTTATCGCCTGGCCGTGGGCGATACCTCGGCACGCTCGGCGGCGCTGCCGTTGGGCACCCTGATTCCCGGCTACGAAGCCAAACGACTGGCGACGCTGGGGCAGGCCATCGCCCCGGATGCGCTTCCCGAGGCGGTGCAGCAGAAAGCCGCTGCCGCGCAAGCAAGCGCGGACTGGAAGCGGATAGGCCTGTGGGGCGTCTTGCTGGCAGGCGTGGCCTTGCTCGCCGGGATGGCCTTCAGTCTGCTGCGTAAACCGCCGAAGGTCGGCGACCATTCATAGCGTGTGTCGGTCCGGGGAGGCGCGCAAAGGCCCAAACGGTTAAACTGCGCGCGATTTTACTTTCCTCCCCGGAGCCTCTCCATGTCCCGCGTAACCCTCAGCCGCTACCTGATTGAACAGACCCGCAGTCACAACACCCCGGCCGATCTGCGCTTTCTCATCGAAGTAGTCGCGCGGGCTTGCAAGGAAATCAGCCACGCCGTATCCAAGGGCGCCCTCGGTGGCGTGCTCGGCAGCATGGGCACCGAGAACGTGCAGGGCGAAGTGCAGAAGAAACTCGACGTGATCTCCAACGAGATCCTGCTCGAAGCCAACGAGTGGGGCGGCCACCTGGCCGGCATGGCGTCCGAGGAAATGGACAACGCCTACCAGATTCCCGGCAAGTACCCGAAAGGCGCCTACCTGCTGGTATTCGATCCGCTGGACGGCTCCAGCAACATCGACGTCAACGTCTCGGTCGGAACCATCTTCTCCGTATTGCGCTGCCCGGACGAATACCTGAGCCAGAACGACAGCCTCAACGAGCAGGCCTTCCTGCAGCCGGGTACCCAGCAAGTGGCTGCCGGCTACGCCATCTACGGCCCGCAGACCATGCTGATGCTGACCCTGGGCGACGGCGTGATGGGCTTCACCCTGGATCGCGAGATGGGCAGCTTCGTGCTCACCCACGACAACATCAAGGTGCCGGAAAGCACTGCCGAGTTCGCCATCAACATGTCCAACCAGCGCCACTGGGAAGCCCCGGTCAAGCGTTATGTGGAGGAGTTGCTGGCCGGCAAGGAAGGCACGTTGGGCAAAAACTACAACATGCGCTGGATCGCCTCCATGGTGGCCGATGTGCACCGCATCCTCACCCGCGGTGGCCTGTTCATGTACCCGCGTGATGCGCGCGAGCCGGAGAAGCCGGGCAAGCTGCGCCTGATGTACGAAGCCAACCCGATGTCGATGCTCATCGAGCAGGCCGGTGGTGCCGCTACCAACGGCACCCAGCGCATCCTCGACATCCAGCCGGAGTCCCTGCACCAGCGCGTGGCGGTGTTCCTCGGCTCGAAGGAAGAAGTCGAACGCGTCACCGGCTACCACCAGGGCTGAACATGAGCGTCTGGCAGCCGCTGCTGGCCTGGTGGTTCGGTTCTGCCGAGAGTGCCAGCGCAGTGGCAGAGCAGCGTAGTGGCCTGTGGTTCGGCTACCGCGCGGAGCAGGATGCCGAGGCGCGCGAGCGCTTCGGCGATCTGTGTGAGCAAGCCCTGGCCGGTGGCTTGCAAGACTGGTGCGAGCAGGCCGATGGCTGGCTGGCGCTGATCCTGCTGCTGGACCAATTGCCGCGCATGATCCATCGCGGCACGGCACGGGCCTTCGCTGGCGATGCGCGGGCGCAGGCTCTGGTCGCCCAAGGCCTCGGACAGGGCTTGGAGCGACAGCTGCCAGCCATTCGCCAGGTGTTCGTCTATCTGGTGTTGGAACATGCCGAGGAACTGGCTGCGCAAGATCGCGCTGTAGGGTGTTTCGAGCAGTTGCTAAAGGAGTGTGCCGAGGACGAGCGAAAGCTGTTCGCCGGCTACCTGGATTACGCCGAACGGCATCGCCAGGTGATCCAGCGCTTCGGCCGTTTCCCCCATCGCAACGAAATGCTTGGCAGGTGTTCCAATGCGCAGGAGCAAGCATTCCTGCAGGAACCTGGCTCGCGCTTCTGAGTGCTGTGGGGCGCGCTCGCCCACGTACTGTGCCAAGCTCTCAGGGTTTTCCATCCACTCACGGAGTTGCCTCATGTCGCTGCGAAAATTTGTCGTGCTCACTGCCTGTGTCCTGCTCGCTGCCTGCAGCAAGATCAATCAGGAGAACTACTCCAAGCTCAAGGCCGGGATGACCAAGGCTGAGGTCGAGAAGCTGCTGGGTAGTCCTGCCGAGTGTTCCGGCGCGGTAGGTCTGACCAGTTGCACCTGGGGCGATGACAAGACAGTGATCAGCGTTCAATACGCCGGTGACAAGGTGATGATGTTCTCCGGCCAGGGGCTGAAGTGATGTTCCGGCGCGGGCTTTCAGTGGCATTGCTGGCGTTGCTGGCCGGCTGTGCCAGCACGCCGCCGGATGCAGCGCCTCCGAAGACCGCCGGTAGCGTCGATCTGCAGCGCTACCAGGGCACCTGGTACGAGCTGGCCCGCCTGCCGATGTTCTTCCAGCGCAAGTGCGCCCAGTCGGAGGCGCATTACCAGTTGCGCGACGACGGCCGGGTTGGCGTGCTAAATCGCTGCCGCACAATGGAGGGCGAATGGATCGATGCCTCCGGTGTTGCCGAAGCTCAAGTGGCCGGACGCACGGACAAGCTGTGGGTACGCTTCGATAACTGGTTCAGTAATCTCTTTCCGGGCGTGGCCAAGGGCGACTACTGGGTGCTGTACCTGGACGATGACTACCGTATGGCGCTGGTCGGCAATCCGAATCGCGAATACCTGTGGCTGCTGGCACGCACACCGGAAGTCAGCGAGACGCGGCGCTTGCGTCTGTTGCGGGAGGCCGAGGCTCGCGGTTACGACACCAGTGCTCTCATCTGGCGTGAGCCTGACCGGGCTATCGGTCAGTAACCCTTACTCCCAGTCGAGGCGGGCCAGCTGCCACTCGTCATCTTCCCGCCACCACTCCAGGGTGATGCTGTAGTGCCGTGCGCTGTCCGGGATCAGCCCTTCGGCCCCGGTCAGCGCCACTTCGGCACGGGTGTGGCCCTTGCTGCTGTAGGTCGGGTCGACCTCACTGCTCTTGCTGATGGCCAATACCCGCACCTGCTTGTGGCGCAGGAACATCAGAACCATGGTGCGCTTGGCCCAATCGCGGTCGTACTGGCCGTTGGCGCTGAATTGCGGGTGTAGCTGCTCCATCACCTCGCTGGTACGTTTGCTTTCCAGATTGTCCTGCAGGCGCTGCACCGCGGCCTCCAGCTCGGCTTGCGGGTCGCTCTTGCTGCAACCGGCGAGCAGCACAGCACAGAGCAGGGTAGTCAGGGCGATTCGGAGCATGCTCAAGCTTCCATTCATGGTTATGATGCCGGGCACGGTCGGAGGCCCGGCCGCTCAAAAGGAACTTACGCACAGACTCGGGAGTGCGCCATGCTGACTTTGTATCCGGAGATCAAACCCTATGCCCGCCACGAGCTGGCGGTGCAGGCGCCGCACGTCCTGTACGTGGACGAAAGCGGCTCCGCGGATGGCCTGCCGGTGGTGTTCGTGCATGGCGGCCCCGGCGCGGGTTGCGATGCGGCCAGTCGCCGCTACTTCGATCCCAACCTGTATCGCATCGTCACCTTCGACCAGCGCGGTTGCGGCCGTTCCACGCCCCATGCCAGCCTGGAGGACAACAACACCCAGGCCCTGGTTGCCGACATGGAGCGCATCCGCGAGCAGCTGGGCATCGACAAGTGGGTGCTGTTCGGCGGTTCCTGGGGTTCGACTCTCAGTCTGGCTTATGCCCAGGCGCATCCGGAACGGGTGCTCGGGCTGATCCTGCGTGGCATCTTCCTCTGCAGGCCGCAGGAGATCAGCTGGTTCTACCAGGAAGGTGCCAGCCGTCTGTTTCCCGATTTCTGGGAAGACTACATTGCCCCCATTCCCCCCGAGGAGCGCGGCGACCTGGTGCAGGCCTTCTATAAGCGCCTCACCGGCCCGGACCAGATTGCCCAGATGCACGCGGCTAAGGCCTGGTCGACCTGGGAGGGGCGCACCGCTACCCTGCGTCCCAACCCGCAGGTGGTCGAGCGTTTCGGCGAGCCGCACCGGGCGCTGTCGATTGCCCGTATCGAGTGCCACTACTTCGTCAACAACGCCTTCCTCGAAGAGGATCAGCTGCTGCGCGACATGCCAAAAATCGCCCACCTGCCCGGGGTGATCGTGCATGGCCGCTATGACGTGATCTGCCCGCTGGACAACGCCTGGGCGCTACACCAGGCCTGGCCCAACAGCGAACTGCAGATCATCCGTGACGCCGGCCATGCCGCCGCTGAGCCGGGTATCACCGATGCTCTGGTTCGAGCCGCCGACCAGATGGCCAGGCGCCTGCTCGAACTGCCACTGGAAGACGCATGAAGCTGCTGATTCAGCGTGTGCGGGGTGCCCGCGTCGAGGTCGCCGGGGAGGTTGTCGGGGCCATCGATCAGGGCCTGCTGGCGCTGGTCGGTATCGAGCCGCAGGACACGCCGGCGAGCATCGCCAAGGGCCTGAAACGTATGCTGGCTTACCGCGTGTTCAGCGATGCCGAGGGCAAGATGAACCTCTCGCTCACGGATGTGAATGGTGGTCTGCTGCTGGTTTCGCAGTTCACCCTGGCCGCCGATACCCGCAGCGGCTTGCGCCCGAGTTTCTCCACTGCGGCGCCACCGTCCCAGGGCGCCGAGCTGTTCGAGCAACTGGTGGCACTGGCCCGCGAGCAGCACCCGCAAGTGGCGACCGGACGCTTTGGCGCCGACATGCAGGTGCATCTGGTCAACGACGGGCCGGTGACCTTCCTGCTCGAAGTCTGAGTGAGTAGCCCGGATGCAAATCCGGGGCTGCGCTTCCCGGATTACATCCGGGCTACTTCTGCTCCAGCTGATTATCCGCCAGCCAGTCCAGTGCCAGGTCGCGCAGGCGCTCATGCTCATACATCTGCCAGGTTGCACGCACCTTGGGGAACTGCTGCAGGGCATTGAGGAAGGCGCGCTGCTGGCGCCGCTCGGCCATGGCAGCGGTTAGCGCAGCATAGGCGTCGGGGTCGACCACTTCGCAGAGGAAGTCCTCCATCAACGCCAGGTGCTCGACGCTGCTCAATGGCTCCAGCGCCAGCAGGCGCTCGGGTTCCTCTTCCAGCAGCCGCTCGATTTCCGGGTCTTCGCCCGCTGGTGGAATATCCAGCAGGCGGCCGCTGAGCAGGTCGAGACGAAAGTCACCCTGCTGATTGGTCAGGGCATTCGCCAGGTGATCGAGATCGATGGTCAGGGGGCGCATGACAAACTCCGCAGCGGCTGGCGAGTCGTCAGGCTATGCCGAGCCGTGTTTCAGAACAAGCGCGCCAGCAGTGCCGGTACTGCGGTTTCCACCCGCAGGATACGCTCGCCGAGTTGTACCGGTTGCAGACCGGCTTCCTGCAGTTTCTCGACCTCGTAAGGAATCCAGCCACCCTCTGGTCCGATGGCCAGGGTGACCGGCTGCTCGACGTTGCGTGGGCAGGCGGGGAAGTCGCCTGGGTGGCCGACCAGGCCGAGCGTGCCGGCAGCGATCTGCGGCAGGCGATCCTCGACGAAGGGCTTGAAGCGCTTCTCGATCAGGACTTCGGGCAACACCGTATCGCGGGCCTGCTCCAGCCCGAGGATCAGCTGCTCGCGGATGGCCTCCTCGGTGAGAAACGGCGTCTGCCAGAAGCTTTTCTCGACGCGGTAGCTGTTGAGCAGCACCAGGCGCGGCACCCCCATGGCGGCAATGGTCTGCAGGGTGCGCTTGAGCATCTTCGGCCTGGGTAGGGCCAGGATCAGTGTCAGCGGCAGCTTGGCTGGTGGTGGCTGGTCCAGTTCCACCTGCAATTCGGCGTGTTGCGCATCCAGCGTCAGCAGGGTACCGCGCCCCATCTGGCCGCCGAGGCGGCCAACGCGCAGCGTGTCGCCGCTCTCGGCGCCATGCACTTCATGCAGGTGCTTGAGGCGGCGGCCGCTGAGCACGGCGCGATCCGCCGCGACGAAGTCGGCGTCTTCCAGTAGCAGGAGGTTCATGGCAGTGGCGCGGGCGGCTGATCGTCCGGTTCGACTTCATGTTCGCTGCGCTTGCGCACCAGGCTGCCGAACAGCAGGCCGGATTCGAACAGCAGCCACATGGGCACTGCCAGCAGGGTCTGCGAGAACACGTCCGGCGGCGTCAGCACCATGCCGACGATGAAGCAGCCGACCACCACGTAGGGCCGGCTCTTGCGCAGGGTGGCGACGTCGACGATGCCGACCCAGATCAGCAGGAAGGTGGCCACCGGAATCTCGAAGGCCACGCCGAAGGCGAAGAACAGGGTGAGGACGAAGTCCAGGTATTGGCCGATGTCGGTCATCATCGCCACGCCCTCGGGCGTCACGCTGGCGAAGAAGCCGAACATGATGGGGAATACCACGAAGTAGGCGAAGGCCATGCCGCCGTAGAACAGGAAGATGCTGGAGATCAGCAGCGGGATGGCGATGCGCTTCTCGTGCTGGTACAGGCCGGGGGCGATAAAGCCCCAGATCTGCTGCAGTACCACCGGCATACTGAGGAACAGCGCCACCATCAGCGTCAGCTTGAACGGTGTGAGGAAGGGCGAGGCCACGCCGGTGGCGATCATGGTCGCGCCTTCCGGCAGGTAGGCGCGCAGTGGTGCGGCCACCAGGGCGTAGATGTCCTGGGAGAAGTAGAACAGCGCGGCGAAGATCAGCAGAACCGCAATTACGCAGCGCAGGATACGGTTACGCAGCTCGGTGAGATGCGCGACCAGGGGCATTTCCTGGTCGTCGGAGGAAGTCGAGCTCATGGCTGGCTGGTCTTGTCCTGGCTGGTCGGCGCGGCGTCGGCGGCGGGCTTGGCCTCGGGCTGGATGCTCTGCTTCATCTCGCGCTCCAGTTCGAGGATGCGCTCGTTGTGCAGCTGGCGACGAATCTCGTCGGCACCGAGCTCGCGTTCCACTTCACTCTTGATGTTGTTGAAGCTGCGCTTGAGCCGGCCGATCCACAGGCCGGCCATGCGCGCCGCCACTGGCAGGCGCTCGGGGCCGAGCACGATCAGGGCGATCAGGCCGACCAGCAGCAGTTCGGAAAAACCGACGTCGAACATGGCGTCAGTCTTTCTTCACGGGCTCTTCGACTTTGTGCACTTCGGCCTGGTAGGTCTGGCCCTTGGGCTCTTCCACTGCCGGCTTGGACTCTTCCTCGCCCTGGTTCATCGACTTGCGAAAGCCCTTGATGGCGTCGCCCAGATCGGAGCCCAGGCCCTTGAGGCGCTTGGTGCCGAACAGCATGACGACGATGAGGAGGATGATCAGGAGTTGCCAGATGCTGATGCCGCCGATACCCATGGGGAAATCTCCGCTGAGGTGTAATTCAGGATTGTGGACGTGCGGCTTTTTCCGCATGCCCGGAAAGGCCGAAACGACGGTCCAGTTCGTCCAGCACGGCCTGCGGATGCTGGCCGAGGGCGGCGAGCATGACCAGGCTGTGGAACCACAGGTCCGCGGTTTCGTAGATCAGGTCGCTGCTGTCACCGCTGATGGCGGCGTCCTTGGCGGCGAGGATGGTTTCCACCGACTCTTCGCCGACCTTTTCCAGGATCTTGTTCAGACCCTTATGGTACAGGCTGGCCACGTAGGAGCTGTCCGCTGCCGCGCCCTTGCGCGCTTCCAGCACCTCGGCCAGGCGGGTGAGGGTGTCACTCATGGTTGTGCCCCTGATAGATGGCGTGCGGGTCTTTGAGCACGGGGTCGACCGTCTGCCAGGCGCCGTTCTCGTAGACGCGATAGAAGCAGCTTTCGCGCCCGGTGTGGCAGGCGATGCCGCCCAGTTGCTCGACCTGCAGGATGATCACGTCGGCGTCGCAGTCCAGGCGCAGTTCATGCAGTTTCTGCACATGGCCGGACTCCTCGCCCTTGCGCCACAGCTTGCCGCGCGAACGTGACCAGTAGATGGCACGGCCTTCGCTGGCGGTCAGGGCCAGGGCCTCGCGGTTCATCCAGGCCATCATCAGCACGCGGCCGGTCTGGTGGTCCTGGGCGATGGCCGGTACCAGGCCGTCTTCGTTCCAGTTGATGTCGTCGAGCCAGTTAGTCATTGCGTGGCGCTAAGTCGATGTTGATAACGGTCTAGTGTGCCAGCCGCAGCGGGCACTGGCTATCGGCGCAGGATCAGCAGCAGGCCTGCGCCGAGGCTGAGCCAGGCGCTCCAGGCGGCCGGCGTCAGCAACAGGCCTTGGCTGACACCGGCGGCGATTAGCCCAGCGCCGAGCAGACGCAGCGGCCAATTATTGGCTGGTGTAGCGGGTTGTTGCTCGGTTGGGCGTGGCTGGTTGAGCCGCTCCAGGGTATCGCGAGCCATCTGCGACAGATGTGGCACCTGCTCGGCCTGTTGCTGCAGGTTGCGCAGCAGGTGCATGGGGCTGACGCGTTCGCGCATCCAGCGTTCGAGGAAGGGCTGGGCGGTGCTCCACAGGTCCAGATCCGGATACAGCTGGCGGCCCAGGCCTTCGATGTTGAGCAGGGTTTTCTGTAGCAGCACCAGCTGCGGCTGCACTTCCATGTTGAAGCGGCGCGCGGTCTGGAACAGGCGCAGCAGCAACTGGCCGAAGGAAATGTCCTTCAGCGGCTTCTCGAAGATCGGCTCGCACACGGTGCGGATAGCCGCTTCGAACTCGTTGACCTTGGTTTCCGCCGGCACCCAGCCGGAGTCGATGTGCAGCTGGGCCACGCGGCGGTAGTCGCGCTTGAAGAAGGCGATCAGGTTGCGCGCCAGGTAGTCCTGGTCTTCGGGCGTGAGGCTGCCGACGATGCCGCAGTCGATGGCGATGTACTGCGGGCTCCAAGGCGTGCGGGTGGCGACGAAGATGTTGCCCGGGTGCATGTCGGCGTGGAAGAAGCTGTCGCGGAATACCTGGGTGAAGAAGATCTCCACGCCGCGCTCGGCCAGCAGTTTCATGTTGGTGCGCTGATCGGCCAGGGTGTCGAGGTCGGTCACCGGTACGCCGTAGATGCGCTCCATCACCAGCACCTTGTGCCGGCACCAGTCCCAGTGCACCTGCGGCACGTAGAGCAGTGGCGAATCCTGGAAATTGCGCCGTAGCTGGCTGGCGTTGGCCGCCTCGCGCAGCAGATCGAGCTCGTCGTAGATGGTTTTCTCGTAGTCGCTGACCACTTCCACCGGGCGCAGGCGACGGGCATCGGCCGAGGCCTTTTCGGCAATGCGCGCGGCGAGGAACAGCCAGGCGAGATCCGAGCGGATGATCGGGCGCAGGTTGGGGCGGATCACCTTGACCACTACTTCTTCACCGCTCTTCAGTTGCGCGGCGTGTACCTGGGCGATGGAGGCGGATGCCAGCGGCGCCACATCGAAGCGGGCGAATACCTCGCCGACCTTGGCGCCGAGCTGCTCTTCGATGCGCGCTACTGCATGCTCCGGGTCGAAGGGCGGCACCTGATCCTGCAGGCGCGCCAGCTCGTCGGCGATATCCGGTGGCAACAGGTCGCGGCGGGTGGAGAGCAGCTGGCCGAACTTGATGAAGATCGGCCCCAGGTCTTCCAGGGCCAGGCGCAAGGCTTCGCCGCGGCTCAGCTCCATGCGTTTGCGTGGCAGCCAGCGCCAGGGCAGGGCGAAGCGCAATGCGCGCATCCAGGTGGGTAGGGGCAGAGCCAGCAGCAGGTCGTCCAGGCGGTAGCGGACGACCACGCGCAGAATGCGCAACAGGCGGCGAGTGGCGAGCAGCTTCATGCTTTCTTGTTCATGTCCTGGGCAAGACGCTCGATGCGTGCATCGAGGCGGTCGAGGGCGAGTTTGAGGTCATCCAGCTCGGCGAAGCGGGCTTGGGCTTCGCGCTCGCCGACCAGGCTGCGCGACTCTTCGGCCAGGTAGTCGGCGAGGGTCTGGCGCAGGCTGTCGAGGCTGTCGCCGGCCCAGTTCACCCGGCTGCGCAGGTGACTGGAGAGCAACTGGCTGCCGACTGGGCCGAGCCAGCGCGATAGCTCGTATTCCCAATCCAGTTCCAGGTCCTGAAGAATGCCGGCCAGCTCCAGCAGTACGGCGCTGTCGCCTTCCAGTGTGACTTCCGGGCGATGCAGGATGGCGGTCTTGTCCTTGGCCAGGGCCAGCTTCAGCAGGCTGCTGGCCGGCGCGCGCAACACGCAGTCGGCGCCTTCCCAGTGGCTGGCCAGTTGCAGGCCTTCGCTGCTTGGCAGGATAAATAGTTTGAGGGCAGGGCTCTGGCAGTCGACTTCGATCAGCTTGCCTTCCAGCCGGGCCAGACGCGGCAATGCGGTGCTGTCCATCCGCAGCACGCGATTGAGGCCGAGTTCGACGCCGGCTAAAAGCCCGCTCAGCAGCATCAGGGTTTGATACCGCGGTGCAGGGCGACGATGCCGCCGGTCATGTTGTGGAAGGTGACACGCTCGAAACCGGCCTCGACCATCATGGCCTTGAGGGTCTCCTGATCCGGGTGCATGCGGATCGACTCGGCCAGGTAGCGGTAGCTCTCGGAGTCGTTGGTGATCAGCTTGCCGGCCAGCGGCATGAAGCTGAACGAGTAGGTGTCGTAGGCCTTGGCCAGCAACGGGTTGCCTGGTTTGGAGAACTCCAGCACCAGCAGGCGGCCGCCCGGCTTGAGCACGCGCAGCATGGAGCGCAGGGCGTTCTCCTTGCGCGTCACGTTGCGCAGGCCGAAGGCGATGGTAACCACGTCGAAGTGGTTGTCCGGGAACGGCAGCGCCTCGGCGTCGGCCTGGACGAACTGCACGTTGCCGGCCACGCCCTTGTCCAGCAGACGGTCGCGACCGACCTTGAGCATGGAGTCGTTGATGTCGGCGAGGACGACTTCGCCGGTCGGGCCGACCAGGCTGGAGAACTTGCGGGTGAGGTCACCGGTACCGCCGGCGATGTCCAGTACGCGGTTGCCCGGGCGCACACCGGACAGCTCGATGGTGAAGCGCTTCCACAGGCGATGCAGGCCGCCGGAGAGCACGTCGTTCATCAGGTCGTACTTGGCCGCCACCGAGTGGAAGACTTCGGCGACCTTGTCCGCCTTCTGGCTTTCCGGCACATCCTGGAAGCCGAAGTGGGTGGTCTTTTCCTGCTCTGGGTTTTGCCGAGGGTCGTTCATGTCGCGGGCACCTGAATCGAAGTGGCGGCCATTCTAAACCCGCGGCCTGCCTTTGTCTTGGCACTGGGCGGAGCTGTTATAGTCGCGTGACATCAGGTCGCAGCTGGAGTCAGTATGAGTCGCATCACCGTCGAGCGTTCCCATTCCCTTGGCCTGGCGGCCGCCCGCGACAAAGCCGAGGCGCTGGCCCAGCGCCTGGCCAGCGAGTACGACGTGAAGTACCGCTGGAGCGGCGACATTCTGGAGTTCAAGCGCAGCGGCGCCGATGGGCAGATTGCGGTCGCTGCGGACAGCGTGCGAGTGGAGCTCAAACTGGGGCTGCTGCTGTCGGCGTTGGGCAGCACCATCAAGCGCGAGATCGAGCAGACACTCGACAAGCACCTCAAGGCCTGATGCCTAGTATGTGATTTCTAATTTTTCCCACTACCTTGCGCTCAAGCCCTGGCAAAGGGCGAACTCAACATTACTGTGAGCGTGAGGTGCACCATGGCCACTAAAGCCGCCGTTAAGAAGAAAGTCGAAGCCGTCGAAAGCAAAGCTGCTGTTCTGACCGACGTGAAGGCCTATGCCCGCAAGGTCTGGCTGGCAGGTCTGGGCGCCTACGCCAAGGCCGGTGCCGAGGGCGCCGAATACTTCAAGGAGCTGGTCAAGGCCGGTGAGGGCGTCGAAAAACAGGGCAAGAAACTGGTCAGCGAGCAGGTTGAAGCCGCCAACAGCCAGATCGAAAGCCAGCTCAGTGGTGTGAAGAGCGGCGTCGCCGAAGTGAAGGGTAAGGTCGAAGTACAGCTCGACAAGATCGAGAAGGCTTTCGACACTCGTGTGGCATCCGCGCTGAACCGCCTGGGTATTCCTTCCAAGCAGGACGTTGAGGCACTCTCTGCTAAGCTCGATGAGTTGAATGCGTTGCTTGAGCGAGTGGCCCGTACCCAATAAGGAGAGCAGGATGGCAGTCAAGAAACCTACCGCAGCAAAACCGGCGGCAAAACCGGCAGCGAAGAAGCCGGTTGCCAAGAAGGAAAGCAGTTCCTGGATCGGCGAGATCGAGAAGTACTCGCGGCAGATCTGGCTGGCCGGCCTCGGTGCCTATTCCAAGATCAGCAGCGACGGCAACAAGCTGTTCGACGGCCTGGTCAAGGATGGCGAGAAGGCCGAGAAGAAGGCCAAGACCGAAGTCGACAAGCAACTGGGTGCAGTCAAGTCCAGCATGGACTCCACTGTTGGCACCGCCAAGTCCAAGGTCGATGAGGTCAAGGGTAAGGCGATGGGCAAGTGGGGCGAGCTGGAGGAGGCTTTCGACAAGCGCCTGAACAGCGCCATTTCGCGTCTTGGCGTGCCCAGCCGCAATGAGGTGAAGGCCCTGCAGACCAAGGTCGACAGCCTGACCAAGCAGATCGAGAAGCTCACCGGCGTCTCGGTCAAGTCGGTCAAGCCTGCCGCCAAGCCAGCTGCTAAAGCCGCCGCCAAACCGGCTGCGAAGCCTGCGGCCAAGCCCGCAGTGAAAGCAGCAGCCAAGCCTGCGGTGAAACCGGCTGCCAAGCCCGCTGCTAAACCTGCCGCCAAAGCCGCTGCGAAGCCTGCGGCCAAGCCAGCAGCAAAACCGGCTGCCAAGCCTGCCGCGAAGCCCGCGGCCAAGCCGGCAGCGAAGAAACCTGCGGCGAAGAAGCCGGTGGCAGCCAAGCCCGCTGCTCCGGCACCCGCAGCTCCTGCTGCTGCCCCGGCACCCGCCGCGGCGCCAGTAACGCCTGTAACACCGTCCTGATTCTACGAGGACAGAAAAACGCCCGGCCTGTGCCGGGCGTTTTTCATTACGGCCTAGCCAATCATTCCAGGTAACGCTGCGCGATTTGTTCTGCAGCCTGGCGGGCATCGTCGCTCAGGTGTGGGGCGACCAGCATCATCACCTGGAAAACCACCAGACGACTCTCGCTCTGGATGCCAAGGATGCGCTGGTAATCGAGGGAGAACAGCAGGGTCAGGGTGATCTGCTCGACCAGTTGGCCAAGGGCCGCGGTATCGCTGCGCAGCTGATCGTGGGTCTTCAGGCGGGCCAGCAGGCTGGCCAGGGTGCGCTTGAGCTGGTTGAGCCACAGGCGGATGCCGCGGGCCAGTTTGGGCAGGCGCCCGGCCAGGTTGGACAGGTCCTGGAATAGGAAGCGGTACTGGGCCAGGCGTTCGACGATCAGGTGCAGAAACAGCCAGTAGTCTTCCACGCCCAGGTCGACATCGTCGGGCGGGTCGAGTAGCGGTGCCAGTTCGGCCTGGAAACGCTCGAACAGCTCCAGTACCAGCGGCTCCTTGCCATGAAAGTGGTAGTAGAGGTTACCCGGGCTGATGCCCATCTCGGTGGCGATCTCCAGGGTGGAGACGTTGGGTTCGCCCTGTTCGTTGAACAGCTGCAGGGCGCACTGCAGGATGCGGTCGCGAGTCTTCATTCCGTGATCTTGTGATGGCCGCAGGAGGGCTGACGATAACCGGCCGGGACGAAGCCCGGCCAGTGTTTTTCTAGCGCACGTGAACGTAGGTGCCGGGGGAGGCCTCCATGGCCGGGTACTGTTTGTTGCCCACGCTGAACACACTCTCGCGTTGCTCGCCCGAGTGCTGCTGAATCCACTCCAGCCACTGCGGCCACCAGCTGCCGCTCTTCTTCTCTGCCTCGTGATACCAGGCGCGCGGATCACTGGTCAGCTTGCCGTTCTCGAAGTAGGTGGCCTTGGGGTTGCCAGGCGGGTTGAGGATGCTCTGGATATGGCCGCTGTTGGACAGGACGAAGCGGCGGTTGCCGCCGAGCAGCAAGGTGGAGCGGTAGACCGAGTCCCAGGGGGTGATGTGGTCGTTGATGCCGGCCACGCTGAAGCTGTCCACCGTGACCTTGGACAGGTCGATCGGCGTGCCGCAGATTTCCATGCCGCCGATGCGAGTCAGCGGGTTGTGCTTGAACAGGTCGAGCAGGTCGCCGTGCAGGGCGGCGGGCAGGCGGGTGTTGTCATTGTTCCAGTAGAGAATGTCGAAGGCGGGCGGCTCCTTGCCCATCAGGTAGTTGTTGACCCAGTAGTTCCAGATCAGGTCGTTGGGGCGCATCCAGGCGAACACCCGGGCCATGTCGCCGCCGTCCAGTACACCGCTCTGGTAGGAGCGGCGCTTGGCCGATTCCAGAGTCTGCTCATCGGCGAACAGCATGGCCGGACTTTCCACCTGGGCATCCATCAGGCTGACCAGGTAGGTGGCGCAGCCAACTTTGCGCAGCTGCCGTTTGGCTTGCAGATGACCCTGCAGGGCGGCAATGGTCAGGCCGCCGGCGCAGGCGCCGAGCATGTTGACTTCCTTGCTGCCGGTGATGGCACGGCAGATGTCGCTGGCTTCTTCGACGGCCTGTACATAGCTGGACAAGCCCCATTCGCGATGGCGGGCATCCGGGTTGCGCCAGCTGATCATGAACACCTGCAGGTCGTTCTTCAGGCAGTACTGGATGAAGCTCTTCTCCGGTGACAGGTCGAAGATGTAGAACTTGTTGATCTGCGGCGGCACCATCAGCAGCGGCACGGCGTACTGCTTTTCGCTCATCGGTTTGTAGTGAATCAGCTCGAACATCTCGCAGCGGAACACCACCGAGCCGGGCGTCATGGCCAGGTTGCCGCCGACATCGAAGGCGCGTTTGTCCACCTGTTGCGGCATGCCGCCGTTGTGCAGCAGGTCTTCGAGCAGGTGACGGGCGCCGCGGAACACGCTGCTGCCACCGCTGTTGAACAGTTCCTTGAGCGCCAGCGGGTTGAGCAGGGTATTGGAGGGGGCGAAGGCGTCGTTGAGCAGGGAGAACAGGAAGTGCGCGCGGGTGCGGTCATCCGGCGACAGGTCGCTTTCGTCGATCCAGGCCTTGAGCTGGCGCTGCCAGGCCAGGTAGGCCTGCAGACTGCGTCGATAGAAGGGGTTGAGGTGCCAAGTGGGGTCGCTGAAGCGGCTGTCCTGGGGATTGGGCTGGTATGGCGTGTCGCCGAGCATCACTCGGCCCAGTTGCTTGCCGAAGGCCAGCAGATGCCGCGTGCTGTGCACAGGCTGACGCAGGCCCTGGAAGGCCAGGGTGCGCAGGGTGGAGAAGAGGTCACGTCCGCGCACGCCGACCATGGCGCTTTGCGCGTTCATGAAGTTTGCGGGTACCGGCAGTGATCCTGATGCAGTCTTTTCACGCATGGGGCAGGCTCCGTCGTCAAACTGTCATGTGCATGACAGCAAGGCTTGTACCAAGGCGCGCCGGAGTGCATTCCAGACTGCCGCGCAAAATGTCTTCCGTGACCGGCGGGCCTCGCTTTGGGGCGAGCCTGCCGGAGTAGCACTACAGTTGTACGATCAGTGGCTGCGTACGGGCATGGGCTGTGGGTGCATGACCGCGCGCTGCCGTTCTTCCTGAAGGAAGGTCATGATGATCGGCGCCACGGCTTCGGCGCGGGTCACCAGAAACAGGTGGCCGTCATCGATCACATGCAGTTCCGCATTGGGAATACGCCAGGCCAGCAGGCGCATGTTGACCAGCGGGATGATCGGATCATCGTCGCCGGCCAGTACCAGAGTAGGTTGGCGAATGCGATGCAGCCAGTGAATGCTGGTCCAGCCGAGGCCGGCGAACAGCTGCCAGTAGTAGCCCATCTTGCCGCCGGAGCGCACCTTGCTGGCATGCGATAGCGCCAGCTTGGGGTCGCGGCGGAAGGCGCCGCCGTAGATGTCCGGGGCGATGTGCACACCGTAGGAGGGCTGGATATAACGCCGTGGGCTGGCCATGCGCCAGAGCACCTTGGGCTTGCCTGGCACCATCACAGCGCCGGCTGAGGTGGCGGCCAGCACCAGTTTCTTGCAGCGCTCGGGGTAGTCGTGGGCGAACTGCTGGGCCAGTGCACCACCCCAGGACACGCCAATGACGTTGACTTGCCCGTAGTCGAGGTAGTCGAGCATGCGCGCCGCCAGCTTGGCCAGGCCGGGAAAGCGGTAGGGCGTACTCGGTGTTGAAGAGCCGCCGACCCCGGGAACGTCGAAGGCGATGACTTCCAGGTCCGGGTCGAGTGCCGAGACGAAGGGCATCACCAGCTCCAGGTTGGCGCCGATGCCGTTGAAGATCAGCAGCGGAGGCAGGCTGCTGTTACCCGGGCGAACCGCGGTGCGGATGATCTGGCCATCCAGCTCGATGCTTCGGAATGCAAATGGTTGCGACATGCGCTAGGCCCTATACATGGATCCGTGGGGGCGGCCTGTCCGCGGCCGCACACCAATCTCCCGCTGTGGCGGGCACGCCCTGAACATATGAGTGCCAGGGCGTGTGCGGCACATCCGGGTGCCGCGGGGCAGTACTGCGCAAGGTGCAGTGTTGCTGTTGTTGTGAGAGAGCCTATCAGCGTTCGTGCACATAGGTGCCCGGGGCGGCTTCGCCTTCCGGGTATTTTTTGTGGCCCAGGCTGGTGGGCGCCTTCTTCAGTTTGCCGGAGCGCTCGGTCAGCCACAGCTGCCAGTGCAGCCACCAGGAGTCGGCGTGCTTGGTGGCGTTCTCCTGCCACTCGCGGGCATTGGCGGCTGGCTCGCTGTTGGTATTGAAGCGCGCCTTGGGGTTGCCTGGCGGGTTGAGGATGCTCTGGATATGGCCGCTGTTGGACAGCACGAACTCGACCTTGCCGCCGAACAGCAGGGATGACTTGTAGCAGGCTTCCCATGGCGTGATGTGGTCGGTGGTGCCGGCCACGCAATAGATGTCGCTGGTGACCTGCTTGAGGTCGATCGGCGTGCCGCAGACTTCCAATGCGTTCGGCCGGGTCAGCGGGTTGGTCTTGAACAGCTCGATCAGGTCGCCGTGCAGGGCGGCCGGCAGGCGGGTGGTGTCGTTGTTCCAGTAGAGGATGTCGAACACCGGCGGCTCGTTGCCCAGCAGGTAGTTGTTGACCCAGTAGTTCCAGATCAGGTCGTTGGGGCGCATCCAGGCGAATACCTTGGCCATGTCTTTGCCTTCCAGAACCCCAGTCTGGTAGGAGCGACGCTTGGCCGCCTCAAGGGTCTTCTCGTCGGCAAACAGGGCGACCTGGGTATCCAGCTTGGTGTCCAGCACGCTCACCAGCAGGGTCAGGGCGTTGACCTTCTTCTCGCCGATGGCGGCGTAGTGGCCGAGCAGCGAAGCGGTGGTGATGCCGCCGGAGCAGGCGCCGAGCATGTTGACGTCGGGGCTGCCGGTGATGGCGCAGACCACGTCGATGGTGTCCTTCAGCGCCTCGATGTAGGTCGACAGCCCCCATTCGCGCTGGGCCTTGGTCGGGTTGCGCCAGCTGACCACGAAGGTCTGTACATGGCTGCGCATGAGGAAGCGCGCCACGCTTTTTTCCGGCGACAGGTCGAAGACGTAGAACTTGTTGATCTGCGGTGGTACCACCAGCAGCGGGCGCTCGTGCACCTGCTCGGTGGTCGGCTTGTACTGGATCAGCTCCAGCAGATCGTTGCGGAACACCACGGCGCCTTCGCTGGTGGCGAGGTTCTTGCCGACCTCGAAGGCATCCATGTTGACCTGGCTGGGCATGCCACCGTTGTTGATGATGTCCTTGGCCAGGTGGGAGAGACCGTCGAGCAAGCTCTTGCCGCCGGTCTCGAAGAAGCGTTTCACGGCGGCCGGGTTGGCCATGCTGTTGGTCGGCGCCATGGCCTCGGTCATCAGGTTGATGACGAAGTGGCCGCGGCTGGTGTCCTGGTCGGTGAGGTTGCTGTCCTCGATCCAGTCATGCAGCTCCTTGCGCCAGGCCAGGTAGGTCTGCAGGTAGCGGCGATACAGTGGGTTGTGCGACCAGGCCGGGTCGGCGAAGCGGCGGTCTGCTTCATCCGGGGTCAGTTCGGACTGGCCGAGCATCACGCGCTTGAGTTCGTAGGCAAAGTGGGTGACATGCTTGGCGCTGTGCAACGGCTGCTTGATGGCCTGGGCCAGCACCATGCGCGCCGAGGTGAGTAGATCCTTGCCACGCAAGCCGATCACCGGGTTCAACCCCAAGGTGTTTTCCGAGGCTTGGCGGTGCAGGTCTTCATTGTTCTTCTGGGTCATCTACAACACTCCATTGTCCAGAGACGAATACCAACTGCAGCTGTGCAACGCGGACACAGGGCGAAGGGGCTGGTACTGCTCGGGTTGCCGGGTGCGGAATCGTTCCGCGCTTTCTTCGCATCTGGCGTTGCCAAATGCATGGAACCTGCCAGTTCCTTGGTTACCCGAGTTTCCATTTTTGCGCAAGCTTGCCGGCGAGGGCGGTAAGCGGGCGCGAGTATGCCGGGCGCGATTAGAAAATGCGCTCTAGGTATGAAGGGATTATTGCGCGAGGTGCAGGCCAGAGCGTTTGCCGCTGGCCTGAGGGGGAGGGGTCAAAGCATCAGGCGCACGACGGACTCGTCGGGGTCGCGGGATTTTCCGGCAGCGGCCAGTTCGGCCAGGTAGTCCGCCCACAGCTGCTCCTGGCGGGTGGCGAGCTGATACAGGTAATCCCAGGTGAACAGGCCGCTGTCGTGGCCATCGTCGAAGCACAGTTTCAGTGCATAGTTGCCGGCGGGCTCGATACGTTCCAGGCCGACCTTGAGCTTGCCGGTCTGCAGTATCGGTTTGCCATGGCCCTGCACCTCGGCCGAGGGGGAATGCACCCGCAGGAACTCGGCGCTCAGGCTGTAGCTCTGCTCGCCGTAACGCAGCTCCAGGGTCTTCGACAGCTTGTGCAGTTTGATCGCGCTGGGTGTGGGCATGTTCGATTCCAGAGGCCGCAGTCCGGATGCATCCGGCTACGGCCTGGGCGTGGTTACAGGATGTAGCGCGACAGGTCTTCGTCCTTGGCCAACTCGCCGAGGTGGCCGTTGACGTAGGCGGCGTCGATGCGGATGGCTTCACCGTTCTGCTGCCCGGCCAGGTCGCCGGCGCTGAAGGAGACTTCTTCCAGCAGGCGTTCGAGCAGGGTGTGCAGGCGACGGGCGCCGATGTTCTCGGTCTTCTCGTTAACCTGCCAGGCGATCTCGGCAATGCGCTGGATGCCGTCCTGGGCGAACTCGATGTTCAGCCCTTCGGTCTTCAGCAGCTCGGTGTACTGCTCGGTCAGCGCCGCGTGCGGCTCGGTGAGGATGCGTTCGAAGTCCTCGGGCGACAGGGCCTTGAGCTCGACTCGGATCGGCAGGCGGCCCTGCAGCTCCGGCACCAGGTCGCTGGGCTTGCTCAGGTGGAAGGCGCCGGAGGCGATGAACAGGATGTGATCGGTCTTGACCATGCCCAGCTTGGTGTTGACCGTGCAGCCTTCGATCAGCGGCAGCAGGTCGCGCTGCACGCCCTCGCGGGACACGTCGGCGCCGCCGACATTGCCGCGTTTGGCGACCTTGTCGATTTCGTCGATGAAGACGATGCCGTGCTGCTCGACCGCTTCCAGGGCGCGGGTCTTGAGTTCTTCCTCGTTGACCAGGCGCGCGGCCTCTTCGTCGCGGATCAGCTTGAGGGCGTCCTTGACCTTGAGCTTGCGTGACTTCTTCTTACCCTTGTTGAGACCGGAGAACAGGCTCTGCAGCTGGTTGGTCATCTCCTCCATGCCGGGCGGCGACATGATTTCCACGCCGACCGGCGTGTCGGAAACCTCGATGTCGATTTCCTTGTCGTCCAGCTGGCCCTCGCGCAGGCGCTTGCGGAACAGTTGGCGGGTGTTGGAGTCCTGGCTCGGCGCCGGGTCTTCATTGAAGCCAGCACGCGCCGGCGGCAGCAGGGCGTCGAGGATGCGCTCCTCGGCGGCGTCCTCGGCGCGGTGCTGCATCTTCTGCACTTCCTGCTCGCGCAGCAGCTTGAGTGCGGCGTCGGCCAGGTCACGAATGATCGACTCGACATCGCGGCCGACGTAGCCGACCTCGGTGAACTTGGTCGCTTCGACTTTCAGGAACGGCGCGTTGGCCAGCTTGGCCAGGCGACGGGCGATCTCGGTCTTGCCGACGCCGGTGGGACCGATCATCAGGATGTTCTTCGGTGTGACTTCCTGGCGCAGTTCAGCCGGCAGCTGCATGCGCCGCCAGCGGTTGCGCAGGGCGATGGCCACGGCGCGCTTGGCGTCGTCCTGGCCGATGATGTGGCGATTGAGTTCGGAAACGATCTCGCGGGGTGTCATGGACATGCAGCGATACTCCAACGGAAACCGCGCTTATTCAGCGCAGTCTTCTTCCTCGATAGTCAGGTTCTGGTTAGTGAAGACACAGATGGAGCCGGCAATGTTCAATGCGCTTTCGGTGATTTCACGGGCGGACAGTTCGGTCTTCTGCAGCAGGGCCAGGGCGGCGGCCTGGGCGAAGCCGCCGCCGGAGCCCATGGCGATCAGGCCATGCTCGGGTTCGACCACGTCGCCGTTGCCGGTGATGATCAGCGAGGCGTCCTTGTTGGCGACCGCCAGCATGGCTTCCAGGCGGCTCAGGGAGCGGTCGGTGCGCCAGTCCTTGGCCAGCTCGACGGCGGCGCGGATCAGGTGGCCCTGGTGTTTTTCCAGCTGGCCTTCGAAGCGTTCGAACAGGGTGAAGGCGTCGGCGGTGGCGCCAGCGAAGCCGGCCAGCACCTGGCCGTGGTACAGGCGCCGGACTTTCTTGGCGTTGCCTTTCATCACGGTGTTGCCGAGGGAAACCTGGCCGTCGCCGCCCATGACGACTTTGCCGTTGCGGCGGACTGAAACGATGGTGGTCAAAGGTGAATCTCCACGCAGCGGGGCGAAGTGCCCGAATGGAGAATCAGATGGGGGAGCCTGCCCGGCTTTTCAACCGGGCAAGGGCAGATCGCGGATCAACGGACCTGGCGTTGCTGTAACAGCAGGTTGCTGAAGCCGCTGCCGGCGAGCTGTTTCTGCGCACCGCCAAGCTGCTCGCGGCTGGCGAAGGGGCCGACCAGCACGCGGTGCCAGGTTTCCTCACGCACCTTGCCGGACTCCACTTGCACGTTCTGGCCGAGCAGGAGGATCTGCGCGCGTACCTTGTCGGCGTCCTCGCGCTTGCGAAAAGAACCGGCCTGGAGGAAGTACTGGGTGGCCAGCGGCGCCTGGGCTACCACGGGCGGAGGCGGCGGCGTTTCGCCATTGAGCGCGGCCTGGGCGCGGGCAGCGTCGATCTTCGCCGCCTCCTCGGGCGTTACCGGCTTCTGCGCAGGCGGTTTGGGCGTATCGGGTATCGCCTCCGGCGGCACGATGACCTCGGACTCCGGCAGCAGGGTGTAGAAGTCGTACTTGGGCTTGTTCGCCTCGGGCTGGGCCTGCGGCTTTTGTTGTACGGTCTTCTTGGCCTGTTCGGGCTTGGCGCGCTTCACCTCGTCGCGGCCCGGTTCCAGGCTGAACAGGAACATGAAGAAACCACCGATGACCAGGCCGCACGCCAGCCACACCCAGCCGGGCACGGGTTTCTTCGCGGGGGGCTGGTAACGGCTGGCGCCGCGCTTGGGAGCCGCCTTCTTCTTCGCCGCCACTTACATGCGCTCCAGGGTCGGCAGGCCGAGCAGTTCCAGGCCCTGTTTGAGGGTGCGGCCAGTAAGGGCAGCCAGGCGCAGGCGGCTCTGCTGGGTGGCTTCGTCCTCGGCGGCGAGGATTGGGCAGTTCTCGTAGAAGCTGGAGAACAGCCCGGCCAGGTCGTACAGGTAGGCGCACAGCTGGTGTGGTTCGCCCTTGCTGGCGACGTTGGCCAGTGTGTCGGCGAACTGCGCCAGCTTGCCGGCCAGGGCCTGCTCCTGCGGCGCTTCGATGCGGATCTGTCCGCCGATCTGGCTGACGTCCTTGCCCAGCTTGCGGAACACGCTGGCGACACGGGTGTAGGCGTACAGCAGGTAAGGTGCGGTGTTGCCCTCGAAACTCAGCATCAGCTCGAAGTTGAAGCGGTAGTCGCTGGTGCGGTGTTTGGACAGGTCGGCGTATTTCACCGAGGCGATGCCAACCACGCGGGCGATCTGGCGCAGCTCGTCTTCACCCAGCTCCGGATTCTTCTCCTTGACCAGGGCGTAGGCGCGCTGCTCGGCCTCGTCGAGCAGTTCGACCAGCTTTACGGTGCCGCCGTCGCGGGTCTTGAACGGCTTGCCGTCCGGGCCGTTCATGGTGCCGAAGCCCATGTGCTCCAGCTCCATGCTGGCCGGCACGAAGCCGGCCAGGCGCGCGCAGGCGAAGACCATCTGGAAGTGCAGGGCCTGGCGCTGGTCGACGAAGTACAGGGCGCGGTCGGCCTTCAGCACGTTGGCGCGGTAGCGGGTGGCGGCCAGGTCAGTGGTGGCGTAGAGATAGCCGCCGCCTGCCTTCTGCACGATCAGCGGCAGCGGGTTGCCCTCGGCGTTCTTGAACTCGTCCATGAACACGCACTGGGCGCCGTTGTCCTCGGTCAGCAGGCCCTTGGCCGCGAGGTCGGCGATGACGTTGGCCAGGTCGTCGTTGTAGGCGCTCTCGCCCTTGACGTCGGCCATCGACAGCTTGACCCCGAGACGGTCGTAGAGGGCCTGGCAATGGCTCAGCGAGATGTCATTGAAGCGGTGCCACAGGCGCATGCACTCGGCATCGCCGGCCTGCAGCTCGACCACCAGCTGGCGGGCGCGCTCGGCGAATTCGGCGCTGTCGTCGAAGCGTTTCTTGGCGGCGCGGTAGAAACCTTCGAGGTCGGCCAGTTCACTCTCGGCGGCGGCCGGATTTTCCTGCATGTAGGCCAGCAGCATGCCGAACTGAGTGCCCCAGTCGCCCACGTGGTTCTGGCGGATTACCTCGTCGCCGAGGAATTCCAGCACACGGGCCACGCCGTCACCGATGATGGTCGAGCGCAGGTGACCGACGTGCATCTCCTTGGCCAGGTTGGGCGCGGAGAGGTCGACCACCACGCGCTGCGCCGCGCCGTTCTTGCTGACGCCGAGCTTGGCGTCGGCCAGGGCCGCTTCCAGGCGCTGGGCCAGGGCGTCGCTGTTCTGGAAGAAGTTGAGAAAGCCAGGGCCGGCGATTTCCACCTTGCTGATGCCAGCATCGCTCGGCAGCGCGGCGACCAGCTTTTCGGCCAGGTCGCGCGGCTTCATGGCGGCCGGCTTGGCCAGCATCATGGCGATGTTGCTGGCGAAGTCGCCGTTGCTCTTGTCCTTGGTGTTCTCCACTTGAATGGTCGGCGTCAGGCCCTCGGGCAGCACACCGTCGGCGGTGAGGCGGGTCAGGGCTTGCTGGATCAGGTGGCGAATAGTGTCTTTCATGGTCTGCTCGGTCGGCCGCGGCTGGTCGAAAACTGCGCATTATAGAGGTAGCCATCGACGGCTA